>JANXNI010000007.1 GCA_025354165.1 Burkholderiales bacterium | reverse complement strand
CGGGAAATAGGTCGGGTCACGAGATGATTCGCAAAAAGTCGTTGTAGAGCGCGAGCGCGGTGAGGGCGGTGACAAAACCGATGCCGATACGTTGTCCAAACGCCTCAGCTCGCTCTGAAAGGGGCGCTCCCTTGAGGGCTTCCAAGAGATGATATAGCAACTGTCCGCCGTCAAGCATGGGCACAGGCAACAGGTTCAGCACGCCAATCGACACGCTCACGATTGCCAGAAACAGCGTGAACGCCACCGCACCCTGATTCAGCGTCACGCCAGCGCCTTCGGCCATCGTGATCGGGCCGGAAATTTGTCGAAGCGAAACTTCTCCGGAGAGCATGCCCCAAAGCACGCGAACGGTGAGCGCAGTGGCATCAACGGTGCGCTGCACGGCAGCGACTACCGCGTCAGGCACGGTTCGCTCGCGATCCACCACCCAGCTATCGCCCAGTTTGAGCGCGCTGATTGCGGCGACATCGATTCGACCAATCGTCTGTCCGCTAACCGATTCTTTACGCGGCGTCACCACGATTTCCTGGCGACTGCCACTGCGCTCGACGGCGAGGCGAAGCGGCTGATCCGGCGCGAGGCGAATGGCCGACGTGAATTGCGACCATTGGCGAACGCGAATGTCTTGTACCGCGACGACGCGATCCCCTTCGCGCAGCCCCGCCTTGTCGGCCGGCCCGCCGGCCTTCACGGTGCCGATCACGGCAGGTTGGTCAAAGCCTAATCCCCAGCCAGACAAGCGTGCACCGACGCTCGCAGGCGCAACCCCTGCATCCTCAGCTCGACGTTGCAGCGTGTAGGTTCGCTCGATGCCGCGTGACTCCACGTCGAGCGTCAATTCCTGCTGGAACAGACTCGTCAATAGCTCCCAGCGCACGTCGCCCCAATGCGCGACGGCCCGATCATTCATACGCAGGATTTTCTCGCCACCATGAAGGCCGGCAGCAGCCGCCGGTGTACTGGCCTCTGGTGCAGCGATTAGTGCCGCCAGATCGCGATCCGGCGCCGCGAGCGCGAAGGCATAAAGCACAGCAGCGAGCAAAAAATTGGCGATCGGCCCCGCTGCAACGATAACGGAGCGTTGCCACAAAGGACGGGTATTAAACGCAGCCTCGCCCTCGCTGGGTTTGACACCTGCGCATTCGGGATCGCGCATATCAAGCATGCGAACATAACCGCCGAGCGGGATAGCCGAAATCGCGAATTCCGTCCCCTTAAAAATACTGCGCTTGCCAATCCACTTGATGAGGACAGGCCCAAATCCAACTGAAAAACGCAACACTTTGACTCCGCACCAGCGCGCGGCCAGATAATGCCCCATTTCGTGAATCGTCACCAGAATCGCGACCGCGATCAGAAATCCAAACAACGAGCTGCCGAAGATCGCCATCAGGCGCGTGCCTTCATGGACATTGCTGACAACAATTGTTGAGTTTCCCTGCGAACCAACTCATCACGCGCGAACACCTCTTCGATACTTGTTGGTTCGGACAAGTCAACCCGCTCAAGAGTTCGCTCGGTCAGTGAAACGATATCGGTGAAGCGCAAACTGCCATCGAGAAATGCGGCAACCGCCACCTCGTTAGCCGCATTCAATGCGAGGCAAGCGCCTTGCCCGCGCTCCAGCGCCTGATAAGCGAGCTCAAGCGCTGGAAAGCGCTCTGTATCCACATCAAAAAATTCCAGCGTTCGCGCGCTGGCCAATGACAATGGTGGCACCGATAGCGACAAGCGATTTCTGGTTTCAAGCGCAGCGCCGTCACCGGTGGAAAGCAATTGCGCAAGTGCATGAGCAATGGGGACCTGCATATCGGCTGGCCCCAAATGCGCCAGCATGGAGCCATCGACGAACTCAACAATCGCATGCACCGTGCTGGTCGGATGAATGAGCACGTGGATGTCGCGACCCGGACGATTGAATAGCAACGACGCTTCAATTACCTCCAGCCCCTTGTTCATCAGTGTTGTCGAATCCACCGAAATTTTGCGCCCCATCGACCATGTCGGATGTTTGCAAGCCTCCTCAGGCGTAATCGAATCAAACGTATTCAGATCGCGCGTTCGGAACGGGCCGCCCGATGCAGTAAGCGTCACAGCCCTCACGCGCGCCCGATCACAGTCCAGCCCGCTCAAACATTGAAACGCCGCGTTGTGTTCGCTATCAATCGGCAGCAACCGAGCACCGCTTGCGTGCGCCTGTTCCAGCAACAAACGCCCCGCCGCGACCAACGCTTCTTTGTTGGCCAACAGAACAGCTTTGCCCGAACGCACTGCCGCCCAGGTCGACGGCAAACCCGCGAAACCGGAAATACCTGCGACGACCGCATCAACTTGCGCCATCTCAGCGAGCGCTGTGATGGCATCGGCTCCTGCTTCAATGCGAACGTCGGCATGATGCCTTGACAACGCCTCGCGCAGGGCCATTGCAGCGCCGGTATCTTCGAGCGCGCAAATCGCGGGTCTGAATTCCTCAATAATCGGGAGAAGTCGCTGCCAGTCTTTACGCGCGGCGACGGCCACAAGCTGGAAGTGCTCACGATGCTGTCGCAGCACCGCGAGCGTACTGGTGCCGATCGAGCCGGATGCGCCGAGCAGCGCCACGCGAATCATCGCCTCACCACAGCGGCAATACCCGCGTCAGCAGCAGAGTAGCCAGCGGCAGCACGGCAAATTGCGCGTCCATGCGATCCAGCACACCACCATGCCCCGGCAGCAGTCGGCTTGAATCTTTAACACCGGCCTGACGTTTCAGCAACGATTCCCATAAGTCACCCAGCACAGCAAACACGCCGAGAAACGCCCCCGCAAGTGCTGCGAGCAACAAACCTGAAACCCCGGCCACCAGACCCAAATACGAAGCCATCGTCGTCACCCAGAGCGAAGCAGCCAGCACGCCACCTACGGCTCCTTCGCGCGTCTTGCCGGGGCTAATCGCCGGTGCCAGTTTCACGCGCCCAAATGCACGACCGACGAAGTAAGCCGATATGTCCGCCACGACAGTCGTCATGACCACTGCAAGCATCAAGGAAGTACCGGAGCGCTGCAACACCACTACAGCAAGCCACGCCGAGCAGATCAGCAAGGGCACGGTGAGCCGCGCCCACCAGGAGCGGATCACGATGCTGTGGTTTCGCACCTGCAACGGCACCACGAAGAGCCAAAACGCCGAAGCGAGCGCGAGCAGGCCCGTGAGTACTTTGGAGATCAAGGGCTCTCGACTTGCGACGTCTTTGTCAAACAAAGCGAAAGCAAGAAAACCAAGCCCACCAACAATGAGCGCCCAGGACAAAGCTTTTGCGCCCGAAGATAAATTGGGTATCAGTCTCAGGCATTCCCAGCCGGCAGCCAGACAAAACACCAGCACCAGTAGCGCCCACAGCGCAGTGGATCGCGCAGCCAGCGTTGCGATCACAACGACGGCAAGGATGACCGCCGTCACGATCCGCGTCTTCAGCTCAGGCGTGAGGAAGCTCACGATAGGACAGACGCCGGAACAGTGTCGCGAATCTGATCGCTCGTTTTGCCGAATCGACGCTCGCGAACGGCATACCAGGCGAGTGCCTTTTGAAACTCGTCAGCGCCAAAATCCGGCCACAGCGTATCGGTGAAATAAAGCTCCGTATAGGCCATTTGCCACAGCAAAAAATTACTGATTCGGCGCTCACCGCCTGTGCGAATGAACAAATCGGGATCGGTTTGTCCGGCGAAAGCCAGGAACTCCGCAAACCGACTGGCGTCCCCCTGTACAGCCGCTTTGGCAACGGCCTGTTCGATGTCCCAACGACCACCGTAGTTCACGGCAACGTTGAACTTCAGCTTTCCGTTCTGTGCCGTGAGCCGCTCTGCATCATCGATCAACCGGCGTGTTTCGCCGTCAAGCACGGAGGTGTCGCCGACCGCGCGAAAGCGGATGTCGTTGGCGTGCATTTTTTGCACCTCTTCGCGCAACGCCCGCAAAAAAAGATCCATCAGAAACGAAACTTCGTCGGGGGGTCGTTGCCAATTTTCGCTGCTGAATGCAAACACGGTCAGCGATTCAACGCCTTGTTCGCCAGCACTACGGATGAGCGTTCGTACCGCCTCAACGCCCTGCCGGTGCCCCGCTACGCGCGGCAGAAAGCGCTTCTGCGCCCATCGCCCATTGCCGTCCATGACGACGGCGATATGATGAGGAATCAGCCTGGCAGACATTGACGACGCGCTAGTGGTGGGGCTAGAGTGACGACGCAAAATGGCGGGTAGCAAGCAGAGCTGATGCGGCGCTATAGCGCCATCAACTCGGCTTCTTTGGCTGCGAACATTTTGTCGACCTCAGCGATCGTCTTGTCGGTCATCTTCTGGATGTAGTCTTGTGCGCCGCGCTCTTCGTCCTCGGAAATCGTTTTCGCTTTCAGCGCATCCTTGAACGTATTGTTGGCGTCGCGGCGAACGTTTCGAATCGCAACACGCGCGTCCTCAGCCTCGCCCTTCACCAGTTTGACCAGTTCACGGCGACGCTCTTCGTTCATCATCGGCATCGGCACCCGGATGATGTCGCTGTTCACCGAAGGATTGAGACCGAGGTCACCTTCACGAATGGCCTTTTCAATCGCCTGAATCATCTTTTTCTCGTACGGCTGCACGCCAATCGTGCGCGCGTCGAGCAAGGTCACGCTGGCGACGCCGCTGATCGGCGTCATCGCTCCGTAATACTCAACCATCACGGTATCCAGCATGCCGGCGTGGGCACGACCGGTGCGGACTTTCGAGAAATTATTCTTGAGCGCTTCGGACGCTTTCGACATCCGCTGCTCAGCGTTTTTTTTGGTTTCTGCAATCACTGCAATAACTCCTAGCAAACGACCGTGGTGCCTTCATCTTCATTGCAGACGACGCGCTTCAACGCACCCGCTTTGAAAATGCTGAACACATTGAGTCGTAATTGTTGGTCACGGCACAGCGCGAGCGCGGTGGCGTCCATGACCTTCAGGTTTTTGACAATCGCTTCGTCGAACGTCAAATTCGAATAACGTTTTGCGGTTGGGTCTTTCATCGGATCAGCGGTGTATACGCCGTCGACCTTGGTGGCTTTGAGAACCAGATCCGCATTCATTTCACGGCCACGGAGTGCCGCTGCCGTGTCGGTCGTAAAGAAGGGATTGCCCGTTCCCGCGCCAAATATCACGATCTTGCCCTCTTCCAGATAGCGTAGCGCTTTGCCGCGAATGTAGGGCTCAGCGACCTGATTGACCGTCAGCGCCGACTGCACACGAGCGACCAGCCCAGCCCGACGGAACGCATCGGCCAGAGCCAGCGCATTCATGAGTGTTGCCAGCATCCCCATGTAGTCCGCCGTTGCACGATCCATTCCCGAGGCCGCTGGCGCGATGCCGCGAAAGATGTTGCCGCCGCCGATCACAATGGCGATCTGCACCCCCATCTCGGAGACTTCCTTGATTTCGCCGACGATACGATCAATCACTGCCGGATTGACTCCATATGCGTCGTCACCCATGAGGGCTTCGCCGGAGAGTTTGAGAAGGATTCTTTTGTAGGCAGGCTTTTCGTCAGGCATAACCCTGAATTTTAGCTTGGCGCGGAGCGCTGCGCACATTTGGAGCAGCCCAAGTTGCATGCATCGACGAGACAAACTTTGAGTCAACCAATCATAGCCCGAGTTTCAGCGACGGCGGAGCAATAGCTTTTTCGTAAAATCCCCGATATACGAGGGCTGCGCCAGATAAATTTCATTAGTCAACTTTTGCCAAATATCAAGCATAGCCCCCGCTCAGCCGTTATTTCACCCTAAAGCTGTAGAGCCGAAATAGTCGTGAAAATAAAAAAAGGCCCCGAAGGGCCTCTTTTGTTCCGCGCCGGAAAGGCTTACAGGCCCTTACCCATCGCAGCGACTTCAGCAGCAAAGTCAGGTGGCGGCTTTTTCTCAATGCCCTCGCCGACAACAAACATCTGGAAGCTCTTGACCGACGTGTTGGCAGCCTTGAGCACCTTCTCAACGGTTTGCTCAGGATCCTTGACGAACGGCTGTCCGAGCAAAGTGACTTCGGCCAGATATTTGTTGATGCGGCCCTCAACCATTTTGGCAACGATGTCCATCGGCTTGCCCGATTCAGCGGCCTGAGCGGCAAAAATCTTGCGCTCATTTTCGATCAACTCAGCGGGCACTTCGTCACGCGACACGCAAACAGCGCGAGTTGAAGCTACCGATGCGGCGAGGTGCATTGCGACATCGCGCGCGATGTCGGCATTGCCCGTGTATTCCACCAACACGCCGATGCGGCCGCCACCATGAATGTAGCTCGCAACCTTGTTGCGGCCGATTCGTGCAAAACGGCGCGCAGTCATGTTTTCACCGACTTTTTGCACCAACGCCGCACGTCGGGACTCGGCGGTCTCGCCGTCAATCATGGTGTTCATGAGCGCTGCGACATCGGCAGGATTTTGCGTCGCCACATTTTTAGCGAGCGCGGAAGCCAGACCCAGAAAATCAACGTTTTTGGCCGAAAAATCGGTCTCACAGTTGAATTCCACAAGCGCACCCTGATTGCCGTCGGGCGTAACGAATACGCCAATGGTGCCTTCAGCCGCCTGACGCGACGCCACTTTGCTGGCTTTCGAACCCGACTTGATACGAAGCGTCTCTTCCGCTTTTTTCAGATCGCCTTCGGTCTCGACGAGCGCGCGTTTGCACTCCATCATGCCGAGGCCGGTCATTTCACGTAGCTCTTTGACGAGCGATGCAGAGATGTCTGCCATGTTCTTCTCCAATGCTGGCGCTGGCGGAACTTCAGTCCGAGCGCGCAAAAAACTTAGGGACTAAGGGAACTAAATGATGAAACTCAAATGAAATGGGGCTCACGAGGAGCCCCAAATTGACCGGAGCAAGCTTACAGCTTTGCTTCCATATCAGCCGGGTCAACCTCGACGAACTCTTCCGTCTGCGACTTGGTGATTTCCATGATGGCTTGCGATTTACCTTCAAGCACCGCATCGGCGATGCCGCGCGCGTACAGGCGAATCGCCTTGCTCGAATCGTCGTTGCCTGGGATGACGTAATCGATTCCGTCAGGCGAATGGTTGGTATCAACCACGCCAATGAGGGGCACGCCAAGTTTCACCGCTTCTTGCACAGCAATCTTCTGGTAGCCCACGTCGATGATGAACATCGCGTCTGGCAACGAAACCATATCCTTGATACCACCGAGCGAAGTCATCAGTTTGTCGTACTCACGACGCAGGGTCAGCGCTTCGCGCTTGGCCATTTTGTCCATCGTGCCGTCGAGCGTCATCGCCTCTAGCTCTTTCAAGCGCTTCAGAGAGCCCTTGATCGTCTTGAAGTTGGACATCATGCCGCCGAGCCAGCGGTGATCAACGAACGGCATGCCGCAGCGCTTCGCTTCTTCAGCGATGATCTCGCGAGCCTGACGCTTGGTCGCAACGAACAGGATCGTGCCACGGTTCGCAGCCAGGCGGCGAACGTAGGTCATGGCCTCGTTGTACTTGGTCATCGTCGTCTCAAGGTTGACGATGTGAATTTTGTTGCGGGCACCGAAAATGTACGGTGCCATTTTTGGGTGCCAAAAACGTGTTTGATGACCGAAGTGAACTCCGGCCTCCAACATCTGGCGCATAGTTGCTGACATTTAGTGTCTCCTGGTGGGTTAAGCCTCCACTCGCGTGAGCAGCGCCCGATTTCGCCCGAAGCAATCGCCTGAGATCAATCTTGCGCCGCACCCATCAGTCCCCAAGTTGACATAAATGTCGGGGCCCTGCGAGTGTGTGGATTTAGCTTCTGCCAATCAAATGCGTTCGAAAATTTGAATGCATTTACAGAAGCTAGCCAAGTATTATAAGCGCAAATTGCTCGAAAAGCGTCCCTCGGTCGGTTCTGACTATGTCTGCTGAGCTTTCCACCACCAAAAACGCTGATCGCCCCATGCTCTACCTCTCCCCCATGCACCGCGTCCTCCGACTCTCAGGCCCCGACGCGCTGACATTCCTGCAATCGCAACTTACCAACGACGTCGCCGCTTTGTCGGTCCGAGGATGGCAGTGGCAGGGCTATTGTTCCGCCAAGGGGCGCTTGTTGGCGACGTTCGCTCTGGCCCGCATGAGCGATGACAATTGGGAAGCCGTCGTGCACGCCAGCACCATTGAAGCGCTAGCCAAGCGCCTGACGATGTTCCGAATGCGTAGCAAGGTCGTGATCGAGATTGCAGCTGACCGTAGCGTCGGCTGGGCGTTTGAGCCCGCCGACCCCGCGACGTCCGGGCTCAGCCTCGCCCTACCCGATGGTCGTGCTTACGTGCTGCTTGATGCCGCCGTGGCACCCACCATTTCATCGGCAGACGACGCGATCCACCAACGCTGGCAGGCCGCCAGCATCGAGGCGATGCAACCGGAGATCACCGCATCCACCGTAGAAATGTTCGTTCCGCAAATGATCGCTTGGGACACGGTGCAGCCAGGCGGAGGCGTGAGCTTCAGCAAAGGCTGCTATCCCGGACAGGAAATCGTGGCGCGCGCGCACTACCGGGGCGCGGTGAAACGTCATCTGGAGAAACACACGATTTCTGACGCAGTCGACGTCAAAGAAAGTGCCGAAATTACGCTGGACGACGGCCGCACCGCCGAAGTGTGCAACGTCGCGCGAACTTCAGGAGCTGGCCTTTTGGCGCTTGTTGTAGTGGCCAGCCCCCGTACGGACGAGTAAAGCAACTATCAATTGTTCGCGGGGCATTGCGGTTAACTGTTCCTGATCGAAGCACACATCGAGTCGATCACGTAGTCGACGTCGAACTGAGCCTTCCAGCCGAGCACGCTTGCCGCGCGCGAAGGATTCGCAGCGCCAATGTGAATATCAGAGGGACGTCTGAGCGCATCGTCAATCGAGACATGCTCCCGCCACTCCAGACCAAAACCCGCAAAGACGCGGTTAACAAAATACTCGAGCGACACCGTGCGCCCTGTGGCGATGATCAGGTCTTCAGCCGACTCCAGCTGCAACATTCGCCACATCACCTCCACATACTCGGGAGCCCAACCCCAGTCGCGCGAAATATCAAGATTGCCCAGCTTGAGCGTGCCGCCCTTCGCCGCCGCAATCGCAGCCGCACCACGCACAATTTTTTGGGTGACAAAGCGTTCTGGCCGCAACGGGGACTCATGATTGAACAGAATGCCCGTGCAGGCAAACAACCCGTACGCAGTTCGGTAGTTGGTCACTAGGTTCTGCGCGCATACCTTCGCCACCGCGTAGGGACTTAAGGGCCGAAACGGTGTCTCTTCGTCGGCGGGCACGCCGCGAGTATCACCAAAACATTCGCTGGAGCCCGCATTGAACAGTCGAATCCCGGGGTTAACAAAGCGCATAGCTTCGAGTAAATTCAGCACGCCCGTTGCAATACTCTCAATGGCCTCAACCGGCTGTTCGAACGAAAGCCCCACCGAACTCTGCCCCGCGAGAAAGTAAATTTCGTCCGGCGCGCATTTCGAGATGGTGTGCAGCGCGCTGCGAAAGTCTGAAGGCAGCATCGACACCAGCTCCACGCGACCATCAATATTCAACCGCCGCAACCGCTGGCGATCACACGTCGACACATCGCGCGACGTGCCAATCACACGATAGCCTTTCCCCAGCAGAAGCTCGGCGAGATACGCGCCGTCCTGCCCCGTGATTCCGGCTACCAGCGCGGTTTTTTGTTTATTCACCAGCGTTCTCAATAGGTCAACGACTAGCTGCGCGCATTGCCGCGCAGCAACAACTGACGCAACGCCTCGCGATGGTCGCTTTGCACCATCTCTTTCACCATCTCGTCGAGCGTAATTTGCGGCACCCAGCCCAAATCTTCCTTCGCCATCGACGGGTCGCCCAGCAAAGTTTCCACTTCGGCCGGCCGGAAATAGCTGGGATCGATCGTAACAATCACGTCGCCCGCCTTAACCGCAGGTGCCATGTCTCCGGTCACCGATTCAACAATCGCTTTTTCGTCGACGCCCACACCTTCAAAGCGAAGGCGGATGCCCAATTCAGTAGCCGCCTTGTCGATGAACTGCCGGACGCTGTATTGCACACCCGTCGCAATCACGTAGTCCTTCGGCGAGTCCTGCTGCAACATCATCCACTGCATACGCACATAGTCTTTAGCGTGCCCCCAATCGCGCAGTGAATCGAGATTGCCCATGTAGAGGCACTTCTCGTTACCGAGCGCAATGTTGGTGAGTCCACGGGTGATTTTGCGGGTGACGAAGGTCTCGCCGCGTCGGGGGCTCTCATGATTGAACAGAATGCCGTTGCAAGCGTACAGCCCGTAGGCCTCACGGTAATTGACGGTAATCCAGTAGGCGTAGAGCTTCGCCACGCCATATGGGCTGCGCGGATAGAACGGCGTTCTCTCGGTCTGCGGCACTTCTTGCACCAGCCCGTACAGCTCGGAGGTGCTGGCCTGATAAAAACGCGTTTTGTCTTTGAGCCCCAAAAAGCGAATCGCCTCCAGCAAACGGAGCGCCCCCATGCCATCCACATCTGCGGTGTATTCCGGCGACTCAAAGCTCACCGCAACATGGCTCTGTGCGCCAAGGTTGTACACCTCATCGGGCTGCACCTGGGAGATGATGCGCGTCAGGTTGCTGCTGTCGGACAGGTCGCCATAGTGCAGGTGAAAGTTACTGCCGTTCTGGTGGGGGTCATGGTAAATGTGATCGACCCGTTGCGTGTTGAACGAGGACGCCCGACGCTTGATGCCATGTACCTCGTAACCCTTTTCAAGCAATAGTTCGGCCAGATAGGAGCCGTCTTGTCCGGTCACCCCGGTGATCAGCGCGCGTTTGGTCATGCAGTTTCCAGTTGGTTTTTCTTAAAATCTTCGTACGCAAGGCGAACGCCCTGCTCCAGCGAAATGGCGGGAGCCCAGCCCAGTGCTTTAATCCGTGCGTTGTCCATCAGCTTGCGCGGCGTGCCGTCCGGTTTGCTTGGGTCGGTCTTGATTGTCCCGTCAAAACCGACGATGCGCTTGATCAGCTGCGCCAACGCCAGAATCGACATATCCTCGCCAGCACCTACGTTGATATGGCTGTGCATCGGCCGGACATTCGCCGCGTAAATCTCGTGCGGCAAATTCATCACGTGAACGCTCGCCGCCGCCATGTCATCCACGAACAAAAACTCCCGCTTGGGCGTGCCTGTTCCCCAGATCGTGACACTGTCCGCACCCTGTGTTTTGGCCTCGTGAATGCGTCGAATCAACGCCGGCAGCACATGGCTATTTTCAGGGTGATAGTTGTCGCCCGTGCCGTAGAGATTAGTCGGCATCACGCTACGGTAGTCCGTACCGTGAGTCGCGCCATACTGCCGGTTGTAGCTCTCGCATAGCTTGATACCGGCAATTTTCGCAATCGCGTACGGTTCGTTCGTTGGCTCCAGCGTGCCGGTAAGCAATGCATCCTCCGCCATCGGCTGCGCCGCCATGCGTGGGTAAATACAGCTGGAGCCCAAAAACAAAAGCTTGCGAACCCCGTTGACGTGCGCGGCATGTATGACATTCGCCTGAACCATCAGGTTGTCGTAAATAAATTCCGCCGGAAACGTGTTGTTAGCGTAAATGCCGCCAACCTTGGCCGCCGCCAGATAAACCTCGGAAGGTTGCTCGTCGGCGAAAAACTCATTCACGGCCGGTTGATTGGTCAAATCCAGCTCGGCGTGGGTACGGGTCACAATATTCGATTGCCCCAGGATCTGGAGCTGCCGCACGATGGCGCTTCCGACCATGCCACGGTGGCCTGCGACGTATATTTTTGGTTGTTCGGTCATGCAGTCTCAGCTCGGCGCGTAGGCAGTATTAAATTTAGTCGGGCGGCACGAAACAGCCTACCGTCTGTAATTATCGCCAAAGTGCCTTGGTCGCTGCGCGATGCTCAACGGTTGAAGAAGGACCAGTGACGCGAATTGATCGGGGAAAATGCAACATATTGCTGCGCAGCAATATCGAAGTTGACACATGCCTTGTTGTTTCTTCTGCTAGCGATTAATCTTCGCGCTACAGGCGAAACACATCGGAGTGGGCGTAATTGAGACATTACAACGACTTCGCGAGGTGATGCTGCTTGCTGGTGATGTGGCGAAATAAAAAATCCTACCTACACGGATAGGAACGCCATGCCGATAGAGGGGTTAGGCTCAATACTCCCGTTGAGAGGTCTTTATAGTGGTACTGTCTTTTTTTATCGCGCTGATAGCTGCCTTCGTGGTGGCTTCATTGCTCGTGTTGACCGACCCGTGGCATAGCAGTTTTTCTGCCGATTCACCGGGTTCTGGCCCGCAAAAGCTGCACCTGCGACCCACGCCGCGCGTCGGCGGCATTGCCATCATGACCGGATTCGTGCTGGCAACGGCCTCCACTCGGATTCAGGCTCCCGTAGAGATCGGCGTGAATGCCCCGCTCTGGCTTTCGGCATGGCTTGTCGTGGCGATTTTTGTACCGTTTGCTGCGGGGCTCATTGAGGATGTCACCAAATCATTCGGAGCGCGGCTCCGCCTTCTGGCGACCTTTGTGGGCGCTGGTATTGCCTATGTGTTCTGTGGCGCGGCCCTCACTCGCTTCGCGGTTCCGCCGCTGGATGCTTTGCTAGCGCTGCATCCCTGGGTTTCCTTCGTATTAACGCTCTTTTGCGTCGGCGCAATCGCCAATGCTTATAACCTTGCAGACGGCCTGAACGGTTTGCTAGCGGGACTTGCCATCGTGGCCTGTGCGGGGCTCGCCTTCGTGGCGGCTCAGTACGGCGCGCCCTATTTGGCCATGGCATCGGCCGCGCTAGGCGCCGCCACGTTCGGTTTCGCGATCTTTAATTTCCCTCGTGCCCGCTTGTTTGCCGGCGACGGTGGCGCTTACATGATCGGCACGGCGATCAGCTTGTTTGCGATCCTGTTGTGTGGTCGACACCCCGAAGTCAGCCCGTGGTTTGCCTTCGTACTGGTGATCTATCCTTTTGTCGACACCACAGGGGCAATCGTTCGCCGAGTGGTCAATCGCAGGCCCATCATGGAGCCGGACGCCGATCATTTGCACACGCTGCTGGCCGCTCACCTCACCAGTGCGCTTGGCAGTAACGGACGCAATGTGGCCAGCCTGCTGATAGTCACAACTGCGGGCCTGTTCATTCTTGCTGGGATTGTCTGGCATACGAACACAGTCATGCTCGTCGCACTCTCCGCGTCATTTGTCACCCTTTACGTCGCCGTGTACCGACGAATCATGCCAGCGCGACCCGCAATGATCAAAATGTCCGACTCTGGCGCTGGCGCTAAATCAGCGTAACGCCAATTCGGTGTATTGACGCAGTACGCCTCGACTTTTGCAAAATTCGGCTGGAAGCCCTCGTCTCGCCGTCATTTCATCCAAAAGCTGTATCCCCACCTAGAGCCGTCCGGCCACGCGATAAACGACCCACCCCAGATACTCGCGCAACGCAAGCTGCCACGCATCGATGCCACCGAATAGCGAATATTGCAACCACTGCGTCTCGTGCTTCGTGTAATAGTCGACCGGAAAAGGCGTCACGTTCCAGCCCGCTTTTTTAAACGTGGCCAATGCACGCGGCATGTGCCATGCCGATGTGACAAGTAGCCACGGTTGAGTTTTGTCGACGCCCGGTACCGCAAGGCCGAACGCCGCGTTTTCATAGGTATTGCGTGAGCGAGATTCAAGCAGCACGCGCGACATATCGGTCCCCATACGCTCAAAGTACGACTTCGCCGCCGTCGCCTCCGCGTCCGCCTTCGAAAAAAGCGACGCGTTGCCCCCAGTAAACAACAGCCTCATATGCGGATATTTATTCATGATCGGCACCGGCAACACCACGCGCTCGCCTGCGCATCCCAGCGCCGGTTGACCGCGATCCCGACCGTCATTGCCACGAAAAACGCCTCCCAGCACCACCATGCCGGTGAAGCCTGACAAATCGCCCGACGGCGCGGTGTAGCGATCCTCCAGAATCTCTACCAGCGACTCGGGCAGCGGCTGCCAGCCCAGGAGCAATAACAGCGCAGCGGCCGAGGCGCACAACGTGCGCCCCCAAAGCCGTAATTTGGGCGAACGCACAAATAGGAACACGACACCGATTGCCAGGAGCGCCGCCACCCAGGTTAGCGGTTGCCAGACGAGCGTGGTTAGTTTTGACAGGTAATGCAGCATGTTTGAATCGACGCCAATGACAAGCCGAGCTACACCAACTTGGCCGTGCTGCGCGACGCAAAAAACTGCGGCAACTTGCTGAGATTCTTCCAGACGACCGTTCCAACGCCGCCCACGCCGTGTCGCCTCAGCGCCAGATAATCTTCATACGACTTGGTAATCATATTGCCCAATGATCGATTGCTCGCGCCCCCGAGGCGCATGTGCACTTGCACCTGTGGAATGTAGGCGAGTTTCGCGCCGGCAACAAGGAAACGCAGCATACAGTCGTAATCCCCCGCGATGCGCAAACTAACCTCAAATCCCCCATGCCGCTGATACAGTGCGCGCCGCGCATAAAAAGTCGGATGCGGCGGCATCCAGCCGCGCCGCAATAGCTCAGACCGGTACGGCCCAGCACGCCAGTGACGAACCACGCGGGTCGGATCGAGCTTGCGCACATAAACAAGGTCACCGTAAGCCGCATCTACGTTCGGATCGGCAAGCGCGCTAACCACCCGTTCAATTGCAAAACGATCCGCGAACAAGTCGTCCGAATGCAGGAAACCGATCGCCTCACCGCTGGCCAGATCAATACCCTTGTTCAACGCGTGATAAATGCCGTCGTCGGGTTCACTAACCAAAATTGCGATGTTTGATTCATATTGGGCAAGTACTTCCCGCGTCCCGTCGGTCGAGCCACCGTCAATCACGATTAACTCAATATCGCTATGGGTCTGCGCAAGCACCGACTGAATGGCCGCTTCGATGGTGTCACGATTATTAAAAACGACGGTGACGATTGAGATTTTCAAATTAATAAATTCACAAAAGTAATACTTTAGATGGCGCTAAAGATATTGCTGCGTCTGATTTTTTGCCCAGCAATGATCTTCAATCATAAACTTTTAGATTGCAAATAATCCCTACCACCTAGATTTATGCATTCTATTTATAATGATTTAACGTTAATCAGGGAGCGCGCAAAATGTCTGAGTATCAACGGTTAATAACTCAAATACAGGACCTACAAAAGAAAGCAGAGGCAGCCCGCGAAGGGGAACGTCTGGCCGCCATCGCCACGATCAACAGTCTCGTCGGTGTCTTCGCGCTCCAGCCGGCCGACATTAAGTTTTCATCGACACGACGCGCCAGCGCAAAACCGTCCCACGCCAACAGCGGCAAAAAAGTAGCCATGAAGTACGCCGACAGTCACGGCCATGGCTGGAGCGGACGTGGCAAACAACCCCGTTGGCTGACGGATGAAGTTTCGAAGGGTGCAGCGTTGGAGTCCTTTCGCATTTAGGGTTCTGGTCCTCTTTCGTCAAGCGAAACGCGGTCGACCTACTGGGTCGAAGCCTCAGTCGAAGCCGCGCGAACCACCATCGTGTCCCCCATCACCAGCAAGTCCATTTTCGTGCGCAAAAAACAATCGAGCGCCTCTTGCGGTTTGCAGACGACCGGTTCGTTCTCGTTAAAAGAAGTGTTAAGCACCATCGGTACCCCCGTGCTCTTGAAGAACGCGGAGATCAAGCGGTGGTAAAGCGGATTAGTCGCCGGATCTACCGTTTGCAGCCGGCCAGACCCATCCACATGCGTCACAGCCGGGATGAGTGAGCGTTTTTCTTGACGAATTGGGTACACCTGCATCATGAACGGCACATCGCCGTCCAGTTCAAACCATTCTGGCACCGCTTCACGCAGCACCGAGGGCGCAAAGGGTCGGAACGACTCCCTGCGCTTGATCTTTAGATTCAGAATGTCTTTCATGTCAGCGCGACGCGGATCACCCAGAATGGATCGGTTGCCCAGCGCCCGTGGGCCCCACTCCATGCGCCCCTGAAACCATCCAACGACCTTGCCGTCGGCGATAGCCTCTGCCGTCAGCGAACACAACTCGTCTTCGTCAGCAACGTGCCGAACCGAGCACCCCGCAGCAGCGATCGCTTCCGCATGGGCATCCAAAAGCGTCGCAATTGCTAAATCGTCATACCCCGGGCCGAGGTAGGCATGATTCATAGTCGGGCCCCGTTTGCCCCCCAATGAATGCCAAACGGAATACGCAGCACCGATCGCGCCGCCAGCATCCCCGGCCGCCGACTGCACATAAACGCGCTTGAATGGCGTCTGCAGTGTGATTTTTCCATTGGCAACGGAATTCATGCCGCAGCCACCCGCGACGCACACTGCATCCCCGCCGTGCCGGGCGTGCAGGGTGTTGAGCAGATGAAAAAAAGCCTCTTCGTACATCGCCTGAATCGAGCGTGCGATGTCTTTGTGGCGTTGCTCCAACGGCTCATCAGGGCGACGTGCGGGCCCCAGCAACGGCTCCAGCGCCGGGGAAAACAACGTCCCCACTGAGGGCGAACCGTTCTCCCATTCGTATTCAATTTTTTCGCGCGCGTGTCGGAAATAGGAGAGATCAAGCTTGAAGCTGCCGTCACGTTGCAGCAACACAATCTTTCGCATCGCATCAAGATAAGTCGGCTGACCGTACGGTGCCAAACCCATCACCTTGTATTCGTCGCCGTAATTCGGAAAGCCGATAAATTGCGTCAGCGCCTGATAAAAAATACCGAGTGAGTGCGGAAAATAAACCCGATCATCCACCGTAATTTCAGTCCCGCGCCCAACTCCCCAGGCTGCGCTCGCAAAATCACCAAAGCCGTCCACCGAAACCACCACCGCCTCGTCAAACGGCGAAACGTGAAAAGCCGATGAAAGATGCGCCACGTGATGCTCCACTGCGTGGAACTTACCCGTAAACGTCTGTCCGGGAAAAGCCCGCGCCAGATGAACGTCAAGGCCATCGCGCTCACGTTTGTTGCGAATGCGGTCAAGCACCAGACTGAGGTCGGGCCTCTTGAGCAGCGTGTAGGCTACTTTTTTTCCAATGTTCGCGTTTGAGTCCTGATTGATGGCAATATGTTGCACGTCCGCCAGAGAAATCCCCGCGTCCTTAAGACACCAGGCAATTGCCTCACTCGGAAACCCCGCCCAGTGCTTGATGCGACGAAATCGCTCCTCCTCAGCGGCGGCGACGATAACGCCATCACGAATCAGACAGGCGGAGGAATCGCCGTGAAAGGCGTTGATGCCAAGTATATTTGTTGTCATTAACGTGTGGTGAGTTTGTTCATGCGATTGCTGCGCCGAGAATCGTATTTCTTGATTTCAACCTCAGCCTGGTAAAGCGCGCGCATACGGCAAAACATGAGGCCATCACGACCATCGAGAAACCCGCGCCGAAAAACATAGGCGTACAGGAAATAGGCCGCCCCTCGAAAGGGAATGTTTCTGCTGACCGTCTTCAACGCCGCTCGTCGCCGCATGGGATCGCGGGATATCAGTCCAATCAGCCCCACTGATTCGTTCTCCTCAGAAAGCTCAAATTCGGCCTCCTTCTGCGAGTATCGATTTTGCCGCGCAAACCACTCGTCAATGCCCTTAAGATTTTCATCGATCAGGTCATGCTCCATATTCAGGGTCTCACCGTCTACGATCTGCGTTTCAGCGTGCCCGCGATTGGCGTAACGAACACGTGCTTTATGTACGAAGCGTACGACCCAACTCGGATACAAACTGCTGTAGCGCAACCATCGGCCCCACATGTGGAACCGTCGACGAATGCGATACGCGCCGACGTGCGCCGGATCCTTCAACGCAATAGCACGCAATTCCCCAGCCAGGCTGCCCGGTACGCGTTCGTCGGCATCCAGGATCAGCACCCATTGATGCTTGCACCCAGCACGCTCAAGCGCCCAGTTTCGCTGCATACCGAACCCGTCAAACGTTCGTTGTACAAAGCGAATCCCCCGTTCACGGCAGATAGCCGCAGTCTCATCGGTGCTGAATGAGTCAACAACGATCACATCGTCACACCAGACCAACGCGTCGAGGCAGGCAGGCAAATGAATCGCTTCGTTAAGCGTAAAAATCATCACGCTCACACCGCCCATGCCGCTCGTTGCGTCGTCAACAAACTCTTCCGGCACGCTCAAGGCTTACCTTTCGGACAGGCTAGTCGGCTGCAGTGCGGACGCGTGGTCGCGAGTGTGCCAGCGCCAAGCGCTGGAAACCATATCGTTGATCCCCGAAAAACGTGGCTCCCATCCCAGTTCCCTGCGGATGCGCGTCGCGTCGCCAACCAGCATCGGCGGATCGCCGGCGCGCCGCGATCCCTGCAATACATTGATCTCGCGCCCAGTCACTGAACGCGCCGCTGCAATCACCTCGCCCACGGAGAAACCGCGGCCGTTGCCAAGGTTGTAGGCCGTTGTTTTTGCACCGTCCTCCAATGCGCGCAGCGCCAACACATGGGCCTCCGCCAGGTCCGACACATGGATATAGTCACGTACGCATGTGCCGTCGGGCGTACCGTAGTCATCGCCGAAAACGGTAATGTGATCTCGTGGGCCCGCTGCCGCATCAAGCACAAGTGGAATCAAATGCGTTTCCGGGTCGTGCGATTCGCCCGCCTCGCCGTCGGGATCGGCACCGGCTGCGTTGAAATAGCGAAGACTAATCGAGCGCAGGCCATGCGCCGCGTCAAAATCTGTCAGCATGCGCTCAATCATTAGTTTGGAAGCACCGTACGGATTCACCGGATTCTGCGGATGCGACTCGGCGATGGGAACGAAGTCGGGCACACCATACGTCGCGCAAGTGCTGGAAAAGATCAGCTGCGAGACGCTGTAGTCACGCATGGCTTCGATCAAATTGAGCGTTCCGACAACGTTGTTGCGGTAATATTTGCCAGGGTTGTCGACAGATTCGCCAACGTACGCATATGCAGCAAAGTGCATCACTGCAATCGGTTTGACCGTACGAAGGGCGCTTTCTAATGCCTGTGCATCCAGGATGTCACCGACAATCAGTGGCCCCCAGCGCACAGCAGATCGATGACCGTAAACCAGATTGTCAAATGTCGTTGGCTCGTATCCAGCAAGCGCAAGCGCCTTGCAGGCGTGGCTGCCGATGTAGCCAGCACCGCCCGTCACCAAAACGTTCTTGTTCACCCCGTGCTGTCCCGCTTTTTGTTTAACCTTGTCATTGTAAAGTGGCATCAGTAGTCGCCCCGTTGGGCCCGAAGCTCCACGTATCGCGACATTCGGCGATCAGCTAACTTGCCGATACAGCGACATCAAACGATCACCCATTGCAGCAGTGGAGTACTCCGTCAGCGCTACTTCCTTGGCCGCAGCGCTCGCCGCAGACCTCGTATCCGCCGAATCAAGGTACACGGCCAGCGCATTAGCCGTCGCTCGCGGCGTCATGTCGGCGACCTGCCCTGCGCCCGATGAGGCAACCTTTGCCGCGATGGCAACTCCGGGCGATAACACGCACGGCACGCCCGCTGCCAGCGCCTCTGCGGCCGCGATGCCAAAGTTCTCGGAATGCGATGGAAGCGCAAACACGGTCGCTGCGGTGAACGCCGCAGCCTTAGCGACGCCGTCAAGCCGCCCAGCCCAGATGACCTGGGCAGCGAGACCCAATGTTTCCGCCCGCACTTTCACCGACGTGACATAGTCGCGCTCGCCATCTCCAGCGATGAGCAATGTGGCGTCCGAGTGATGCGGTGCCAACAGCGCAAACGCTTCGAGAAGCACCTCAACATTTTTCTTGGGATCGAGCCGCGACAGGAAAAGTACAACCGGCCCACCGTATCGCGCACCTAGCAAAGTCCGGACGGCCGATTCTGATGCTGACTCAAATGGCGGCACAGCCAGCGGGATAACAACAGTCCGGGCGGTCGGGCAGACGGCAAGTACTTCAACTTGCTCCGCATCGCTCGTGCAATGGACTGCGGCCGCGCCGCGCAACAACGGACGTTCGCACAGCGTCAGCGACACCTTTTTGAGCCAGCGTCGGCGCGCAGAGAGCCCGTAGGCACCTAAGGTACCCAGCGGCCTGATCACGTACCGGACGCCACGAAGTCGCGCGAGCCACGCCGCAGCCACCGGCATAAACGAGAACAGCGCATGAACGTGGATCACATCAAAGTGCGTGATGTTTTTTACGAGCCATAGAAGACCAGGGAGCGATGCGGTGTAGAACTCGCTGGTCTGCCCACGAAACACCACGTCAACGCCTTGCGCGGAAGTGCTGAGGCTCTCACGCGACTCCAGCGAAAGCCGACAGTCCGGGCCATCGTTGTCGGTGGACACCACTGTTACCGAGGCCCCAAGCGGGGCGATAGATCGAGCTATCGACCAGATGGCATTCGATGGCCCGCCGTGAACACGCGACAGCGACGGGATCACTTGCAACACCCTCACTTCACCACCGCTTTTATCGCTTGCAGCAGGCCCCGCGTCGCGACTTCCATGGAATAGTTTTCTCGCACACGCTGGCGCGCTGCTTCACCCATAGGGCGAAGGCGCATGCGCTGCGCAACGGCGTCGCGCATGCTGCCCACAAGGCCATCAAGTCCGCCTGTAAATATCCACCCCGTCTCGCCTTCAACCACCAGATCGGGCCCACAGCCGACTTCATCCCTCACGATGGCTGGCAGCCCGAACAGCATGGCTTCGTTGACCACCAGGCCCCAGGTCTCGCGATGAGTCGATGGCAAAACGAAGACGTCCGCGCCAACATACGCGCGCCACATTTCGGTCTGATTCAGAAAGCCCGTAAAGTGCGCCGGCACGCCTAACGCCTCACAGCGCGCCTTGAGCAGCGCCGTCATCTCACCCGAGCCCGCAATCCTTAACCGCACGGGTAAGCCTTCGGCGATCAATCGACCCGCCGCTTCCACCAGCCAATCCGGCCGTTTAAACGGAACGTGCTTGCCGCAAAAGACAAACACGACGTCAGTTTCGCGCTGCGCGTGATCAAGCAATCGTAGCTCGCTAGCTTCAGACTCATGCGCAACCGCCATGGCTAGCATACGGTCATTCTCAACGAAGTGACAGACGTCGAAAATTTTCCCGGTATCAACCTTGTTTGCGACATAAAACTCGCTATTCGAACGGCCAACAGCTAGATACGCCCGGTACAGTTTCATCAACATGAGGTGATACTGCCGAACCATCCAGCTCCGCGGTTTGAGAGCATTGGAGTCTCCCCGCACGAGGACGGGCCCCGACGACCGCGCCGCCGCTGCGATAAGCGCAGGCTCATTCCATCCCATGACCAACACTGCCTGCGGACTAATCAGTTGGAAGATTTCTTTTATTCCTTGGTATGTTCGTATCGCGCCAAGAACACCGGGGGCCACGTTAATGGTTTGGTGGACGTACCCCGCCAGCAGCGGCACGTCCCATTTGAACGCCTGCCCGAAACCCGCCCCCTGCGCATCTGCATCGAGTTGCCGCAGATAGACAACGGTCAAATCAATTTCGGCTAAAGTCGCTAGCTGACGGAACCACGGCGCGAAATACTGGATAGGATGTGTGGCAACAACAACAAAACGGTAGGGAACAGCAGGCCCAGCGCTCTCAGACTCGACCGCCAAAAACGTTGAACCATGACTAACCATTCGGAACGTTGGTGGCATTGAACGCCGCCGATGCCGAGGAGAGTCCTGCTACATGAGGCTCTGGCGACGTCGCCGGTGCTGGCGATGAAACACCTGAAACCGTTGTCATTCGCAGGGCAGAGCGCTGCGTTTCCTGAAACGCAACAGCCGGGAGCGCCAGAACAAAGCCAACCGACCAACCCAACATTAACAGCACGAATACGTCGCCATAAACCTGCGTTGCTACCGAGAAACCAGCTATGTTGGCGACCAGGAGCGCTACGAAGCCAAATGCCATCGTTGCGTGGCCTCTGCTTCCACGAGAAAGAGCACCGAGCCTAGCCCAAATTTGCCGCCCAACCGTAACAATCAGCAACAAAAACAAAAGCACTCCTGGAACCCCAAGATCCAAAGTGACCTTTCCTAGCCCGCCTTCGCCCGCGCCACCAAACTTTATCGCCCCTCCACCGAAGTACTGTGCACCCTGAGCAGCGCTCCCAAGCCCTGCACCGAACCAGCCATAGCCATCAATGGCCCATTCCACGGGCCGGTACGCAATGTACTGAACGCGCTCGGGAATATCAGCGAAAACGGTCAGCGCCCGTGCTGTCCAGGCGGCTTGAGCGTCGCGCTTGCCAAGCGTCGAGGTTTCATTAGTCAGTGCCTCTTCGCTTCCGTCCGGGACAATCCCTATGAACGCGCCCGAGAGCAGGATGCACCCGATGAGACCAAACACGGCGAGGCGCGCTTTACCTCGCAGAAACCACGCAAACAGACAAAGGTAAACACCGCCAAAAATCACGACGTAAACGAGCATCTTCCGACGTCCGGTCGCGACACCGACGTACATCAGGAACAGCACGACCACCAATACAGCCACGGATTTGAATGCGGAAAGCTTTTGGCCATTGAGCAGGATAAAAAGGCAGCACGACACCATCGCAATGTGCCACGCCGCGATCTCGGCAGCGCGGTAAAACCCGGACGCCGCTTTACGGTTCAGACTAAAGCTATAAATAATTTGTCCGACGCCCACCTCACCGAGCGCACGAAAAGCAACACCGTTTGTTTCCGCTAGTACGCTTAAGAGCCAGAAAAGCGAGACGCCGACGTATACCCACAAAAACTTTCGAATCCCAGGGGTGCCCGTCCGAATCGCGAATTGATGCGCGAAAACGACAGCAATCACAGGGGCGAGATAAAAAATAAGTCCGATCGCTGGCAACATTGGATTTCCCCACCGCGCCATGCTGTGAAGTGCTTGAATGGCGAGCAGGCCGACGAACAACATCGCTGGCGTCTGAAGTTGTTGCCGCCATCCGTGAATCACCTGTGGACCGAGCTTCACGCGATTGACCCAGGCACCCACCCAAGCAGCCGCAAAAACCACCCCGACGAACGCAACAAAGTAAACCGGGCTGCCAGGTGAAAGTTTGCGCGCGGGATCCTGAAGCAGCGCTACGATGAAGCAGAGGATAAGGCCGTATCGCCAGTTAAAGACGGCCGCAAGGCAGGCGAAAAGCAACCCGATGATGGATAGTGTGATCACAACCGCCGAGGCTCCCCTTGTTTGATGTAGCTCGGCCCCTGCGCCAGCAAGCGAAGCGCCCAGACAAATCCTCGAGCCTCCGCCCAAAGCGTACCCGCTATTCTCCACGGATGACGCAGATGAAACCGCGTCAACGCCGATCTTATCGGGCGGGTGAGTATCCCTCGCCAGGCGCCCGTGCGCAAAGCAAAGTAGTACGCACCCACCGCATGATCAGGACGCCACGTGGTGAGGTGGTCACCGTAGGTACGCGTGCCGCCGGCAGCGTCTTTCAGATGATGAAGGCACGCAGTTGGCTCAAACCAGATACGACGACCCGACGCGCAAAAACGGTGAGCAAATTCAGCCTCAAATCGGTAGGCCACACGTACAAAGTTTTCGTCGAAACCGCCAAGCGCTAACGCAGTCGATCGCCGTAACGAAAAATTCCCGCCCATAAACTCACTGATCCATGCGCTGCGAAGACCGGCAAAACGAAAGTTTGTTTCGCGGGAAAGATCGACGCCCTCCTCCCATGGCTGGATCACACGGCCCGCAACAATTACATCGTCGTGAGCTGCATGGGCAGCCAAGTGTTCAATTAGCAGTCCCGGCTCGGGCTTGATGTCATCGTCGGCAAACATCACTATTTCTTGCTTGGCAAGCAGCAGCCCCTGGTTCATCGCCTTCGGAATCGACGGCTCTGTCAATCGCAGCCATCGAATGGATCCGACATCGGCGAACGCTTTCAGGCGGGTTTCTGTGGAAGGGTCATGGGCCTCGGTCTGATCCAGCACCAGCATCTCGGCGGGTGGGGGTTGCATCGCTAGTAAAAATTCCAGCGTGTCGATGAGCACTTTCTCGCGCCGATACGTTGGAATAACGACTGAAATATTTGCGAACTTGGGCATAGCTTTACTTCAGCTAGACTGCCGACTGGCAATCAGATTTATGGTGTGCCTGACACACGTGTCATATGGCTTTCGCTGAGTCTCGGCTGAAATGGAGCACAGACCATAAGCCACTGATCCAAAAAAAATTTGCGCGTCGTCAAATGCCGATTCGACAAAAGGTTTCATAGCTGCATCCATACTACGCGTTCCGCCCCGCAACGATTGCCCTGCCAAAACACAAGAGTAACTTGATCCACGCGCGTGCCATAGTTGGATTCAACGAAAGTGCGCTTTTGAAGTATTTCTGCGCAGCAACAGGATCGCGCGCGGCAATGCAACTGCCGATAAAGTAATTGCCCTGAGCAAGTCGCCGAGCCCGATCGCCATGAGCGACCGGGCGGACGGTAGATGCCTCCGCGAGAAACTCCACTTCCGACCGTCCAGCATTTCGCGCGCGAGTTGCTGCTGCGATTAGCTCTGCCAGACGTCTCTGCTCAAGCGCCTGCATGCCGCTAATGGAGCGCGCATCGAGCCGTGCTTTGTACAGTGCTTTCGGAACAACGGCAAATTGCCCCAATTGAGCCAGTCGCGTCCATAAATCCAAGTCCTGGGCAAAGTGAAACGCTGCACGATAGCCGCCCGCCCTGACATAGGCATCGCGACGCATCATGACGCTACCATGATGTGAAGGCCCCTTGTGGTGCCCATCGAGTCCATAGCGAAGGCCCTGGTTCAAGTGCGCCTCGTCAATCTCGGTGCAGAAGAGCGGTTCGTCGCGCGGACCGATGAATTGGGTATGACAAGACACGGCTACGAAGTCGTTACCATTCGTCAGTCTATCGACCTGTTGTGCCAATCGTCCCGGCAGCGACAAATCCCCGCAGTCCTGCCGCGCAATGAAATTGCCGCGTGCCTCTGAACAACCCCGTATGAGCGCACGCGTCAAACCGGTATTCGTCTGATGAATGACGCGCAAGCGCGGGTCTCGCGCGGCCCACTCATCCAGCATTAGGGGAGACGTGTCGCTCGAACCGTCATTCACCACTATGAACTCGAGGGGCACACCTTTCTGCGACAGAATGCTTCCGAGCGTGTCGCGTAGCGCATCACCACCGTTATAAACACTCATGACGACCGAGACTATAGGCTCCTGCATTACCGTCGCCAAATTGATCTCCAACGTTCGAAGCGCTTGGCAAAAAGCCCTGCTCTTTGCCATCCAACTAGTCTCGCAACTTTGCCCAGGACGAAGAAATCCAGCCCGGTTTGGGTGGCATGTCGCTTGGCAAGTCGGAAAAGGGCCTCGGCCTCTCGGGGAAGTCCGTGTGCCCCCGTCTCGCGCGCCATCCAGAAGACGCTTCGTACCAGTTGCTGCATTTCGCTTGATCGAATGTCGACGCCCGCATCATGACCGTACTGAACGACCCGTGCGTACATTTGGGCGCGATCCCGCATGGCGTCGACGTTGCCTTGCCAAGCCAAGCCAGCGTGCGTACCACCGTGATATCGCACCACGGCTACAGGATCGGCACAGTAGTGCAGTTTCATGCCTTTTACTAATCCCGCGCGGCAATCGTAGTCCCAATCCTCAAGAATGCGCTGCGGGCTCCAGGCCCCGATAGCGTCGCACACACTGCTTCTATACAGTGGGCTCAAGGTGGGCCAAAATCGACTTTGCAGTATGCGGGGAAATATGGTGCGGTGCGGCGCCTCAGTTCCATGGGTGGGCCGACTTGCGCCAGAGCGCTCGTCAAGGGAAAGCGTGAGCCCGTACGAGATGCCGGCCTCAATGTCACTGCGCAAACCACGCACTTGTGCGCTGAATTTGCCGGGTAGCAACAGATCGTCACTGTCCAGATACTGAATAAATTCTCCTCGCGCCATGCGCCGACCCTGTTCGCGCGCGGCGCCAGGGCCAGCATTGTCCTGGGTAAAAACCCGCACAACGCCGGGATGTTCTGCGAACAGGCGACGAGCTGCCTGCGCAGTCTCAGTGTCGGTAGAACCGTCGTCCACAATAATGATCTCTATCGGACGGTAGTCTTGGCTCAACACACTGCCGACGGCCTCCATAAGCCGGAGTGCGCGGTTATAGACCGGGATGATCGTAGAGACTAGCCCCACCTGCACCTCGACTTGCGGTGCCGTCAGCGAACGCACCGACACACCACTAATTTCGCTTGCTGCCACGAACAGAAAGCAAACGCCGCAAGAAATTGTGGATAGGAATGTACGTGCGGAATCCCACCACTGTTTCTAGTGAGAAACCGCCAACGCGCAAGCCCGTGGGTACTGTCGGACTGAACTGCGGAGTAAGCTGTTGCAACCGCGAAACTATCTTCTTGTAGAGCGCATGGTCATAGCGGTGAGCCACATAAATATCCTTGTAAAAATAGTTCGCCAACGCGCACTTTCGACTGCTGTTAAGAGCCCCCCGATCAAGCATTTCGCGAAATACAAAATCAAGAATAAAAAAACGACCACGAGCATTTTCAATCGCAGAAACGTCACTTTGCCGTTCTCCATCATGATCGCGCCAGACAAAGACTGGTTCACTTCTCGTCAATAGCCGAGGCCCGCTTAACAAAACTTGTATCAGAAAGAACCAATCATCAGGGTGACGAACTCGTGAATCCCACCTGACGTCGCCAATGAAATCCTTTCGATAGACGATTGACGATATCGGAGCGCCGAAGCCAGCAAGAATCGCATCAAGTGGATCACCTGGGTAATCGGAAGGCTTAAATTTTGGCGACAATTCGTACGACACGTCGTTGACATTTGCACGAATCCAACCAGATACCAAAACGTCGGGCGAATTTTCCGTAAGAAAAACAGACTCATTGGCGAGCGAGTCCACCATAAGCATGTCATCAGAGTCGAGGAACTTGATGTACTCACCTTTCGATTCTGTGATCCCCCGGTTCCTTGCAACGTGTACGCCTTGATTAGTCAAAAGCTTGACGTAGCGACATGACTCAATCCCTGCGCAGTAGCTAGCAAGCCATTTTGCATCGCTCTCGCACGAGCCATCGTCGACTACCACAATTTCAAAAGTGGTAGATGTGCCAGCGCTGTCGACTACGGACTTGATAGCGTTTTCGGTAAATTTGACCCGATTGAACGTAGGAATAATGACGCTGATCATGCTTCGGATAAACGCTGGATTGACCAGGTTGCTACGACTGCGGGAAATAACACTTCTTGGTTTGTAGCGGGTGCGATTAACGGAATAGACCCAAGTTTAAAGGTTCTAACAACATCTCACATGTGTATTCGTGCGATGCCTGCCGTTGCGTCCGCCTGCTTCGTTAACCCGCGGCGCGAGCGTGAGGCGAGTGGCTGTAAATCCGAAACACGGTCAAGACCAAATGGCAGAATCAAGCTCTTAGCGCCCCAAACTGTCGTGATCGCCCGTCCGCAATGCCACACTAGTTCTACGTTGTCCAGTTGCCGCCTAATAGTCGGGGTTCGCTGCCGAAATTTGCGCTATGGCATGTGCCGAGGTTAAGTGAACTCAATGTTATCTAATGCTGAATTTGGACAATAAATATTACTAGCGGTGTGGCAAGACTAAACTCCCAGGCTGCTCATGCGGCCAATCTCTGTGCGCTAAGAACTCAATGAATTGTTGAAGTCATCAGATGTGCTATTACCTTATCATGCTATGCCGCTGCGGCACTTGTGAGCGAAGTCATCCAACGTTGTGGCACTTGACACAATGAAGCACCATAACGACTTTTATTGATGGAGACTCGTAAAGTTGACAGCGGTCGGATAGCTAGACCAATCATTATCGTTGATGCTGTCTGCGCGAAGATCGGTGGGCATTTTTTACCCACAATTCGCAAATTCAAGGAATTTTTTTTACGAGAGAGCTTTGAAGTCAGCAGCGCCTACGTATGTACTGCCTTGGGATCGGACCAATCCGGCGTGATTCCGTCCTTACCTTACTGTTACGCGTATTTCATGCCGTGCAGTAAGCCGCTTTTTTTTCAACGCATGCAATTAGCCTCGCTCAGGTATGTGGGAGGTGATTCGTTTGCCGCGCGAATTGTCAGACATGGCGTCGTTTTTCCACTCCTCCACTGGACTGCGAAACGGCGGATGTATTCGGCATTGCGTTCCATTGTTAGCGCTCATCCTCACGCGATTCTCTTTTATCCGGGATGTGATTTTTACAGTTTGCACGCGCTTTCAAGACTGAGGCGTAAAGGGTTGCTGCACGGGCATGGCGTTTTCTTACGTTTTATGTCATTCATGGAGATGCGAGCGTATGCTCCCAACGCTGAAGATCGCTTTGTGCAAATGTTGAAGTCCTTCTCGCAGAAGCACGACAATACAGTTCAGCTTAGCTGCGAGACTGAAGAACACTCTGCTTATCTTAGTAAACTCATTGGGGGGGAAGTGGCTGTTACCTACATTCCCGCCACTCAAGTGGCATCGACAACATATTGCGGTCACTTGGAGCCCCCCCTACCGGACGCCAACCACGGCACGCTCAAAATTGCAGTTCTAGGGGGAGCGAGGCCGGACAAGGGATATTTGGATTTATTAGAAATTGCCGTGGAACTAGTACGTCAATTTGGCAGCCGAGTGCAGCTGATTGTTCAGCGGATGCCCCGCGATCATCCCAACGCGGACATCACTTACGAAATTGCCCTTGATTCGTGTGCTGCAATTGCGGACGCCCCTGAAAATTTGTCTGATGAAGAATTTGCATCGCTATTGTCGGCGTGTGATCTATGCTTCTTACCATACCATCCACAAAATTACGCGATGAAGGGGTCGGGTGTCATGTTTGATGCCCTAGGATGTGGCATTCCTGTGATTGCGCGCGGGGGTTCAGCAATAGCCAGAGAGGTGGCCGAAAACAAGCTCGGATGGACTTACGACAGTCTCGATGATTTGATTTCGCATATTCGTGAGTGCCTGGATACGCGAGCGTCCCTTGGTTCAAGTATTGATCTGGCAGCAAAAAAAGTGTTGGCGTTTCAGTCAACGAAGCGGACTCAATTAATTCAACTTCTCTTGCGGCTGGAGCGCGCGTGAACCGACTTTGTGCGAGAAATATGCAGTCAATATATTTTGTTTGGTTTTACTAATGGCAAAATCTTGGCACGACCGTCACCGCGGTCAGCAGCCAATTCTTCGTCTTCCGAAGCTCCGTACCCTAAACCTGCATAGACGATGAACGCAAACTTGAAACAACTGAATGATTGGCTTGAACGGTTAACTGGGCGGCGACTGGCAAAAACTGAAAACCATCGAGATCGCAATTTCGTTGAGCTTCTATCCAGCTTCAGGAATTCGAGAGCTTTGGACGGCGGAAATAAAAACGGGTCTAGTTTGTTAGGATTCTTTGCAGACAAGTTTCGCGCTAGCGAAGCACAACTGTTTCAAGATCTTTGGGTCTTATGGGAGTTAGGGGGCATCACAGAAGGCTTCTTTGTGGAGTTCGGGGCCTTCGACGGGCGCGTGCTGAGCAACACTTTTCTCATGGAGAAGAGCTACGCCTGGACTGGAGTTCTTGCGGAGCCAAATCCAGAGAGACACGAATCTATTAGGGCCACTCGAAGTGCGGTACTTGACCATCGCTGCGTGTATATACGATCCGGCGACACCGTTAACCTGATAGTTACTCCCGAAGCAGAATTTGCAACCATTGATGTGTATGAGCATGAAGCCGCTAACGCCAGCAAACGGCGAGATAGCTTAGTCGTACCCGTCGAAACCGTATCACTGCACGACCTGTTCGATGAGCATTCGGTGCCCACTGTGGTCGACTACCTTTCAGTGGATACAGAGGGCAGTGAGCTAGACATTCTGAGTTCATACAAGTGGAATAGACACATTCGGTGCATTACGGTTGAACACAACTTTACTGACAATCAGCGCATGCTGGATGACCTACTATTTGCGAAAGGTTATGTACGGCGATTTGCCGACTTATCGAAGTGGGACGGGTGGTACATACACAGCAACGATTTGGCCAATCATGTGTAGCCCCTGTCGTCGAACCTCACAGCGCCTGCAGCGTCAGTGACCGATGCCGCTAATTCAGCAGCTTAAAAATCTTTTGATTAGCTTGAGCAGCGTCGCTTGCGAAGAGTGCGAATCTTGCCGTAGCTTTCTACGCTAGGTCATCGCGCCATAAACATCAGTCGGTTCGCGATATCCAACTTTTGTCCCAACAACCGGGAACCGTCGTAACTCAGGTGCCCAGCATCGCGATATAGCGCGACGCCGTCCATTTCAATTGCGCAGGTTCCCTGTTGGCACAGAAACTCGTCGAGACTCAAGACGGCGACATCGGATTCGCGCGCAACGTGATCAAGCAAGGCACGCACAGGCGCTCGCTCGGCTCGATAAACTGCCTCGGTGATCGCACAGGAACGATTGTTTGCGCCCATGATGACCTTGCCGCTAGCCTTCAGCTCAAAACAACGTCCGAAGTCCACTTCTGATGCCGAAGGGGGCGGCGCGACTATTACCACTCGCTTGCCCAATCCCCTGACAGCGCGAATGGAGCGTTGCAGAGCTGCAGCAGCAACATCTTCGCCGCCCTGAATCTCGGTCATCGCAGCAGCCCTACCCAACCCGCCTACCGATTGCCGAGCGACAAGACGATTGCCTTCGAGGTACTGCGCGAAAGGGCTGGCCATCACGACAACTTCCACCGACGGCCTTCGCTTCAAATCGGCCATCACGTCATCGTTAAATTTCACACACTTTTCGGCCCAGGTGCGGTTATACGAACCCTCGGATCGGAACGAGGAGATGCCAAGAAGCGGGCCGCACGTGGTTCTTGTAGCTTGGATGAGCCCGTCAGCACTCGTTGCGTGGATGCCTTCAATCAGATGCATTGCGTACGAATCGCCCCAGACCATCATTCTGGGCGTTGCAGATGTTTGGCATTCCAGCTTCGCGGTGTACAAATCGCTGTATTCACAGCCCAACCCTAGGCCAACGTTTGCGCGCCTGGCATATTCGTAGTCGATACGATTGTCCGAAGACTGTAGCTGTTGAATTGCTAAGCCTGTCAGCACGACAGCTGCCGACATTAAAAACGTGGCCGCCAACGACAACTGCGAGACTGGTATCACCGCTCTCCGTGCCGGCTTCTCCACCCACCGATAAAGCATCAAAGCTAGTACTACCGCAACCACTGCTAGAGCCAGCCTTACCAAACCCGGGACGGGCGAAACCCAAGCGTTAGCTGCAAACGCCAGCAACGGCCAGTGGACGAGGTAAAGCGAATAGGAAATGTCGCCCAACCGCGCCATCCCGCGCACTGGCAGGCCGGTATTTACCATCGGGTGGCGACGCAAGATGATGATTAACGTCGACGTGCAAACGATCAGCGCGTCCAACCCCGGATGCGGCGCGCCAGTCGGGAAAAACGGCACTACCAACAACGCCGCCAGCGCTGGCCAGAACAACGGCGCCAGCAAGGCACCCGCCGCGGAGCCCTCCAGCACCAGAACTGCGAGTGAACCCAGAGCCAGCTCCCACGCTCGCGTGGGCAGAAGGTAAAACGTGGCACCGGGCCTGATTGACACCAGCATCAGGCAGAGGGCAAGACTGCACAACAGCCCCACGATCACGCCCACGCCCCAGAGCCTTCGCGGCGTGAACACCAGAGCCGCTGGCATCAGTAAGTAATATTGCTCCTCAATCGACAGCGACCAGACATGCAGAAGTGGTTTAAGGGAAGCCGAGCCCTCAAAGTAACCAGTTTGCATCCACAACGCGATATTGCCAGTAAACGTCACTGCGCCCAGCAGTTGCCAGACGAAATCCTTCATCTCGGGTCGGGTGAGGAAGAACGAAGACCCGAGTGCCGTCACCATAAAAGTGACATAGGCCGCCGGCAATAACCGTTTGGCCCTTCGAACATAAAACTCCGTGAAGCTGAACGTGCCTGCAAGCAAAGCGCGCTGGACGATGCCGGTGATCAGATACCCCGATACCACGAAGAAAACGTCCACACCCAGATAACCTGCTTTCAACCACGGCAGCAACTTGGCGTGGTGCATCAGAACCAGCAAAATCGCTAAGCCCCGCAGGGCCTGAATGTCGGAACGCAAGCGCGCGTGAGGCACGTTCAGAGCGGGAGCGGTGTTCAAAGGCACGTTATAAGGCCTCCTTGTGATGTCCCCAGAGTCAGATAACTATTGCGCGCTTGCAAAATTACCGCCTTGCCAGCCATTCCATATCCGCACGAAATCGCACCGCGCTGGCGAGGGCTATAGTATTGGTGATGTGCCCTTCGTCGCGATATACGATTGCTCCATCCAGCATCACCGGGCAACGGCCACTGTGACACAAGAAATCCTTTGGGTCGAGCAGGCGCACATTCGCACGCTTAGCCGCCACTTTGCGAATGACCGCTTCCGCAGGGTCGGCATAGGCGGCCATCTCTGACGTGCCAATGAAGCAGTCTTCCGCACGCCGAACCGCCAGACAGTGCGGCCCGGCAATGCGCTGGATCGGACTGGGCAGTACGATCAGCACGCGGATACCCAATTTCTCTGCTCTGTCGACGACACCATCAAGCGTGCTCGCCAGCAGTGTCAGGGCTGCCTGGGTCTTGGCGACGGATCCGCCGAGATATTCCCCGCCCGCACTTGCGGTGTGCTCGGCAAGCGCGGGGGAAATAGCGCCCACGGCCATCGGCCATCGTGCCGACAGCACAATGCCACTCAGATGCCTGTCCTTAGTCCAGCTCGTGAGACTTTCGATAATTTTTTCGTTGAGACCACCACAACTGCTTCCCGGAAAGCCGGGCAAAGGCGCGCAGCCACCGGATGTCAGGATGCCGGTGTTGACGTCGATGCTGTCACCGACTGCCTTGACCGCCGGACCCCAATGCTGAGCGTGGGAGTCGCCCCACAGTAGCACCGACGTCTTCGATGACGACGGGAAACAATCCGCGATGAGTCTATCGACCGCTCCGTGTGCATTTAGTATGCAACCCGTCTTTGGCGAATCGGCCCGCACCTGGCTTAGCATCTTCTCTCGTTCGCTGTAGCCCCACCCAAATCGTACCCAAGCCCCAAGAACCGTCGCCGCGACCAATAGCACCGCTGTTGTGGCCAGCCCCCAGGCGATGATCCGCCCCGGACGGATCTGAAGCGAGCGCGTCGTCAGCTTGCGCTCTACCCACTCGAAGGTCAGGGCGGCCAGAATGAACGACAGGCCGAGCCCCAGAAGGTCGAGCGGCAAAGACTTTTCATACAGGCGATGGCTGCGCATGAAGGCCAGCACCGGCCAATGCCATAGATACAGGGGGTAGGAAATCTTTCCGATGTAGACGAGCCAGCGTGCGCCCGCTGCCCGAGTCACTGGGTTCGCCGGAGCAGCGTAGCCCGCCAGCAAAAACAATACAGCGCCAAGCACGGGAAAAACGGCCATGGGTGCTGGAAACAGGCGAACACCCTGCAACATCACGCCCGATCCAATGACAAGGGCAATGCCCACAAGGCTACACAAGCCGGGCAAGGTGGTTCGTCTACCCGATCTCGTCGTTGGTCGCTCACTCATGGGTTGGCCCCATATCGCCAGCAGCGCGCCGGCCGCCAGCTCCCACGCCCGAGAGGGCATCAGGAAGAAGGCAGTGGACGGCGATCTGAATGTCCAGAAAAGCGAGGCCGCAAACGACGCCAGAAGCAAGGTAGCGACCACCACGCTGGGCCGCGTCATGCCCATACCTTTTCGCAGCACCAGCAACATAAGCAGCGGCCAAACGATGTAGAACTGCTCCTCCACCGATAGCGACCACATGTGAAGCATTGGGTTTACCTCGGCGGCAGGGGCGAAATAGTCCTTGGATTCTGCCCAGAAGAAATGGTTGGCGTTTACCAGCAGTGTGGTCAGGGCCGCTCGGGCAAAGGGCCCGGTCTCGTTGCCAACTCGCTGTAACAGAAACGGCGCGAGCGTCAGCGCAACGGCGATGACCAGAAGCAGCGCCGGTGCCAGCCGCCGCACCCGCCGGCTCCAGAAATCCCACAGACTGATGGTGCCCGTGCGACGGTGCTCCGCCAGCAACAGCCCGGTAATCAGGTAGCCCGAGATGACGAAGAAAACATCGACGCCGATAAAGCCACCCGACATGAAAGGAACGCCCGCGTGAAACCCGAGCACTAACAGCACCGCGATGGCTCGCAGTCCGTCGATATCTGACCGATAGTGCAGCAACGGCACTTGGTTATCGGACAGCACGTTGGCTTGAGCACTCACTAGGGATTTTTTGTTTCAATTTCACATCTCTTGGCCATTCCGCAGCATCGGATGGTAATTTGCGGCTATCTTTTTAAATTGTTCATCGGATGCCGTATCCGTTGGGATAGGCCTTTCGCCAGGCCCGCGCGTCGCTGCGCATCCGGCCAATACCGCGAAGCGATTTCCAGCCAATCAGTCATTCGAAAGGGCCCTTGGTCAGCAGCGAAAACGCTGCCAGGGACTCGGCGAGGGCGCTCAAGCCGTGCAGACAACGGTGCGCCCTCCACCGATTCAACGGCACCACTTCAAAATTAGCTGGCCCATACTTGAATCTATAGCCCATACTTGCCAGACCGTCATCGGTTCAACGTGAAGCGCGGAATTACCACTTATTCAGCAATTCAATCGTGAAGAGCCGCTGCTAAGCTTTTCGCAACAGGTTGACTACCAATTCGCTTCTCGCCTTTACGTAATAGAAAAACAAGCCCATCAGCGATTCCGCACGAGCACCATCTAAAACGGTGCTCTCAAAGTCCACGGGCAACCCCAATTTAAGGTCAACGCAACTCCGAAGCCGACGAAGCAAAACACGCGTATAGAGCACCGAATAGATCCACACGTCATGTTGCAGAAGCACTACGCCCTTGGAAGACTCACGCGCATCAGCCAACAGGGCGTCCACAGACTGACTTATACCGTCCAATGATGCATCCGACGGTTTCAGGTCCCAGTCTTGGGTCGTATGCGTCCATGAAATAGGCAGTGCGTAGGGCCTCAACAAAGGACGACGAAACATGGCAACCGTCAACCGAACATGCCAAAGACCATACGGCGGTCGAAATAACTCCGGCGACGATCCAGTAACCCGGTGAATTAGGTTATCTGTTTGCTCCATTTCATCTAGCGCCTGGCGCGACGACATTTGATGAAACCGTGTGTGTGAAAACGAATGATTTCCGATGAGATGGCCCGCACGTTGCAACGCTTTCACCGTCTCACGCGCACTTGCATCGGCAGTCAAAATATCGCCACGCACAAAAAAAATCGCCTGTGCACCAAATTCGGCGAGCGTGCGGAGAAGATTAATCGTGGGAGAGGCATCAAAATCCCAATCTGGATCAATTGCCACAATAGCCTCCCGATGAGCAAGCGCCGTTTCCCGGCTGTCGCACCAGCCAGCCAAATCGGAGGCAGGGCCATCATCGTAAGTCAGAAACAACTTCCCCTTGAGTCGGCCCAAGATTGCCGATGAATCGAAGCGACTTCCAAAGCGTACCCAGAAGTCATACCCAACTGCCACGACGACAACCAGGACGAACAAAAACATCAGAGCGAAAGAGGAAAGCGAAAACATCTCGTAACAAACCACCCTGATCTGATCGTATGAACTCGGATAAGTTGAAAAGCACTAGGTAACGAATATAGTGGAGCTACGCGGCGAAAGTCGCAGGAACGGCCTGAAATGGGCGATAACTTGGCCACAGCTAAATGGACTTACAGCTTTGGTCTGTAAGCACCATTGCGCGAGAGGTATCGTCGATTTCACCCAATAGTCAACTTGTTAACAAATCATTCGCTGACCCACATGAAATCGTCGTTTCAACAGTAAGTTGTTCCTTGCGTAAGAACGCGCCACATTTCTTCGACACGGACTACGATCTACGCTGCCTCAAGCGATGCAAGTGTCGACGCAGTGCACCGGCTGCTCTAATTTTTACGGGTGGTGGCTGAACCAGCGCGGCACGAGATAGTAGCCTCTCGCGAACGTCGCTGCGCAAGGACCGAAGCCCAGCATCGCCTGCGGAAGTCAACTGCTTTAAGTTATTCCAGAATCGCGACCACTGGTTACTCAAATGCAGCCCCAAGTGTCCGCCGCTCGCCCGATACCTAGCCAGGGAGGCGAGATGCACCAGTGCCGACTCCCATTGCAGCCACCCCTGCTTTCGGTAAAGATCACTGACCGAGCCGGGTCGGGTGCGATACAGCACGCCCGCATAGGGCACGTGGCACACCAACTCATTGCGCTCAAGCACGCGCAGGATCAAGTCGGTGTCGGAGGCGCAACCCCAGCTCTCGTCCCAGCCGCCCATCTGTTGTAGCGTCTCGCGACGGTGCATCTGCGCGTTGGAATGCCAGATCTGAATGTCGTCAAAGCTCAGGGCATACCACGCATGGCCGGTGTGGCAATGCGGCTGCATCGGATCCATTCGAGCGCGGATCATTGCTTGCTCACCCCTATAGGATGAATACGGCTCGAGGTTGGCGTCGCAATCTAGCGTGCGGCAATAAGCCACCACAGGTCTTTTCTCGCCCGCCATCGCTGCCACCAGTTGCGCCAATGTGTCCGGTCGAAAAGCGTCGTCAGAATCAAGTTTGACCAAGTACTCGCCACGCGCCTCTCGCAATGCGCGATTCCAGTTGCGCGTCATACCGACGTTTTGGACATTTGCAACGACGCGGAACCTCGGATCGCGCTGCGCAAAAGACTGCGCAGTTGCCAAACTCGTGTCAGTGCTGGCGTCGTCCGAGATGACAACCTCAATATTGGCGTGCGTCTGGCAGGCGAGCGACGCCAGAGCAATTGGCAAAAACGCATCGTCGTTGAAGACGGGAACGATGATGGAAACTAGCGGATCAATGCTCATTTGGCACAGGTACAGGGTGGCATTATGCGGCCTGATATCTTGATTTCAGTTTCAGGAAGTGAACCTCGAAAAGGTGGTAGGAGACCATGGCCAGAAAAAAAGAAATGAACGAGCACAAAACAAAGTAAGCATAAATGGCTGCATCGCCGGGGCCCACCCATTGCCGCAAAATCGAAGGATGAATGAACCGGTCAAAAACTGGAATCAACATGTAATGAACGACGTAGATGCCGTAGCTGTATCTGGCAATCGGCTTAAAAAAATTCGCAGATAGAAGTCTTGATACCAAATGATCCTGGAGCGCGAGAAGCAACGTTGCGCCATAAAACAGAGTCAATAACAATGGCAGGAATACCCGTAAGAGAACGACGCTAAGACTGTCTGGATCTTTGAAAACAGAGTGGGCTGCCCCCCCCCCCCACGTTACCAGCAAAACGATAGCCCCTGTTGCTAACGCCACGGCCGTAGCCGGCCACTTGAGGCGGGTAACGGGAACACCCTGAAACAGAACAATGGCAACCAGAGACCCCATCAACAGGCCATCCATACGCCATGGTAGCCAGCCGAAAGTGGTCGCCCAATGTGCGCCCTGCAGCACCAGAACGGCCCTGCCCAATAGTGCGAATCCGAGCAATCCAACGGCAAACTGGCGCAAGTAGGACGCTGGCAGGTAATAAATGGCAAGCGGCCACAGCACGTAGAACTGCATCTCGACCGCGAGGGACCAAAAATGTCCGACATAAAACCACGTGCCATCAAAAAGTTTCAGATGCTCGAAGTAATTGGACAGGTACAGCCAATACGGAATCTGGACATTAAACCCTGGGAGATCGTAAAGTCCGAGCGTGAATGGCGCGATGAAGAATACAAAGCTTAGTGCCAAGTAATAGGCGGGGACAATGCGAAGTAGGCGCCGTATCAGGAACGACGACAGACCAAAGCCCTTCTCCTTGTTACGCAGCAAGATACCCGTCACGAGATAGCCTGAAAGAACAAAGAACAAGTCAACACCGCTCCACCCGATATCGGCGATCTTGAAGAGCAGACCGGCAATCCCCTGATTGGAATTTCGCGTTGGAGTCAAGTGAGACAAAAGAACCAGAATGATCGCCAAGGCACGCAAGCCATCCAGCGCACCGATGCGCTCATCGCCTTTGCTTAAAATGCGGGACGACACCAATTGCGTCACACGTAACGGTCCATGGCGCGCGCCTTTGTCAAAAACATTTCCTCAGACTCATGGCCTTGGTTCGCGTGAGGCCACTCACCCCCAGGATCATCGTGACGATACGTCACGCCGAGAATTCTGCGCAGCGCCTCGCCACGCTGCCGGCCCAACCACTTGTCGAGCCGGCCGTCAGGATGTGGGGCTAGCAAGATTCGGGGCTTGGGCAGGGCTGGCAGGCTGAGTATATTGTGCAGAGCATCGTTCCAGAGGCCGACCGACGCAGCCTGACTGTAGCGCTTGCGAATCAGTTCGAAGCCCGCCTGCCTGAGCTGCGCCGCAACACCCGGTGACGCGAGAGTGTGGACGGCATCGACCGCTGCTGGCATGTCACCCACCGGGAACAGCAGGCAATTCTGGCCATGCACCAAAGCCCCCTCAAGCCCGCAGCCCACGTAGCGACTGGTGATAACGGGAAGTCCGTGGCTCATCGCCTCCCACGCGACGATGGGGCCCGTTTCCCAGACAGAGGTTATGAGCAACGCATCGTGGCGACGGTACTCGAATGCCAGTTCAGTAGGCGAAAGTACCCCCAAGAAGACGAATCGACGTTCGCATCCACTGTCTTCGATCTCTCGGCGCAGAACGGCCTCGTCCGGCCCGCCACCCGCTAGCGCGATCTGAAAGGCCACGCCGCTTTCATCAAGCAGGCGGGCAAGCTCGACCAGATCGAGAATTCGTTTCTGTTGTTGCTCGAAGCGGCCACAATAAAACAGTTTCAAGGGGGCGCCGGGCACCCGGTTGATGCCAGCAACTGCGCCATCTTTCTGCGCCGGTACCCCATATGACGCATAGAGCACCCTCGCCTCATTGCCAATGTTCTCAGCCGCCATCTTGACGGCAAGCCGGTTGGTGGCCACTACCGCATCCAGCACGTCGGCTTCCGCCCTTACATCGCCCAGTAAATCGCTTTGCAGCCCGTGCAGCGTCATGGCCACCTTGGGCGTTGACTGGCCCCGAAGGCGCATAGTACGAACAGCTGTGTAGGCCGCAGCTATATTCACCACTGCCACCAAATCGGGCAGAGTATTCCGAATGGTGTCCGTAAGCGCGTTGATCCGACCCTGCGGACTACCGGTTGGGTTGTCGATGCAGACAACTTCACGCCACGGATGGCGATCCAAATAGTTCTGCGCATTGTGCAGGTTGCCGCTAACCAATCCGAGCGTGCAATGCCATCCTGCCGCTTCGAGCCCGGGCAACAAATAATCCAACCAATCGGCTACACCGCCGAGCACGTAAGCAGAAGGAGCAACGATTAACAGGCGACGTGGCAACGACTTCAACGCTTTTAGTTAGCAACTCAATCTTACCCAGTGGGAAGGCAAAATTTCATCAATGGGCGTCACGCCTTGGGTGTCCCATTTACTTGGCGCTATCACCAATGATTCAAGGGACGAGTTCAGGTATGCAGCCCACCAACTGAATGTGCTGTTCGCAATAATGTTGTGCGTACATGAGTTCATGAGTGCAAAGTCTCGAAATGTGCTAGCCGCCTCCTCGTCCGACACAACGTGCACCGTAAACGTTGAGTCTGCGAAGTGCTGCTTGCACCATTCAGGGTCATCAGAGAAAACAAAGAAAACCACACCAGATCGTCTCTCGACTACGTAGCGCATTGCTGTCGCGAGATAATTTTCAAATCCGGTCAGGTAAAGAGGCGGATTGTCGTAAGTCAGAAAATCACCACGACGTATGTGTAACGAGCAACTATCCTGAACTGACCGGATCATGTTCAAGTATGCAAAGCCAGTCGCACCCATGATGTCGAAAGAGGTAGACAACGCGCCTGGCTGTAGATCTGCACGAATGCGTTGCTCGTTTCCTGAGAAGAACTTTGGAGAAATAAAGTACCCGCTAAGCTGAACTCGGGAGCTTAATTTCTCAAACCCTTCAAACCAATTGTAGAGTCCCGCATCTCGCTCGACATGCGTCGCAAAAATGTCTTCCCGAATGCGTCTTACTAGGCGCGCAAAGATGTGCGGCTTGTCGGCCAGTGGCCCCAAATGTCGCAAGCTAGCCCGAATGGGCAACATGTGAAGTCCCAAAGGTCGCGTGGCATTTGGTTGCCACTGATTGGCATATCGAGACACATCTATTACGAGCTGTACTCCGCGCAAGTCCGCCAGAGTTCGAGCGGCGGCGTAGTTGAACAATTGATTTCCCAAGCCACCGCTTAGCTTCAAGACAATCATTTAGTACCCCACATAGCAAGCCACTAACCCACAATCAACTCATCGCCCGAACCAGTAACATCTGGTCTGCTTGCACGCATATCGTATTTGCCCCTTCCTCCACAGCAACATACCCGTTTGCTTGAAGGTCAACTCTGCAGCTCTCTTTCATTTCAGAGGTCAAATGCAGGTGTTCATAGATAAATACAGCTGGTCGCGAGGCCGTACGTAATAGCGACTTGACGATGTGGTGGTCGAATCCTTCAACATCGGAATGGACAAGATCCAATGCGCCCCTCGATTCTTGTTCGAGCAGTTGGGAAACTGTAATGCACGCCACCGAAAGCTTGCGTACGCGTGAGTCGATATCGGGGATGTACTTGCGATGTTTCAGAACAGTCTCGAGATAAAAGGATCCGATCTGGTCATACCACTTCGGCAGCACGTCGTTTGATTCCACCAAATGGTAAAAATCTTTGCTGCCTGATTCCTCGGCGATAGCGCAGTTCAAGAGATGAATATTTGGGATAGCCCCGTATTTCAGTTTGAGTCGCGCAAACACGTATGGAACTGGTTCAACCATCGTGCCATGCCACGCGTGTGAAATTATGAATGGTCTCAGCGGATCACCGTAGTCGGCATCGTTTGACCCGATCTGGATAAATGTCACGTGCTTTCGCGACCGTGAGAGCGCTGCCAGCACACGCGTGGTCGGACTGGATTCTCGTTGTGGTTTCAAGTACCCTAATATTTTGCGCAGTTCAAACATACTCTCTCGTTGATCCACACGGCGCAGAGATCAGTCCATGCGCGTCCGCACGGCGATGATGTGCCCAGATTTCTGCCACTCTAAACTGCGCCACCGAGGCATTCCAGCTATGTTCTCTTCCGGCCGATCGTCCAAGTCCTATCCCAACCTCGTAGGTGCCGGGTCGAAGCAGATTGGGTGGCAGCCGAAATGTCGACCGGAAGGCTCCTTTATTTAGCGGCGATCTTTCGGCCGTGTCATGTTGCGTGAAGAGCCGAGTTCCTCTGACGAACACGGCTAGAACGATATCAATGTCGTCAAAGGCTCTGCTCGCTTGTCCATGGAGAGTCAGCGTAATTCCCGCATCGGGATCAAGCAATCCACTATCGCCAACAAATCGGCCCTCAATCGTCAATCCGCTAAGGTTAATTTCCTTCACTAACGTACCATCAAACCGAACGGACGATAGGTCAATCTTCGAGCCTAGCTGTCGATCATAGTAATGCGACAAGGCACCGGTAACGGGGCCGTCATATTCCACCATACCGCCACCCAGCACGATACTTCGACTGCACAAGCGCGTAACCGCACCGACATCGTGGCTAACGAAAATCACTGCACGGTCGACACTTTGTAACGCGCTCATTTTGCTCAAGCATTTTTCCTGGAACGCGGCGTCGCCAACCGCAAGTACTTCATCGACGAGAAGGACATCAACTTCCATGTGCGCGGCGACCGCAAACGCCAGACGCACATACATGCCGCTAGAGTAGCGCTTGACAGGTGTGTCGATGAACTTTTCCACTTCAGCGAATGCAACAATTTCGTCAAATTTGCTAGCGATGTCAGATCGAGTCATTCCCAGAATGGCGCCGTTCAAATAGATGTTCTCGCGTCCGCTCAGTTCAGGATGAAATCCAGTGCCCACCTCTAACAGACTAGCCAGTCGACCGCGCACCTGAATGCGGCCTTTGGTTGGTGCAGTAATGCGGCTGAGCATTTTCAGCAACGTGCTCTTGCCCGCCCCATTTCGACCGATTACACCGACCACTTCACCCGGTTGGATTTCGAAGTTCACATCGCGCAGCGCCCAGAACCGCTGCGGGTCTTCGGCCCGTCCACCTAGACTGCGCAAGCGCCGCAGCGGAGACCTCAGCGAATGGCTGAGCAGGTCATAGAAAGTGCCATGTTGCTGTCGCGCAGCGCCGACGGTGTACTCTTTCCACAGTCCTTCGACCTTGATTGCAGGTGCGGACATCTAAATGATGTCGGCAAAGCGTCGCTCCACCTTTTCAAAATATGCAACGCCGATCGCAAACAGAAACAGCGCGATGGCAAACGATATGCCCAGCCCGGTCGGGTCGAAAGGTTTACCCAGAAAGGCGGCTCGGAAGCCTTCCACCAATCCTGTCATGGGGTTGAGGTACACCAGCCACTGCCAGCGCTCCGGCACGATGGAGATGGGGAAAATAACGGGAGTGATATACATCCAGATTTGCACAACGAAAGGCGTAAGGTGTGAGAAGTCGCGGTACGCCACAGTGAGCGCAGACAACATCGTTCCGACGCCCAGCGAGGTGAACACTACGGCTAACAACAGCACCGGTGCCGCCAAAAGGTTCGCCGACCAGCCCACCCCGTACCACAGCATCATGAGCATCAGGATGCCAGTTGAGATCAACAGATCCACCAGCCCAGCCCCAACAGACGACACGGGAATGATAAGCCTTGGAAAGTAAACCTTGCTGACGAGATGCGCGGAACCCACCAGTGACTGCCCGGATGAGCCAATGGACGCCGCAAAAAACGTCCAAGGCAGCAGGCCTGCATAGACGAAGATAGGGTAGGGGAAGCCGTCTGACGGCATTTTGGCCAGCTGACCAAAGACCACGCTGAATATCACCATCGTGACGACGGGGCGGATGACGGCCCACGCGGCTCCCAACACGGTCTGTTTGTAGCGCACCTTGATATCGCGCATGGTGAGAACCCACAACAACTCGCGGTAGGCCCAAAGCTCGCGCCAGTCGAGCATATGCCACCCGCGAGGCGGCTCAATCACAGTCACATGGTCGCGGTCGAAGATTTCATCGGTCGGGTTAGCTGAAAGTGAGTTCTTCGAATCGATGGGGGACACAGCCGGGTAGCGCTCAGACGTAAGTCGATATTATCGCAGAGTGTCTTTGGTGGGCGAGCGCTTTGCGTTCAGTGCGCGTGCCATTGTTGCGACATTGCCCACGACGGCTGTTGCTCGCCCCAGTTGCGGAAACGCCGAGTAAAAACCGCGCAACAACACCTCTTTCGCGTACTCTGGGCTGTATTGCCCCTCGACCCGCGCTCTTGCACCATCGCCAAGCTGCGCACGCAGCGTTCGGTGCGTCACGATTCTAAGCACTTTGTCTGCCAGCTCGGTTGCGTCAAACGCACATTGAAAACCGGTAACACCATCCTCAACGAACTCCTCCGGCCCGCCGCAGCGGGTGGATACCACGGGCACCCCGCAGGCCATGGCTTCCAGCGCCGCGATGCACAGGCCCTCCTGATGTGAGGGAACGACAAACACATCGAGTCGCTGCAACGCCTCGACGTATTCAGCATCGTTCAGGCGGCCGGCGATTTGTATGTTGTCAACCAGCCCGTGTTGCGCGGCCCGTGATCGGGTCGCGGCCGTGTCAACGCCACCGATCAGGCTAAGGACCGCGTCGGGCCGCTGTGCAGCTATCAGGCTAAAAGCAGAAAAAAGCAGGTCGATGTTCTTGCGCGGATCGTCGTAGCGACCGGCAAAGCCGATGCGTGCGACCGCCGTAGCCCCCTGCTTCGGCATGAACCGCGCCGTGCTAACCGGAACCGGCAGAATGTCCGCGCTCAAATGGGGCTGTATGCGAACAAGCTCCCGCTTCGTGTGTTGACTGAGCGCCAGCGTGACGCCGCCCTTCAGCAGCCGCTTTTCCAGCCGCATGATGACCGTCCGATTGAAGTACCGATCAAGCAGGAGCCTCAGCCTCGGAAAATGCTTTGTACGATCAGCGCGATCGCCCCACCAGTCGGTTGCGATCCACGCAAGATATTGGCGCTGGGTATGGTGAAACGGCGTGCCGGCGAGGCTGTTGCCGGACGCGACGACAAAGGCGTCACACGAGTCCATCACCCGACGCCAAGCGGAAGTGGGCAGGTAATGCGTAAATTCCAGCTCCGGAAGCCACGCGCCGATCGCGTGCGTTTCGACATCGCCGTGCGAAACACGCGCTTCCTGTTTCACTGTCTGCGTCAACAGTCGGAACGACGGAACCGATAGCCTCGGCGTAACGCTGTACGGTTCGTAATGCGCGATGACGGGCTCAAACCCTTCGGATTTGAGTACCTGCACGACAAATTCAACCATCGCATTCACCCCGCCCGACCCCGGTGCGATGGACGACACCAGCACTCGCGTCGGCTGCACCGAACGCACGCGAGCGGGGCCAGGGCGACCATGAAAAACCAGATTACTGGTGGTGGCTGGGTCAGAAGCCGTTTGCACTCTGAACACACGCTCAGCCCACCCGCGCAGGCCTCTCGCCTTGTCGTCGGGCAGATCCGCCGTAATCCATTCGCGCACCGGCACCCCAAAGCCAGTTTTGGGGCGGCTCCAAATGCGTGCAGGGAGTGACGGCGCTACTGCTTGCGCCACCTGACCTTTCGTGATGTCGGGATAGGCGGCGAGCCACGGAACCGCTTCGCGCAACAAGTGCGCATCCACAAACGGCACTCGCAGCTCAAGGGAATGCGCCATCGACGCCCAGTCCGTATCTCGCAAGAGCTGATGCCGCATGTAGCTCGCCATTTCCAGCGACGAAACCTGCAACCGATCTTCGTCAATGTCGTCAACCAGCGCGTTGAGCGTCGGCATCGTCTGGAGCCGCTCCAGACCCTCGCGCACGATATCGCGATCCAGCACCGTGTCCAGTTCCCACGGCATCATGAGCGCGCGACGCAAAAAATATGCGCCCCCCACTGTGCCGCCATACTCAAACAAACTGGCAAACTTCGGCGAGGCAAAGCGTGAAGCGAAGGGCGCCATCGCCGCACGCGCTGATCGTCCAAAAGCCGGAAAGCCAGCAAGTGGCCGCGCCATTCGGTTTATGCGCGGAACGTCCGTGAAGCTTGGGTAGCTGGCAAACAGTTCGTCGCCGCCAAGGCCCGAAAGAACAACCTTCAGGCCGCACTTTGCGGCGGCTTGGGAGACAAACCAAGTGTTAACGCCATCGATCGATGGCTGATCCATCGCCGCGAGCAGCGCCGCCCGTTGCGACAAGAAATCAGGGCGGGCCGCTGTGTACACGTCGTGCTGCAAGCCCAGCGCGGCGGCGACTTGCTGCGCCAGCGGCACTTCGTCATTGTTACTGCGAGCAAATTCCTTAAATCCCAAAGTTACGGCATGAACGGAAGCCGCGTGCTTTTGGGCACTAGACGCCAACATGCATGAATCAAGGCCCGACGACAGGAACACACCCACCGGCACATCCGCCACCATGTGCGCCGCCACGCTGCGTTCGATGGACGCAGCGATCTCCTCCAGCGCGTCGACACGTGAGCCTTTGACAGCCTGTCGCGCGCTATGCTGAAGGATGCTGCGAACGCTCGTCCATTCGCTTATCGTCACGCCAGTCGCTGACGCGCGCAGGCAATGTCCCGCTGCCAAGCTGCGAATGCCGCGATACAGCGTCCACGGGGCAGGCACTGAACCCCACAGGAAGAAGCCAACGTGTCCCGCCGGCTCCGGCGCAGTGTCGACCGACCCCTTTAGCAATGCCTTTACCTGCGACGCAAAACGGATGGTCTTGCCATCGTCGGCGTAGTAAAGCGGCTTGATTCCAAACGCATCGCGGGCCAGGAAAAGGCTCCTCTCCCGCGTGTCCCAAATACCAAGCGTAAACATGCCGCGCAGATCGTGCAGCATCGCCTCGCCCTTCAGCGCGAAAAGATGCAGCAATACCTCGGTGTCAGAATCGGATATAAACACGCGCCCCTGCGCTTGAAGGCTGCGTTTCAGCTCCCGATAGTTGTAAATCTCACCATTAAAGGTAATGATGTAACGGCCATCACCGCTGACCATCGGCTGCGCGCCGCCTTCGGTGAGGTCAATGATCGCAAGACGCCGATGCCCAAAGCCAAGACGACCGTCGGCGCTGTACCACTCGCCCGAACCATCCGGGCCGCGCGCCTCCATGTGATCACGTATGGCCGTCAGCTCCACCCGATTAACGGAGCGCGCGGACGGGTGATACGCGAAAATTCCGGCGATGCCGCACATTGCGTTGGTGTTTCTACTTAGTTCGCTGAGCGCGGTTTTTGAACGGACGGCACGCCGGATACGACAGCATCAGCGCCGACTTCGGCAGACCGCCGGACTGTGGTAGTCATTTGATGTCATGGTACGTTTTGTACCAGTCTACCCAGTGTCCTATGCCTTCGCCAATTGGCGTGGCTGGTTCAAAGCCGGTGTCGTGCTTGAGCGCGGTGACGTCCGCTCGGGTGGCCTCCAGATCGCCCGGCTGCATCGGCAGATACTCCTTGATCGCCTCGCGCCCGATGGCCTGCTCCAAAGTGGAAATGAAGCTCATCAAGGGTACAGGATTCTGATTGCCAACGTTATAAATGTGGAAAGGCGCGTCGCTGCTATCTGGCGTCGGATTCATATGATCGTAGTCGGGATTGCGCGTCGGCGGTCGATCAAGCAGCCGCAGCGTTGCCTCGACGATATCGTCCACGTAAGTGAAATCACGCAACATGCGCCCGTGGTTAAACACCTTGATCGGTCGCCCTTCCAGAATGGCGCTGGTAAACAGCCACGGCGACATGTCCGGACGCCCCCACGGGCCATAAACAGTGAAAAAGCGAAGCCCGGTTGTTGGCAGACCATACAGATGCGAATACGAGTGCGCCAGCAGCTCGTTCGCCTTCTTCGTCGCTGCGTAAAGGCTCACCGGATGATCGGCTGAATCCGTTTCGGCAAACGGAATTTTGGTGTTAGCGCCATAAACACTGGACGAACTCGCGTACACCAGATGCCCAATGTCGTTGCGGCGGCAACATTCCAGAATGTTGGCAAAGCCAACCAGATTGGATTGAATATAAGCTTCGGGGTGAGTCAGCGAATAGCGCACACCGGGTTGGGCGGCAAGGTGCAACACCCGATCAAACTTGTGCGAAGCGAATAAGGCTTTCAACTGCTTGGCATCGCAAATATCCAGCGGCACGAACTGGAATCCCGCGCTGCCAGATAGAATTTTCAAGCGGGCCTGTTTGAGCTGCGGGTCGTAATACGCGTTCAGGTTGTCGATGCCGACCACTTCAACGCCGCGATCCAGCAGGCGGGCAGTGGCATGCATTCCGCAAAAGCCAGCAGAGCCGGTAACAAGTACTTTCATTCGTGCCTAAAGAGTTTCGGTTAGTTTATCAAGCTGAGGCGGTTGGCATACGCGCGCATTAATTGACTCCTGATTAATCAGCTAGCTCAACTCAGGAGTCGTCATCCTAAGCACGGCGAAGGATCAGTGCGCCTGCTAAAACGCGCTGTGCGGCCCTCAATCCTTGCCACCTGATGTTTTTGCGCCTCTCAACATGACAACCTTACCCAAAAGTAATATTGCTCAGGCATCTTGCTGATCAGGAATTGACGTACTCATCTGCTTCCCAACCGCAACAGCGAGTAGGGTCTCGCGAAACAACGCGGCCGACGGCATGTGGCAAATGTCAGAGGCCGTAGTTAATAACTCGGGGCGAGCTACCTCCGTTCGTAGAGCGGTTTTTTAGGGAGCACAACGACGCCAGTGATACATTCATCATCGTGAAAACTGTTTGTATAGCTTGCCAATGCTGTTACGGACGCAGGCCGTACGGCCTGACGGTCTTAGACTTATCCGTACTCGTTACAGACGCTCTTTTCACGAGGTTATGGGTCGCTGTGCGGACTACCGGGCTAGTGCCTCAACACACCCTAAGCCACTCGCGGCGCGCGTGAGCAGGTTGGCCTCGCCTCCGCCACCGTCCATTGATGCGCTTCTTGCTTACTGCAAGGTAGGCGCACGCGTGGACCCGGTGCGTCTGGTGTTGGCACGAATAGCGTCGCAAGCGTCGGGACAGCTCGCACCTGATTTGCTCGCCGTGATTGCAACGTGGTCCGAGATTGAGTGGAGGCGATTGTTGGTCACGGCACTTCAGGAATCGCTGTTAACGTGGGTAGTCAACCGGGTAGTTTTTTTCGGTTTGCCATGCCCCGCCTCTGTTTTGGATGACCACCAACAAATTATCGATAACGGTCGCGCTGCAGCCTATTACGGTGCGCGATTGTGCCTTCACGTACTGTCACTCATGGAACAAGCAGGGATTGAAGCCCGCATCATCAAGGGGCATTGTGTGGGGCAATATCTTTACGGAGATGCGGCACTGCGAGACTCTCGCGACGTTGACCTCGTGGTGCAACCTGCAGATGCCGCATGCGCTGCAAACGTACTCGCAAAGGCAGGCTTCGCGCCGCAGGTTGATATCGATTGGTTTAAAGATTCGCGATTCTTGAAGAGCAATCGCGAAGCATCATTCAAGGCACTGAGAGGTACGTTCGAAGTCGATCTGCACTGGGCGTTAAGCTATCGCTGGGTTCCTGAATTACTCAACGCATCACAAGTGCTTTCGAAGCCAAATACGTGGCTCACGATTGCGAACAAATCTGTGCCTTGGTTCGACCCCGTTATGCTGTTTCTGATCCACGCATCAAACATCATCAGCAGCCAACATGTAGAAATGAAGGCGCACACAGATGTAGCGTTGATTTTCGACAAATTAACCATAGAGCAATGGCGCGCTGTCGAGACAGCGTTTGAGCAAGTGGGGGCAAATGTCGCGTTACGTGCGATTACGGCCGCGCTTCGCGATGTATTCGGGCGCACTGCAAACGGCCTAGGCCAACCCTACCCTAAGGGAGCGAATATTCGACGAATGCAGTCGAATGGCTCGGAAGTAGTTGACAAATTAATTGGGCATTCGGGGTTGCCGTTGAAATATCCGTCGTTTTGGTCAAATGCGCGATATACGAATTCGTGGAAACAAATGGGATCCCTGTTGTACGCAATGTGGATGCCCTCAAGCGCCGACTATTCTGGGCTTCCCACTGGTAGCGCCAACTCGACCCTAATGCTGCATGGCGCTCTACGTAGGCTTAAGAAACATCTTCTCCGCAGAAGTCACAAAACTGCAAATTAAATTCTGCAGTATGTTGGAGAGCGTGCCGTAAAACCTAGGACGGTTGGAAGGGGGGTTTTTCGGAAAAAATACCCAGAATAAGTAAGGTTCAGCCTACTATGACACAAACGAATACATACACGAGTTAGTGGCGCACAATGTTAACTGGGGGCCGAATTACCCCCAATTACGACCTTAGCAACCAACGTCCTAACGATTTGTTAAGGCGTTTTATTGCAGCTTCCCGGGTCGATCTTCGTGACGGCCGTCGAACCTGTACGCGTAATTTGATCGCAATATGGCCCCGATTGGTTCGCCGTAGTCAGCATTTGTAGCGAGCCTAGGCTGACAAGTACTGGAGCACTGTAAGACGACCGGGTTGAGCTGTGAAAATTACTATCGTTCATTATTTCCTCGAAATCACTACTGATTAATCTGCGTTTACTTTGGGCGCTACGTCACTGGCAAATGCGCGTTCGCATTTTCTACTGACGCCCCGCCTAGAATAACAGTTTAAAGGAAAAAGACAAGCCTGCTATCTTCAAGGCACGTTGCGTGTTCACGCGTCGTTCCCCCTCGCGAGACAGTCCAGAAAAAACGCCGTCGACTGTGCCAAGTCGGACTGCCACACGAAACGGTGTGGTGGCGGCTGAAAATCAATTCTTCGACGGGAGCCTAAATCTACATATTGGGGGATGTTGCCACCAAAACGGCGCGACATCATGGTCAAAAGCGCAGGCAGAACAACCACGGTGAATTCCGCCTTGTCGGTTCGTTTCAGCACCGAGTTCGGCAACCGCGAAGCCACTACGCTCCTGAGCGGAACTCGAGTTGAGTCGACTTGTCCATCCAGCAGATCAAATGAAAACTCACTTGCGGCGGTAACCACGCGTGCCGACATCAGCGGGTGACGCTTTTCGACGCCGATCAAGAATCCGGCCCAATATTGATGCTCAATAGACTCACACAGCCACCCGTCCCAAATAGCCGCGTTAGACACGGTACGCAGTCCCGAAAGGGCAACGCGCTTGTCCAGCCGGTCGGCCACTTTCAGATCGAGCCACCATTCAAGACAAAAAGGACGGAAGTGCGGACGATATTTGCGGTAGTAGTGCTTCGAGAGACAATTTGCCACGCGATCGCCTATGGCATCGCCCAACACATGCTTAAGTGTGCCCAACCAACTGGCTGTTCTCGGGCGTCCTCGCCATCGTCTCACAAAGTATTTTTTCACTGCAGTCAGCCCACCAGGTTCAAGTACCGCGTGCCGAATCGCAGCCGCAGTGGGTATAAAAAGCTCGTCTCCACCTTCGCCGGTCAATACGACACGTCCGCCACGTCGCGTATGATCAGCCGAGTGGCGCAACGCGCTGGTGCCTGCGAATGAGAATGAAACATAGCGGGATCTGCGCGTCCAGTCGTCGGCCTGCTCAGAATTTGCATAACAAGGCACCAGCCGCACGACGCTGAACGGGAGCACGGCTTCAACAGCATCAATGTAGTACGTCTCGTCACAACTCAAACCAGGATAAACCTGAGACATACCGGTAACGCGACTGGCATTGATCGCACCTTGATCGACGGCATCTGCCACCAGCATCGCAACCGACGAAGAATCGATTCCTCCGCTGATCTGCACGCCAATGGGGTATCGTGAACGAATTGCGCCGTTAACAGCGCTTTCGAGCGCCGTGCGAAGCGTTTTCATCGCCGTGTTATTGTCGCGCTGAATCTTCCAGCGGGACGGCATCCAATATCGCGAAACCATTGGAGCTGCGCCGCCGATACCCGAATCAATCGAGTGCCCACCAATGACGCGAGTAACGCCAGCATAAAAGGTTTCTCTGGTGGCGTTGATTTCGCCCAACAAAAACTCTGCCGTGTAGCCGTAGTTGATTTCACTGCCTACCCAGGGAAGCAAAGGCAACGCGCCCGGGAAATTACTCAGTGCGCAGCCGCCTTTCCATGTCGAATAGAACAGCGGCCGTACTCCCACTCTATCGCGAACGGCCAAAGCGCGCGGCAAAGCCCTAACCGAAGTTTGCTCAACCAAGACGTATGAATATTCGCCATAAAGCTGGTTCATTGCGCCATCGCCCCATTGCATGTGGGCGGCGAGCACTAATTCACTGTCTGTCGAGTTGTCGGATACACCAGCATTGGCTAACAGCGGGATGAGATCACCACGGTTCTCCACCCAACCATCGAAAATGACCGTGCGCGACATTCCGTCTTTGGAAGCTCGACGGACAGCCTCAGCACTCTCATCCGCATAGACAGAGGATTGCCAAAGCAATGCGCCGTGCTGCTCGTGGGTTTCGGTGGGTTGCTTGGTCAAACCCGAAAGAAAATTCATGACCGGCTGCCGCGCGGACTCAAGCGTTGCGCCAATCGGCGCGTCTCCGACCAGCACTAAAAAAGCAGTTAGGGACATAGGCTACCGGGCCTTTGGCAATGCGCGTACAAACGCGACAATGTTCACCAAAAGCGAATCAAAATGCGCCGGCGAACGGCGATAGCGAAGCTCATAGGCGGGGACCGAGGCCGCCAGCTTGATGGTTCGGGCAAACGCGTCTCGACTGCGCGTTTCCTTTGGCAAGGCCTGGATAAAACTCGACTGAAGGTACGGCTTCATCGCCTGCATCGGCGAAATTGACTTAAATCGCGGCGTAACGGTACGTCCGCTACCGAGAAAAAATGCGGCACCCAATGTGGCTGGGGGTTGCGAAACGCCGTTCGCCCCGACATATACACGATGCTTCGGCAGGCCAAACCGTCCCTGAACATTCGTGCGCTTCTCAGATGGCAACAGGAAACTATTGCCGCGCAGCCGCGCACCGGGGTAGCTCGGATGGGCTAGCGGTGGAACACCATCGTCGACTTGAATGCGCACGACATCCTCTGAAAACACCGTCAAACCGAGGCTGGCGAATCCCGCGGCCAGCGTTGACTTGCCCATGCCGCTCGCGCCCGCGAATAGGAACGCACGACCGTCAACCAAAACACAGGTTGCGTGCAGCACCACCTCACCGCGCAGCGCCAGAAGCTGTGGCACGAAGCCATGCAGCACAGAGTGATTAAACCGCGTGGTTGAAATACTGGGTCCACGCGAAACCAAAATCGGTGCAGCCGGTTTCAATCGGCTGCTGCCGACACTTATCGGATCCCACGCAAAAGAACCGCAGTATGAGCGGATCATGGTGCCATACACGCCGTGTGCGACGGAAATGCCGCCCGACTCTCGCACCAGCCATTCGCGTTTGGAGGGCACCGGAATTTGCGCGCGCTTCACTTTCTTGAGCCGCAACTCTGGCTCAGTGCGAGCAGCGCCATCGCCCAGCAGCGTAGGCATTGCCTCCATGATCGGGAAATCCGCGATGAGGGCGTAGCCGTGTGCAGCGTGCACCCAGACATCCTTTGTCACAAGTAGCCCTTTCCGGCCAGAGTTTCGACTGACACGTAAACGGCAGTCACTTACCGGATTCCAGCCTTCGCGGGAATGACGACAATTAGTTACGACTGCTATCCGAAAACAGGTGTCTAACCACCCAAGAAATATACCAGTCAAACCAACGATTAGCGCCCGCTCGGCATTATCGGCACGTCTCAAAACGCCGTGTCCGAGTTGTTCTCAGCGCGCGACGTCGTTCATCGTCAAACCTGCACTACATCTCCTAAAACACGCTGAATTTTTCGACGACTAACTGTCGCTGACAATTGGGTGGCGCGCAGCACAATATTCTCTAAACCACCGGAAGGGAATAATTCGGCAGACAAAATCCTGTTGCTCCGCAGTCAGTGCTCCGCGATGAATCTGCGCGGCCAGCATCGAGATCAGACAGCCGACATAAGTAAGCCCAGCGATGAGCCCCGGGATCACCCGCATCTCCCTCGAAAAGCGTATCCCCGGATTGACCGATGCAAGCCAGAGTTCAAACAGGAACCATGTCAACAGCGCAAAAGCAGCGCAAACACACGCTGGGGCCCAGAATAGGTGCCACAACGGTTTGAGGGTGTTCACAAGAGGCTGTGCATATGCCTTGTGGACGTCCGCCATCAACATCGCCGCGCCCGCCATCATCGCAATGGCGGTGCCAGCTGCCACGCCGACCAGCTGCAACTTGAGGATGAGGACAAAACTTAAGGGAACGTTGATTAACAGCGTGACAATGGCGGCTCTGGCTTGCAGCTCTGCCCGCCCAGCCGCCTGTGCCATCGCCGCTGCGGGAAGTGCAAGAACACTGAACGCTGCCCCCAAAATCAGGCTCAGGAACACCCAGCGTCCGGTGTAACCCATCTCACCGGTCCAGGCATACAGAAACAGAGGAGCGATGGCCAGCGGCGCAATCATGAACACCAGCACCGCGATGGCCGCCAATTGAGTGACCCGCTGATACTGCTGCCAAAGGTCGGCTTTGGCCGATTGACCGATAGCGGCCGTCGCAAGAAAAGAATCGATGCCGCTGCCCGGAATGCTGCGCAGCGCTGAAACGCTGCGATTGCCGACCTCGTAAGGCGCCACGGCCCAAAGCCCCATAAAAGCCGCAATCAGGAATTTGTCAAACTGATAGTTGATGACCTGCGCCCAATCATGCGCCTGAATCTTCAGACCATGACTGCAAAGCCCACGCATTCTGTCAAAACTGGGCCACACCCTATCGCTTGCACGGATATATAGTCTGCTAGAAATGGCAAAAATAATCGCCAGCACCAGCAGTTGCGCGATCCAAAAGGCCAGCAGCGTGACGTCCAGCCGCCCTGTCCAGACTGCGCCGACGGCGGCAGCAGCGTTGGAAACAAACGACTGCAGGAACGAAGCGGCGGCCAGCGCCCGGAATCGACGCGCAGCGTTCAACGTGAGCGAGCCGAGCTGTAACAGCGCACGCAACCCAACGGCGACGTATACGAATTCCACCATCTGACCTGCATCAAGCAACCTGCTATCAGGAACGTGAAGCTCGCGTGCTATCGATGTCGCGAGCCAAAACAGGGGCAGTGCTCCTGCCGTAAATGCCAACACGAGGATCGCCAAAACGTTGTTCAGAACGACATTGACCTGATGCCAATCATCCTGCTGAATCAGCGGCGCGACCTGCTTGACATAGGTGGGCGACATGCCGAGCTCGAGAAGCGCGAAAGCAGCGCTGATCGCCAGCAACAACGCCCACGCCGCGAAACCATCGCCACCCAGATAATGAATCAGAACCGGAATTACCGCCAGCCCGAGCGCCATATTGACGATCCGCGCGACCACCAGCATACCGACTGGAAGCGCAGTCGTTCGCTGCTCCGCAAACAATCCCAACCTCATTGGAAACCCAATGCTCCGCGCTGCAATTTGTAAGGCAAGCTATCGACTGCCCGCATTCGCGTCATGTCGCGCGAGCCCGCCGCAATTGATCCTCAACGTGCAGAGTGTGCGCAAGAGTCAGCCCAAGCAGGAAGTTGACGGGAAATAGCTCGGTAACGATGATGGTCAGACTCGAAACAGCAACGACAAGATAAAACGGCCGCGCTATAGCGTCTCGCCAAAATCCCCAGCCAAGAACACCGTAAAACAGCACAATACCGACGATCCCTAGCTGCGTGAATAACACTGTCACGGTCGAATCAGCAGAGAACTTTTCGCCCGCAGAATTATCTGGAAGCGCCACCGGCGCACTGCTCAATACATTGGACGCTGAATTTGTCCCAAAACCAACGCCACGTCCCACGAGAAGTTCAACGGCGTTGGCTTCACGCGCCAATCTGCCAAGACTGTCGAGCCGACCTTCCGGCGCAAGAAGCGAGTTGTAAATATCTGGGCGTTGCGTGAGTTCGGGCAATTTGACCGTCAGCAAAACCGCGACCGCAAGCAGTATTGCGACCGCCGCCAGCCGTCGCGCCCCCTGCGTTTTTTCGAGGACGAGAAACCCTAGCAACCCAGACAGCGCAAACACCGCCGTGCCCGAACCACTGGCAACGACAAGGATCGCCGTAATCAGCAGCAGAATCCAAAAGTACAACCTGCTCGCTGAGAATGAACGATAGAACCCTAAGGCGACTACGGCGAAAACGCCCAGACTATTCGACAACACAGTCGTACCCGCAGCGCGAAACGAATCCGGACAAAACCGCAGTGGTATCCCAAAAAGAAACTCAAACCCGACCAGCACCAATTGAATCAACAGCATCACAGCGGCGCACGATGCGAAGCCGTGAATTCCGCCAGCGACCCAGCTACCAACAAACGCGACCGCAAGGAAGGCGAACGAACGCAGCCCAACCAGAGCGAACACACCGCCCCACAGCGCAACCGAAATCAGAAAACCCGCGCCGATACTCACGGCAAGTAACAACATAGGCGACGCAGCAGCCAGACTTGGCAAACGAACTTTCCGCGTCACCATAAGAAAAATTGAAAGCGTGACGAACCCTGCGAACAGCAGGTCTTTGAAAACCTTGAATACGCGTTCGTAGCCAGCGGTATCGTAGACGTAGCGTCGGCTTAGCAGTGGGGACTTAGACTCTGATTCCGACGCCGATCCCTCCGCTGCCAGGGGATCTTGCATGCACTGACACGGGAATGTAAGGGATGGCTTGCCCGCCGCCGGACCGCCGCAATAAGTGCCGACGTACAACTCGAAATTTTGACGATCCAACAACCCCACTCGTTTGAGATAACTAGTGGCCCCGTTTGCCAACAGGGCAACAAACAAACAGGTGCTGATCAAGGCGACCCATCGAGCTGTTGTCACCACGGATGCATCAGAGTGCGAGCACATGCTGAAACGCTAAGGCCCTGAATGGAACGGCAAAGAAAGTAGCGGTGGGTTGTCGTCAAAATGTGGATCCTACCCGGGATGGTCGCCGACGGAGTGAGTGGCAAGCGAGCCGTGTAATCCTGCTGGCGATTACTGTTGCTGACGGCGATCAAAATTCAGTGGCCTGTCCTCTGATCGTCGTGTTTGCAATCCTTCAAGAAAATCGGTTGCCCAAAACTGACCATCGCCAACCGAAAGTCGCCGCACTATTCTTCTACTCCACGGAAGCGCTGATTAAACCTTTTTCCGCCAACGTACGCGCAAGTGCCAACACGTCGTGCTGTATCTTTTCTGGTGTAGAGTCATATTGCGCAAATATGGCGTCGCACACTTGCCCTAGAGTTAACCCGTCAGCCATCAATTGCCAGATGCGCGCGCCAACAGGATCGAGCCCAAAATAAGTGCCACTGGCCAAATCAAGGATCACGGTTTCGTCGCCGACCCGCCGCGCCATTACTAGCGTCGGGATAATCACTTTCTCAGGTAGATTCATCTGTTGCGCTTTCTCATTTACTGGCGTGCTGCGTGATTGCATCGCGCACGTGCGCCAAGTCGTCATAGCAACGGCGATAGTCGAGGTGAAAATAGATGGGTAGAGCTGCGAGCCGGGAAAGCTCGTCGAAGTGCTGGGCGAGCATCTCGCGCTCATCCATATCCAGAAAAAACGAATGTTTGAGCATTTGAATCAAAGCTTCTGCCGGCTTCATCATTTCGATCTCGACAGAAGCCGCGTCGCCCACGCCCAAAAAGTAAACACGACGAAGCGGCAGCGCCCCTTCACAAAAAGCGATGTTAGCTCCAGCGAGTAATCGTGCCTTTGTGGTGAATTCCAGCGCAGGTGCTACCACCGTAGCCGCGTCAGTCAGCGCGTTCTGGCTGTCTTCCCACAGCCGAATAGACGGGTGACTGGGAATAATCTGGCAATTCCCGTTCACCCACTCAATCTGCACACCATCATCGGTCAAAAAGCGCCCACCATTAGTAGCAAAACTCGCCGCAAGTGTGGACTTGCCCATGCCCGATTCGCCGACGAAAGCTACGCCATTTCCGTCGACGTCGACGGCGCTCCCGTGCAAAACAAGCTTTCCCTGGCGGCTTAGAGCGAGCGGCAAAACTTGATTTAAATGCAGGTGCTCAACAGTTTGTGGTGACACGCCTGGCACAGGCCAGACCAGCACTCGTACGCCATCGCCCGAGACCTGAAAGTCCGCAAGATCAGGAAATCGCAATAGATATGCACTATCGTTCCGATGGAACCACATCCATACATTACCGTCAGGCTGCGTCCACTTATGAAACGCCTCTGTTGAAATTGCCAGCTGCTGGCGAGCGCCACGTACCTCGTACTGCACGCTCATTCGGTGTCCACACTCAGCACCGAAGCGATGAATCGTGCGATTGTCTTATCCGAAGACAAAAGGTGCGGATGCTCAGACGACATCGCTGCCTGAATGTCGCCAAAAGATCGTTGACCGTCACAGAACGCTACCACCACAGCCTTAGCTCGCACAGTAAAACTGAGCTTCGGAACATAGTCGCCTCGGCTTCTGACGAACTGCCTTGGCATCGTCCTTTTGCCATGAAAAATCGAATTGCTAAATCGCCTACCCGTTGCAGGATGCCGGGGGTCCCAAGCGATCAATTTATTGGCTGGTCGTGCCAACATCGTAACTGTGACGCCATCGACTGTTTCGACCGATAATGTCGGGTCGATTGGGAAAAATGCCTGACTTCGCTTGATCGCCCGATCTGAAAGCGGCGAACCGGTCATCAACACACCGTCTGCCAGCTCGCGATGAGACCAACCGATCAATCTCTGAATACACATACACCTTCAAAACTTGACACGGCATTCCATGAAAAAAAACTAGCATTGTCGCCGTACGAGTCAGTGCAAACCAACTCAGTCGGATTGCCCAGAATATCGCCCCATTTGAGGTAAACGGTGTGTCACCTGTTGACGCCGTTCTGGCGAAGCCATTGAAATTCGGATGGAACGACGCGCCTGACCCGCCGTTTAGCCAAATCATGAAATTGATCCGACCGCAGAGCTGCAACTCACGGTTTGTGTCGACGTAGAATTACCTCACCATTCGGCTTAGGCTCTCCAATCGTGGCATCCACTACCATTTCGATATTCCATAGTCAAAACAGGGCTATCCAACCTGGTCGAACATGCGGAGATCGGCAAGCTCCGATCGCGCGGCACAATCTGACATGTTATGCATGCAACTGATTCAATTGCCAAATCCTATGCGGTGACCCGAATCGTGCGCAATCTCGACGCCAACTGTCCGATCAATATCATAAACTATACCGCCATCATCCTGCAACCAAAGTAATTCCAGCACAGTTGACCTCCAGTGCAGATCTACAACGATTGGGAGACACCGTGTCCTGATGGCTCTCCTGAATTTTTCGAGCCGAATGGGGTAGAACGAACATCCTGAATGCACTTCCAGAGCTGACGTCACAGTTGAGCCGCCGCACTGCTGAAAGGCCAACTCAGCACAATCGTGGAGTACTTAACATTCATAGGCTTTTATCTTCTGACTCTCACCGATGCCCACATCACTGTGTTGATTTTTTAAATCGTCGCAACCGAAAAAGCCACGTAAAAATTATCCCCGAAAATGAACTGTGTATTCGAAACATACAGATCATTGTTTCTCGAACTATTACTCAGCGGGACGAGCTCGGTCTAATCACTCGTTCCTATCTCATATTCATACTAGTGCCATCTCCATTATTTGAACCAGACCCTTGCGTTAGTTGAATCACCACGCCGTAACATTGCAATACCGGCGACGAATATTCTTCCTTCACTCGCGGGGTAACTAAGCTAACCTTGCCAGCGTATTCATCAGTAAGCATGCCTAAACTCCGATCATTCAAATTTTTCCTACGGAGTTTAACAGTACCGTGCAGAAAGTACCTATAAATTTGCGTTCGTCACACTGCTAAAAACCGGTAGGATTGTCGGAATAGGACGAACTGAGCACAGCGTCGACACCGAAAAGTGACCATAACAACCACATGGCTTTATCTGGCCACAGCAGAGGGTCGGGATTGCGCACGCCATTAAGGATCTGCGCAATCTGAGACGATGCGACCCAATTGTTGCGCCGAGGCAGAATTTCAGCCACGATTAATTCGCTCAGTTCATCCCAATGAGGCACGAAGGAAGAATTAAAAATAGCTTTGGAGCGGCGGCCCAAAGTGGCCGCAGGCAACATCCCTGTCATGGCGCGTCGGTGCATCCATTTGTTTACGTACCCGCGACAGCGCAAGTGCTCTGGGGTAGCAATGGCAGCTTCAATGATCCGCGCGTGCCAGAACGGCCGACGAATCTCAAGCCCCATGTGTGCGGTCTGACGCTCCCGCATTTCGCGATCAACGAGCGAACTAGCGCTCAACAGAATTGCTGCTTGCCTACGCTGCCCTATCCTGGGTGTAGGGCCGAGAAGTGAGCGGTCGTTTCTTTGTCTCGCGCGGTTGACATCGTTTCGCAGGGCGGGATCGAGCCAAGCATAAGAATGGTCGACGGTGCGCCCTGCAGCGGCTGCGACAACAGCTTTCAGGAAGAGCCGAACGCGCTTCGGAAGCAGCGGCATGACGCCCGACCGAATACACCACCAACTGCTGAGCATCACGCCCGCTGCTCTTCGATCATCCCGCAATACTTTCCAGAGCTCGCGCACGCGCAGCCCCGCAATGATCTCCGCATAATAAGAATGTCCACCTCCAACCCATTCGTCGCCACCTGTACCACTCAGCAAAACTCTACTACCGTCGGCGCGAGCAACTAATTCAATTGATCGCATCATCGTATGGTTTGGGTACTCCGGCATTTCCTTAAAGAATCGCGCATAATTTTTTAGCCATACCAGTGATCTGCGGTTTGGCGCTATTTCGTGAATTGCTCGCCCCAAGTGCAACCCAACCGCACGTGCATAGCCCAGCTCATCCGCATGCGCATCTCCCTGAAAATCAAGTGTATAGCCTTCCAGTGCCGGAGCTAACAATTTACTTTGCTGGCGCTGCGTCTCGGCCATGGCAAAGATAGCGGAAGAATCGAGCCCACCGCTCACTTCACATGCCAGCGGTTGATGGGAACGAGACATCCGTCGAACCACGTCTGTGACCAGCCCAAGATAGTGCTCGACGTAATCCTCGTCACTTCGACACGGAAGCTTGGCTTGTAAGTCGGGCGTCCAGTACGGAAGGAGCCGAGCTCCTGCCGCGTTAACTGTCATGAAATGTGCGCCAATCAAACGCACAATGTCTCGCCATAAGGTTTCATCTCGCGAATACCAATCTGCAGCAAGATATTCAGCCACCACACCGATATTCTGTGTTTGCGGAATCCAAGGCAACGACAAGATGGCACGTACATCAGAGGCAAAGACCAGCGAACGCCCGTTCCAGTAATAGTGAAAAGGCCTATTGCCGACACGATCTCGCGCGCAAAACGCCTCGCGCTGCCGGGCGTCCCAAACTACGAACGCGAAGTCACCTTCGATGTGCGGTAAGCATTCCCTGCCCCAGACCTCATAAGCCCGCAGCACCAGCTCGGCATCGGCGCACGTGCGCAGCACCGCGCCTTTTCCCAGCAGTTCGCGGCGCAGTTCTTCCCAGTTGTCCACCCGACCGTCCATGACAAGCACAAGACTTTCATCCTCGTTGGTCAGCGGCTGGTTTTCTTCGAGCGATTCGGGCGTGGTGCGCAGCATGCACTGGCCCAGCGCCACAGACCCTCTGCGCCAGTGGTTAATGCCATCCGGCCCGCGGTAGTGCATGCCCGCGGTCATAGCTTCCACCTCGCCGGGCTGCACCGGTCGTCCGTCAAAGTGGATGATGCCGGCGATACCGCTCATGCGTTCTCCAACGCAGTGGCTGGCAGAGCGCCTTCAAAAGGGGCTAATTCAGTCACTTTGTCCAGGAGACCATTGACCGGAACTCCTTCGCGCTATGCACATGCGCGAGCGAAAGGCTCGCCATTCGCGAGGCAAACGCCGAAACCTAGATCGCCAGAAATACTGCGGGGTGGCAGCAGCCAGTTGAACAGCAGCGCGCCAGCGAAGCAGGTAGAAAGACGACAGTTCAAGTGGCGGTCCTTGGCAGAAATTTGCGTTGCGATATTTTTATCCACAGATTGCAACGTTCTTACTTCACAGTTGAACCATCGCTCAAAGCCACCTCGTTGAGTTCGGGTATGTCAAAGATGCGCGCCCAGTTTTCCGACAGGAGAAGTGAGCCGGTGCCGCGCGGAATGAAGTGAAAAAATAGCAAGTCGCAAAACGAATTGGATCGTCCTGTTGGCATGGCGTTTCGATAATGCCACTGACTACTGCCTGAAAACAGAAGCGCTTGCCCCGGACTCATGGTGTGCGACGAAAATTCCAGCGAAGCGGATTGCTTTATTGCCTCTTCCCAGTCATTTTCGTCATTGGCGAGCAGCGCCGCATCAGAATCGACTTCAGGCCAACGTTGCACACGACTGAAATAAATGGGCCAAGGCTCGCTCTGATTGAGACATAGGTCGAGCGTCCATTTTGCCTCCGGAGAATCCATATGGACGGGGCAAACACCCATCCCGCTATACAGGCTCAAAAAGTTATAGTTGGACTCGACCGGTTCGCCTACTGCTTCACTCACTAGGGCAATGAGCGTAGTCTGAAGTTCAGTAATCAAAGGATGGTTATGTACGACAAATCGCTTGAACAGTTGCACCTCGTGCAATGCGAAGTCCATGGGCTTCAACGATTTCACAACGCAGCGAAGGGTCTCCAGCGCCCCCTCGTCAAACACCTGTTCAAGCAGTTTCACCCGGAAGTCTGGACGAGTGTGGAAAACACTGAAGGCAGCTTCGAATGCAGCCAACGCGTCAGGCTTGACCCGCTTTACGATGCCCCTGGCAATTGTGTAATTTTCTAGCCAAACGGAGTCGTACCAAGGGTAAAGCAAGCTTCTGGGCGGTCTCGTCTTTTCGGTGGCAGCATCACGGTGTGGCGCCATCTTCGCTGGTGAAGCGTCAATGATTCTGTCCATCATTCGCAGGGTACTCGTCGTTGAACGCTACGCGGAAGCCCAAGGATATCGCAACTGGGGAGATACATGTACTCCAACCTTGCCCAACGGCGTATCAGCCTGAACACGGCGCAAATTTCAAATGACGCAGCGACATAGCGAGCAGATCTAGCGTTTGCAGGGAATCTGGGTTGATCTGCAAGACTGCAGCTCGGTGAGTGATTGGCGGTAGTGGCGTCACTGTGCGTATTTACGCATCAGATCCCGAACAAATGAGAGCGTGGACGCAGCGTCGGAAAATTGTCTTGGATAGGTTTGCAGTAGGTGTGCCGCGATCGCGTCGCTGCGCGTCAAGCTGTCCATTCGGCTGAGCGTATCTCGAACCGCCAGCGCGCGTTCATTGAGACGACCAGCAAAATCAGGCGCAAGTTTTCGCATGTCGTTGAGGGCGTGCGGTTGCGAAAGAAAAGTGGAATGCCGACGCTTTTCGCCGCCCGTCTCAAGTCGCCACGTCCATTCGCCATGCGCCGGACGGTGTAAATTAAAACTAAGCAGCTCTCCAGCCCACACCGCAATTGGCGGATCAACAGGCATGAATTGCGGCGTCCAATGCACATGGGGATCGAGCGGCCCGGTTCCAAGCCAGGCATCACCCAGCCGAATTCGAATCCACGCGAGAACGCCCGAGCAAACGCCATCATTCTTGGGAACGAAGGAGACCTGCGAGTCGCAATCGGTCTTTGTCGCGAGCATCAAATCAGCCGCTACCAACAGTTGTGGTTCCGCCAGCAACTCGGGCAAGAAGCCGGGGCGGCGCTCGGTGTACATTTTGTTGCATGCGAAGCGGCGCAACGGGCTGTAGTCGAGGCCAAAATGGGGCGTAGACCATGTACCCAGCATGTCTTCATGCAGACGTGGCGCGCTGACAGGCGCAGCCACTAATTCGGCAGCGTCGGGAATCATCGTGCCGCCGGCTTTTAGCCAACGATCACGGGCAAGAAAAAGCGAGGGCAACAGGTCTTCTGAATAAAGCAGATTACCGGTGAATACCGACGTGATGATGTCAACCTTTTCCGGCAAATCAACCTCTTCCACGCGCCCCTGAATGGCAACGACACGATCACCGAATCCGTTGTGTCGAGCCACCTCGCGCGCAGCGTGAATCACCGGCTCGGGTTCGACCAGGTAAACCTTTCTCGCTCCCGCTGCGGCGGCAATCAAACCGAGCACGCCAAGACCCGCCCCGACATCGAGTACTACGGTATCGGGCGTCACGTGTTTGCGAATCGCGGCGGCGTACGCTGCGTTGCGGGTTTGGTCGAAGACCATCGAAATGTGACCCACTAAATCGGCATAGGACATAAACACTTACCCACGCGATAACAAAAAGATGCTTGCCTGATTTAACCCGAATATTGTTCTCTACAGAACTCACACTGTAGGAGCGGCTTGCCGCGACCCAACGTGGCAAAGCAACAATATTACGTTTAGCAGGCGGAGGTCGCGGCAAGCCGCTCCTACAAGAACTCACTGAACGGTTTTGGACTTAGCCCAGAACAAGATACCACCTTGCAAACCCGAACAACAGCATCAGGATGGCACAGAAATGAAGGCGTTGTGGCGCGCTTATCGGGCCGCTCGTCCCATCCCAGCGTACTCCACACCTATTTGTTCCCAAACGCCCGGCGCAAAGAGGTTCCGACCATCGAACACCCTGGCTGACTCAAGCATCGATCGCTTGATCTGTGCGGGTTCGAATCGCGCAAACTCTTTCCATTCGGTGACGATGACCAGCGCGTGTGCTTGCTGCAAGGCACTATCTGCGTCATTCGCGAAGCTGAGCCCCGCCCGTTCGCCAAACATGCGCCGAGCTTCCGGCATCGCCACGGGGTCATACGCACTTACCGTCGCACCGCGCGCGAGCAAGTCGTTGATGAGCACGACGGAAGTGGCCTCTCGCATATCGTCAGTGTCTGGCTTGAACGCGAGCCCCCATACGGCGAAGTGTTTGCCTTTCAGGTCGTCCCCCAACTTGGCCACAATCTTGTGGGTTAGCACATGCTTTTGATCTTCGTTGACGTCTTCAACCGCTTGCACTACGCGCAGGCTCATGCCGCCCGCTTCGTTGGCGGTGCGCAGCAGTGCCTTTACGTCTTTCGGGAAGCAGCTTCCACCGTAGCCACAGCCTGCGTTCAAAAAGTGCGGGCCGATGCGAAAGTCTGTGCCAATGCCGTGCTTCACATGCTCAATATCCGCGCCCAGATGTTCGGCCAGGTTGGCCAAATCGTTCATGAAGCTGATGCGCGTAGCCAGCATGGCGTTGCAGGCGTATTTGGTCAGTTCAGCACTGCGAACATCCATGTGGATCATCTCGGCTCCCTTTGACGTAAAGGGCTCATAGAGTGCGTCGAGCAAACCCGTAGCACGACCGTCCGGTGCTCCGACTACGATGCGCGAAGGCTTCATGAAGTCGATGATCGCCGCGCCCTCTCGCAGGAACTCGGGGTTGGAGGCAACAGCGAAGGCGGGCGCATCGGAGCGACCCAGCATGGCGGCTGTCAGCGCGGCGTGGACTTTGTCGCTGGTGCCTACGGGGACTGTGGATTTTGTGACGACCACGGCGTAATGATTCAAGTACTGGCCAATCGTAGTCGCCACCGCGATCACATATTTCAGATCCGCGCTACCGTCTTCGTCAGGCGGCGTGCCGACCGCGATGAACTGAACTTCGCCATGACGCACCGCGCTCGCAGCATCGGTCGTGAAAGCCATACGCCCGGCGGCGTGGTTGCGCGCGATGATTTCGTCGAGGCCGGGCTCATGAATAGGGACTTTGCCCGCATTAAGAGCGGCGACTTTGTTGGCATCGATGTCGACACAGATGACGTTGTGCCCAACATCGGCCAGGCACGCGCCGGTCACCAGGCCGACATAGCCTGAGCCAAAGATAGTGATATTCATAGATTGGGAGTTCCGGCGTTGTCAGCGTTAGGACGGATGTCTGTTCCGCGCTTACTTGTTAATTTATGCGTTGAGAACGCGTCTGAAGTATTCGATGGTGGGTAGCAAACCGTCGCGCAGCGCAACCGCAGGCTCCCAACCAAGCTGGTGCTTGGCGAGTTCGATATCAGGCTTGCGCTGCCGGGGATCATCGGCAGGCAGCGGCTGGTGAACGATTTTGCTCTTGCTTTCCGGGATCAGCGCCAATACCAGCTCAGCAAGCTGCATCATGGTGAATTCGCCGGGGTTACCCAAGTTAACCGGGCCAATAAAGCCCGACTCGTTTTCCATCATGCGGATCATGCCTTCGACCAGATCGCTCACGTACTGAAAGCTTCGCGTTTGCTGGCCCGCGCCGAACATGGTGATGTCTTTGTTTTGTAGCGCTTGAACGATAAAGTTGGAGACGACGCGTCCATCGTTCGGGTGCATGTTCGGGCCGTAAGTGTTGAAGATTCGGATGACGCGAATGTCAACTTTGTGTTGACGGTGGTAATCGAAAAACAACGTTTCTGCGGCGCGCTTGCCCTCGTCATAACAGGAGCGGATGCCGATAGGATTCACCCGCCCCCAGTAGGCTTCGGGCTGCGGGTGAACCTCGGGATCGCCGTAGACTTCGCTGGTGCTGGCTTGCAGAATGCGGGCCCGCGTGCGCTTCGCTAAGCCCAGCATATTGATCGCACCGTGGACTGAAGTTTTTAGCGTTTGTACTGGGTCAAACTGATAGTGCACGGGCGACGCCGGGCAGGCAAGGTTGTAGATACGGTCAACCTCCACATACAACGGGAAGGTGACGTCATGCCGCATGAGTTCGAAATGCGGATTGCCCAGCAACGATTCCACATTGCGACGGGTGCCGGTGAAGAAGTTATCGACACAGATTACTTCATGACCATCCGCGAGCAGACGTTTACACAGATGCGAGCCCAGAAATCCCGCGCCTCCGGTAACCAGGACACGTTGAGGCGCGGCGGGGGTTTTATTGTTCATTCTTAGAAAATTGTAGCTGCGGTGCGAATACCTAAGGCTTGTTCGAAATTAACGCCGCTAAAGCAACGTCACATATCGCTCGCGAGCGTGTTCGCCACCAATCAGAACGTGGTCGTGACGCTCAACCCATGCGTGTGCGGCAAACCCTGCGTCCGGAGTGCTCTCGATGCCGATTCGAACTTCAGATGCGATGCCACGACGCGCCAGCAGCACCCAGAGTCCGAGTGCCTGACGTAAGCAAGACGTTCGCCAGAGACTTCGTCGACCCGCCAGACTCACGACTGCTGCGATTTGTAGTGCGGTAGCCTCCACGGCATTCCCGCTGCTCATGGTGGCTTCGGGGGATTCCGCACGCGCTTCGAGCCATCGCTTCGTGCGCTTAAATCCCACGCATCGCAGGCTCACGTCGATAGCAGGTAGCAGTACAAGGGATAACGCCAGATAGCGCCATTGCAATGTGTCAAGGGCCGTAATTTTTTGCCACCAGCGCGGCATCGCAAGGCTCGTCAAGTAGCGGTCAACGCGGCAACGAAGTGGAGACCAGTCCAGCCTCGGCAAGTTGCGTAACAAGGCGCTCAACATCGTCCCTCAGCTGCTCTGGCGTGACGTCGTACTCGGTTAGAAGTCTTGTCACCACATCAGGCAGACTGCTCGTTTCTGCCAGGACTTGCCAGATGCGCGTTCCTACTTCGTCAAGACCGAAATAGCTCTCGTTAGCAAGATTTAGCAAAACAGTCTCTCCGCCGAGCTCCTGATGCAGGACGTCGGGGGCAACAGAGACGGGCGTGTTCCAGATATCGGTCATCGACTGCAGAAAAAGTATTGATTGGCAAGAAGCATAACGCAGCCCTAGCGCGTGCTGATTTCGATGGCGGGCCAGGAGGTGTCCGCCCCGACCCGCGGCGTCAGTCGAACGACCCGATCCGCCAGCGCGAGGCTAGCCGGACGGTGCGTAATGAGCAGCACTGTGCGTGTTTGCAACACCTCACGACAATCTTCCAGAAAATGCCGTTCCGCATCGGGGTCGAACATGGCGGTGGCTTCGTCGAGAATGAGAATCGCGGGATCTTTGAGCAGCGCGCGGGCTAAAGCGATGCGTTGGCGCTGGCCCCCCGACAGGCGGACGCCGTGGTCCCCGATGACGGTGTCATAACCCTGTGGAAGGCCGGCGATAAATCGATCCGCCTGAGCTGCCTGCGCCGCTTGAAATATCGCTGCATCACTTGCCCCCGCCAAGCCATAGCCGATGTTGTCACGTACCGTGCCGTTGAACAGGTAGACCTGTTGTGGCACCACGGCAATGCGAGCGCGCAAGCTTTGCAGATTCACCGTTGCGATGTCAACACCGTCAATGAGAATGCGCCCAGCCTGCGGCTCGATGAGACGCATGATGAGCGAGACCAAAGTTGTCTTTCCTGCGCCGTTTTCGCCAATCAGGGCTACGGTTTCTCGCGCGGCAATGGAGAGGTTGAACTTTTCGAGTACGGCCTCGCGTTCAGGATAGGCAAACGTCACGTCTTTGAGCTCGATCCGCCCCTCGTCGGCAACGAGCGTTGGCCCATCCGGGTGATAGCGCTCGGGAGCGTGGGCCAGCACGTCCTGCAACCGATCCATTGAGGCGCGCGCGTGCTGTGTCTGACCGTAAATATTTGCGAGCGAACTCACCGGCCGCGTGAGTAGTGTGGTGTACAGCAGGAACGATACGAGCGCGCCCGCGCCAAGTTTTCCGGCATCGATTCTCTCCCCGGCAAACCAGAGAATGAGCAGTACCCCCATCGCTGCGAGCCACTGCACGCCCGGGCCCAAGGCGGACTCAATCCATTGTTGCTTGAGCGTCAACCGCACCACGTCCGCCACGCGATGCCGATACCGCTTTGATTCCGTGGTTTCACGCGTGAAAGTTTTGATGGCGGGCAACATGCTGAGGTTTTCCGCTTCAACCGCGAACGCCTGAGCGTAGGCCTCCTGTAGCTGAGTGGACAGCGGGCGAATGCCGCGTCCGAACAGCTTGATTACGAAATAAAAAACCGGGATCCCGACCGCCGCAGCCAGCGCCATCCACAGATCAATCGAAAACATGAAGACAACCGAGCCGATGATGGTGACGATCATCGGCACAATGCCGACCAACGTGCCGCTCACGTAGTAGCTCAGTACGGCGACATCGTTGGACAACACCGACAAAATCGCACCCTGTTGACGCTTTTGAAAATAGGACAACGGCAACGACTGGATGTGTTCATAAAGCTGGATGCGCATGTCTGCAAGGATGAGCGCCGCGCGCTTCGCGAACACATACGATCCGACCAGACGGAGCAGCGCTTGCATGGTGAATAGTCCGGCGAGCAGCAACAGAATGACATGCATGCTGGGGCGATCTTTGCCGAGCACATTCTCGGCAAAGCGCCCACCAAACCAAGGCACCGACAGCGACACCGCCGTCTCAGCAAGCATGAACAGAACACCCCAGACGAGCGCTGTGCGGTGGGGCAAGGCAAGCTTTAAAAGGGGGCGGATGAAATCGTTAATCACGGCGCGCGCACCGGAGCCACAGGGCTAGCTTGCTTACGATTCGACGCCAAGGCGCGAAGCGCACGCCATGCATCGGACGGGCGATCATGCAGAGGAAGCGTGAACGCCGCGCGGATGAGCCAATCAGCACGATTAAGCAAACGCCCCGGCAGGTCGTAGATTAACCAAAGATTCAGGTACGCTTTGCGAATGGGACCGGGCGCGATGGCATTTAAAAAGTCGGGAGGTATCAGCACATCGGGCGCGCGTAGCAAAGTAATCCATCGAAGCGTACACCACGCGGCGGTCTGCAGACCCGCTTCGTCCAGACGCCGTCGGACGCCCACCCAATCAATGGGTCGCGTGCGCGTGAACAACACAAAATCGAGCACACGATTGAGGCCCATGTTCGGCGAACAGACGTACTTCGTAATCGCCGGATGCACCAGCATCAGAAAGACCGTATCGGTATCGCTGAGCCGCCACAGCGTTGGCCCGCGCACACGCTCCGCGAGGAGCGAGTCAACCAGCGGACGACGCGTACGGCCCGGCCGCAAAATGTCCCAGTGCAGATCGATGTCGACACGTCCGCGCGACAACGTGACTTCGTGAGCGCTGGCATCCACTTCAGATTGCTGGACAAATCCAAGGCTTTCGAGGCATGCTATTGCTCCAAAGCGCGCTGCAGGTGCCACCAATACATCGACATCGCACGCGCTTCGTAGCGAGGGTGTGGCGTAGGCTTCTTCGCGCACGGCTGCGCCTTTGAAGAAGGCACAGACGATCCCTTTTTTTTCGAATGCAGCGGAGACTTCCGAAATCGCGTGCGTCTGCATCAGATACATGGCTGAGGCAGCGCGTCGTTCATTGGTCAATTTTTCGTGAGTATTTTTAGGCATTTGCGACGCAAGGCCGGCTGTCGTCAACTGCGCCAACCACCACGCGGCGAGTCCGTGCCATGCCAGAAAGTCAGCATGCTGTCCGCTGTCTTGTGACCGCAGCCATTCGAGCGCACGGCCAAGCGTGGCGTCGTCGCTCGTGAGCCCGGTTAGAGACAGTGCACGATGGTGCGTTTGCCAGCGAGCTTCACTGCGAGCGATTTGATCGCTCCCAATTTGGGCAATTCTCTCGCCTGTTTCGCGGACGGTTGTGGCTGTGCATAGCCGCCTATTTTGCAGTGTTTCTGCGGGTCACCTGCGCCGACCCAATTCATTTGGCGACCACGATGCAGCACCCATGCTTCGTTATGCGTTTGTCATAGCAGAGATCCCATGGCGATGCAAGCAATACGCGTTTATCATCAGTACATGAACACCCTGATCGCCAGCTTCCCTTGCTTTTTCTGGCCACGCGTCCCGCTTCATGATTGATATCCACTGTCACATGCTTCCCGGCATTGACGACGGAGCCGCGACGCTTGAAATTTCTCTGGAAATGGCGCGTATGGCCGTCGCGGACGGTATTCGTACGACTTACTGCACGCCACATATCTATCCCGGACTTTATGAAAACACTGGGCCGGACATTCAGCGACGCGTGGGCCAACTACAAATGGTTTTGGACGACAAAGGCATCAATCTTCGTTTGAACTATGGTGCCGATGTGCATTTGGTGCCAGACGTTTTTGAAGGGCTACGATCGGGCCGTGTGCCGACACTAGGCGGCGGTCACTATTTGCTGCTTGAACCGTCGCATCATGTCCGCCCCCCAAGGTTCACGGAATCGGTCTTTGAGCTCATCGCCACAGGTTTTATACCAGTGATTACGCACCCAGAGCGCTTGACTTGGGCGGATCAGCACCTTTCTGATTTCACCGAACTGTCGCGCAGTGGTGCGTGGCTGCAAATTACCGGAGGTGCGCTGCTCGGTCGTTTCGGTAAAAAGCCTCAGCGCCTCGCAGAATATTTTGTAGGCGAAGGCTGGGCCGATGTACTCGCTTCCGACGGCCACACCACAGGACATCGCGCACCGGTGCTTGCGGAGGCACTAAGCACCGCGGAAAAACTATTAGGTACAGAAGAAGCGTATCGGCTCGTGCGTGAACGCCCAGAAGCCATTTTGAACAACTTGGCGCAGACGATGGTGAGTAGGCCACCTGCTTTAAATCAGCCCAATCCTTCCAAAGCAGGCAAAATACGGGGTCGGGTCACGCAATGGTTGCGCAGTCGGAACAGTTGAAGGAATGATCATGGCAACTACGCTCTTTTTTAGGGTTGGCCTAGCGCTCGTCGGTCTGACGGCACTGACGTCGCTTGCCGTTGCACAGGAGCCCTCGTCCCAGACGAGTTCTGCACCCGCCGTGGCACCTTCGCAAACACTGCCAAAGGGCATCATGCCGGGGAGCAGGCCCTCGACCGAAGACGAATCGGACTATAAAATCGGATCGCAGGATTTACTTGAGGTTTCGGTTTACGGCCAAACTGAGTTGACACGGACGATACGGGTCAACTCACGTGGCAAGATAAGCCTGCCCATGGTCGGGCAGCTCGATGCACTTGGGCTCACTGCCTTGCAGCTGGAGCGACTCATTGCAGATCGGCTGAGCGAGACGCTGTTGCAAAATCCGCAGGTTACCGTGTTTGTTAAAGAGGCTATTAGCGCACGCTTTACGATCGAGGGTGCGGTGAGTCGTCCGGGCGTGTTTCCGATTTCTGGAAGATTGACGCTGCTGCGGGCCATTGCTTTAGCGGGTGGTCAGGGCGCAATGGCAGATTTGACCGACGTAAAATTATTTCGCGTCAAGCCTACGGGCGACAGCGAAACGTTTACCTTCGACATGGACAAAATTCGCGTTGGCGATCAGCCGGATCCTTTCATCGTCAACGATGATGTCATCGTTATTGCGCGTTCCAAGACTCGAGCCGCAATAAAAGACTCCTTATTCGGAGACATCATTGGGATATTTAACCCGTTTGGTGCACTCCTCAAATAGACCAATGTCTGCGGCCTAACGCCACTACTGCGGACCACTCACCACTGCGACAAGCGATCCGTTTCGGCGCTTGCGCTTTTAAGACTTATATCCCTTCGGAGCCTATTTGAACCCGCCCTTTAGTTCACCCGAGCAATCTGGAAACGCGCTCGTCATCCGCCAGGATAATCCACTAGCTCCTTACGTAGTCGCCGCCCCCGCGACTGAAATCGACGACTCGCTTCACCTGCGCGACCTGATCCGTATTATTTTCAAGCGGAAGTGGTGGATTTTGTCGGTCACCTTGGTGATGTTGGTGGTAGCGACGCTCAACACGTTGATGGAGACCCCGCTATATCGGGCTACTACCACCATTCAGATTGACCGTACCGCCCAGCGTGTCGTGGATTACCGTGACGCTACCGGAATGGCTGAGCAATACGATGATGGTTCTTTTCTGCAAACGCAATTTGAACTGTTAAGAAGTAAAGCGCTCGCAGAGCGCGTGATGGAGATGCTGCGGCTCGACCTCGACCGGAAACCGATTGCCAAAGCTGATGACGCGTCTGACCCAAAGAAAGCTGAGGAAGTGGCCGTACGCGAGGATTGGATTGGTCGGATCATGACCACCCTGAGAAAGCGAAGCGAACCGTCGGTCAAGGACATGCAAGTGCTTGACCGCGAGTCCATCATTGGCTCCCTTCGCGGCTCCATGCAAGTCGATCCAATTCCGAACTCTCGTCTGGTAAGGATTCATGTGACCGGGGCGGATCCGGCTCTGGCCGCGCGTATGGCCAACGCGTGGACTGACGCGTACATCAAAACCAGTCTTGAGCGCAAGGTTGACGCGTCTTCTTATGCAAGAACCTTTCTGGAACAGGAACTTGGCAAGTCCAAGGTTCGGCTTGAGGAGTCCGAAAACTCGCTGGTTCAATATACCCGCCAAAAGCAAATTTTGAGTGTCGACGAAAAGTCGAATCCTCTCACCGCGAACTACACCGACTTCAGTTCGGCGCTTTCCAAAGCCGAGCAAGATCGAATTCGGGCTGAGGCCAACTATGATGAAGTCAAGCGTACTTCGTCTGCGTCGCGCGACTTGCTTGAAAACAGGGCACTCAGCACCTTTCGCGAGAGTAAAGCGAAGCTTGAGCTGGAGTATCAGGAACAGCTGAGGACGTATAAGCCTACGCATCCGAAAATGCAGGCACTGCAGGCCCAAATCGACGTCGCCGAGAAACGTATCCAGACTGAGTCTAAAGCGATCTCATCGTCGGTCGAAATCACGTCAAAGGCTGCTCTGGATTCGGCAAAGGCGCAGGAGGAGCGTCTTCGCGCCCGTGTAGAAGTGGCAAAACGTGGCATCCTCGAAGTGCAGGATCAAGGCATTCGCTTCAATATCCTCAAGCGCGAAGTGGATACCAATCGCGAGATGTATGCCGGACTGTTACAGCGTCTAAAGGAAGTAGGCGTGACGGCACAGGTGGGCACCAACAACGTAGCTGTTGTTGATAAAGCGGACGTTCCGCTCTTTCCGTTCCGGCCGGATGTGGGTAGGGGCGCGATGACGGGCCTGTTGCTCGGGTTGATGGCCGGGCTGGCGCTTGCTTTTGTGATTGAGTACATGGATGATTCGATCAAATTTCCCGACGAGGTGGAGCGCTTCACTGGCTTGCCGCTTGTCGGAATAATACCTAGGGTGAACACGAGCAAAGGCTCGCCCGAAGCTCAAGCCACACGCGATCCCCGATCCGCACTGGCGGAAGCCTATCGATCGTTGCGAACCGCATTGCAGTTCTCGACGTCGAAAGGGGCACCACGCACTATTGCGATTACCAGTTGCACGAAAAATGAGGGGAAAACAACGACCGCGATGTCTTTGGCGGTTGCCTTATCACAAATGGGCAAGCGCGTTTTGCTGGTCGACGGTGACATGCGCAACCCAACGCTTCACCGTCTGTTCAATACGGATCACGCCACTGGGCTGTCCAACATATTGTCTAGCGATGTTGACCCCATCACCGTGACACGTAAGACCGACTTCCCCAATCTGTATCTCATCACCGGCGGCCCATTGCCGCCTAACCCGGCAGAACTGCTGTCCGGGCCCGCGATGCAAAGGCTGCTTGATCCAGGATCATCCAATTTTGATCACATCTTGATCGATGCACCACCCATTCTGGGAATTGCAGACTCCATTATTCTGTGTAATCACGTTGACGCAAGTTTGTTTGTCATCGAAAGTGCGAAGACGCGAAAAGCCGCTATCCGCAATGCGATTCGGCGTCTTCGGCAAGCGGGGCGAGCACCGTTGGGTGCCATCCTGACCAAGCTGGGTAGTGAAATGACGATGTACGGTTATGAATCAGACTTTTACTATTACGGGAATAAGGAAGAGCTCGCGAAGACGGCGAGAGCCTAAAGGTCATTCATGTTCGAAACTATCGACACGCTTGAACATGACCTGATCCGATTTGCTAATGGTGGCTTTGTGTTGCCATTGCCATTTCGACTGGTCAGCAGCGACGTCGGAAAAGCTGTCATTCAGCTCGCTGGTGGCAAAACTCCCGAGTCTTTGCGTCATCTTGCTGCGAGCGACGGCAGTGCGCGGCTCGATATGCAAAACATAGCGTCGCGATTCGTTGCCGACGTCATGTTGTCTCCTGCCTGTAACCACTTCACCACGCTGGGCGTTGCGCCCGACTTCGAAGCGAGCGCGCTTAGGGACAACTTTCGACGGCTGATGGCACTGGTCCACCCAGACGCCAGGCCCGTTGGATTTCCTGATGACGCCGCAAGTCGCGTAAACCGCGCCTATGCCGTTTTAGCCGACGCAAACACTCGCGAAACCTACACCGCCCTGGAAACAGGTCGCGCTACCGTTGGTGCGTTGGCTCCGATCCCGACGGCTCAACGCAACGACGCGAGGACGCGCACAGGCGCAAAAAAAACCACGAGAAACAGGGTGCTGGGCTGGGCATCTTCGCTGCGCGCACGCCAGAGTCTGCTCTGGCTGGCTGGGTTGTTACTCGTTCCCCTGGGCATGGGTGTTATGTCTTTGTTTTCGAGCAATGAGCCGCAGCGCCTTGTTGAGGTCCGCCCTCGGCTCTCCCCGTCAGTTGCAATTCAGAAACTTGATACTAGTCGCGGCGAAACAAAGCCGGCGAGTGACTCCGCATCGCTATCTCCCGTCGGTCAGGAACAGCCGGTAGTGATCGAATCAGCAATTGTGGCGACGAGTCGCGTCCCAAACAAAGTGTCCGCACTTGAGAGAAGGACTATCCAGCGCGAAACCGTCCCGGAAGCCATTCAACCGCGTCCTGCGATGACAGCGCAGCTGTCTGACAGGAGCATAGAAATTTCATCAAAGCAATCGATGAATCAATCCGAAAGCCTTGCGCCCAGCGCATCTGTGGCGTCAGTTGAATCGCAGCCGCGAGCAACGGCAACGCCGGAAAAAGTTACTCCGCCGCGCACGCAGGATTTGCCCACTCAGCCGCCCCTTCAGTCACCACAGCAGGCTACAGCCCTACAGGCTCCTTCTACTGTGGCCGTGGTTACGACATCACCCGCAAACCCGCAACGAATTGCGGCGGCGCCCGACCGAAATGAGTCCGCGCAAAAGGTGAAATCCACGGATGCCGACGAAGTCGTGGTGCGGTTCAGTAATGCTTATGAGGCGGGATCAATCAGCGCGTTTAGCCAGTTGTTGGCACCTGGGATGTCCGGCAGGAGGCAGATGCTCAACGATTACGAACGCGTTTTTCAGGCTACACGGCAACGCAGCATCAAGTTCAAGCAACTAAAGCACGCGGCAAACGGTGAGCGAATTTCAACGACGGGCTACGCCACGGTCACGACCGTGGATCAGGAAAACAGAACGGTGGTTCAGCGTGTGTTTCTCGAGTTTGATATCGGACGTGATCGTGGTGAATCGCGCATCGAACGCCTTGCCAACTACGTGATCAATTAACGGATGAGTCAGCGCCCCGATCAGACGTCGCCTCGACTGTCAGCGGCTCTGTCGATCACTGCGCTGGTGGTGGCCGCGACAGCAGCGGCATGGGGGCTAACGACAGGCATTTTGCAATCTCCACCCGCAAACCTTGTTGATAAAGACCCGGCAACGGGTGCGATTAGCTACATTCTTCGTCGCCCTCTTGATCCCGTCGGTTGGCTCTCGTGGGCAGGGGCTACCAGACTGTTTACTAAGGATCCATTAGTTGCAGCGCAAGCCATTCAGGCCGCGACGATACTAGGTCCAGCCGATCCGCAAGTACTAAAAGCACGCACTCTGCTCGCCTTTCAGCAAGGCAACGTCGATGCAGGATTGAATCAGGCCGCGGATCTGGCGGTTACGCTGCCGGCGGAGCGAAACGATGCATTTGCGATGCTGCGCGCTCACTCGGCGAATCCCGAATGGACTAAGTTCTGGAACGCGCGACTCGCAACGGGCTGGCCTCCCGTTGACGCTTTTCTTCTGTATGCCTGTCAAAGAGGCGCGTCGCTTTCGACGCTGTTTTCGCTGGTACAGCCAGCGCTCAGCATACAACCGCTAAACGATGCGATTGTCACTTGCATCGGCAGTCAAGCCATCAACGAGGGCCAGCTGCCCGCTGCATATTGGCTGTGGGTCAACGCGATGCGAACGACGCCAAAGTCGTTGGGTAACGTGTTCAACGGCGACTTCGAGCACGCGGTCACGGGTGGTTTGTTTGACTGGCGTTTCGCGGCAGGCGGAGAGTATCGGGAGGGATTTTCCGTTGGCCTGACTCGCGAAGGCTCGGTGGGAACACGCGGAACGACGCCGGCCAGCAACAACAATACCGTGCTGTCCATTCGTTTTAATGGCCGTGCACTGAAACTGCCTATTGCACAGCAATATCTTGCACTGCAGCCCGGCAGCTACGTGCTCGCATATAGATCGCGCCAGCTCGGCGCCAGCTTGCCCGGCACGGTGACCTGGACAGTCAGATGCGTTCCGGCCAATTTAAGACCCACAATCGGCACCGCCAAGAGCGAAGCGCTGCCAGATGGTTGGACGTCGCGAGTGGTTGAGGTCACCGTTCCGGACGCGTGTACGGGCCAACTATTGGATCTCGAAGCCGGCGATCGCCTTCAGCTACTACAGGGCTTCCGTGGGACCGTTTTGTTTGATGACATCAGCATGAAACGCAAGTCCTAATCTGCGACCGTGAAATAGCGCACTTGTTTCGTTGATTGCTGCCCGTTCTAGCGGTAAACTGTCAAGTAAGAAAACCGCACTTAAGGAGCGGCACAGTGAAAATTTTGAAATGCCTTTTTTTCGTCGTGGCCGCGTTATCCACGACGGTTGTGTCAGCACAGAAAAATGACTTACGCTGCGACGACCCAGCTTGGGGGACGACTGAATTTGTCGCTGAGTTGCAAAAAGTCGTAGGCAATGTGCTGGTAAGTGACGTTACCGGCATGACTTCCGGGGTCGAAAAGCAACCGCTTAAAAATAAGATGCGTATCACTACGACGTCACGGGCAAGCGTTACCGTAGTGTTTCCTTGCGGTTGCGACATTGAGCTTAAGGAAAATGAGCGGGTGGACATCGCAGCCCCTAATTCGTGCGCGGCCCTTTTGGCGGCGGTTCAACCTGTACCGATCGGTGTAGCGATTGGTGCAGCGGCCGTGCCTTCCGTGGGTGGCTTGACGGGCACAAACGCGTTAATCGGGGCTACCGTAGGTGTCGGCGTGTACTTGTTGTATCGCGACAACAGGAACGTTAGTCCAAACTAATGCAGTCTTTCGCGCGTAACGCGCTCGACAAAGCCCTAGCCTTCGTGCTGGGGCTTTTTCTTTTGTTGGCCGTCATTCGAGGCGGCAACACTGCTTTAGCAATGTCGTTGGCTCTGGGTTTGAGTGTCTGCGTAGCGGTTGCAGCGGGATGCCTGATGTACGCCTCACGCGCGGTTGAAACCCGGTGGAGCAGCTCGGCGACGATTTTTAATGCCGCGCTGATGCTTCTGATGGTCGGCGGCGCAATTGGGCTATTCACGGTTTCAGCTGCTCAGTGGTTAATTCTTCCAGGGCGAGATGCATACTCCGCAGTGGTTTCGTTGCTCGCGCTGCCGGATTTTGGGGTTCAATATCTGGCCTTGTCGACAGATCCGTACGCGACCAAGCGTTCGCTTCTTGCTTTAGCCCCGTGCCTCGCAATTGCTGCTTCAATCCCCCAATTGTCCCGTCGTGCGCTGCTGCAACTGTTGGGTGCCGTGGCTGTGTTTGCGGTGTTCGAGGCGTTGCTTGGGCTGTTTCAGTTGGGTTTCCGCGGTGCATCATTGCTAGTCTTCGATTACGCGGGCCACAGTCGAGCTTCCGGCACATTCGTCAACAAAAATCATTACGCAACACTGTTGGCGATGGCTCTGCCCCTCCTAATCTTTCGAGCGGCGGGCCAGTTTTCCTTTTTTACCCATCGACACGACGCAACTGCGTTTTCAAACATGTGGTGGGGAACTGCGACTGCATTCGTTGCGGCAGCCCTTGTCGCCAGCCTGTCTCGCGCCGGCGTGTTAGCGGGGGGTATTGTCAGCCTCTCGGCAATAGGATTGTGCGCATTCCAGCGCCGCACATTCTCAAAACGCGCCTTACTTGCCGCCGCTGGGATTCTGCTGCTCGCGGTCAGTCTCGCTGCGATGACCGGTCTTGCGGAGCTAACGAAATCGGCTACACGCGGCGGAGTCGGCGAGGGGCTATTTGGGCGCGCTGTCATGAATCAGCACACTTGGTCGGGTATCGTTGCGTTCTTTCCATTAGGGGCTGGTCTCGGAAGCTACGCAATTGCATTTCAGCGTTTTCAGACGCCGAACCTGTTGGGTTTTGTGGAATATGCTCACAATGACTACATGCAGTTGCTGTTTGAGTTAGGGGCGTTGGGTGTGGTTGTACTTGTGCTGCTGCTTCTCGCCGCAGTGCTTTCGGGACGCACCCTTTGGCGGTCCCGCATCAGGGGTGATCGTCTTTCGCCTGCATTAGCTTGCTATCTCGGGGCCTTCGCCTTTGCAATTCATGCCTGGTTCGACTTTCCGTCGCATATCCCTGCTATCGCGACACTGGCTACGTTATTTTTTGCGGCGTCGATGAATCTCGCGCTAGTTGACGTAGGCAGAAAAAGGGCAGTACCGACGCAGATTACGCACCATGACCCATAGCGGATGCCCGGAGTACTCGGGGGCTCAACGGTCAGATAAGCGCCCCGGTGCCGCAGGCGAAGATTTTTCGGTCGCTTTTTCAACCGCCCGCCATATCCCGCGAAAAATATCCACCTCCTCCCGCTCAAGCCGCGTTCGATTGAACAAGCGCTGTAACCGCGGGAACAGTTTTCTCGGGTAATCCGGTCGGAAAAAGCCGATCTCGGTGAGCGTCACTTTCATGTGCTCATACATCGCATCGATTTCGACTTGCGTTGCGAGCTGTAAATCGGATGATTTGTAGCCACCCGTCACGCCCTGCATGGCCATCGACGCGACTCTGATTTCATAGCCAAACACCTGCACCGCGCTACCCAGATTGAGCGACGAGTAGTCAGGATTGGTTGGCACGAAGGCAAGCGTTTGGCATAGTGCAACTTCGGTATTGGTCAGCCCGCTGGTTTCGCAGCCGAATACGATAGCGACGGTTCCCTGATGCGTGACCGAAGCCAGTTGTGTGGCTGCGGTGCGCGCGTCGGTGACCTCGCCGACAAAGTCCCGCCCACGCGCAGAACTGCCGACGACATAAACACAGTCGGCAATTGCCGCATTGAGGCTTGTGAAGACTCGCGCTGCGTCCAGCACATCAACCGCTCCAGCCGCGCGTGCGGTCGCCACCTCGTTCGGAAATTCACGCGGATTGACCAGACGCAGGTCCGTCAATCCCATCGTTTTCATGGCGCGCGCTGCCGCGCCGATGTTGCCGGGATGCGAGGTATGCGAGAGCACGACCGCGATTTGATCGAGCGGATTAAAATCAGGCGATACCGTTGGTGCGCCGCTTCGCTCGTTAGTGTCGCTCTGACTCACGCTCTTTCCCACCATTTAGAAGTCTCCCATGCATCCGATGTTGACCACGGCGGTAAAAGCCGCACGCGAAGCCGCCGAAATCATTCAATTCGGTGCCCGCAATCTTGATCGCCTCACCATCGACAGCAAAGGTCCTGGCGACTTTGTGACCGAGATTGATCGCAACGCAGAAGCCGCGATTGTAGATACGCTCTTGGGCGCCTATCCCAATCACGGCATCATCGCCGAGGAAGGCACGGGCGCCACGCGCGGCAACCCGAACAGCGACTTCATCTGGATTATCGACCCGCTCGATGGCACCACGAACTTTCTGCACGGCATGCCGACGTACTGCGTGTCCATTGCGCTGCAGGAGAAAGGCAAGCTGTCGCAGGGCGTGATTTACGACCCGAATCGCAATGACCTGTTCACGGCGTCGCGCGGGGCTGGCGCCTATATGAACAACCGCCGCATGCGGGTTTCAAAGACGCTCAAACTACGTGACGCGCTGATTGGTACGGGCTTCCCGTTCCGCGATGGCGCGGCGTTTGACGACTATGTGACGCAGCTCAAAAACATGATGCCGAAGACGGCCGGTTTGCGCCGCCCGGGCTCCGCTGCGCTTGATCTCGCCTACGTTGCGGCGGGCTTCTACGACGGCTTCTGGGAGATGAAACTGAACCAATGGGATATGGCGGCTGGCGCGCTGATGATTCTGGAAGCGGGTGGACTGGTGACCGGTATTGACGGTGAAGACAGCTACATGGATTCAGGTTCCATCGTAGCGGGCACGCCGAAGATTTTTGCGGAAATGCTGACGACTTTGCAGAAGAAATAGCGGCAGCCGCAGCGCCCTATCCCTTTGTGGGAGCGGTTCTACCGCGAATCCCATCTACCAGAGGCTATCGCGGTAAAACCGCTCCCACAGTGTCGGGCAACCGTGAACAAAGAATCAACTTTTGGCTGACATGACCGTTGCACGGGGGCTGAACCGTCATATCTTAATTTATTGACAAATAGCGTTTCCGCCTCCTAACCCCTGTTCAGCGGCGATTTCACAGTAAAGCTGGTTCTAAGAAAAATGGCCCACACCCCCATGATGCTGCAGTATCTGGCGCTCAAAGCTGAGCACCCGGACAAGCTCGTGCTCTACCGGATGGGGGATTTTTACGAGCTGTTTTTTGATGATGCGCGGCACGCCGCGAAGCTCCTTGACATCACGCTGACGGCGCGCGGCGAATCGGACGGCGCGCCGATTCCGATGGCGGGGGTGCCGTTTCACTCGATTGACGGCTATCTGGCCCGTCTGGTGCGCGCGGGAATCACGGTAGCTATCGTTGAGCAGGTGGGTGTCCCCGGCCTCACCAAGGGGCCTGTAGAGCGCAAGGTGGCCCGTATCGTGACGCCGGGGACGGTGACTGACTCCACGCTGGTTGATCCGCGTAAAGAGACGATTCTGGCCGCCGTGACGCTCGACAATGCGCGCGCTGGTGTCGCGCTGATCAACGCGTCGTCGGGGACGCTGGTGTTGCGCGACATGCAACGCGCCGAGCTCGCTGTCTACCTGGCGCGCAAAGACCCGGCTGAGATCGTTCACGCGGAAACGACAGCGGTCGCCCTGCGCGAATTGCTCGGTGATGGCTTCATGCTGCGCGCGCGGCCGGATTACGAATTCACGCCGACCCGCGCTAGCGACGAGCTGACGCAGGCGCTGGGCACCACAACCATCGCGCACCTCGACGTTGAGCGCGTGCCTCTGGCGATTAACGCCGTCGGTGCCGGGCTCGCCTTCGTCCGGCTGGTCAGCGGCGGCACTCGACTGCCAGTGTCCACGGTGCACGTCGAGCGCGGCAGTGAATCGCTGGAAATGGATGCTGCAACGCTACGTAATCTGGAAATAGCGCAAACGCTTTCCGGCGCGGCAGAACCGACTTTACTGTCCCTGCTCGACCGCTGCGAAACCGCAGCCGGTTCGCGCCTGCTGCGCGCACTCTTGTGCGAGCCGCCACGCGATCAGGCGCTCGCACGGTCGAGGCACGAAGCAGTCGACGCCCTTGCCCGCAACCAGGTGGTCAACTTCGCGCAGATGCAGGATTTCCTGCGTGGTCTTTCCGACATCGAACGGATCGCCAGCCGCATCGCGATGGCCAGCGTTCGCCCGCGCGAGTTGGCCGGTTTGCGCGCCACACTCGCCATGCTGCCACGCATTTGCGAAGCATTGGCAAAGTGTCACAACGAAACGCTCAACCGCTTGAGTGACGCCATCAGCATCGAACCCGAGTGGTTGTGGCTTTTGCAACGCGCCGTGATGAACGAGCCCGCGCTGGTCGTACGCGACGGCGGCGTGATTGCCGGCGGCTACAGCCCCGATCTCGACGAATTGCGCGCGATTCAACACGACAGCAGTACGTTTTTGGCCGCGATGGAAGCCACCGAGCGCGAGCGCACCGGCATCCCGAATCTGCGGGTCGAATACAACCGCGTCAGCGGTTTCTACATCGAAATTTCGCAGAGCTATACGGGTCAAGTGCCGGTCGAATACAAGCGCCGACAAACGCTCAAAAACGTAGAGCGCTACATCACGCCTGAGCTCAAAGCCTTTGAGGACAAAGCACTCGCCGCGAACGACCGGGCGCTAGCGATGGAAAAGCGTTTGTTTGAAGAGCTACTGCAACTGCTCGCACCTGCGCTCGATGCCTTCCGTCGCGCGGGTGCTGCCGTCGCCGAACTCGACGTGCTCGCCAATTTTTCCGAGCGCGCCGAAACGCTCAAACTCTCGCGTCCTAATTTCACGAGCCTGCCCTGCCTTGAACTCAGCGGTGCGCGCCATCCGGTCATCGAATCGCTGGTCGATCAATTCATCCCGAACGATTTACGTCTCGACAGCAAGCGCGTCTGCGTGATCCTCACCGGCCCGAACATGGGCGGCAAGAGCACCTACATGCGACAAGCCGCGCTAGCCGTGATCATGGCGTACGCGGGCTGCTTCGTCGCGGCGAATCTGGCCACGATTGGCCCGGTTGATCGCCTGCTCACGCGCATTGGCGCCAGCGATGATCTGGCTTCAGGCAGATCCACCTTCATGGTCGAGATGACCGAAGCCGCCGCCATTTTGCAACGCGCCACTCCAAATTCACTCGTCATCGTTGATGAAATTGGTCGCGGCACGTCTACGTTTGACGGCCTCGCGCTGGCCACCGCCATTGCGCGCCGCCTCATCAACAAAGCGCAAAGCCTGACGCTCTTCGCCACCCATTATTTCGAGCTGACTGAACTCGCCAACGATTTCGCTACCTGCGTGAATCAACACGTCTCCGTCGTTGAGCACGGCGACAAAGTCGTCTTCCTGCATGAGGTAAAAGCCGGACCCGCGAGCCGCAGTTACGGGATCGATGTAGCGAAGCTTGCTGGAATGCCCGCCGAGGTGATTCGCGATGCACGGCGCGAGCTGGAACGGCTGGAGAAAGAGCGTACTCACCACGCGCCACAGGCGGATATGTTTGCCTCGGTCGCCGCGCCAGTTGAAGCGGTTACTGCCCCGTCGCCGTTACTCGCTGAGTTGGCCGCGCTGGACGCCGACGATTTGAGCCCGCGTGAGGCGCATGCCAAATTGGCCGCGCTGATTGAGGCGGCGCGGAAGGTCTGACCAGCGGTTTTCCCCCTCTCTCCCGGAAGAAGAGGGCCGACAAAATACGGTTCGTTTAGGCGAAAAATCTTGGTTCTTGTAGGAGCGGCTTGCCGCGACCAAGCTTGCTGTAAGCAACGGATTAAGCTGTGCCACGCTGGGTCGCGGCAAGCCGCTCCTACAGGGGCGGTTCGGTTCTTGGTTCTCAAGCGAACGGTATTGGGGTTCAAACGAGAAATTAGATTTTCGGAAAATCGGCCGTAATCGCTGCGACCTCTCGCTGAGGTACACCCGCCGTTTTCGCAAAATCCCCCCACTGCGCGACCGCCGCAGAAACCTCGCGAATCACCTCGCGAAATCGCGGTACTAAGAAGCGATCCCCGACGGCAAACAGATCGTCTCGCGTAATGCCGCTGAAGCGCCCATTCACTGACATCAGATGCTGATACGTCCACTCGCCTTTGGGGTTGAACGCGTGCGTCACATCGTAGGCCGGTGACAGCTTCCATTTGCCATTCTTCGGCAGCAGGAAAGACAGATTCTTGGTGTGATCGTCGCAGTTCGCGGCGAGCACGTTAAACACCATGCGCCGAAAGCCCTGCTCCAGCGCGTCCGCGCCCAGACCGAGCGCGGCAATGGTCTGGAAATACTGGTTGTAGTCGTGCGTGCCGCGCTGCTTGTAATCGAGCTGCTGCATAGCGCAGAGCGTTTGCATGTGGACTTTTTCGCCGTCCTGCCGATCAAAGCGACGCGTCATGAAGTGGGCGCGGCCGTTTTCTTCGAGCAGGCGACATTCGGCCATGTCGATGCCAGCCGCTTTCGCCATCAGCGAGTACGCGAATTCGATGCGGCCATAGGCGCCGCCGGTGCCGAGTTCACTATCGCGGCCAACGCCGTCGAGCTTGACCAACCAGTAGTCGAACCCCGGCGCGGCGGGCAGTTGGCCTGAGCGAATTTCGTTTGTCGATGGGTTCCATGCGATCACGGCTTTCGCACGCGCGCCGCCTGCGGACGTGCCGACCTGAATCAGATTCAAAATCGCGGCTTCGGTCGCGCGATCACCCTCAAATTTTCCGGCGAGCGCCCGCCGCGAGCTGGTGACCAACTCCGAGAGTTCGATGGCCGTGGGCTTCGTGTGTCGTGGGCCACGCGCGGGGCGAAACTCCAGCGTGCCCATACCGCGCGCAGCCATGTAGGCGAGCCGATCCAGCGGCATGATGGCGTTGCGCTCGACGCCAGCACGAGCGAGGTAGGCGTCAATCAGTGCGTTACCAAAATCGTCCGGCAAGGCATCCGCAAGCAACGCCGGTAAACGTTGAAAGGTTGCTTCCGGAAGCGATGGAAATATGTACGTCGATTGTGAAAGCGGCATCGTCAACGGCGCGAGTTCAATGCCGCGCGCTTGCCATGCCGATGCATATTCAAACGCGTAATACCCAAGACGGGGCTCCAGCGTCACCGCGCCGACAGTCGCGCCCCACGCACGAACTTCGATCAAGTCAACCGCGTTGTACACGCCGATTTACGCGTGAATCGTGGACACGTTGCGCGGCTTTGAAACGCGCTGACGCGGCGCGGTTCGACGTGCGGCGGTGAGCATCTGCATCGGGCTCACGCTGACTTGCGGAGCCAGTGATTCCAGCCAATCCGTTCGCCCGAGACAGCGCACGATCTTGATCATCGTCTTGAGCGAGGAGCCCTTGCCAGACTCCAGATTTTTGATGGCACCCGTGCTGACGTCGGCGCGCTCCGCGAGCACTGCCTGCTCCACCCCGGCACGAATTCGCATGGCGCGGAATTGCTCGCCCAGATAGCGCTCCCATTCGGTCGTGGAATGGCTATCTGGTTGAATTGATCCAATAACCACTGTAGACATAATTACCTCCTTAAATCGATAAAACATCGATAAGAGAATTAATTATAGCTCTAAGTGCAATTTAAATAAAAGACTTATTTATGGCTTTTAAAAAAATAAATACGATTTAAAGATAGAAAAATGTCTTTTAAAAAGATGTCGCGTTAAAAAACGTTCGACACTGGATTTACTTGAACCCCACGCGATTCACAATTTCCTGCGCCTGACGCTGGTTTTTGCCGAGGGCGACGATGTTGACCTGATCAGGGTTGAATTTGCCCAACGAATCAAGCGCTTCGTTTTTCACGCGCGCACTTGGCACCACGGGCCATTCGTTATTGCCGTTGGCGAAGTAAGCCTGCGCCTGATCGCTTGCGAGGTATTCCAAGAATTTGATCGCGTTCTCCTTGTTCGGCGCATTCTTGAGCACACCGCCGCCGGACACGTTCATGTGCACACCGCGACCGGCGCTATTCGGCCACACCACACGCAGCCGCTCCATCACGGCGCGTTCGTCGGGCTTGCCGGACTTGATCATGCGAGCAATGTAGTACGTGTTCGCCAGCGCAATCGAGCATTCGCCAGCCGCAACCGCCTTGATCTGATCGGTGTCGCCGCCTTTGGGTTGCCGCGCCAGATTGGCGTTCACGCCTTTCGCCCACGCTTCAGCCTTGGCCGCACCGTCATGCTCGATGATCGATGACAACAGCGAAAGCATGTACACATGCGAGCCGGAGCGCGTGCAGATTTGACCCTTCCATTTCGGGTCGGCCAGATCTTCGTAGGTGGTGATTTCACCGGGCTTGATTTTCAGTTTGTCGACGAGGATGGCGCGGGCGCGCGTCGAGAAACCAAACCAGGCGCCACTGGCCAGACGATACGCTGCAGGAATGCGCTCATTGAGCACCGCCGACTGAATCGGCGCAAACACACCTTCCTGATCAGCTAGCCACAGGCGACCCGCGTCCACCGTCAAAAACACGTCGGCGGGCGAGTTGGCACCTTCGGCCTTGATCCGCGCCAGCAACGTGTCTTCGCCACCGTCAATGCGGTTGATCTTGATGCCTGTCGCCTTGGTGAAATCCGAATACAGCGCGTCGTCGGTGTTGTAGTGCCGCGCTGAATAAAGATTCAGCACCTTGTCCTGCGCCTGCACGCGAGCGTTGAGGCACGTCAGCGCGGTAACCGCAGCGATCGCGACCAGACCCGTACGAACCCATGAATCCGTTCTTAAAAAGGCGTATTTTTGTTGCATCAATCAATCCCGCAGACGTGCGGGGATCCGGCTAAAAACGATTGGTGAAGTATACAGAAATGCGAACCGTTCGCGTTTACGAAAAAAAGCAAATGCGGGTTGATCTGCAAGGGTACGCGCGAAGTGGCTATGGCTTCATCCGGCGATTAATGTCGACTACTGGCGAAAAAATCGCAAGACGCACAACAGCTTTTTACTTTTCTGACGAAAGGTGACGGCTGCACCGGGGCTAGCGGACTAAAATCCTGAAAATAGGCGAAAGTCGACTTTCACTAAAAATGCAAGTCAGTCCACGACAAATCTGGGCGACAGCCTAAAGCTGTTCCCGCAGGAATCGCGCAAACTCATCGCCAAATTCGGTGTGCTCAAGCCCGAGCTTCACCGTCGCTTCAAGATACCCGAGCTTGGTGCCGCAGTCGTAGCGACGACCCACGGTTTCTACGGCATACACAGGCTGGTCGGCCATCAGCGAAGCGATGGCGTCGGTCAATTGAATCTCGCCGCCCGACCCGCGTTTGATGTGTTTCAAGTGCTCGAAAATACGCGCAGGAAGCACGTAGCGACCAATCGCGCCGAATTGTGATGGCGCATCGGCGGGTTTCGGTTTTTCAACGAAACCGGAGAGGCGCATGGCGTCGCCATCCGCGTGGGCAATCGTCTCAGCGATTTTGATCGCGCCGTACCGCGAGATCGAATCACCCGGCATGTGATTGACGCCGATAACGGCCCCGCCGTCGCTGCACAAGCGGCCATGCACGTCGCAAAGCTGTGCGGTGGAGCCTAGTGCCCCCGGGCCGTTAAGCGTCGGCCTGATGAGCTCGTCGGCGAGGATGACCGCGAACGGCTCGTCCCCCACGACCGGTTGCGCGCAAAGAACAGCGTGGCCCAAACCCAGCGCGTCGCCCTGACGCAGAAAAATACAGTTGATGTTGGATGGAACAGCGGCGGCGAGTTCGTCAAGCAGGCTCTGTTTGCCCGCGCGTGCCAACTCATTTTCAAGTTCGTAAGCACGGTCGAAATGATCCTCAATCGCCCGCTTGTTGCGCCCTGTAATGAAGATCATGTCGGTGATGCCCGCAGCGGCCGCCTCTTCTACTGCGTACTGAATCAGCGGTTTGTCGACCACCGTCAACATCTCTTTCGGCATCGCCTTGGTCGCGGGCAAAAAACGGGTACCTAGCCCGGCAACAGGGAAAACGGCTTTTCGAATGCGACGAGGAGCGGACATATTTAGTTTGAACTCAGTAAATTTAGAAATTGTGATTCGTCGAGCACCGTCACGCCGAGACGGTTAGCGTCGTCAAGCTTGCTGCCTGCTTCAGCGCCGGCGACCACATAGTTTGTCTTCTTCGACACCGAGCCGGACACCTTACCACCCGCAGCTTCGATCATCGCCTTAGCGTCTTCACGTTTGAGCGTGGGCAGTGTGCCGGTCAGCACAAACGTCTTGCCCGCAACTGTTTCCAGCAGCGCAACGGGCTCGGCGATCGGCGCGAACTCAAAACCACAAGCGAGCAGACGTTCGACGGCTGTTCGATTGTTCGCATTGGCGAAAAAATGCTGGATGCTGGCGGCGACGATGGGGCCAACGTCATGCACCTGAAGCAGCGCATTTTCGTCCGCGTTCATCACCGCTTCGATGCTGCGGAAATGGCGTGCCAGATCCTTCGCCGTCGTCTCACCCACATGCCGAATGCCGAGTGCAAAAATGAAGCGATGCAGCTCGGCCTGTTTAGCTTTGCCGAGTTCAATGATCACGCTGGCCGCCGACTTCTCGCCCATTCGTTCAAGCCCGGCCAATTGCTCCTGCGTCAACGCGAAGAGATCAGCCGCCTCATGAACCAGATCGGCATCGACTAATTGCTCGACCAGCTTGTCGCCGAGCCCTTCAATATCCAATGCACGCCGCTGTGCAAAATGCAGCAACATGCCTTTGCGTTGCGCCGGACAAATCATGCCACCAGTGCAACGCGCAATTACCTCGCCCTCGGGTCGCTCAACGGGCGACGAACACTCGGGGCAGTTCGATGGCAGCACAAATTCAATCGTGTCCGCAGGCCGACGATCAAGCACTACACGCACGACTTCGGGAATCACATCTCCAGCACGACGCACGATCACCGCATCGCCGACACGAACGTCCTTGCGGCGAACTTCATCGAGGTTATGCAGCGTCGCGTTTGACACCGTCACGCCACCCACGAACACCGGCTCCAGCCGCGCCACCGGTGTAATCGCACCCGTGCGCCCCACCTGGACCTCTATCGCCAGCACGCGCGTAATTTCTTCCTGCGCCGCAAATTTGTGCGCTACGGCCCAACGCGGTTCGCGCGTGACGAAGCCCAGTTGCTCCTGCCAGTCACGACGATTAACTTTGTAAACGACACCGTCAATATCAAAGCCGAGCGCGTCGCGACGCGTTGCAATATCCGCATGAAATCCCGCCAGCGCATCGGGACCAGACACCAGGCGACGATCCGCGTTGACTGGCACGCCGAGTTCAGCAAGCGCATCGAGCAGCGCTGATTGCGAAGGTGGCAGCGTCCAGCCGGACACTTCGCCCAATCCGTAGGCGAAGAAAGACAACGGACGCGCCGCCGCAAGCTTGGGATCAAGCTGGCGAATGCTGCCTGCCGCACCGTTGCGTGGATTGACCAGCGTCGGTAGCCCCGCCAAGCGCTGCTTGTCGTTGTACTTGTCAAAATCAGCGCGCGTCATGAACGCCTCACCGCGCACTTCGAGCGCTGCGGGCGGATGGTTGCCACGCAGCTTTAGCGGAACCGATTTAATGGTGCGCGCGTTCTGCGTCACCTCTTCGCCCGTCTCGCCATCGCCACGCGTTGCGGCGCGCACCAGCATGCCATTTTCGTAACGCAGCGACAGCGCGAGCCCATCAAATTTAAGTTCAGCGAGATAGTCAACGGGCGGGTCAGATTCCGTGAGTTTCAGCTCTTTGCGCACCCGCGCATCGAATGCACGAGCTCCGGCGACGGTGACATCCGTCTCGGTACGAATCGAGAGCATCGGAATCGCATGCCGCACCGAGGGAAATGCATCAAGCGCCGCGCCACCGACACGCAAGGTCGGTGAATCTGTTGTGAGTAACTCGGGATACTGTGACTCCAGCGCCTGCAGTTCACGAAACAATCGGTCGTACTCGGCGTCAGGTATCGACGGATCGTCCAACTCGTAATAGCGACGATTGGCCTCGGCTAAAGCATCGCGCAATTCGAGAGCACGCTTGAACGCCACTTCGTCGGCAAACACCGTTGCGGTGCTCAGTAAAACAGCGAGCGAGCGGTGTCGGAACCGGGCGCAATCCCGGCGTTGACGAGCGCGTCCATCGCAGTTTTCACATCATCACGCGTCGATGTAAATTGAATGTCATCGAGCGCGTCGCCTTCGCTGGTTTTCAGATCGGCTTCGAGCAATTTCGCCAGCGCGCGCAAGCTCTGCCGGTACATATCAAAACGAACCAGCGGCTGCTTCAAACGAACGGGTTCCAGCGTGCAGCGCAGCGCCGTAAAATTTTCGGTGCGCAAGCGCTCAGGCGTGAAAGGACGCTCGAAACCATCGACCATGTGAAAGATCACTGCGTCTGACTCCACCTCGTGATACGCAAAGCGACCGTCGGACTGTAAGCGGAAACCATTGGCTTCCAGCGTGCCGCGCAACCGCGTGCCGGGCCAGTGACCACCGTCTTTTTTAACCAGATACGCGACCGGGATAATGTCAATGGCTGCCAGAAAGCTGTCGAGTTCTGCCGCTCGCGCAGGGCCATCGCGAAAGCCGTGAAAATGCGCCTCGCAACCCTGCGCAGTAGCAAGCTCAGTCAGCACAAAACACCACTCGTCCATGTCCTGCGCCTCAATCGGACCCGCACGCGAAGCCAGCGGCAACGCAAGCGCCAATTGCTGCACCGAACCCACATTCGCAGGATCAAAGCTCTCCCAGGGACTTTGCCGGAACAGGCGCACCCACGCCAAAGCACGACCCGCAGCCGACACAAACGGCGCTGCATCGAAAGGCCCGCCAGACAAGCTCACCACCGAGGCGTGAACATGAAGACGTTCGTCAAACGGCCACTCCGACAAGAGCTTCGGCCGAGGTGCCACCGGTGCTGCAACCAGCGGAGCTTCGTGATGCTCCGGCTCGATGGCAGGTGACGCACCCTCAGGCGAAAGCACCACAGCAAAGTCAGGCTCCATATCGGCGACAACGTGCGGCGCAGGTGCGGGGCTTACACGCGGCGTCCATACGCCAGCGCTTTCGACATCCATCGTCGGCTCGACACGAGCTACTGGCGCCTTGTCCGGCTCATCGACATAAACCGGCGAAGGCCGCAGCGACACGCGAGGCGATTGATCGGGCGACATCGAAGGTCGCACCGGTGTCGCCGCCTTGGCCGGCTGCTGCGCGCGTCGCGATTGCCACCATTGCCACAGGAAAAGGACGGCAACGACCAGCGCTCCGACGGCGATTAAACCAATTTGAAGGGCGTTCATGATTGGACTATCCGGTCAAAATTATTCACGGGTACCTCACCTCAAGCGGCCTCTGCCATACGCAGCGCAGCCGACACATCCACCCCGACAATTCGTGAAACCCCTGGCTCATTCATGGTGACACCGATGAGCTGTTCCGCCATTTCCATAGCGATTTTATTATGTGAAATAAACAGGAACTGCGTGTTTGCCGACATCTCCCGCACGAGGCGGCAGAAGCGCTCGGTGTTCGGGTCATCGAGCGGCGCGTCGACCTCATCCAACAAGCAGAAAGGTGCAGGATTCAACTGGAACAGCGCGAACACCAGCGCCGTTGCGGTTAGCGCTTTTTCACCACCGGAAAGCAGTTGAATCGACGCGTTGCGCTTGCCTGGGGGCTGAGCGACCACCTGAATGCCCGCGTCAAGAATTTCGTCTCCCGTCAATACGAGCTTGGCTTGACCACCGCCGAAAAGAATCGGGAACAGGCGACCGAATTGCTCGTTGACCTTGTTGTAAGTGTCCTGCAATTGCGCGCGCGTCTCGCGGTCAATACGGCGGATCGCGTCTTCCAGTGTATGCACCGCTTCAAACAAATCACCCGCTTGTGCATCAAGATAAAGCTTGCGTTCGGAGGCTTGTTTCAGTTCATCTAGTGCGGCCAGATTCACGGCACCGAGTTGTGCGATTTCGGCCTCAACGCGAGCGACCGTTCGCTGAAGCTCAGCCGCACGTGGTGCTTTTTCCAGCGCGTTGGCGAGCCATTCTGCATCCACTTTGAGCGCGGCTAGTTGCTCGTCAAATTGCGCCAGATTGATCTCAGCGGAGTTCTGCCTGAGACGTGCGTCTTCGATGCGTTTGCGAATCGGCTCCAGATCACGCTCAATCAAAAGACGCGCTTCGTCGGATGCGCGCAGCGCCGCATTCGCCGCGTCCACCGCCTCGCGAGCCGCTTTGAGCAATGCTTCGCGCTCGACGCGCACATTGAGCTGCGCCTGCAAATTCTGTTCAAGCGGATCGAGAAGAATGCTTTTCTGTTCGCCCTGAAGCCGCGCGACGTCGGCTTCCAGCTCTTTCATCTGCTGCTGATTGCTGGCGATGCGGCGTGACAGTTCCTGCACGCGATCTTGCGCGGCACGTTCGCCATACATCGCGTCACGCAAGGTGATTTCTGCTGCGCGCAACGCTTCTCGAGCCTTGACCAACGCGACGTCAGCTTCGTTACGCACGCCGCGTTTGACTTCACGTTCACCGTGAGCGCTGGTGCGCTTTTCGTCAGCAATCGCAATCGCTTCGATATGCGTTTGCACATGCTCGGTTTCAGCGGCAACAAGTTCGGCAATTTCAGCCAGTTCGTTCGTGATTTGCAGCGTGCGCTCGGTGGCCTGAGCACGTGCCTGCTCCAATTGCAGACGTTCGACTTCCAGCGAATGAACGCGACGCTGCACGCTGACAATCGCGCCGCGTTGCTGGGTCGCCAACACGCGTGAATCCTGATATCTTTTGTCGGCCGTCACGAACGCTGTTTCTGCTTTGCCAGCAGCACTTTGTGCCGCAGCAAGCGCAGCCGAAATCTCAGCGAGTTCACGTTGCCGCGCAATCGCGCCATGCACCGCCTCATCCGGCGCGAAGTACGTCACGCTATTGATGCCGATGAGATGACCTTCGCGCGTGACGATCACTTCGCCAGCGGCAAGGCTCGCGCGTTGCGCCAATCCTTCGGCCAGACTTTGCGCTGCATGCACACCGTGCAGCCAGTTCGCGACTGCCGTGAAGACAGCCGCATCCTGCGAATTCACATGAGCGAGCAATCTTCCGGGAACGGCTTCTGCGTGAACAACAGCGCCGAAAGCATTGGCGAAAACCGTCACCCGTGCAGGGGGCACCGGCAGCGCCGCAGCTTCGTCCAGCGACGCTACAGGCAACGCATTCAAGCGATCACGAAGTACCGCTTCAACTGCGTCTTCCCAACCCGCGTCAACCGTCAATTTTGACCAGAACTTGTCGCCGCGAATCGCATGGCGCTCAAGCCATTGCGCTAATTGCCCTTCGCCGCGATTATCAAATTTGGCTTGCACGCCCGCGATCACCTGTTCGCGCGATTTCAGCTCGCTGTAGCGCCGCGAAGCCTGCTCATGTTCAGCGCGACGCGTCCCGCGCTCCTCATCGGCGTGCGTCGCAGCGGCCTCCGCTTCTTGCGCCATTTGCTCCGCAGCTTCAAGCTCTGCGCGCTCACCGTCAAGCTGCTCGTCAATCTCGATGATCTCGGCGTCTTCCGGCGCGTTGAGACGATCTTTCTCCTGCTCAAGACGCATGCGGCGCGCCTGAAATTGCGCGATGCCTTTTTCGGCGTTGGCTTTTTTCAGGTTCGACAACTGCGCTTCGCTGTCAATCGCATTGAGCGATTGTTGAATGTCGGTCAGCGCGGTCGACGCGGTACGCAGCGCCAATTCCGCAATCGGCAACGCGACGTTGGCAACGTCAACAAATTCCTTTTGATCGGCGTGTTTGACCGATGCGACGGCGACCGCATCATTGGCATCCGCCACCGCTTCCGCGAGCTGCACGGACTGCTCTTGCGCGGCGACCAGGCGGCCCTGACGCTGCTCAACTTCAGCCGCCACACGCTGCGCACGCTCGCGCTCGAACGAGAGCTGCTGCTCGGTACGCGTGACCTCGGAGTTGATTTCGTAGAACGCGCCTTGCGCCGTGTGCTGTGCGTCGTTCTTGGTGAAAACGTCCTGGCGCAAGCCTTCGAGCTGTGTCACCAGCGCCTGAAGATCGGTTTCTTTTGACAGCAACGCCATCTCAGTTTCACCGAGAATTTTCACGGCGGTTTCGCGTTGACGCACAGCGTCATCACGACGCTGCGCAAACAAAAGCGCTTGACTCTCAAGCTTTTCTTTTTCAAGCTCACGATAACGCGCGGCGACTTTCGCCTGCCCGTCCAGCCGCTCAACCTGCGTAGTCAGCTCAACCTGAATATCGTTGACACGCGACAGATTTTCTTTGGTGTCAGAGAGTCGGCCTTCGGTGTCCTTGCGCCGCTCTTTGTAGCGCGACACCCCCGCCGCTTCTTCGAGAAATACGCGCAGCTCTTCGGGTTTCGCCTCGATAATGCGTGAGATCATGCCCTGCTCGATCACGGCATAAGCGCGCGGCCCAAGGCCGGTGCCGAGGAACACGTCAAGAATATCGCGACGACGAACCGCCTGATTGTTCAGGTAGTAGCTCGACCCAACATCGCGCTGCACCACGCGCTTGACCGACAGCTCTGCGTACTGGCTCCACTGCCCCGCTGCCCGACCGCTGCTGTTATCGAAAACGAGCTCAACGCTGGCACGCGCCACCGGTTTGCGCTCGCCGCCACCGTTAAAAATCACGTCATCCATCGACTCGCCGCGCAGCGCAGAGGCCTTGCTCTCGCCCAGCACCCAGCGCACGGCGTCGATCACATTGGATTTGCCGCAACCGTTGGGGCCGACGATGCCGATCAGTTGACCGGGAAGCGCGATGGTGGTCGGGTCAACAAAAGACTTGAACCCGGAGAGTTTGATGGAAGTAAGGCGCATTCAGTACGGACGGTGGTCGGAAGGGGCAATTCGTGGTCGTTCAACGCCTGCGACGTCGCCCGACCCGATAAAATCAAAGTTGATTATAGGTGCTCCCTGCACCTCGCTAATTTGGCGTCAATCTCTCGCTAAATCATTGAAAACACAAAGAAAAATATGTCCGAACGTCAATCAAGCCAGCCCTCGCAACCGCAAACCACGCTGGACACTTTCGCCAACGCGCATCCGGCTCGGGATTATCTGATTCATATCCAGATTCCCGAGTTCACCTGCCATTGCCCGCTGACCGGCCAGCCGGACTTCGCGCACTTCACGATTGAATACATCGCGGACGAACTTTGCATTGAGCTCAAAGCGCTCAAGATGTACATGTGGAGCTTCCGCGACATCGGCGCATTCCACGAAAAAGTCACCAACGATGTGCTGGACAAAATTGTCGCTACGATTTCACCGAGGTTCGCGCGAGTCACCGCGCGCTGGAACGTGCGTGGCGGCATCTACACCAACGTGGTCGCAGAGCATCAGGCTGAGGGCTGGATAGCCAAGCCTGCTGTGGATTTGGCGCGGTTTGGATTGGCCAATCCGGCGGCGGTTTAAGCGGCACGTCCTTCTCTCCGCGATTCTGTGGCGACGCCGTCTTCGCAACTCGTCACGTCTCTCTTATCGCGACGTAGGTCGCGACAAAGTCCTTCGTTTAGGTACGTACAGCTCTGCCATAAAAGCACCACTCTATTGGGGCTGGCAGCCTGTTTCTTCATTTATCGATAAATGCCGTTTTCAAGCGCTAGCCCATATGGAATAACCCATATCGCGAAAAGCTGCTGACACTTTGTCACCATCGTAACAGCGAGCCCGCTCCACCAAAAGCGCCGCCACCCGCGGTCACGACGACACCGATCAGCACGCTAGTCAGCACAGCAACGGCGGCCGCGACTTTGATGAGGTCATAGAGCGATGCGAACCCCGGTGAAGCTGGCGAATTGAGCCACTGGAGCACGCCTCGGGGCGCGTTCGGCTTTTCCGCAGCGGGAGGAATGCCCGTCCGATCGTTCGTCACCGCGTTTCCGGCAGCAAAAAATGTGTCGCGCAGGAATCGGCCCGACTGCAGCAACGAAATCCATAGCAGCGTCATGATCAAGCCACCAAAAAACGAGCTGCCCACCCGCGCGCCCCATCCTGCCGCGACGAGCTTTGGCAGTGCGCCATGCAAGAGCTTGGGAATTGCGACCCGAAGCTGCCGCCAAAAAATAGTCAGGATGCCCGGGAGTTTTTGCGCTTTGTAACTCTCGCGCACCAGTGCCATGACCGCTAACAGCGTGTCATCCACCGCCTTGGCGCGATCACCCGCGTTCCAAGCGGGCACCAGATTCGATTCAAGCATGCGGCGCACCTCAACGTCAGGGAGCACGCCTTCAAGGCCGTAACCCACCTCCAGCCGCGCGACTTTGTCCTTCGCGAAAATCGACAGGATCGCTCCGTTGTCGAGCCCCTTGCGACCGAGCTGCGACTGCTCGGCCACGGCGATGGTGAATTCTTCAACCGGGATCGTGGGCAATTGCGGGTAGATCGCCAACGCAATTTGCGTCGACGTTTCCTCCTCGAATTGCGCGAGATTGAAATTAAGTCGGCTCGTGACCTCCGGCGGCAAAGCCCCCGCGAAATCGCTAGCGAAGACGGTCAACGCGGCGGCCTTCACGCCAGTGTCCGCAGCATGCGAATTGACACCGCCCACCGCGTTCGCCGCTTCCGGTTTCACCCAGTGCGATATGGCGGTGATTGCGAGCCAGAAGACCAACCAGCCGAGCCAGAACCACGCCATAACTTTTAGGCCGTTCGGCTTTTCTTTTGTCGCAGCAACACTGGGTTTAGATTTGCGCACAGGCTGGCTCTCGGGGCTTAGAGATGTCTGCCACTGCTTTTAGCCCCTTTTTGCCAGGAACGCCCAAGAACTGTCATGCGGTTGTTCGTTGGTGACGTAAATGTGAAGCCTAAACTTAGTGCTTTTCGGGATTTCGTGCATGGCTGCGCACGGCACGGTGCGAGCGATACGCTACGTGCAAAATGGCCGCTCTATCATTCGATTAAGAGGCTTTCACTACCGTGGCTGCAGTTCATGCCAACGACACCGATCTGATTGTGTTACGACCACAGGGCATGTACTGCCCGGCGGGAGACTTTTATATCGACCCGTGGCGGCCGGTTGATCGCGCTGTGATCACGCATGCGCATGCCGATCATGCGCGCATGGGTCATGCGCACTATCTGGCTTCGCGCGACGCTGAGCATGTGTTGCGGTCGCGGCTGGGCGCGATTGATTTGCAAACGCTGACGTACGGCGAAATGATCACCATCAATGGCGTTCAAGTGAGCCTGCATCCGGCCGGGCACGTGTTGGGCAGCGCGCAGGTTCGCGTGGCTCACGCGGGGCGAGTGTGGGTCGCCAGCGGCGATTACAAAACAGCGCCTGATGCGACCTGCGCACCGTTCGAAGCCGTGCCGTGTGACACCTTTATTACCGAGAGCACGTTCGGGTTGCCGATCTATCGCTGGCCCAATGATGCCGACGTATTTGCAGATATCAACGCGTGGTGGTCGGCCAATGCGGCGCAGGGTTTGGCGAGCGTTTTGTATTGCTACAGTTTTGGCAAGGCGCAGCGCATTCTGTCGGGCGTTGATGCGTCCATTGGGCCGATTGTTGTGCATGGTGCGGTGCAGGTTCTGAACGCGGCCTATCGAGCTAGCGGCGTGGCATTGCCGGACACGCAATTGGTGACTGATGTTGCGGATAAAGCGTCGCTCAAACGCGCGCTCGTGCTGGCACCACCGTCCGTCGCCGGTTCAAGCTGGATGAAGCGATTCGGCGAATATCGCGATGCCTTTGCTAGCGGCTGGATGCTGCTTCGTGGCGCGCGAAGACGCCGTGGCGTGGACCGCGGCTTTGTGCTGTCAGATCACGCCGATTGGCCTGGACTACACAGCGCCATCGCAGCAACGGGTTGCGAGCAGGTCATTGTCACGCATGGTTCGGTGCCGGTGATGGTGCGCTATCTTGAAGAAAAAGGTTTGCATGCGCGCGCATTCGCCACGGAATTCGGCGATGATGCGCTTGACGATTCTGCGCCTGAAGCAGCGATAACGACGGCCATCGTGCAAGCATGAAGCAGTTTGCTGCGCTATTCGCTGCGATTGATGCAACGACGTCCACCAACGAGAAGGTCGCCGCCCTCAAGGCGTTCTACGAGAACGCGCCGGACGATGATGCGGCCTGGGCGACGTACTTTCTGGCGGGCGGTAAACCACGGCAAAGCATTCCGACCAAAGTGTTACGCAGCGCGGCGCTTGCAGCGAGCGGCCTGCCGGAATGGTTGTTCGAGGAGAGCTATCAGGCGGTAGGTGATCTCGCCGAAACCATCGCGCTCGTATTGCCGCCGCCCATCAGAGATGACGACGAGAGCCTGACGACGTGGATTGAATCGCGCCTCGCGCCGATGCGCGGCGCGACGCCAGAAGATGCGTCGGCGACACTGCAAAGTTACTGGCAGATGCTTGATATTGAGCGGCGCTTTTTGCTGACCAAATTAATTGGTGGCGGCTTTCGTGTGGGAGTGTCGAAGTTGCTGGTGACGCGTGCGCTTGCTGATTTCAGCGGTGTAGATGCGAAAACGATTGCGCTGCGCCTGATGGGCTGGACCGACAAGAATGCGCAGCCGTCTACCGCTGCGTACGCCGCACTCATCGCGCCAGTTGCACCGGCAAGTGACGGCGCGCAATCGCAACGAACGGACGGTGCGCCCTACCCGTTTTTTCTGGCGCATGCGCTCAACGAACCGGTTGAAAAGTTTGACTCACTTCTCGGCGATCCACGCGATTGGATCGTCGAATGGAAATACGACGGCATTCGTGCGCAGCTCATCAAGCGTGGCGGCATGGTGTGGATCTGGTCGCGCGGTGAAGAGCTGATGACCGATCGCTTCCCCGAAATTGTGAAGCGTGCGCAGACGCTGCCGGACGGCGTAGTGATCGACGGTGAAATTCTGGTGATGCGCGAAGGTGACGACGTGCCGCAACCGTTCAATCTGTTGCAGCAGCGTATTGGTCGCAAAACGTTGAGCAAAAAGATTCTGGCGGAAGTGCCTGTGCAATTGCTCGCCTACGATTTGCTGGAGTTCGACAGCGCCGATTTGCGTGAGCAACCGCTGTCATTGCGTCGTGAAAAATTGGAAGCGTTGTGCGCAGCGAGTCACTGGCCGCTATCGACGACGGTGAACGCTTCAGACTGGGCAACGCTCGCGCAATTGCGTGAAGAAAGCCGACAACGCCGCGTCGAAGGATTCATGCTGAAAGCGCGCGATTCTCGCTACGGCAGCGGCCGCACCAAGAACGATGGCACGTGGTGGAAATGGAAGATTGACCCGATGTCCATCGACTGCGTGCTGATCTACGCCCAGGCGGGTCACGGCCGTCGCGCAGGCCTCTACACCGACTACACCTTCGCGGTATGGAATCGCGCGCCGCAATCGGCGGACGAGGCGCAAACGGTCGTCGCTGCGATCAAGGCGGGGCTTCCGCCGGGCGAGTTGCAACTGGTGCCCTTCGCCAAAGCCTATTCCGGTCTAACCGACGAGGAGTTCAAGCGGGTTGACGCGGTGATTCGCAAGTCAACCGTGAACTCGTTCGGCCCCGTGCGCAGCGTCGCACCATCGCTCGTGTTTGAACTCGGATTTGAAGGCATCAACCTCAGCCCACGTCACAAAAGCGGCATTGCCGTGCGATTCCCGCGCATGCTTCGGATTCGTGACGACAAGCCTATTCATGAAGCGGATACGCTGATGTCGCTGAATGCCTTGATGTGACTCAACACGTACCATCAGCTTTTCTATGAAACAACCTCTGGTTAAGGGCTACAGCGCTAAATTGCCAAAAATCGATTAATTGCAAAAAGTGTTTTTAGCGCCTATTCTGTCTCGCTTACAGCGAAAAGCTGATAATTCCAATGCTGTCTACTTTGCGTCAGTTTGGCGCGTCGCCGTCGCCTTCTTCAACGCGTACGCCAGCGACCACACCGACGACGCATACATCCTTGAGCGGTTGTAGCGCGTGATGACGTAGAAGTTCTCAAACGTCAGCCAGTATTCGTTCTGCCCATCCACGTTATCGAGCGAGATGATCCCGACCGATTCGTCTTCTGACGGCAGCACAACGTCGGCGTCGCGCGCGGTGATGGTGACGCCAGCGGCCAGAAATTCCCGCAATGGTTTTCGTGGCGATAAACCGCCGTCGATGCTGGCGATGATTTCGGCGCTAGGTGTGGCAATCGGCAACATGACCGGCTCGCCGCGCTGCCAGCCGTGGCCCGCTAAAAACGAGGCGACCGACCCGACGATGTCAGCCGGGGAATTCCACAAATCGATGCGCTGATCGTTGTCGAAATCAACCGCCCATTTGCGATAACTCCCCGGCATGAATTGCGGCCAGCCCATCGCACCGGCGAACGAGCCCATGAAGCCGAATGGCGAGCGCTTTTGTTCGCGCGCCAGCAACAGCAACTCCTTCAACTCGGCGCGAAAAAATTCGGCGCGTCGCGGGTAATCAAATGCCAGCGTAGCCAGCGCATCAATCACGCGGAAATTTCCGGTCATGCGGCCGTAAACCGTTTCCACACCAATGATCGCGGCCACGACCTGTGCGGGCACGCCATAGTTTTGCTCGGCACTCGCGAAACTGGCTCGATTAGCGCGCATGAAATCCGCGCCGCGTTGCAGACGATCACCGCCAATGTGGCGTGGCCAGTAGACGTACCAGGGCGTTGGCGCTCGGATCGGCGTATCCATGTAGGTGATCACCTTGTCCTGCCGCTTGACCCGCGCAATGGTGGCGTCAAGCACAGCCGCGTCGTAGTTATTTTCGGTAACCAGCTCGGCTTTCAGCGCTGCCCATTCGGCGCGGTCTTTGTAATCCTGTGCGAGGACAAAGTTGGAAGCAGTGAAGAGCAGCAGTGCGATGAAAACTAGCGGAGAGGTGAGGCGTCGGGACATGGCAGAGATAATAGCGGCATGGCCTATTCACTTTTCCGTCCGATACTTTTTGCGCTTGATCCCGAGCGCGCTCATCACGCTGCGTTCGCCGCGCTCGACGCACAGGCTGCATTGGGATTGGCACGCATTTGGGCGGGTGCATTGCCTGCACCGAAACCGATTCGCGTGATGGGGCTCGATTTTTCGAATCCGATTGGCCTGGCGGCAGGGCTCGACAAAGACGCGAAACATTTGCGCGGCCTGGCGCAGTTGGGTTTTGGTTTTATTGAGGTCGGCACTCTCACGCCAAAGCCGCAGCCCGGCAATCCGACGCCGCGCATGTTTCGTTTGCCTGAGCATGAGGCGCTCATCAATCGACTTGGCTTCAACAACGGCGGCGTTGAAGAAGCAGTGAAGCGATTGCAATGCCGCGACACGCAGGCTCCTGTCGGCGTGAACATTGGCAAGAACGCTGTGACGCCGATTGAGCGCGCGGTGGACGACTACCTGATCGCGCTTCGGGCTGTATACGCAACGGCTGATTACGTGACAATCAACATCTCGTCGCCAAACACGAAAAATCTGCGCGATCTGCAAGCGCCGGATTCCGTTGCCGCGCTGGTGTCAACGATTGTGCGTGAAGGTGATGAGCTTGCAAAAACGCACGGCAAACGCAAACCCATAGCCGTAAAAATCGCGCCCGATCTTGAGGATGCAATCATTGTCGACGTCGTGTCCGCCATCATCGACGCAGGCGCAGACGCGATCATTTCCAGCAACACCACGATTAGTCGTGATGGCGTTGCCAAACACGTCGCGGCGAAGGAAGCTGGCGGCCTCAGCGGCAAACCGTTGACAGCGAGAGCGGACGTTGTGTTGACTCAGGTGGTCAAAGCCAGCAAGGGCCGCGTGCCCGTGATTGGCGTGGGCGGCATCATGACTGTCGCCGATGCACAACGGAAGCTCGATATCGGCGCGAGCCTCGTGCAGATTTACACCGGCATGCTGTATCGCGGGCCGGGATTTGTTGGCGATTTGGTGCGCGGCGTCACCTCACGCCGAGCCACTAACCGGTAACCGTCAACGCGCGCTGCAACGCCTTGCGCGCCCCTTGCACCTTGCCTTTGCTCGGCCCCGTGAATGTGAGCATCACGTCGCCATCGCCGGCAGCGGTCAAGCGCTGCGTTACGGTCGGATAGCCTGCCTTCACCTTGCGACGCGCATCGACCGCATGAGTCGATTCCGGCAACGCCCAGAGAACCCTTTCGGTGGCGGGCGCATCGGCGTCGAACGGTTGCGACAACCACCAACGCTCAAACGCGGCATGCGACTGTTCGGGATGGCCCGGGAAAAAAGTGGTATTCGCACACGTCAAAACGCCGTCGCTTTCGCTCTGCGCATGGCAAGACAAGCCTACCTGTTCTCGCCCGGTCTGCAGGGCCTTGATCGTCAGGCGAACGCTGTCATCAACGCCGTTGCCCAGCCCGCCAAAGCAGGCCACCACATGGGGTCGCTGCCAGGCCTCATGCAACGCACTGGCGAGTTGCACGCGATCTGCGGGAATGAACCACGCCCATGCAAGCGACTGGCCCGCCCGGCCAAGCATGGAGGTCACAAATTTCACGTGTTGATCGCAACCCGTAGCCAGCGCAAAATCGCCTACCACGATGAGGCCCAATGTCGCCATAGTCGGACGAGCCGCCGCGACTACGCGGTCTGGAACATGCCCGCGAGCGCGCGATCCACGATGGGCTCGGACTCAATCATGCGGGCCTTGTCGTCACGGAACCAGGTGGCCAGCTCATCGGGCGACAACGATGCGGCTTTGCGTCCGTGCCGCGTCGTGAAGAGATAGGTCGTCCCCTGCGGGCTGATCCACGCGAGCTTGGCGTAGGTCAGCGCCCCCTTCTCGTCGCTCATCTCGATCCACTGATTGCGCTCGATGTTCTTGACCAGTTCATGGAACGGGTCGAACGAGGTATCGTTGCTCGCTTCCGGCAGAACGGCGGGCTCTTCGTATTCGGGTGTTGCGCCACGAAGCAGTCCTGAGTGCACCTCGAACAATTTGTCGAAGAACGGCGCAATCGTTTCGTCCGAGAGCGACTTCAATCCTTCACGCAGGCGACGCACCAGCGACGGCACGCGCTGGCTCAACTGCGCGCGCTCAGTCGGCTGGTCTTTTGGCGAAACGCTCCAGATCAACTCATCAAGCGCGTCAACCGCTTTTGAAAATTCAACGCTGTCTTTGCCGCGCTCCAGAAGTGCGTCCTGCAAATGCGGCTGCCACGCCACCTCGATAAATTCTTTAACCTGCTCCGGTAACGCGTGCTGACCGATCCGTGCGTCAACGGTGTCTTTTGCTTCCTTGACGGCAGCAATGTGACGGTCGGCTTCCTGCGCCTCGGCGGTCTCGGCCTCGATGATGGGCCGGGCGTCGAGCTCTTGCTCGGCGATGAACTGCTCCAGGTCAACCAGGGCCTCCATGAAGATGCCGAGATCATCGACGAAATCACGGTTGATGTGATCGACCACATCGCGAATTTTCAGATACAGCGGATCCTGCAAACCATCTTCCGGAGCCCACCCGAGACCGGCATCAGCAAGGCGATTGAGCAGTTGTCGACCCGGATGATTTTTTCGCGAGAAAAACCCGCGATCCACCATCGACGCTTTCAGCATCGGAATCTGTAGCCGACCCAGCAAGACTTTGATCTCGTCGCGCAGCTCCTTGCGGGCGAGCACGAAATCAAACAACATGGCCACCAGCTCGGTGGTCGTCGCATCAAGTACCGAAATTTCGCCCGATGCATAGCCGGGCACCACTTCGCGCAGCACCGTTCTTGGCACGCCTGCGCCGCCGCCTGAACCGCCACCTCCGCCTGCCCCACCCGAGCCGCCGCCTTCGCCACCCGCACTCGGGTAGCCTTGATCTGGACGCAGTTGCAGGTCAGTTAGTGAAGCGAGTAGTTTGCGGTCAACGCCAGCAATCAATGGCGACCGGAATGCGCCATTGGCCGCGAAGCCCAGCGCCGCGCTGATTTGCATGGCTTCTTTGTTGCGCACCATCGCCGACAGCGAAGGATCAGCGGCAGCTGGCCCGCCAGAAATCGCCGGAACGACATGTTGAAGGCGATCCACCAGCGACACCAGATTCGCTGCTAGTTGCTGCAACGGCACCGCGTCCGGTTGCATAAAAAATTGATCTGGCGCACCACCAAACTGGTTGTACTGTCCAAACTGCGTGAAGTCGCCGGGCTGCCCGGAACCCATCATCGGGTCGCCAAAACCCTGATTGCCCTGACCACCCGGCCCGAACGACTGCGGGTACTGCTGCGGGTACTGCTGTGGATAGCCCTGGCCTTGTGGATATTGCTGCTGCGGATAACCCTGCTGATCGTATCCACCTTGACCCGGCTGACCTTGTTGCCCCGGCTGTCCTTGCTGCCCTGGGTGACCCTGATGTCCGGGATACTGCGGGCCCGGCCGCTGCATCGCACGCGGCTTTTGAATGGCGACGCCAACGTCAGTCAGATACCGGTTTAGATCGGCATAAACGTCGTTAAATCCGATGCCGCCAATCGTTGACAATCCACGCAACCACTGCAAACGAATTTCAGCGGTGGTATCGGGCAGCGACTGCATCGACTCCAGCAACGCGCTGACAATCGACTGCGGCGAAAACGGATCCTCGTCGAGTTTAAGCGTTGGCGAATGTTTGAGATACGCGATTTTCTGGTGAAAAATCGGCAATTCGTTCAGGCAGGTGCTCTCGATGGATCGCGCAACAGCACGCGCCGAAACGTATTCATCAAGCACTTCTTCCGCCTGCAACGAAAGCTCTTGCGACGCTTTAGTCGGCGCAGTGGGAATCAGGCAGGGCTTGCGGTTATTGAGCCGCAGCGTGAGTTCGCTGGTGAAGGTCTCGGCGATTTGGGCACGCAAACGCAAGAGGCTTGAGCGAGCATCAAGAATGACGCCCACTTCACGCGGCGAGTAAATTTTGGAGGCGTTGTCGAGGAGGATGTCAGAGAGTCGATCAAACGCGGCGGCCATCTGCAAGTTGCAGCGGTGCAGCATCAGATCACGGCACGCGTTGAAAATCGTGACCGCCGACAGGGTGGGGGTTGCAGTTTCTGACGACATCAAACGGGCATTTTGGGTGAGCGGCGAGGACACAATTAACAGAGACGGGTGACAAAAAACGTCACCTATTCGCAATCTAGCACATCGTCATAGTGTTCGGGTTCAACCAGGATCAGTAATTTCCTAACCGCGTGGCGCAGATACGACGGTTTCCGTCCATATCTTGTCCAGACGTTTGGCGGACACGGGAAACGGCGTCTTCAATTCCTGCGCGAACAGCGACACATGTAACTCTTCGATCAACCAGCGAAACCCAAGTAACGCTTCGCTCGCAGTCGCTCCCGTTCGCTCTTTTTCAGCCAGCCAGCGCGCCCAATACGCCGTCATCACCTGCCCATGACGCACCTCACGCGCGGGCATGGACACGAACTTTTCCAGTCGCTTGCCAAGCGCTCGTAAAAAGCGTGGCAAATGTTGATGCTGCCCCCACGGCGTGGCGGCGAGAAATCCGGTGTGAACCAAACGATCACGACCTTGCGAAAGTGCAGTCACTACTGAATTGGCCCGCGGGCCGGCAGCCCTTATGCTCACTTGCAAGGCGGCATAGGCTTCCGCAACCTGCGCAATGGTGCGTCCGAGCGCTTCTGCCACCACGGGAATGCGTTGCTTGGCGCGGGCAATCTGATCGCGATAGGCACGCTCATCTCGCGGCAGCGGATCGTCGCCAACGATGGCGCGGTCCGCTAGTGTCTCCAGAAAATCGGCGAGCAGTTTGTCGGTAGCAATCGCCGTTTTCAATTGCAGAGCACTCTGATTGAAGCCACTTGGGCCCTTTTCGAAGTTGCGCAATTGCGTTTTGAGTTCCAGCGAAATGAGTCGAACGACGCCGTGGCGGTGCGCAATCTCGGCCTCGCGCGCTGTTTCGAACAAACGCACCGCCACGCTTTTTCCTTCGTCAACACATGCCGGGTAAGCAGTGACCGTACGACCCGCGCGTTTTACCGGGATACCATCAGGCAACGTACCAATCGTCCACGCAATGAGACCCGTCTTTTCGATATCGGTCGGCACCGTCAAATTGCCATCGCTGCCCTGAAACGCCATCCGCGCAATCTGGCCCAACTCGTCCTGCAATTTGCCAAGATCGCGGCCCATCGCCAGCTCATTGCCTTCGCCGTCCATCACGCGGAAATTGACCATCAGATGCGCCGGAATTTCAATGCGATCCCAAATGCTCGCGGGCAGCTTGAGATTCAGATAATCACCGAGAAAATCGAGCATCGCTTTGGCGAGCGGTTTCTCGCGTGGTGTGGCAAGTTCGAGGAAAGCCGTTACCGTATCGGGGACCGGCTGGACGCGCCCGCGTTCAGCTTTCGGCAGCGCCTTCAAATACACGGCAATCTTCTCGCGCCACAAACCCGGAATCAACCAGCTCGCGTAACGATCCTCCACCGCGTTGAGGAGCGCCAACGGTAAGCGTACGGTAACGCCGTCCATCACATGACCCGGTTCGAAACGGTAACTCACGGGCACTTCAAAATCGCCTAGCTTCAGGCTTTTCGGAAACTGCTCCTCGGTGATCGCCTCGGCTCCGTGACGCATCAACTGCTCACGCGACAGCCGCAGCGACTGATCGCGGCTCGCGCGCAGTTCGGCGCGTTCGGTCGGCGCAAGGCTCAGCTCGGTTTCGGCTCCGGCCTTGAGCCACTTTTCCAGATCGGCCCGCGTTGAAATGTCGACCGGAATTCGCGCCTTATAGAACGCGGCCACGGTTTCTTCGGACACCAGCACGTCATTGCGCCGCGCTTTGTCTTCCAGCGCCTGGACGTCCTTCACCAGTTTCAGGTTGTAGGCGTAGAACGCCGAGGTCGTTTCCACCTCGCCGATCGCCAGCGCGTTTGCAAAAATTTCATGTGCTTCAACCGGCGCGATACGGCTGTAGCTGATCCGCCGTCGCGCCACGATAGTGAGGCCATAGAGCGACACGCGTTCAGACGCGATGACTTGCCCGCTGGCGCGATCCCACTTGGGCTCGAAGTAATTCTTCTGAAGCACGTCGCCCGCCGCAGCCTCGATCCAGTCCGGGTCGATTCTGGCGAGCGTTCGCGCGTACAGCCGCGTGGTTTCGGCCAGCTCAGCAGCGACCAGCCATTTGAGGCCCTTCTTGTCGACACCGCTACCGGGAAACGGATAGAACTTGATGCCGCGCGCGCCGAGATAAAAATCGCCTTCGTCGCTTTTGACGCCTATGTTGCCAAGCAATCCCGGCAGCAGCGCGCGGTGCAACAGCGAAAACGGTGGCTCCTTCGACATTGGACTTTCCACGTTCCAGTTCAGATCACGCAGCGAATCACGCAACTGCCCGTGCAAATCCCGCCATTCGCGCAACCGCAGCCAGTTCAAAAACTTTTCGCGGCAGGCTTGCACCTGCTTTTTGTGGCCTCCGTCGTCGCGCAACTCCACCGCAAATTTCCAGACATTCAGTAGCGACAAAAAGTCACTCTTCTCGTCCTTGAACCACGCGTGCGCGCGATCTGCTGCATCGCGAGCTTCGAACGGACGCTCGCGCGGATCGGGCACCGAGAGCGCAGCCGCGATCACCAAAACTTCCGGCAACACGCCCAGCGTTTTCGCTTCGATCAGCATGCGACCGATGCGCGGATCAAGCGGAATGCGCGACAGCTCGCGACCAATATTTGTGAGTTCTGCCGCCTCATTCAGCGCGCCCAATTCCTGCAACAGAGCCGTACCATCGGCAATCGCGCGATTACTCGGCGGCTCGATGAACGGGAACTCCTGCACGCGCCCGAATCCGAGCGACGAAAGCCGGAGAATCACGCCCGCGAGCGACGAACGCAGAATCTCGGGATCAGTAAAGTCGGAGCGCGCCTTGAAGTCATCTTCGCTGTACAAACGAATGCAAACACCCGGCCCGACGCGACCGCAACGGCCCGCACGCTGATTGGCACTTGCTTGCGAAATCTTCTCGATTTGCAGCATCTGCACTTTGTTTTTGACGCTATAGCGGTTGAGCCGCGCGAGACCGCAATCGACGACGTAGCGAATTCCAGGGACAGTGAGCGACGTCTCCGCCACGTTGGTCGAGAGCACCACACGACGTCCGCTCCCGCTTGAGAAAATGCGTTGCTGATCCTGCACCGAGAGCCGCGAAAACAGCGGCAGAATCTCTGTTCCGGGTTTCAGTCGTCTCCGCAAAATGTCCTGCGTCTCGCGAATTTCGCGCTCGCCGGGCAGGAAGACAAGCACGTCGCCGGGGCCGTTCAACCACAGCTCATCCACCGCGTCGGCAATCGCCTCTTCGAGTTTTTCTTCGTCGTCATCCTCAGTCGTGGTGGAGCGATAGAGCACGTCCACCGGATACGTTCGGCCCGACACCGCGACCATTGGTGCGGGCTTGCCGTGGCGATCCTGAAAGTGCAGCGCGAATCGCTCAGCGTCAATGGTGGCCGAGGTGATGATGACTTTGAGGTCGGGGCGTTTCGGCAGCAATTGCCGCAAATAGCCGAGCAAAAAATCAATGTTCAGCGAGCGCTCATGCGCCTCGTCGATGATGATGGTGTCGTAAGCGTTGAGGAATTTATCGCCTTGCGTTTCCGCCAGCAAAATGCCGTCGGTCATCAGCTTGATGAAGCCGTCCTGCGTTGCCTTTTCGGTGAAACGCACTTTGTAGCCAACGCTCGCACCGACCTCCTCACCCAGTTCTTTGGCGATCCGTTCGGCCACGCTGCGTGCCGCGATGCGGCGCGGTTGCGTATGCCCGATCAGGCCGTAGCGCCCGCGCCCCGCCGCCAGAGCGATCTTCGGTAACTGCGTCGTTTTGCCCGATCCTGTCTCGCCGGTCAAAACCACAACCTGATGATTACGAATCAGCGACGCAATCTCATCGGCCCGCTCCGAAACCGGCAAACCGTCCGCGTAAATGATCCCCGGGGAGCGGGCAAGACGCGAGCGAAAACGATCCTCAGCGCGCGCAATGTCTGCGGCAAGCTGATCAGGTTTGAGTTGTTTGGCCTTGCGGCTGATGCGCCAATAGTCTGCGAGCAGCATTGACTTGCGATCAGGCAAGAGCGGGGAAATGGATACGGTCATGCGAGCTATGGATTCTACGGTAGGTGATACAGCTTTTTCGCGAAAACACCTTCTCAAAGGGGCTAGGCTCGCAAATCGCCAAAACTCGACTTAAGGCTGAAATACGCTTCAGCCCCCGTGCAGTTGCGATTACAGCACAAAGCTGCTACTGCGATAGGTCGGCACCAACTTCGGCCGCAATGGTTTGCCCCAAAAGCAGGCGGCACGAAAATCGCTAAACTGATTTATCTCAAATTCCTTCGCTTAAAGGCTGCCCGATGACCCCCTTGAACCGGTTATTCGCTCTCACTGCCTGCGCTTTTGCGCTCGCTGCTTCGGGCCTGACTTCGGTCACCGCCAACCCATTGCGCTGGGCCGCATCGGGCGATCCGCAGACGATGGATCCACATTCGCAGAACGAGGGCTTGACCAATTCGGTGAACGCGCAGGTCTATGAATTTCTGCTAATTCGTGACAAAAAATTAAAGCTCGGGCCGGGTCTCGCGACCGAGTGGAAACAGATCGACGATCTCACCTGGCAGTTCAAGCTACGCAAAGGCGTCAAGTTCCACGACGGCACGCCGTTTACTGCGGATGATGTGGTGTTTTCAATGGAGCGCGCCAAGGCACCGACGTCACAGCTGCGCGTATACGCCAATCAATCGGGCATCGCGAAAAAGATTGACGATTACACGGTGGAATTCAAACTGCCGCAGATCAATCCGATTTTTCTCGACCATGTGAATACGATCAACATCATGAGCAAAGTCTGGAGCGAGAAAAATAATTGCACCACGCCGCTCGACTACAAAAATAAGGAAGAAAAGTTCACCTCCCTGAACGCCAACGGCACCGGGCCGTTCCGCCTCGTCAGTCGTCAGCCCGACGTCAAAACCATCTGGAAAAAGAACGACACGTGGTGGGGCAAGCAGGAGGGCAATGTGACGTCGGTCACCTACTCGTCGATCAAAAACGATTCGACGCGCCTGGCCGCGCTGATTTCCGGTGAGGTTGATTTCATCCTTGATCCATCACCGCAGGATCTGGAACGTCTGGAAAAGACTCCAGGCGTAAAAGTCATTAACGGCGTCGAAAATCGCGTCGTGTTCATCGGCATGGATCAGGCGCGCGATGAATTGCTTTACTCGAACGTTAAAGGCAAAAATCCGTTCAAGGACAAGCGTGTGCGTCAGGCGATGTACCAGTCCATCGACATCGAGTCGATCAAAACGAAACTGATGCGCGGACAGGCGTTTCCAACCGGCAGCATGACGCCGTCACCGCTCGGCTCCTTCAATGATCCAGCCATTGAAAAACGGCGTCCGTTCGACGTCGCAGCGGCCAACAAATTGATGGCTGAAGCCGGTTACCCACAGGGCTTTGAAGTCACGCTGCACTGTCCTAACAACCGCTATATCAATGACGAAAAAATCTGTCAGGCGCTCGCCGCCATGTGGGCCAAAATCAACATCAAAATTCGTCTGGATGCACAGCCCCGCGCCGTCTACTTCCCGCGTCTCGACAAGCTCGACACGTCGCTCTACATGCTCGGATGGGGCGGCGCAATTACCGATGCCGAAACGGTGCTGACGCCTGTGCTGCGAAATCGCGGCGCCAACGGCATTGGCGATTACAACTACGGTAATTACAAGAACGCCAAACTGGATGAGGCCGCAGCGGCGTCCAGCAAAGAGCCCGACGCCAAGAAACGTGAAGCCTTGATCAAACAAGCGCTGATGGCCCACAACGATGAGATCAATAACCTGCCGCTGCATCGTCAGGTTATCCCCTGGGCGGCACGCAGCAATGTGAGTGTCGTGCATCGCGCGGACAACTTTTTGACGTATGAGTGGATCACGGTGAAATAACAGCACTGAGGGTTGAAGCAGAAAACAGGCCGCTGAATGCGGCCTGTTTCGTCTCGGCCAATCGTCACTCGTCGCGCAGACTCATCAACTGATCAGATGCGATCCCGGGCGGAAGCCACTCGTTGTCATAATGCGTCCTGATTTCAGCGACAGAACAACGGATTTCCTCATGAATTTGCGCCTATTGAAACAAGTTTTCTTGCGCGGCTGCGCGGCTGCGGTGCTGGTGTTTTCGCTAGCACCGCCTGTGTTTGCGCAGACGGCGGTGACCGTCGTTGAGTACTACAACACAAGCATCAACGCGTATTTCCTCACCGGTCGCGCAGCGGAACAAGTCGCGCTGGACGGCAGTGCCGAATTTCAGCGCACCGGCATGACGTTTGCCGCCGCAGCGGCGGCCGGTGCCGCACCTCCGCTCGACCCCGTGTGTCGCTACCGGATCGCGGTGTCGGACTCTAGCGTGTCCTCCCACTTTTATGGATTGACCGCTGATTGCGCATTAATCGCGTCTTACAACCTCGCCAATTTCACCTCCGAGGGCCTCGATTTCGCGGTGGAAAAAGCCACGGCGGGAGTCTGCCCAGCCAGCTCGCCCGCCCCGGTGTACCGCGCTTTGCGCGGGCAAACGCCGGTCGACACACCCAACCATCGCTACACCGTGAGCGCCACCAGTTATCAGGAAATGATCCGTCGCGGCTGGAGCGGCGAAGGCGTCGTCTTCTGCGCGAAGAGCGCGACCGAACAAACGCCGCGCGCCAGTTTCGTTTCGTCAAACGCTGTCACTGATCGCTGCGTCGCGCCGCGCGTCGGCTCCAGCCCGTACACCGGCAGCGCCTATCCCGACCGTCAGGGCACCATCGAGGACGAAAAAAATTGGCTGCGCTCGTGGATCGACGAAACCTATCTCTGGTATCGCGAAGTTCCGAATGTTGACGTTACCCAGTACGGCAGCACGGCCTCGCTGTTCACGGCCCTCAAAACCCCAGCTAAAGTGCTCACGGGTCGTGCAAAAGATGAGTTTCACTTCACGCGCACCACGGCCGACGCCGAGGCAGTGAATAGCGGCACATCGTACGGCTATGGTGTTGATTGGAACGCGATACGCAGTAGCCCACCGCGCCAGTGGATCGCTACGATTGTGGCTCCCGATAGCCCGGCGGCGCAGGTCGGGCTCAAACGCGGCGATCGCATCATGGCCATCGACGGTTTTGATTTCGTCTCAGGCGTGGAAGTAACCGCACTCAATCGTGGCCTGTACCCGTCGACCATTGGCGAATCGCATACCTTCTCACTTTTGAGCCCCGGCGACGCCGCACCGCGCACGGTGACGCTGGTGTCCGCCTCGTTGCAGACAAAATCAGTGACGACAGCAGGCACCATCAACACTCCGTCGGGTCGCGTGGGCTACGTGGCCTTCCAGACGTTCAGCCCCTACAGTTCGGAGTCCGCGTTAGCCAGCGCTTTTGCTGGTCTGCAGGCCGTTGGCGTTAATGATCTGGTGCTTGATCTTCGCTACAACCTCGGCGGCCTGCTCTATGTTGCCGGCGAGCTGAGTTACATGATTGCCGGTCCGGCACGTACCAACGGAAAGTACTTCGAGAAAACGGTGCAAAACGACAAGTCTCCGTTCGGCACGCAAGATGACATCACGCCGTTTTTTAATACGGCCTACGGTTTTTCGTTGAGCCCGGGCACGCCGCTGCCGACGCTCAATCTGGGCCGTGTATTCATCCTGACCAGTGCAAGTTCTTGCTCGGCATCGGAAGCGGTCATCAACGGGCTCAGAGGCGTCGGCGTCGAAGTGATCCTCGTCGGTGCGACCACCTGTGGCAAACCGTACGGCTTCTTCCCTACCGACAACTGCGGCACGACTTACTACTCGATTCAGTTCACAGGCCGCAATTACAAAGGTGAAGGCGATTACATCAACGGCTTTGCACCGACCTGCGCAGCTTCGGACGACTTGACCAAACAGCTCGGTGACCCGACCGAAGTGCAACTCGCCGCAGCACTGACGCGCCGCAGTACGGGTGCCTGTGCACCGGTCAGCGCTTCGATGGCTGCGCAGCAGGCGAAATCCCGCGCACTTCGCAATGACCCAGCAGACGTGGCTGCAAAAGCGCTGTTGACGGGCGGCAGAAGCTTGATCGAAGGTGAGAAATTGATCGGAGTTCCGCGCCCCGCCACTGCGCCTTCAACGCTAATCACTCCTATGGTCATACCACATTTAGGTGACGCGCCATAACGCGACACTTACGCGTTGAAATCGTTGGCATTGGGATGGCTGTACTAATGGTTTACACCTCCCCAAGGGCGAATAGCCAGTGTAGATTTGCAGTCGCACGGAGCATGCACCCGGCAGAAAATTCCTCCCGCGTGCTTGTTACTGTGAATCACACATTCCAACGAGGATTATTTTGAAAATAAAATTTGCTTTACCCATGATCGGCGCAGCGGGGGCTGTTGTGCTCGCAGGTTGTGGCTCGGACACCCCACAAGTGACGCTGAATTCAACGCCTACTTTCGTCAGTGGCACCATTCAACGCACCGTTCTTGATGGCATCAGTAACGATTTGCTCACAGCGGGACTCGGCAAATCCGGGTTGCAAAGCGCGGTGTCCCCGTTGCTCACCGATGCCGCGAATCCAAGCGCTGTAGAACTGCGCCGCCTCGCTATTTACAACAACTATCGCGCCTTGGTCGACATCACCACCAACGGAGGCTTCGGCGTCTTGTTCGGGCCGAACATCGACTCGAGCGGCGTTGTTGGCTCGGGCGAAGGCAAGATCGCCGGTGTCGAATACATCGCCTATTCTGACGACGGAACGGGTAAACAAAACGTCACGATGATGGTTCAGATTCCATCGACATTTAAATCGGACGCGCCTTGTATCGTGACGGCGGCTTCCTCCGGATCGCGCGGCGTCTACGGTGCGATTGCAACGGCTGGCGAATGGGGGCTCAAGAAAGGCTGTGCGGTGGCCTATACCGACAAAGGCACGGGCAACGGCGCGCATGATCTGGTGACTAACACGGTGTTCGACATCAATGGTCGGCCCATACTCAGCAATGTCGCCGGTGCGCAGTTCGCTACAGCGACTCCTGCGGGAACCGTGGCGAATAATCGCATCGCGGTGAAGCATGCGCACTCGCAGCAGAACCCCGAAAAAGACTGGGGCAAATTCACGTTACAGGCCGTCAAGTTTGCGATGTTCGCATTGAACGAAGAGCTGGCCCCAAAAGTTGGCAACGCAAGCACTGTCAAATTCACGCCTGACAACACACTTGTAATCGCGTCGAGTGTTTCCAACGGCGGCGGCGCTGCGCTACAGGCAGCCGAGCTGGACACGGAAAATCTGATTGACGGCGTGGCCGTGGCCGAGCCGCAAATTCAACCCGACGGTAGCGGCGGCGCGACGGTCAAATTCGGCACAACAACCGTGACCAATGGCGGCAAGAGCCTCATGGACTACACCGCGCAGGCGATGCTGTATCAACCTTGTGCCGCGCTTGCAGCCGCCGTTGCGACAGCACCAGCCGTGGCCTTTGTCAGTGCCACAGCAGGCGCAAACCGCTGTGCATCGCTCGCGGCCAAAGGCCTGCTCACCGCGACGACAACGGCGACACAAGCCGACGAAGCACTCGCAAAAATTCACGCTGCGGGCTGGTTGCCTGAATCGGACTTGTTGCTCGCTTCACACTTCGCGTTTGCGGTGCCTGCAATTGCCGTGACCTACGTCAACACCTATGCGCAAGCCAACGTGGCGGACAACCTCTGTGGCTACGGATTTGCGGCGACTGGCGCAGACTCGAAGCCCGCCGCGATTACCGCTGCGGCTTTTGCGCGCCTCTTCGGCACCGGTAATGGCGTTCCGCCATCGAGTGGCATCAACATCGTGAACTTCAACAATCCGGGCGGCGCGATTCTCGAAGGCGCAGCATCTGCGTCGGCAGGGGGCAAGCTCGACTACAACCTTGACGGCGCGCAGTGCATTGCCGCCAAGGTCACCGATGCTACCGTCGTAGCCAATATAAAAGCAGCGCAACGCAGCGGCAAGTTGCAGGGCAAACCAACCATCATCGTGCATGGCCGTAACGACGCGCTAGTGCCTGTGAACCATGCGTCGCGTCCATACGTCGCACAAAGTCTGACGGCTCAGGGCACCAGCGCAAAGCTAAGTTACATGGAAGTCACCAACGCACAACACTTCGACTCGTTCATCGGCAATGCGGCACTGCCGGGTTACGATTCACGATTCATTCCGCTGCATGTTTATTTCAACCGTGCAATGGATGCGATGTACGACTATCTGAAAAACGGCAAAGCGCTACCGCCCTCGCAGGTCGTGCGCACAACGCCGCGCGGCGGCAGCGCTGGCGCAGCACCGGCAATCAGCGGCAGCAACGTCCCCGCGTTTAGCGCAGCTCCGACAGCAGCAGACGCGATTACGTTTAGCGGAAGCACGCTGACGATTCCTCAGTAACCTGCGATCTCCCCTTCCCGTTCTGGGAAGGGGATTGGCGTTATAGAGCGCTGGCTTCAAACGAAGGGCACCTCTAAAAATTCATTTTTGGGGATGCAGTGTTAGGAGCCCGGAGCACGGCAACCGGAGCGTACGCCCTGGTACGTGAGGATTGCGAGCACCGCGTGACGACACAATGCGCCCCACAAATGAATTTTTAGAGGTGCCCCGAAGTACTCCAGACAGAATTTCGCGTAGCCTTGCCCCTCCACCGTCTACGGAGTGCCGCCTTGTCCTCGACCGCTTACCCTCACCTTCTCGCGCCACTTGATTTGGGCTTCACTACGCTTAAAAACCGCGTGCTGATGGGGTCAATGCACACCGGCCTTGAAGATAAAGCCGAACACTTCCCCCGCCTCGCAGCGTATTTTGCCGAGCGCGCCCGAGGTGGCGTTGCGCTGATGGTGACCGGCGGTTACGCGCCGAACATTGAAGGCTGGCTGTCACCGTTCGGTTCAAGGCTGGCGTCGTCGGCTGCGGCGAAAAAGCACGTACAAATCACCGACGCGGTTCACGCTGAGGGCGGCAAGATTGCGCTGCAAATTCTGCATGCAGGCCGCTATGGCTACTCGCCGTTATCGGTCGCACCTTCAAAGCTGAAATCTCCCATTACGCCATTCACGCCACGCGCGTTGTCGGCGAGTGGGATAGAGCGCCAGATTCGCGGATTCGTTCGCTGCGCAAAGCTGGCGCGGGACGCGGGTTATGACGGCGTCGAAATCATGGGCTCCGAAGGCTACTTCATCAATGAATTCCTGACCACGTACACCAACCGCCGCACCGATGAATGGGGCGGCAGCTACGAAAATCGCATGCGGCTGCCGGTCGAAATCGTCTCCCGCGTGCGCGAAGCCGTCGGCCCCGATTTCATCATTATTTTCCGGCTGTCGCTGATCGATTTAATTCCCGGCGGCAGTTCCTGGTCTGAGGTCGTGCAACTCGCCAAAGCCATCGAAAAAGCCGGCGCGACCATCATCAACACCGGCATCGGCTGGCACGAAGCGCGGGTGCCGACCATTGCCACCAGCGTGCCGCGCGCCGCCTGGACGTGGCTAACAAAAAAGCTCAAACCTGAACTCTCGATTCCGGTCATTACGTCAAACCGAATCAACGTACCCGAAGTTGCGGAACAAGTCCTCGCCGACGGTTGCGCCGACATGGTTTCGATGGCGCGGCCTTTCCTCGCTGACCCGGAATTTGTGAAAAAAGCGGCCGAAGGTCGCCGCGACGAAATCAATGTCTGCATCGCCTGCAACCAGGCCTGCCTCGATCATATTTTTGCGCGCAAAATGTCGAGCTGCCTCGTCAATCCGCGTGCTTGTCATGAAACAGAATTGATCTACACGCCAACGCCGAAGCGCCGCAAATTCGCCGTCGTCGGCGCTGGCGCGGCTGGCATTGCCGCAGCAAGCGTGCTCGGCGAGCGCGGACACGAGGTGCATCTGTTTGAATCCGCAGACAAGGTCGGTGGTCAGCTCAATATGGCGGCAAGTATTCCCGGCAAAGAAGAGTTTCACGAGATGCTGAAATACTTCAAGCGGAAGCTCGAAGTCACTGGCGTGAACGTGCATCTCAACACGCGGGCCGACGCCGAACTGTTGGCGGCAGGCAACTATGAGGAAGTATTTATCGCCTCCGGCGTCACCCCGCGCGATCCGAAAATTCCGGGGCAGGATCATGCCAAAGTGTTGTCGTATGTTGACGTGCTTGCCAACAAAAAAACCGTCGGGCAAAAGGTCGCCATCATTGGCGCGGGCGGCATCGGATTCGACGTGGCCGAATTTCTGGTTAAAGGCGATCATTCGCCGACACTGCACCTCGATGAATGGCTCGCCGAATGGGGCGTTGTCGATCCTGAAAAAACGCCGGGCGGCGTGGTCAAGCCACAGCCAACCCCGTCCGCTCGGCAAATCACGCTGTTGCAGCGCAAAGCAGGCAAACCGGGCGCAGGCCTCGGCAAAACTACCGGCTGGATTCATCGCGCGGAGCTCAAGTCGCGCGGCGTCGAAATGGTCGGCGGCGTCAACTATGAGGAGATCAGCGATCAGGGCCTGCTCGTCACCTACGGCGAAAAGCGAGAAAACGCGACCTGGCTGGACGTCGACAACATCATCCTCTGCGCCGGGCAGGTCCCGCTGCGCGAACTGGTCGATCCGCTGACCGCAAAAGGCATCAAAGTCACGCTGCTCGGCGGAGCCGATGTGGCCTCCGAACTCGACGCCAAACGCGCGATCAATCAGGCCAGTTACGCGGCAGCAGCCGTCTAAACAGTGGGGCGATGCCGCATTCTGCGGAAGTCTCAGGTCTTCAAGTTGTCCTCAATGCTCTGCACCGCATCGCGCAGGGCGGGTAGGTACAGCTTGACCGCTTGCGGCATCGTCATCGCCCGGCGCAGGTAGACCACGTTCATACAACCGAGCACCTTGTCAGCATGGCGAATCGGTAGCGCTAGGGCGCCTGTTGGCGAATTTTTGATCCAGTCGCCCTCGTTGGTGGCGTAACCGTTGTCGTGTACGCGGTGCAACATATTTTTCAGCATCGCGAGATCACTGGCGCATGCTGCTTGTGCGCCGCCGTCAGCAACCATGAGTTTCACCAGCTCTTTTAATTCGCCCGGTTTGCATGCGGACAGATAAGCCCGACCTGACGCGCTGAATAGGAGGGGCATTCGTCTTCCGACCATCGCGCGCGCAAACGACAGCGCACTAAATCGATGGGTGCTTTCGCGAATCAGCATCGACGAACCGTCGAGCGTGGTCAAGTCGGAAGGCCACTTGACCCGTTTCAGCAGTTGGCCCATTACCGGCGCGGCCACGGCGGCAATCCATTCCGTATCGGTGAAGCCCTCGCTCAAATCGCGCACCCTAAGCGTCGGGCTGTAGCTGTCGTCCGACGTGCTGGCGCGAACATAGCCCTCAGAGACCAGCGTTTCCAGCAATCGGCGAACGGTGGTGCGGTGCAAGCCAGTTTGCTCACTCAGTTGCCGAATGTTCGCCTTACCGCCTAACGTGCGATTGAGTTCACGCAGCAAACTCAAGCCGCGCGACAAGCCTTGCACGTGGCGATATTCTGCGGTCGTTGGTGATGGCATCGCGATGCATCCTTTGCCCAGTTAGTGTGCACATTGTGCACAAACGCAAAGTATTTTTGTGTGCGCACCGCAAGCTGTCGACAATTCGCAGATGACTAAAAAACTCAATCTCTCGCTCGCCTGCGGCGCTTACGATCACGTTCGCGACATCGCCGAGGGTGCGGTGCTGATCGACGGCATCGAGCTGACCGCCATGTACGGTGCCATCGAAGACATTCTTTACCGCACCCACAACCACGCCGAATGGCATATCGCCGAGTTGGGCATGGGCGGGTACACGTCACGCCTTGCTCGCGGCGAGCAGCCGTACGTCGCCATCCCGGTGTTCACCTCGCGCGTGTTTCGCCATTCGTCGATTTACGTGCGCAGTGATTCCGGCATCGAAAAGCCGGAAGATCTCAACGGCAAGCGCATTGGTTTGCCGGAATGGGGCATGGCCGCTGCGGTGTGGGCGCGCGGAATGCTGGCTGATCTGCACGGGTTTGACCAGCACTCGGTGCGCTGGGTGCAGAGCGGGCTGCACGAGCCCGGCCGCGTGGATCGCACGCCGCCCGCCGAGCGCCTGAACCTGCGCTACGAGCGCGCGACCGGCAAGAGCCTGAACGACATGCTGGTGGAGGGCGAGATTGATGGCCTGATCAGCGCGCGCACGCCAAACGCGATGCAATTGCCCGGCGCTCCGGTGCACCGACTGTTCAGCAATTTACATGACACGGAACTCGATTACTGGAAGAGCTCCGGCGTCTTCCCGATCATGCATTTGATCGGTATTCGACGCGATGTGTATGAGCAACACCGCTGGACCGCCGTGCAGCTGTACCGAGCGTTTGACGAATCAAAAAACCGCAGCCTGACCCGCGCGCGCGACACGGCGGGCTCGTACTTTCCGGTGCCGCTCATGCTGCATGCGGTGCAAACCGCGATTGCCGTGAGTGGAGACGATTTCTGGCCGTACGGCGTCGTAGCCAACCGCCCGAGCATCGCTGCGTTCCTGCGCTACGCCTACGAGCAGGGCGTTACGCAGCGGCCACTAGAAGTCGACGAATTATTCGCGCCAGAAACACTTTTTTTAACGCGTACCTGAATCAAAAAAATAGGCAAACGCAAGGAGAAACCATGTTCAAACCGATCCACCTCACATCCGGGATCCGGCGCATGCTCATGATCGCCGCAGCCAGTGTAGCCGCGCTCATGTCCCTGCAATCGCACGCGCAAACGGCAAGCACTTACCCCGATAAACCGATTCGCCTGATCGTGCCGTACGGCGCTGGCGGCAGCCCGGACGTGCTCGCACGCGTTATCGGCCAGCAAATCGCTCTCGGACTCAACCAGGCCATCGTCGTCGAAAACAAGCCGGGCGCTAATGGCAGCATCGCGTTGCAGTACGTCGCGAAGGCCGCAAATGATGGCTACACCATTACCGTGGCAGACACCGGGCATCTGGCCATCAATCCTGCGCTGTATCCAAAGCTCGCGTACGACCCGATTGCTGATTTCGTGCCGATCACGATGGCGACGTGGACGCCGCTGTTCCTCGTCGTCAGCGCAAATCTGCCGGTTCGCACGCTCCCGCAATTGCTCGACTATGCCAAAAAGAACCCCGGCAAACTTTCGTATGGCTCATCCGGCAACGGCTCGCCACATCATCTCGCGACGGAGCTTTTCAAATCGATGGCGCAGATCGACATCGCGCACATTCCGTACAAGGGCGTGGCGGAATCGGTGCCCGCGATACTAGGCGGGCAGATCGACGTAATGTTCGTAGCGCTTTCGTCGGTCGCATCTTCGATTCAGGCGGGCAAGCTGCGCGTGATCGCGGTCAGTTCGGCACAGCGTTCGGCCCTGATGCCGGATGTTCCGACGGTGGCAGAAGCTGGCGTGCCGGGCTACGAAATGATTTCCCGCATCGGATTTTTGGCGCCTGCCGGAACGCCAAAAGATCGCATCGACCGCCTGCACGACGAAATCACCAAAGCCCTCGCCAACCCGGACATCGTTCGCAAGCTGCCCTCGATGGGCATGGAAGCTATCGCCAGCACGCCGCAGGCATACGCCGACGCCATCCGCAGCGACAAGGCGAAGTTCCAGAAGATTGTCAGCAGCGTGGGGATCAAGGTGGACTAAGCACTTGTCGGCAAATTGACGTTGCGTATCCCACATGGCATATCCCATACGGTTTCGCCGCCGAATTTGAAAGCGCAACCGACGAATCAAGGGGGATCGGCGCGTGGACGCCATGTTTACAACCGCCGAACCACATAATCAACTTTGTTACGCATCCCATACTGCACCGGGGCTGAATCGACAAAACAGCACAAGTCGGTTAATGCCTAAAACAGCCCCCAGCCCCAACGCAGAATGGGATTTTCAAAAAAGTTGTTTAACTTTTAATGTTGGCGCACGTTTTCGCAAAGGATCCCGAGAAATTAAAGTGATCGCGTACGATTTTTTGCGCTACAAGTGAGCGCAAGATCAGAAATATCGGGGATTCTCATGTTCACACGCCATGTCGTGACGTCGGTCACGCAATTCAGCTCGCCCGTACGTTTCACGCTGCGCAATCTCTGCAGACGAATCGCGCTCGTGCTGCTGTTCGCACTCGTCGCGCCGACATGGTCGGCGACATTGACGGTCACCACCAACGCCGACAGCGGCGTGGGCTCACTGCGCGACCAGATCGCGGCTGCCGCAACGAACGACACTTTGGTGTTCGCCGCCGCGCTCGATGGCGCGACCATCAGCTTGACCACCTTCGTCAACGACCTGTCGGCGGGCAGCACCCAGTTCGGCCCTTCGGCATTTTTCATCACGGGAAGTAAAGCGCTGACCATCGACGCCACGACCAATGGCCTCACCAAAGGCGTCGTGATCACACGATCCAGCGTTGCTGGCACGGCGGCGTTCCGCCTTTTCGACGTAGGGAGCGGCAGCAGCCTGACGCTGCGCGGTTTGACCTTGAGCAATGGATTGGCAGAGGGCGGACATGGTCGTTTCGGCGGCAGTGCGATGGGGGCCGGCGGCGCAATCTTCAATCAGGGGACGCTGATCTTGCAGCAATGCACGCTGACCGGCAATGTGGCTCTCGGCGGGACGCGTGATAACTCTGCCTCTTTTGGTGGCAGCGGTGTAGGCCAGCCTTCGCAAAATGTCGGCGGTGGAGGTGATGGTGGCGGCCCCAACGGCGGCGCGAAAGGCATCAACGGCACCAGTTTCCCGTCCGGCAACGGCACTGCTGGAAGTGACGGCGGCTTTGGCGGTGGCGGCGGTTCTGGCGGTAACGCCAGCATTGCTGTCAGCAGTGCAACAGGGGGCAATGGCGGCACGGGCGGTTTCGGCGGCGGCGGCGGTTTCGGCGGTTACCACGGCAATGGTGGGACCGGTGGCTTCGGTGGCAGCGGTGGCGGTAAAGGCGGCTTTTTCGCCCCAGACCCAGCCACCCTCGAAGGCACACCCGGCTTCGGCGCTGGCATCACCGTCAATCTCGCGGGTGGCGGCGGCGGTATGGGCGGGGCGATTTTCAATGATGCAGGCATCGTGTCACTGACCAATGTCACCCTCGCCGCGAATGCGGCGAATGGCGGCGGCAACATCACCATTTTTTCCGGGAACGGTTCGGGCTATGGTGGTGCACTTTTCAACTACGCAGGCAGCTTGACGCTGGACTCCGTCACGGCGTCTGGCAACAGCGTTGCGGCAGGTACCGGTGGCGCAGGCGGCAGCGCCGATGGTGGCGCGATTTACAGCTTGGGCGACTCGGCGGCGGCGTGCAGCGCTGGCGGTAATACCTGCAACACTTCAGGCAACGCCACACTAGTGATGAATCGCTCAATCGCCGCGAACAGCGTCGGTGGCGCAAGCGATGTCGTGATTAGCGCGATCCATTCTGGCACCAGCAACGGCAGCGGCACGTACAACGCGATCGGCGCGACGACCGGCTTTGTCGCGAGCAACGCGGCCAGCGGCTCTGTGTTGCTTGGCTCGCTGCCCGCCGCGCTGGGTGGCGGTCTCGTCGACGTCATGCTGCCGCAGGCTGGCAGCGTTGCGATCAATACTGCCGGTCCGGCGCCGTGCTCGCAGGCAACTGATCAGCGCCGCGTGCCGCGTCCACAAGGTCCGGCCTGCGATATTGGTGCCGTCGAGTCGTATACGCCTGTGGCGCTGAATGCGGCGTTCAGCCCTGCTTCGGTCGCCGTTGGCAGCAACAGCACATTTACCTTTACGGCGACGAATCCGAATGCGATTGCGCTGACCAATGTGCAGTTCAACAATACGGTTCCGGTCGGACTGGCCTTAGTCTCGCAAACCGGCGGCACCTGCGGCACCTTCGCGACCGGCGGCGGCGTGTTCGCCATTAATCCCCCTGCGGGTACGTTTAGTCTGACCGCCAATAGTCTGGCGGCGGGCACCTCGTGCACGATTTCAGTTCTGGTTCGCCCCAAGAGTTCGGGATCGCTGGTCGACACCAGTAGCACCGCCACTTCAAATGAGGCACCGGCGGGCACGGCAGCGACTGCGACGCTTACCGCGGCAGCGGCGGCAAGCACGATGACGCTGTCCGCCTTACCAACATCGACCGTCTATGGCCAAAGCACGACGCTGACTGCGACGATCACCACAACTAACCCCACGCCGGGCGGTACGGTGGCCTTCAGCGAGAGCGCGATTGCGTTGCCCGGCTGCGGCGCGGTGCCTGTGAGTAGCAGCGCAGCGCAATGCTCGATATCGAGCTTGTCGGCCGGTCTGCATTCGATCATCGCCGTGTACTCAGGCGATTCCAACACGCAGACATCGACCAGCGCGACGCTGAGCCTGCCGGTGGGCCAGGCCGCGCAGACGATCACGTTTTCCTCCACCGCGCCGACGAGCCCGACGGTGGGCGGCGCAACGTACACCGTCTCAGCCACCGGCGGTGCCTCGGGCAATCCAGTCACGTTTTCGATTGACGGGGCGTCGGCTGCGGGGGCCTGCACCATCGCGGGCGCGGTCGTGTCGTTCACCGGCGGAGGCACCTGCATCGTGGACGCGAATCAGGCTGGCAATATCAACTATTCTGCTGCGCCGCAGGGGCAGCAGACGATCACCGTTACCAAGCTCAATCAGGCAGCGTTCACCGCCACAGCTACCCCATCCAGCATCGCCTTCAATGCCACGAGCGCCCTGTCCACCACGGGGGGCTCAGGCACTGGCGCAGTGAGTTATGCCGTCACGGCTGGCCCCACGTTCTGCTTGATTGCAGGTAGCACGCTCACCGGCACGGGCGCTGGCACCTGCACGGTGACCGCCACCAAAGCAGCCGATGCGAACTACAACGCGACAACGGCAACGGTGAACGTGACGGTGAACATGATCAATCAGGCCGCTCTCACCGCCATCGCGACCCCAGCGAGCATCGTCTTCAACGCCACCAGTGCACTGTCCACCGCGGGCGGCTCGGGCACCGGAGCCGTGAGTTATGCCGTCACTGCTGGCCCCACCTTCTGCTCGATTGCGGGCAGCACCCTCACCGGCACGGGTGTCGGCACCTGTACCGTCACCGCCACCAAAGTAGCGGACGCCAACTACAACGCGACCACCGCAACCGTGAATGTGACGGTGGGCAAAGCCAATCAGGCCGCTCTCACGGCGGTCGCGACGCCAGCGAGTATTGTCTTCAACGCCACTAGTGTTCTAAGCACGACGGGTGGCTCAGGCACCGGCGCCGTGAGTTATTCCGTCACTGCTGGCCCCACCTTCTGCTCGATCGCGGGCAGCACGCTCACGGGCAGCGATGTCGGCACCTGCACCGTCACCGCAACCAAAGCTGCGGATGCCAACTACAACGCGACAACCGGGACGGTAAATGTGACGGTGAGCAAAGCCGCGACCACGACCACGCTCGGCCCGGTGGCCAACATCGCATTGGGTCAATCGGTGAACGTGATGGCAACGGTGGCGGTCACCGCCCCGGGCAGCGGTACGCCAAGCGGCACGATTATCGTGAGCGATGGCGGCGTTGGCGCAGGAGATGGCTGCACGATCACCCTACCGGCGACCAGTTGCTCCCTGACGCCCACCGCAGCGGGCAACCAGACGCTTACGGCAAGCTATTCGGGGAATGCCAACTTCACGGCCAGCAGCGCGAGCGGCAACCTGGCGGTGGGCACGAGCCCGACTGCGATCACCTTCACCAGTTCGCCCAATCCATCCCGGGTAGGGCAGCCGGTGCTTCTGACTGCAACGGTGGCGGTGCTGCCGCCCGCGAGTAGCGTGAACAGTGCGGGGGTCAAACGGGCAGGCGATAGCGTCAAGGCGGCAGCCGTGCCGACCGGCACGGTGACGTTCAGTGATGGCGCTACAGTGCTTGGCACGGTGCCGCTGAACGCCAGCGATGTGGCGACGCTGACCACGCTGACTTTGGCGCAAGGCAGCCATACGCTCACGGCACGCTACTCGGGCGACGCCAGCGCTGCGGTGGCCACCATCACCGCCATCCAGCTGGTCGAAGCGGCGTTGCCAGTACCCGGTTTGCCAGTGTGGATGCTGGTGTTGCTCGGGCTGATGCTAGCGGGGATTGCGCGGGCGAACGGAGCGCGTTCGAATCGCAGATCGTTCTAAACGCATTGCCTGACAAATACACAAAAATCACCTGTCAGAAACGCAACATTTGCACCGTCCAGCCGGACGCCGTTGAATTTGCCGCTAGCAGGCGGATTAACAAACGCCTAACATCGTACGTTAAGCCGCCACCAACGCCGGAACGCCGACGTGGCGACGAAAGTTCAATAAGGAGGAATCATGATGTCCAAACAAATTCTCAAAGTTGGCGCGTTTGCCGTGCTGACCGCAGCCGTGCTGACCGCCTGTAGTGGCGGCGGTGACGTTGCTCCCGGCCCTGCCATTGACCTCACCACCGCGCGGGGAACGCTCGTTGCCAACCCACCTGTCATTCTGGCGAGTTTCCCAACTGCCACGGATTTCCAGAACGTTTTGAATTCAACGGCGAGCGGTAAAGGATTGCTACAGCTTGCTGGCGCTCCGAAATGTGGCATCACGTTCCACTATATGGAATACAACACGGTCGGTGCGGTTGGCGAAGCGACCAACGCCACCGGCGGCATCATGGTGCCAAGCGGAACCGATCCAGCTTGTTCCGGCCCGCGTCCAGTTCTGCTTTACAGCCACGGCACGACGGTTGAAAAAGGCTTCAACATTGCTAGCCCCGCCACCAGCGAAGCGGGCCTTGTCGCCGCGATGTATGCAGCGCAGGGCTGGATCGTCGTCACCTCAAACTATGTCGGCTACGACGGGTCGCGTTCAACCTATCACCCTTATTTAGTCGGCGAGCAACAGTCGAATGACATGATCGACGCACTGCGCGCTGCGCGCAAAGCGTTCACCGCGGTCGGTGCCAACGATTCGGGCAAATTGTTCCTTTCGGGTTACTCGCAAGGCGGTTACGTTTCGATGGCCACCCATCAAGCCATGCAAACCAAATACGGCAGCGAATTTAAGGTCACTGCATCAGGCAACATGTCCGGCCCGTACTCGCTGGTCAACACGTTCAAAACGGTATTTGCGGGCGGTGTTAACGCAGGTGCAACGGTCTTTACACCGCTGATTCTGACGGCTTGGCAGAAGGCTTACGGCAATCTCTACACATCGCCGTCGGACGTCTACGAGTCGGCCTACGCCACTGGGATCGAAACGCTGATGCCGGGGCCGCTCACGTTCACCCAGTTGTTCACCACCGGCAAGCTGCCCACCAAGCTCTTCGCCAACGGCGCATTGGTCACGCCTGATCCATCTCTGAACGCCCTGTTCGCGAGCGGTATCGGTACACCTAACCTGATCAAGGACAGCTATCGTCAGGCGGTTTTGACCAATCCAAACAACCCAGCGTGGATTGCCGCAGCCAAGAACGATCTTTTGGGCTTCACGCCAACCCGCCCGGTCGCAATGTGCTACGGCGCGCAGGATCCTACCGTGTTTGGCAGCAATACAACGGACGAAGCGCGCGCTTTCGCGATTCACGGTGCGCAATCGCTGACCACGGTATTTAACGTTGAAGACGCAACCACGGTTGGGCCAACGCTCGCTGGCGCCTTTGCACAGGCAAAGGCTGGCGCAGCTGCTGATCCGACACTGGGCGCGTCTCCTGCAGAGCGCGTACTGAGCGCTTATCACGGCAGCCTCGTACCGCCGTTCTGCAACTTAGCGGTGCGCAGCTACTTCCAGAGCGTTCTGGCGGCAGGTCTGTAAGCAAAATTCGGAAACAGCTTTTAGCTGTAACCCGCATTCTCAATGGGCCTACGGGCCCATTTTTGCATTTATCGACTTGATCGCCAATAGACCTTCAGCCCTCATTGCTCCTGCGTTAGCGACAAAAGTTGATTCACAGTCGTCCCGCTGTGCCGACTCAACCGGTGATTTATTTGGCCAATTGCAACTCGGTCACCACGAATGCGCCGAGCTGTTTCTCGACTTTGAACGTCACCTTGTCGCCCACCTGAATTTTGTCGAGCATCGCGGCGTCTTTCACCTGAAACACCATCGTCATTGCGGGCATGTCGAGGTTCTTGATCTCACCGTGTTTGATGGTGATTTTTTTGCTGTCTTTATCGACCTTGCGGATTTCGCCGTTGGTCAGGTCTGGGCTTGCTGGAATAGCGGCGGCGGGTTGCTGCGCGAATCCGATTGACGACGGAAGCGCCGCCAAAAGGCAAATTGCGAGAAATGTCGATGCGATTTTCATGAGAACTCCTGATGGTTGAAGGTGGTTTGTTAGGGATTTAATTGAGATGGAAAGTACGGTCGTTCGTTACGATTTGACGGCAATGCGGCCAATCATTCCTGCCTGATAGTGCCCCGCAATAAGGCAAGCGAAATCGAAGTCGCCTGCTTTGTTAAATTGCCATACGATCTCGCCTGTCTTGCCCGGAGGCACATGCGCCATGTACGGCTCGTCGTGTTCCATGTTCGGAAACTTGACCATCAAAGCCGCGTGTTCAGCGTTGTCTTTTGATGTGCCGATCACGAATTCATGCATCACACCGCCGGTATTTTTCACCACGAATTTCACGATGTCGCCAAGCTTCACTTCAATCTTGTCAGGACTGAAGCGCATGCTGTCGAGCATTGTGATTTCGATGGTTCTTCGCACTGATTTGGCGTCGCCGGCAATGCCCCAATCCTTCTGCTCTTTCTGGGTTGGGGCCGCTTTTTTGGCGTGGTCATCGGTGCCGTGGGCGGCAGCTTCGGCCGACGCGAATATCAGCGCGGCGGTGAGAAGGTTTGTCAGTGATCGTTTCATCAAATTTCTTTCACGTATGCATTAATGATTCATCGGTCCGACAGGTTTACGGATCTGAACTTCGATATCCTGTTTCGGCTTTTTTGTGAGCGGCATTGATCCGCTGCCTTCCGCCTGAAGCCGCGCAGGATCAGGCAAGGCGCCCGTCCATTCAAACGCGACTTCGCCCGGCGGATGCTTGTACCAGCCGGGGTCGGAGTAGTCGCCGGGCTTTTGATCCTTGCGCACTTTCAGCACGCTAAACATGCCGCCCATGCCCACCGATCCAAACGGGCCGGTGCCGGTCATCATGGCGGCGGTGTTGTCCGGCAGCGGCATTTCCATCTCGGTCATGTCGTGCATGCCGCGCTCGCCCATCACCATGTAAGCGGGGATGAGGTCGGTCACTTTTTTGACGACGCTGCGATGATCCACCCCGATCATCGTCGGCACGTTGTGGCCCATCGCGTTCATCGTGTGATGGCTTTTGTGGCAGTGAAACGACCAGTCGCCCGGCTCATCGGCGAGGAACTCTAGCTGCCGCATTTGCCCGACCGCAATATCAACTGTGACCTCGGGCCAGCGTGAAGCCTTTGGCGTCGGCCCGCCGTCAGTGCCACTGACTACAAACTCATGCCCGTGAATGTGAATCGGGTGATTGGTCATCGTCACATTGCCGACGCGAATGCGCACCGTGTCGCCCTGCCGCACATTGAACGAATCGATGCCCGGAAAAACGCGGCTGTTCCAGCTCCACAAATTGAAGTCAACCATCGTCATGATCTTCGGCGTGTACGAGCCAGGCTCAATGTCGTACGAATTCAGCAGAATGCAGAAGTCGCGATCCACCTCGTCGATCAACGGATGTCTCTGCTTCGGATGGGTGACCCAAAAACCCATCATCCCCATCGCCATCTGCACCATCTCGTCGGCATGCGGGTGATACATGAACGTACCGGGGCGGCGCGCGACGAATTCGTAGACGTAGGTCTTGCCCGGTTCAATCGCTTTTTGCGTGAGGCCCGTGACACCGTCCATACCGTTCGGAAGGCGTTGACCATGCCAGTGCACGCTGGTGACTTCAGGCAATTTGTTAGTCACGAAAATGCGCACACGATCACCCTCGACGACCTCAATCGTCGGCCCCGGACTCTGCCCGTTGTAACCCCACAAGTGCGCCTTGAAACCTTCGCACATTTCGCGCACCACCGGCTCGGCAACGAGGTGAAATTCCTTGACACCCTGATTCATCCGCCACGGCAAAGTCCAGCCGTTCGGCGTCACCACGGCGTTGTACGGTCGCCCAGTGCTGGGGACTAACGGCGGCATCGTCGTGGGCTGGGTTTGTATGACCGGTTCGGGCAGCGCGGACATGGCCACGCGGCTAACCGTTGCCGTGGCGACTGCGCTAGCAATGCCTGCGGTTTTTAGAAAGTTACGTCTGCTATTCATGTTTGCGTCTTATCAATTTGTCCCCTCTCCCCTTGCGGGAGAGGGCTAGGGTGAGGGGTGCGGTAGATAGGGGAGTTAAATTGGCTTTGCCAGCCGCCGTGTCCCTCTCCCCGACTCTCTCCCTCCGGGGGACAGGGGGTAGTTTGCTCGCCATTCCACGTAGGCTGGGCTTGCGCCAAGCGCGAGAGGCTAGTGCTGCGCATCGTTGCCCCCGCTCATCGGCGGCGACGCGCCCATCGCAGTCATCATTAGCGGCTTACCCACAATCGTCGCCTGCAGCGCCGCGTCCGCCAGCCAAAACTGCTGCTGCGCGTTGATCGCCGCGCTGACGCTTGCGATCTGGTCGCGCGAGTCGGCGAGTAATTCGAAAACGCCGATCAACATGCCGTTGTAACGAAGCACGTTTTCCTCCGCGATGAGTTTGCGCAGCGGAACGATTTCATCGCGGTAGTGCTTTGCGGTGTCGTAGGTCGTTCGATAAGCGGCGTAGGTTTCGCGCAGGTTTGAACCCGCCGCGCGCACGGTTGCTTCAAGACGATTCGCCGCCACCAGCGTTTGCGCACGCATGCCGTCGCGGCGCAAATCACCCCAATCGAAGATCGGTAGTTTCAACGCGACCTCAGCACCGCGAAATTGCGTTTTGTGTCCGTCGGCGCGTTCGGTGGTGGTGTTGTGAATCACCGAGAGTTCGATATCGGTGAAACTTCCGATCAAAGCAATGCCTTGCGTTTTAGCGACAGCGTCAAGCGCGGCTTGCGCCATGCGCACATCGAGCCGCGCGCTCGACGCCGCTGACGCCACCTCTTCCGGCGCGCGCGGCGCGTCGGGCAGTTCCGGCAGGCGCGTGGGCAACTGCAAACGCCCAGCCTGCACGTCGGTCAATCCAAGCAAACGGACTAGTGCCTCACGATTGGCCGTTGCGGCTTGCGAAGCATTCGCCCAGAGCGCCACCGCGTCGGCATAAAAAGCCTGTTGCCGCGCCCGCTGTAACTTCGAAAAATTACCGACAGCCTGCATACGGCGCGCTAGTTCGGCGCTCGCTTCGGCCGAGTCGTTCACTTGCTTCGCGTATTGCAGCGATTGCGCCGACGCGACTGCGCTCACCCACGCTTGACGTACTTGGGTGACGCGCTCAACCACGCTCGCCGCAAGCTGCAACTGCGCCTGCTCAATACGACTAGCAGCAACGCGCTGCCGCTGTGGCAAAGTGAGCAAATCGAGCAAACCAAACGCCAGCATGCGGCTCAATTCAATTTCGGCCGGAGAACGCAAACGCTCAAGCGTGAGGATTGGATTGTTGATGCGCCCGCTCTGCGCCGCGTCTGCGGAATCGGCCCAATGCTGTGCGAGCAGCGCCTGCGTCGACGGGCTGTAGACGAGTGCGAGGCGAACTGCGTCGTCCTGACTCAACGGTTTGCCGAGCAGTTCGTCCGCCGCGACTTGCGTCGCTGCGCGCTCGCTCTCGTTCTGAGCAAGCGAGAGATTGCCTTGGGTGAACGAAGCGGCATCCACGTTGGCACGAGCAAGCGACTGATTGATGTCAACCGTCGCGCAGCTTGCCAACGTTACCGTGAGCAATGCCGCGACCAGCGGCAGCGCTTTTCTCCTGAACGGCGTCATGGCTTCGCTCCGTGACCCGCATGTGGATTGGCGTTTGCGGGTACGGCGGGATCTGGCTGTTGCGCCTCTTTTGCATACGCTCGCCAACCGCCAATGCCATCGACGGTTTCGTTAGCAGCACGCCATACGCCTATCTTTTCGTCGCGATAGGATTTGTAGCGCGCGAACACCGATTCGTAACGGAGCGCATTGGCGGCAGGCGGGACAACCGCCATCGCTGCCGCAGGTTTTGCTGCCGCCGCATGAGCCTGATCGTGCGGCGTTTGCGCGAACGCGTTGACCGCGACAAAACCCAGCGCAAGACAGACCGCGCGCGGCACGAATTGAATTGATAAATACGACACTTCCAGACCTCGAAAAACGCATCACAGCCGAATAAATCGGAGTCGGCGTGACGACGGATTTAGAACGCGCTTAACACCGAGTAGGCAGAGCGCGGACGAACGCAGCGACAAGCGACGCACAACCGCGCGTCAGCGTGTCGAAGTGTTCAGGCTCGTGGCGGTCGATCCCACCCGCCCGGCAGGCGGCTGGGTGGCGCAACGGCAAGCGGCGGAAACACCGTGCGTGCACCAGGAAATAGTTCGAGCGAGGTGACGCCAGAAACTGGAAGTGCGAGGCTCATGCAGCACGCCGCACACGAAGCGCAGGTAGTGAGCTTCGACGTTTTCGATTGATCGGAATCGTCGTGATGATGAGTCGAAACGGCGTCCTGTTCATGGTGCGCCGACGCCATTGACATTTCGTTCATTTCGGTCATTTCGGCGAAGTCGCCCGACGCGCGGTGCTGGTGCTGATGTGACGGGGACGGGCTCGATTGCGCAGCGATGGTGGAGCGCATGTGACACGAGCGCATCGTAGACGCGGCAACGCCTTGCACAAACAATGCAAGGCTCAACAGAATCGCAAGAATGGCTCGGGTTGAACGCATAGTGCAAGTGTAGACCGGCTCACGCATCGCAGAGTTCCACGCGTCGTTCGTACTTCAGCTTTTTGACGAATCGACCATTTCATTGGGGCTACATGTCAATATGCCTTTAAGTCGATTATTTACAATTTTTACCGCCAGCCCTAGTTCAAACGTCATTTAAGACAAAAGCTATACCTCTTTTTTGAGCGGCAATCCACTCACCATCGACACCGTCCACGGCCGCAATCCCACCGCGACGCCAATCGTTTTCCGCTCGGCGGACGGCAGCATGCTGTCCAGCTCGGCGAGCTCGTGCACTTCGTCGGCAATACGCTCAAGCTTTCGTTTGAGCACCTCGAAACTCGACTTCGACAGCTCGCGAAATTCAAAGCGAAACATGCCGCCGACGAGATCAAATTCTGGTTTCAAAAACTCACCCACGACGGCCCGTCCATAAGCCAGCTCAATCGGCCCGCGCCGCCGCAGACGCAGGTTACGGCCCACCTTCATGCGCAGCTTGTCGCCGGGCAACAGGTCGAGCACGCCAGACGCATCAAGCTTCTTCAGCAGCGTAAACACCTGAGGTCGCGTGAAGTCGTACGTCGCCACAATGTCATCAATCTGCCAGCCGTTGTAGGCCAGATAAAACACGCCGAGCAGCACGCGATCTTTGGCCAGCGTTTGCTCTTGTTTGACGGTCAACTGCCCGGCGCGCGCCAGCTCCCCACGCGACAGTTTCGCCAGTTCGAACACATCAATTTCAAGCGCAGCGCAAATCTGCTCCAGCCGCTCCAGCGTGAACGTGCCTTGCGAGAACAGGCGCTTCACGCTCGCCTCCGACAGCGCGATGCGCTCAGCCAGATCGGCGTAGGTAACTCCGCGCGTCTTCAGCACGCGTTTCAGGGTGGAAATCAGGGGACTCATCAGAATGAGGGCTCCAACAAAAATTAGCTGTCATCCGAACCAGCAGAGCTACGTTATCGCAATTACCGGGACTGTTTCCGGGTTTGGCTCTTTTACGGGAGAAATTGTCCAGATGTTTGCTGCAACGGTTGCCGGGTCGATGCCTATAATCGCGCAACTTCAAGCGGGTCTGTCGACGTTGACGGGCGCGAAAAAGAAAGGCCCTACTCTGGCTCAAGCCAAGGAAATCAACGCGTTTCTCGCCTCGGTCGAGCGTCGTGCATTCAAGCACGCCGCCTACGCGACGCGCGATGATGACGCTGCGCTCGACATCGTGCAGGATTCGATGATGAAGCTCACCGAGAGCTACGCCGACAAGCCCGCCAACGAGCTGCCGATGCTGTTCACGCGCATTTTGCAGAACACGATCCTCGACCATTTCCGTCGCACCAAGACGCGAAATCAGTACACCACGAACTTCTCAAGTCTTGGCGGAGCCAATGCCGATGAGGATTTCGATGTGCTCGAAATTCTTGAGGCACAGGACAGCGCGATTGGCAAGGATCAGCCGCTCGCCGCACTTGAACAAAGCCAGTCGATGGCGGCCATTGAAGAGGCGCTGCAGAAGCTCCCGGCGCGTCAACGAGAAGCCTTCTTGTTGCGTTACTGGGAGGACATGGACACTGCCGAGACGGCCACGACGATGGGCTGCTCGGAGGGAAGCGTGAAAACTCACTGCTCCCGCGCGGTTCGGGCACTTCAGGGCCTACTCCGTCAGAAAGGGATCACATTATGAAAAAAGAAGAAACTCTCCTCCAGGATCACGAAATCGCAGCTGTCGGCAAGGCGCTTCGCCCTTACCTTGACGCTGCGGCACAAAACATAAAGCCAGGCATCGCTTATCGCCTTGCCGAGGCACGCCGTGGTGCCATTGCTGCACTCGAACCACAGACGGCTTCGAGCGCGTTCGGCAATGGCGGCACGCTTGCGATGGCGGGCGGCTTTCGCAACCGCGTCACTGACTTCCGCTTTTGGGCGACGGGCCTGATCGTGGCTGGCCTGCTCTCAACCTATGGCTATCAGCAATGGCAGGAAATCGTCCTGGCGCGCGACACGGCCGACGTGGATGTGATGCTGCTCGCGGACGACGTTCCGGTCGATGCGCTTCTGGACAAGGGATTCACGCACTTTCTGCGGGAAGACCAATAGAAACTATTTGAGAAACAGCGTGACGGCTTACTCCACCCCTCTTCCAAAACCGTCGAAATCGGCCGCGCCAGTTGCAAAACTCGCGGCCGTTTTGTTTTTCATCGCCAGCCTCGTGTTGCCAACCAGCGCGTTCGCGCAAAAGTGGCAAGACCTAAAGCCGGAAGAGCAAAAAGTGCTGTCTGTATTGCAGCCTGAATGGCAATCGCTCACCGATGTTCGAAAACGCAAATGGCGCGAGATCGCGGCAAAATATCCAAAAATGACGCCCGATCAGCAGCAGAAGCTGCAAAATCGGATGGTGGGTTGGGTCAAATTGTCGCCCGAAGAGCGTCGCAAAGCCCGCGAGCAATACAACCAGTTGAAGCAGCTACCACCAGAAAAACGCGCCACCGTGCCGCAGAAGTGGGACGAATATCGCAACCTGCCGCCTGAGAAGCGCGAGGAATTGCGCAAGAAAGCTGCGGAGGCGAAACCTGTGCCTCCGGGTCAGACTGCCAAACCGGCCGTTCCAGTTGCGAAAGCTGCTCCAGCAGTAGTTCCGTCGCCAGCGACGGTCGCTCCAACCACACCGGCGGTCGACGCGAAAAAGCCATGAGTCACGCCCTCATGGCTGCGCCGCTTCATTTGGATTTGCGCACAAGCTAATTGGCTCGAACCGCAGGAGCGGCCAACGCCGCGATTTCTGCCTAGGCCACGCGTCGCGGCTTTCGCCGCTCCGACAGTCGTGCTGTGGTGTCACCCGGCACGTAACCCCTCCACAATCTCTGCAACCGCTAACATCTTTCCGCAGATGTCAGACTCCCTCGCCCCCCTTGCTCCCGCTGAATTCAAACCCGCCAGCCTCTGGCGACGCTTTGGCGCATTCACGCATGAGTTGCTGTTTTTGGTTGCTTACCTGTTCATCGTCGGGCTGATCTTTGCTTCGGTCTCGGGCGAAACCATGAAAGTCGGACGCCCGCAAATCTTGACCGGCCCCATCGCGTGGCTGCAACAGGCGTACCTCTTCCTTTCCATCGGCGCGTATTTCGTCTATTTCTGGATCAAAGGACGCCGCACGCTGGCTTTCAAAACCTGGTCGCTGCGCCTGCAAAACGCCGATGGCGGCGAAGTCACGGTCAAACAAGCCGTCATTCGCTACCTGGCCACGTGGGTCGGCCCGGCGCTGGGCTTGGCGATGTTCATGCTCATCGGCAAATCCGGCAGCGCCTGGTGGATTCTCGGTGTCTTCGCAAACTTTTTGTGGGCGATTGGCGATCCCGCCCGGCAATTCCTGCATGACCGCATCGCTGGCACTCGCGTTGTGCTGAGTAGCCAGTAACTTTTTTCTGGAATGACGGTTTTATAAGGGCTGATGGTGATAATTGGCATTTGTCGACTTTTTTACTTATGGGCATCCAGCCCCTGTTCACTATGGTCTGCAAGATAAAGCTATAAATCGCTGCTTTTTGCCGCAATTCAGCCCGCTCAAATCCGGTTCGGTAGAATTCGTCGTCAATAACTCCGGCGTTTGCTGCTTTCGTCAAAAGCGACTGAAAGCCCTGAACGCCTCCCCGCGCCATGCGCAAATGGGTTCTCCCCGATTACGTTGAAGATGTGCTGCCGCCCGAGGCTGCGCGTATGGAGCAAACGCGCCGCGCGCTGCTTGATTCGTTCGCCGCTGCGGGCTATTCGCTGGTCAATCCGCCGCTGATTGAGCATCTCGAAGCGCTCTTGACCGGTACCGGACGGGATCTTGAGCACAACACGTTCAAACTGATCGACCCGCTCTCCGGCCACACGTTAGGCGTGCGCCCGGATATCACGCCGCAGGTCGCGCGCATCGATGCGACGTACGGTAGCGATGACGCCGAGCGCCGCTATTGCTACGCCGGTGAAGTATTGCGCACGCAGGCCAGCATCGGCACCAGCCGCGCGCTCACGCAGGTCGGCGCTGAGCTGTTTGGATCGGCCACGGTGAATGGCGACGTTGAGATTGTCAAGCTCATGATTTCGTCAGCACATGCCGCTGGCGCTGCGCCGCTGCTGCTCGATTGCGGTCACGTCGGCGTGTTCAAGGCGTTGGCGCAACACTTTGAACTGTCAGCGAATGCAACCCAGGCCGCCGACGCCGCGCTCGCCGCCAAAAGCACCAGCGCGCTCGCTGAAATCAAGTCATTGCCGATCGAAGCGCTGAGCTCGCTCGAAGCACTGACCACTCTCTTCGGCCCCGCCAAAATGGTGTTACAACGCGCCCGCGCCGCGCTGCCGCGTAACGCCACGATCACCGCCGCGCTCGATCAGCTCGACGCCGTCGCCACCGCCATCACCGAGGCTGGCGCGCAGTGCTCGCTCGATCTCGCCGACTTGCCTGGGCTCGACTATCACACCGGCCTCGTGTTCGTGGCCTATCTCGCTGACACCTCTCACGTGGTTGCCCGAGGCGGGCGCTATGACGGGGTCGGCGAAGCTTTTGCCCAAAGCGGTGCGAATGGCAAAACGCGTATTCGCCCAGCGACTGGATTTTCGTTTATTGATTTGCGGGCGCTCAGCGAGGTCACAAGCACGCCTTTGTAGGAGCGGCTTGCCGCGACCGATCGGTGCAAGTTAACGCGGGGTCGCGGCAAGCCGCTCCTACAAGAACTATCTTTTGAATACTGGAAATTCTTATGCCACGTAACGTCGTCGTCATCGGCACCCAATGGGGTGACGAAGGTAAGGGAAAAATTGTTGACTGGCTCGCCGAGCAGGTGCATGGCGTCGTGCGCTTTCAGGGTGGCCACAATGCAGGGCACACGCTGGTAATCAACGGCAAAAAGACCGTGCTGCGCCTGATTCCGTCGGGCATTTTGCATCCGCACACCACCTGCTACCTCGGCAACGGCGTTGTAGTGTCGCCGAATGATTTGCTCAAGGAAATCGGCGAGCTTGAAGCCGCGGGCGTTGAAGTGCGTTCACGTCTGAAAATCGCCCACGCCTGCCCGGTCGTCGCGCCGTATCACGTAGCGATTGATCAGGCCCGCGAAGCCAAACGCGGCGACGAAAAAATCGGCACCACCGGTCGCGGCATCGGCCCGACGTATGAAGACAAAGTCGCACGTCGCGCCATTCGCCTGCACGACCTGCTAGAACCCACGCTGGAAGCCAAGCTCCGCGAAGTGCTCGACTATCACAACTTCATTTTGAAGAATTATCTCAACGCGCCTGAGGTGGATTTTCAGACGACGTTTGACATGCTGCTCAAGGCGGGTAAGGACATGGAGCCGATGCTGGCCGATGTGTCGCATGCGCTGGTCGAGGCGCGTCGCCACGGCAAACCGCTGTTGTTTGAAGGCGCGCAGGGCACGCTGCTTGACGTCGACAACGGCACCTATCCCTTCGTCACCTCCAGCAATTGCGTCTCCGGCGCGGCGGGCCCCGGCGCGGGTGTTGGCGCGCGGATGATCGACTATGTGCTGGGCATCACCAAGGCGTACACCACGCGCGTCGGCGCGGGCCCGTTCCCGACCGAATTGTTCGATGATGTCGGCGCGGGCCTCGCCAAACGCGGCAACGAATTCGGCTCGGTCACCGGTCGCCCGCGTCGGTGCGGCTACCTTGACGTGCCCGCGCTCAAACGCAGTTTCGAAATTAACGGCGTCGACGGCATGGCCATCATGAAGCTCGACGTGCTCGACGGCATGGATGAAATCAAGATTTGCACCGCCTACGATTTCCGTGGCGAAGTCATTGATCGCCTGCCCTACGGAGCCGCAGCCGTGGCCGATTGCAAGCCGATTTACGAGACGATGCCGGGCTGGAAAGAAACGACGTTCGGCGTCCGCAAATTCGAGCAGTTGCCGATGAGCGCGCAGAGTTATCTGAAGCGGGTCGAAGCGTTGACCGGCGTGCCGATTGCGCTGATCTCAACCGGCTTCGAGCGAGACGACACCATACTGATGCAGCATCCGCTGAATTAGCAGCAGCACTGTAGGAGCGGCTTGCCGCGACCCTACATGTTCAACC
>JANXNI010000086.1 GCA_025354165.1 Burkholderiales bacterium | reverse complement strand
CTCATCGTCGTTCCAAACGCGACGAGGAACGTCGCGATCAGATGCGTGCGCTCCGAAACTCGACCACGCCCGAACAGCATGACGCCCAGAAACGTCGCTTCGAGGAAGAACGCGGTGAGCACCTCATAGCCGAGCAACGGCCCCGCGATATTGCCCGCTTTCTCCATGAAGCCTGGCCAGTTGGTGCCAAACTGAAAGCTCATCGTGATGCCCGACACGACGCCGAGCGCGAAGGTCAGTGCGAAAATTTTTGTCCAGAAGTAATACGCCTCTTCCCACGACTCGTCGCGCGTTGCCTTGAAGCGCATGCGGAAGAAAAACAGGATCCAGCCCAACGCGATAGTGATCGTCGGGAACAGGATGTGAAACGTGATGTTCGCCGCGAACTGCATGCGTGCGAGGATGAGTGCGGTTTCGTTCATAGTGGTACTACCTATGCTTCATTTTTGCGACGAACAATCTTTAATTTATCGGTCATGTCGAGCACCGTCTTCACGCTCGAACCCATGCGCATGAGTCGCGCAATGGTCTCTGGCGATAACCTCGCTACATCATCGAACCAGGTCGATGACAAGTCAATCAATTCGTGCATTTGCTGCATGCGCTTTTGTGCGTGCGCATCGGCGGCGTTGCCGGGCGTTTCCATCAGCGAGGCGCGCAGCATCGAAAGTGTCGGCTCGACTTCGCGACGACGCTTTTCCTCGGCGAGCGATTTGAAAATTTCCCAGATGTCCTGCGGCGCTTCGAAATATTCGCGGCGATCACCAGGCAGATGCTTCAACTTGACGAGCCGCCAGCCTTGCAACTCCTTGAGCCCGATGCTGACATTGGAGCGAGAAAACTCCAGCGCTTCGGCAATATCATCGGCGTTGAGCGGTTTCGCCGATACGAAAATCAGTGCATAAATCTGCCCGACCGTGCGGTTGATACCCCAGCGCGAACCCATTTCGCCGAAATGAGAGACGAATTGATGCATGAGCGGCGGCAGTTGGTTCATGGTGAGGCAGCGCAGTAAAAGCGCCTGATCGGCATGTCTCAAATTGTACTTAAATTTTCCACATTTTCAGTAATTACTAAAAATTCGAGGATTAATCACATCCCTTTTTACTCGGACGTCTCCCTAACGATTGGCGTGCGCACGCAGAAAGGAGCAACGCATCTGTAGCCAGTTTGGTACTGCGTTCAATCTTGTCGCCGCATACGCCATTGTGGTCTTGGCGAGAGATCAGACAAACCCTACACTGCTTCGCAGTTGTGCAAGCCCCTTCTCCCCGTCACTCGCTCAAGAACAGATGCCTTCCGCCACCACTGCACTTACAGCTTCGCCGTCATCATCGGCCGCTATGCCGCCGCCCCCGGTTTACGATCCGTCCGCCATGCGCTATCAGGCCGATCCGCTGGCGGACGCGACCATTGCCGCCATCGTCCGTATTTGGGATATCCCTCCGGGTGAAGCCGATTTGCAAACGCTACTCGCGCTGAACGCGGATCGCTTAAGTCATCTGCGCACAACGACGACGCTCTTGAATTCATGGACGAGCAACGCCGCGCTTGAGGGCTGGTCGGCACCGGACGGTACGCCGCCACATATCGTCACTGCACTACGCGAGTACGTTGCCGCCGGTCGGGCGCTGCCCGATTGGGCCGACCCGGTCCAGATTACGCGCGGTGAGAACGTGTTCACGGAGCACGGTCCGCTGTCGGTGATGGCGCTGTTTTGTGCGAGTCTGCCCGACTGTTACGTCCAGCCGAAGGCGTCTGCGGTCTTGCAGATTTCTGGGCAGCTCACGACGAATGCCGACTACCGCATTCGCTCAACAGCGGCCATGGTGTTCCCGGTTATGCTGCGCGGCGGTATGACAACGCCGGAAGGCCTTGGCGTTGCGCAAACGCTGAAGGTACGGCTCATCCACGCCACGATCCGCAACCTGATTCTGCACGGCGCGCCGGAAGCAATGGTCAACGCCGTCGTTCCGCCCGTCAGCAACCCGGCCCCTGCGCCGAACCTCATGGCTACGGCAGCTACCGGGACTGCCGGAGTCGCCGCCGCCGCGATGCAATCCATGCACATCTCCTTTCTGGCAAACGGCTGGAACGTTGCGCGCGACGGCCTGCCGAATAATCAGGAGCAGCTGGTGTTCACGCTGTTGACGTTTCACTACGTCTTTCTGCGCGCGATGAGAACCCTTGGCATTGGTCTTCGCGCCGAGGACGAGGAAGCGTATCTGCATTGCTGGAATGTCGTCGGCTACGTGCTCGGCATCGAGTCGAAATGGATGCCGTTCACTTACGCCGATGCCGAGCGATTGTTCAACGAAATCCAGACGCAATGCCTTGCCGATCACATCTATCCCGGCGGCAAAGATGCGCGCCCAGCGCTAGCTGGCGCGCTCATCGACTACATGGCCGCCTCGATCCCGTTCAAGCTGCTCAAGCCATTCCCGTCATTGTTCACGCGCTACCTGTGCGGAGGCGCGGTCTCCGATGCCTTGGGCGTCAGTAACAAGCAGTCGTTCCTGTCGCGCATGCTGTTCACAGTGCTGATGGGCGTTTGCCGTTTGATCGACACCGTGGTGCGGCTCGTGTTGCCGCAATTCTCGCTGGCGCGCATGTTTTCGCGGGTGGTCGGCTATCACCTGCTAACCAGCTTCTTGATGGATCAGACACGGCCGCTGAAACTACCAACGCATTTGCTCACGCAAATACACGCCACGGTCAGCACCTGGGACGACGATGAAAACGCGCCGGGTTGGCTCAATCGCGTGGAAGATAGTATGACCGTGCGCGGCCCCTGGAGCAGCAATGTCCGCTAGGCGCGTGTGGCTCGGACGATGGCTCGCACTAGTGCTGGTGACCGTGGCGCAATCGGCCGGATCGGCTTGCGCAGCAGACGCCCCGTCATCGCGACTGGTGCTCCAGCCCACTACCTCAGTCCACGAGGCGTGGCCGTATGTGACGACACTGACAGAGAAGCAGAAGCCACTCACTCTCGCGGACGCGCAGGCCGCAGTCGCTGAATTCGAGCGCCCGCAAACGAGCTATGCGACGTTGGGGGTACGTCCGCAACCGATCTGGCTACGCGTTCCGTTTCGCGTGGAAGCGGTTAACGGTTCGAGCCCACAACAGTGGGTTATGAACATCGATTACCCGCCGCTGAACCGTATCGACGCCTACGTCACACAAGATGGACGCACGCTGCAACAGGCCGCGCTCGGTAGCCTGCGCTCCTTCGCTTCAAGGCCGCTACTCGCCCGCTCGCACGCGATGCCGCTAGCGCTCGCTCCGGGTGACTATGATTTGATGCTGCGCGTCGAGTCACGCGGAGCCATGATCCTACCCATTGAGTTCATGCAGCCCAACGCATTCCACCGCGCGAGCGTGGCAGAGCAAATGTTGCGCGGGATTCAGGTCGGGCTCTTTCTCTGCATGTTGATGTACAGCCTTGCGCAGTGGGTCGGCACACGAGAGCGGCTGTTTCTCAAATACGCGCTACTGGTGAGCGGCTCGTTCATGTTCGCGTTGCTGCTATCCGGCGTGGGTGCGCAGTGGGTGTGGCGTGATGCGTTCTGGTTTGAGCGGCATATGGCGGGCCTGGGTTCGCTGGTTGCCGTGGCGGGTACGTTTCTGTTTCTCGGCGATGTATTGCGCAGGCAGTATGCGGCCGCCTCAGGTGCGCCTCCGGATCGCTTTCCGCTCATCATGAACAGCGGCGCGGCGCTATGCGGTGTGCTGCTCGTCGTGTATTGCTTCGACTTGTTCAATACGGCGCTGCTAACCGCGATCATCGTGCTGCTTGGGCCGCTGCCGCTACTGCTCAGCTTGCCGCGCTTCGTGTCCAAAGTCGCGAAGGGTGATGCGATTGGTCGCTACCTGCTGCTCGCGTTTGCGTTCTATGTAACCACCGTAGTCGTCACTACCACGACCATTCGCGGCAAGCTGCCCGCCAATGTGTGGACGCTGCATTCGCTGACCTTCGGCGAGATGTGCCACATCCTCGCCTTCACGCTGGTGCTGATCTCGCGCACGCGCGAGCTGCGGCTAGCGAGCGAATATGCGCGCACCGAGCACGAGGTCATGCGCTCGATGGCGTACGCCGATCCGCTCACCAGCCTACCCAATCGTCGCAGTTTGACCGACGCCATGACGTTAGCTCTGGTGGGTGCCTCGCCGCAGCATTTATTGGCGGTTTACCTGATCGATCTTGACGAGTTCAAGCAGGTCAACGACAAGCATGGCCATGAGGTCGGCGACCAGTTGCTGGTAGAAGTGGCGAACCGTCTGCGTGCAGGTGCCCGCCACGGCGATATCGTGGCGCGACTGGGTGGCGACGAATTTGTAGTGCTCGCTGACGGCTTGCGCGACCCGGGTCAGGCGGAAGACATCGGCAACCACTTGCTCACGTTGTTTGATGCGCCGTTCAAGCTCACGGACGTGGAAATGCAAGTCGGCCTTACCATCGGCTACGCCATCGCGCCCGCCGCCGGTCGCGACACCGCCACCGTGCTGCGGCTGGCCGACGGCGCGATGTATCTGGGCAAACAGAGCGGCAAGGGGCGATTGCAGCAGGCTTGAGTCCGCTTTTTCTGGTTAACAGCTTTTTCATAGTCTGACGGTTGCATGCGGGCTAATAGCCAGATTCGCCAAAAGTTGACTTTATTCACTTTATGGCTTTAGCCCTTAGAGAACAGCCGTTTCAGCGAATAAGCCAATATGCTCAACGCGCAAAATCATGACAGCTAAGTGACGAATTTGCGCGATGCAGCATGCGCACGCAACCCGCATCGCTGCTATAATCTAGGGCTTTGTTTCACAAGCGTTTTTCGGGTTTTTGGTGCTTCGATTCTTTGTGCGGAACCCTTTCCACAACGAAGCCCTCCTGATGCTTCCGGCTTGCGCCGGGCACACCAACCCGAAGATGCAACTTTTTAGGAAATCATCATGGCTATCGAGCGCACCTTCTCCATTATCAAACCTGACGCAGTGGCCAAAAACGCCATCGGTGCCATCGTCGGTCGCTTCGAAGCCGCTGGCCTGAAAGTCATCGCATCGCGCATGGCTCACCTGTCTCAGGCTGAGGCCGAAGGCTTCTACGCCGTGCACAGCGCCCGTCCTTTCTTCAAGGATCTGGTCAGTTTCATGGTCTCCGGCCCAGTCGTTCTGCAAGTGTTGCAGGGCGAGAACGCGATTGCCAAAAACCGTGACCTGATGGGCGCGACCGATCCGAAGAAAGCCGCACCAGGAACGATTCGCGCTGACTTCGCTGATTCCATCGACGCGAACGCCGTTCACGGCTCTGACGCGCCTGAAACCGCCGCACAGGAAATCGCTTATTTCTTCCCGGCAAGCCAGGTTTTCGGTAAGTAATCACCGCTGACTCTGTCTCGCGCGCATGACGATTCACACTCAGTGGCTGATCTGCAAAATCTTCTTGAGCTGAACCAGCCCGCGCTGGCCGCTTTTTTCGCCCAGGTCGGCGAAAAACCGTCCAGCGTCAAGATGCGCGCGAAACAAACGCTCAAGTGGCTGCATCAATCGCAGGTCACTGAGTTCTCTGCGATGACCGACATCGCCAAAACCACCCGCGACACGCTTGCGGCCCACTCCGAAATCCGCGATCTCACAGTCATCACGGACAAGACCGCGAGTGACGGCACGCGCAAATGGTTATTCGATGTCGGCAGCAGCGCGGTGGACGCCGTGTTCATCCCCGAGGATGATCGCGGTACGCTCTGCATTTCCTCGCAGGCGGGCTGCGCGCTCGACTGCGCATTCTGCTCGACCGGTAAACAGGGTTTCAACCGTAACCTCTCCACCGCAGAAATCATCGGCCAGCTTCGCTATGCGGATCGCGTGCTCAAGGCGGATATCGGTATCGTGGGTCGTACGCTAGATGGCGTGCAGCCCGTCACCAACGTCGTCATGATGGGCATGGGCGAGCCGCTTGCCAATTTCGAAGCGGTCGTGCCTGCACTTGAATTAATGCTCGACGACAACGCGTATGGTCTGTCGCGCCGCCGCGTTACGGTATCCACATCGGGTTTGGTGCCTCAGATTGATGAGCTGTCAAAGCGCTGCCCAGTCGCGCTCGCAGTGAGCCTGCACGCGCCGACCGATGCCCTGCGTGACGTACTGGTGCCGATCAACAAGCGCTACCCGATTGCCGAGCTGCTCGCGGCCTGCAACCGCTATCTCGAATTCGCACCGCGCGACTTCATCACGTTCGAATACGTGATGCTTGACGGCGTCAACGACCAGCCAGAGCACGCCGAAGCCTTGATCAAGATTGCCCGTCAAGTGCCCTGCAAACTGAATTTGATTCCGTTTAATCCGTTTCCGAACTCGGAATTCAAGAAATCGCCGCGTGAACGCATCCTTGCCTTCCAGCGGCGCTTGTCGGATGCCGGAATTGTGACGACAATCCGAAAGACGCGTGGGGACGACATTGACGCGGCCTGCGGACAGCTCGCAGGCCAGATTAATGATCGCACGCGCCGAACACAAAAGGTAATCGCTATTCATGCGGCACGGACCGCTGGCGCGACACCCCAATGAAACTGAACCGGCCATTTGGCTTGGGAGAAGCGGTATGAACGGCTTGAATAAGCTCGGTGCGCTTTGTTGCCTGTCCGTCGCAGTCGCCGTGATGAGTGGGTGCGCGGGATTCGGCAAGGCCGCAGAACCGGTCGATGAGGCGCCGCAAACGACCACACAGACCAACTCGGAAAATCCGCTTCGCTATCGCGCCCGCATTCACACTGAATTGGGTGCCAATTATTTTCAGCGCGGACAAATGGCCGTGGCACTCGAAGAATTGCACGAAGCCGTCCGCCTCGACGCGAAGTACGGCGTCGCACACAGCATTCTGGCGCTGGTGTACGCCGATCTTGGTGATTTGCCGAAAGCTGAAGCATCCTTCCAGCTAGCGATTAGTGTCGCCCCGGCGGAAGGCGAAATTCGCAACAACTACGGCTCGTATTTGTGCCGTCAAAACCGGGCCAAAGAAGGTTTGGAGCAATTCGAAATTTCGCTTCGCCTGCCGCTGTACCAGACGCCCAATATTGCGCTGGAAAACGCAGGCAACTGTGCGCTCGCCGCCAGCCTGATTCGCCCCGCCGAAGGCTATTTTGCGCGGCTGGTGCAACTTCAACCGTTTAATTCTCGCGGCTACCAGGGCCTCGCTGCAATTGCACTGAAGACCGCTCGATTTGACGAAGTGCGCCGTCAGGTACGTATGGGGCTGAACGCACAGCCGACCAGTCCGGAATTATATTTTTACGGCGCTTGCGCTGAGCGACGCCTCAATGACAAAGCCAGTGAGGACAGCTACACGCAGCAATTACGCTCGCGTTTCGCCGACTCGCCACTAAATGATCAATTACGCAAGGGAGGCTGCGATTGAGCGCACCTGATAGCGCACCCAGCATCGCAACGAACACCGTCACCGGCGACGCTGCCAGTTCCAGCCACGGAGCGCCCGGCGAAATGCTGCGCGAAGCGCGCGAGCGGGCCGGGCTGTCGCAAGACGATATTGCTGGCAAACTGAAACTGGCGCCACGCCAGATCGCCGCGATTGAAGCGGGCGACTGGAACTCGTTGCCCGAGCGCACGTTCACGCGCGGCTTCATGCGCAGCTATGCGCGAATCGTCGGGGTTGACCCGGCCATCGTCGGCCTTGATCGCTCACCTTCGCAACCACACACGGGCGGTGAACTGAAACCTACGCCCGCTGCGATTGGCGAAATCGCAATGGATGTTGAGCGAAACAGTCGTTCCCTTGCTGCGCGCTGGGCGGTTCCACTGTTACTGATTGCCGTGCTCGCTGCTGGCGTTGCCTATTTCCAGTGGGGTGAGTTGCTCGGAATCGGCGGCTCGGGCGCTACAAAGTCGGCTGCGCCCGCCTCGGCAACCGATGCCGCGAAATCGGCGTCAACCAGGCCACCCACCGTCGCGTCGGCAACGGAGGCCGTCGCACCGGCTTTGGCACCGCCGACCTCTTCCGGTAGTGTGATTTCAGCGCCAGCGGCAAGTCCCAGCGTTGTCGCGAACACTATCCCAGCGCCGCCGACGCCCTCCACTGATGCCGCCGCAGCCGCAACACCCGCTGCGCCCGCAGCGCTCCTCGCAGCCGTCGCGGGCGAAAAGCGCATCACTATTACATTCCGGGGCAAATCGTGGACGGAAGTGCGCAGTAAAGGCGACGTGATTTATTCGGAAGCATCGCTGCCGGGTACGCGTGAATTCAATGGTGTGTTGCCGCTGTCATTTATCGTTGGCAACGCCAGCAACGTATCAGTCAGCATCGATGGCAAACCGTATGACATGAGCCAGATTACGCGCAACGATGTCGCGCGCTTTCGTATTGAATAGCTTCGAATAGTTTCACTCATGGCCATCACCAGCTCCACGATTGTCCGGCGTCCTTCACGTCAAGTGCGTATCGGCCACGTGCTGATGGGCGGCGACGCGCCAATCGTTGTGCAGTCGATGACCAACACCGACACCGCCGATATTCAGGGCACGATTGATCAGGTTTTTGCTCTGGCCAACGCTGGCTCGGAGCTGGTGCGTATCACCGTGAATTCGCCAGAGGCTGCGGCCGCCGTCGCAGCGATTCGTGAAGGTCTGGACAAACTGCATTGCAATGTGCCGCTGGTCGGTGACTTTCACTTTAACGGCCACAAGTTGCTGCGCGACTATCCTGATTGCGCCAAGGCGCTCGCGAAATACCGCATCAATCCCGGCAACGTTGGTCGCGGCAACAAGCACGATACGCAATTTGCGCAGATGATCGAAATCGCCTGTCGCGAGAACAAACCCGTGCGCATCGGCGTCAATTGGGGCAGTCTCGATCAGGATTTGCTGGGTCGTCTGATGGACGCGAATGCGGCGCTGGCGATGCCAAAATCAGCGCAGCAAGTGATGCGTGATGCGCTCGTGATGTCTGCGCTGGAATCGGCGGCGCTGGCTGAGGAAGTTGGCCTTCCGGGCAACCTGATTTGCTTGTCGTGCAAAGTCAGTGGCGTGCAGGATTTGATTGCGGTTTACACCGATCTGGCGGCGCGCTGCGACTATCCGCTGCACCTCGGTTTGACCGAGGCCGGTATGGGCTCTAAGGGCATCGTTGCCTCGACCGCTGCGATGGGAATCCTGTTGCAGCAAGGCATTGGCGACACCATCCGTGTGTCGCTTACGCCCGAGCCCGGCGGAGATCGCACCAAGGAAGTCATCGTTGCACAGGAAATGCTGCAAACAATGGGCTTGCGCACGTTCACGCCGCTGGTGACCGCCTGCCCCGGTTGTGGTCGCACGACGAGCACGTTCTTTCAGGAATTAGCCGCAAAAACGCAGAGCTACCTACGCGCGCAAATGCCGGTGTGGCGCGAGCGTTACGCGGGTGTTGAGGGCATGAGCGTGGCCGTGATGGGTTGCGTCGTGAACGGGCCCGGCGAATCGAAGATGGCCAACATTGGCATCAGCCTGCCGGGCACCGGCGAACTACCCGTCGCGCCGGTTTACGAAGACGGCAAGAAAACTGTCACGCTCAAAGGCGACTGCATCGCCGAAGAATTTCAGGCGATGCTGGACGCGTACGTGCAGCGAACGTACGGCAATGGTTCGCCCGGCTCGTCTGGGCAAACTGATCAGCGACATCTGCCACCAGCACAAGAATCGGGACAACCGAAAGTCATTCCGATCCATGCAGTGTGACGACTTTGTGAGTACAGCTTTTCGCTGAAAGCGCGGCTCTATTGGGGCTAATTCGCGTTTTCTACTAAAACCGATTATTGGCATAAATTGCCTCTAGCCCTGATGCAGAAGTCGTTTCACACAAAAGCTGCTAGCTGATTTGTTCCGGCAATCCGTGGGTCAAGCCTCAAAAAATTCGAACCGTTCGCACTGATCGCGACCGATTCTCCAGTCAGAGAAATCATGGAAAAGATACAAGCCGCGAAATCACCAACTGCGCTTCAAGCCGTTAAAGGTATGAACGATGTTCTGCCCACCGAATCGGCAAAGTGGGAACATTTCGAGCTGACCGCGACGCGCGTCGCTCGCCAATATGGTTACCGCAACATGCGCGCGCCGATTGTCGAGCACACGCCCCTCTTCGTGCGCTCCATCGGCGAAGTCACCGACATCGTCGAGAAGGAGATGTATTCCTTCGAGGACAAGCTCAACGGCGAAAAGCTCACCCTGCGCCCCGAGCTGACGGCGGGTCTGGTGCGCGCTGCGATTGAGTCAAATCTGGTTTATAACGGCCCGGTTCGCGTCTATTCGATGGGTCAAATGTTCCGTCACGAGCGCCCGCAGAAGGGCCGCTATCGTCAGTTCAGTCAGTTCGACGTTGAGTGTTTTGGATTCGAAGGACCGGATGTCGACGCCGAAATCATGATCATGACGGCACGGCTCTGGCGCGAACTGGGCATTCCGGACGTGCGTCTGGAAATCAACACGCTCGGCAACGTTGATGAACGTGCCGTCTATCGCACCAAACTGATCGCCCACTACGAGGCGAACCTCGAAGCGCTAGACGACGAGGCGAAGCGTCGCCTGCACACGAACCCCATGCGCGTGCTCGACAGCAAGGTCGCCAGCGTCATCGAAGTCAACAGAACCGCGCCGAATCTGCTCGATTCGCTCGAAGGCGATTCGCGAGCCCACTTCGACGGATTGCAACAATTCCTTAGCGACGCCAATGTGCCCTTCGTCGTGAATTCACGCATCGTACGCGGCATGGACTATTACAACCGTACCGCGTTTGAATTCGTCACCGAGCGCTTTGGCGCGCCGCTGACCGTCTGCGGTGGCGGTCGCTACGACGGGCTGTTCGAGCAACTTGGCGGCAAGCCAACTCCCGCTATTGGTTTCGGCATGGGTATCGAGCGCGTGCTCATGATGCTTCCCAATGATCTGACGGCAAGCGGACTCGATGCCTACATCGTTCACTCCGGCGAAGGCGCTCAAAAAGCTGCCGGCAAACTCTCGGAATCCTTGCGCGACGCCGGTCTCGCTATCGCCCAGCACGGTGGGGGGTTGGGTGGATCCGGCAGTTTCAAGAGCCAGATGAAAAAGGCCGACGCCAGCGGCGCACGCTACGCGCTCATCATCGGCGACAACGAAGTTGCCGCAGGCACAGTGGCCGTAAAACCGCTGCGCAACGCCAATGGCAAGCCGATTCAGGGCGAACAGGCGATAATTACAAGTTCGGCTGTTGCGGCGCATCTACGTATCGCGTCTGATCCGCGCGGCTAACCGTCTCATTCCCGATTCCAGAATTCAGAATTTCACTATGGCTGCTTACGATCTCGACGAACAAGAAAAATTAGGCGACCTGAAGGCGTGGTGGTCACGCTACGGCAACTACGTCACCGGTGCCATTACCGTCGTGGCGCTCGTCATCGCTGCAAACCAGGGCTGGAAGTGGTACAGCAGCAAGCAGGCAAACGAGGCCAGCACGCTTTATTTTGCGCTCTCCGACGCGGTGACCAAAAACGAGGCCGCCAAGGTGAAAGACGCCAGCGCCCAGTTGATCGAAAAATTTGCGGGCACCGGTTATGCGCCGCGCGGCGCGTTGCTGGCAGCGAAATCCGCGTTTGACGCCGGTGATTTGCCTACCGCGAAAGCGCAACTCGAATGGGTCGTCGCCAACAGCAAGGAAGACGAGCTCAAAGGCATCGCACGGCTGCGCCTCGCCGCGGTGTTGCTCGATCAAAAGCAATACGATGCTGCGCTCGCAGCGCTCGACGGCAAGCACAGCGAAGCGTTCGCAGGCCTGTTCCTCGACATGAAGGGTGATATCTACAACTTGCAGGGCAAGATAGCCGACGCCAAAACGGCGTACGAAGCAGCGCTGCCAAAGCTTGATTCCAAAGGCTCGCAAAAGCAGTACACCCAGCTCAAACTGGATGCAGTATCTGCGGCAGTGGGAGCAGCGAAGTGAAGCCAACAGTAAAACTTTGGGCACAGCGTGCCAGCTTCGTTGCGCTGACGTTGTCGCTCTCGGCATGCGGCTCGTTCACATGGTTCAGCAGCAGTGACAAGAAAATCCTGCCACTGCCTGCGATCACCGGTAGCGCCAGCGTTTCGGCCCAGTGGCAAAGCGCCCTCGGCGGCAAGCAAACTAGTAGCCTGATCCCCGCAGTAGCGAACGGCAAAGTTTTTGCCGCGCATCCTAGCGGTGCCCTTGTCGTTTTAGATGAGAAATCTGGCGCGGTGATTGGGCGTTTTCAGATTCCAGCAGGTAAAGGCCAAGTCTCCGGAGGCGTTGCTGCCTCAGCTGACATGATCGTTGTCGGCACCAATAAAGCCGAAGTGATCGCGCTCGATTTGAAGGGCGGCGTGCTCTGGACGTCAAAAGTCTCAAGTGAAGTAATCGCTCCGGCAGCGATATCAGACGCTGCCGTCGTTGTTCTGGGCGGCGACGGCTCGATCGCTGCGCTCGACCCAAAAACCGGCGTCCGCAAATGGACGATTCAACGCGTATTGCCAGCGCTGACAGTTCGCTCCAGCGCCATTCCAGTGACGGTGCGGGGCGCGGTGTTCGTAGGCACGGCACAAGGCAAATTGCTGGCCATTGACACCGCCAACGGCTCAATCGGCTGGGAGGCCACGGTTGCCGCACCAAAGGGTGCCTCTGAGCTTGAGCGTCTGGTCGACGTTGTCGGTCGGCCAGCGGTTGACAGCGAGCGCATCTGCGCCGCAGCGTTTCAGGGCCGTGTTGCCTGCTTTGACGTCGTGCGCGGATCGCTGCTGTGGTCTCGTGACGCGAGCTCGCTGACCGGCGCGCTGCTCGACAACAAATATGTCTATATCACCGACGAGAAGGGTGTGGCTTACGCTTTCGACAAGACCACCGGCGGCACCGTGTGGAAGCAGGATGTGCTCGCCGGCCGGCGCGCCTCCGGGACAGCGCTTCTCGGTGACAATCTCGCCGTTCAGGATTCCGAAGGGACGGTTCACCTCGTTGACCGCGCCACGGGAAAGATCGCCGGGCGTGGTCTCGGCGAGGCATTCGCTTCCGGCGTTGGCATGGTCGCCAGCGGCGATGGCGCATTGATTCAAACCAAGAGCGGGCAGCTTGCCTCGGTGGCTGCGCGCTAGTCGCGCGACTGACCCACGCGGGCCTCAGCACTGACGCCCGGCAAAACAGCCCCTCTATTTCCGACAGTGACAGGCCCTAGACAATGCTCCCCACCATCGCCCTCGTCGGACGCCCCAATGTCGGGAAGAGCACGCTCTTTAACCGGCTGACGCGTTCGCGCAATGCGCTGGTCGCTGACTTCCCCGGCCTCACGCGTGACCGCCAGTATGGTCAGGGCCACATGGGCGACCGCAAATTTGTGGTCATCGATACCGGCGGTTTCGAGCCGGTAGCGAAAGAAGGCATCCTCAAGGAAATGGCACGGCAGACGTTGCAGGCGCTGGACGAAGCTGACGTCGTTATTTTTCTGGTGGACGGTCGTGCTGGTGTCACACCTCAGGACGCGCGTATCGCTGATTTGTTGCGCAAACGCGGTCGCTCGATTTACCTCGCGGTCAACAAGACCGAAGGCATGAATGATGCACGCGTCACCGCTGAGTTCTACGAGCTGGGTATCGGCGATCCGTACGCGATTTCGGCGACTCAAGGTGATCGCGTTAGCGCTTTGATTGAGATGGTGCTGGAGGAGCAAGCTCCGGTAGCACCTGAACCGGAAGTTGTGGCGGTTGAAAAGCAGCCCGCAAAGCCGTTGGCGGAAGGGGAAGAAGGCGAGGAGCCCGAGTTCCAGCCCGAACCCCCACCGCGCACCAAAATCGCAGTCGTTGGTCATCCTAACGTCGGCAAGAGCACGCTGGTGAATGCACTCCTCGGCGAGGAGCGCGTGATTGCGTTCGACCAGCCGGGCACCACGCGCGACTCGATTTATCTCGATTTCACCTACAAAAAGCGCGATTACACGCTGATCGACACCGCGGGGATTCGCAAGCGCGGCAAGACGACCGAAGCCATCGAGAAATTCTCGGTCATCAAAACGCTGCAAGCCATCGAAGACGCCAACGTCGTGATCTTTGTGGTCGACGCGACGGCGGGCATCAGCGATCATGACGTGCAACTCGCATCGTTCATTCAGGATGCAGGCCGCGCACTCGTGATCTGTATCAATAAATGGGACGCCGCCGATTCAGACGCGCGCAAAATCATCAATGACGACGTCACCCGCAAACTTTATTTCGTCGATTACGCCGAGACGGTGACGACGTCCGCCACCGCAAAACAGGGCCTCGACAAGATCATGGCCACGGCCAATCGCGCCCATGCCGCCGCGTTCAAAAAGCTACCGACCCCGAAGCTCACGCGCGCCCTGCAAGAGGCAATGGTGAAGCAGCAACCACCGCGCGCTGGCACCATCCGCCCGAAGCTGCGCTACGCCCATCAGGGCGGCAGCAACCCGCCTGTGGTGGTGATTCATGGCACCTCGCTCAACAAATTGTCGGACATGTATACGCGCTATCTGGAGCGTTTTTTTCTGGATTACTTCGAACTCAAGGGCACACCGGTACGACTTGAGTTGCGTACGGGGCATAATCCGTATGCGGAGGATGACAAATCAGGTCGTCGCAAGCGCTAGCAGTCTCGGCGCGGTTGGCTTGAACTTCCTGTCTCCGTCACCATCTGAACCCTGAGTGGGCACGGTTGGCGAGTGTCGCTGTGAAGTACCATCCAACAAGAATTTCGGAGAATAAGAAATGAGCAACAAAGGGCAATCCCTACAAGACCCGTTCCTGAACACACTGCGCAAAGAGCACGTTCAGGTCTCCATCTACCTTGTCAACGGCATCAAGTTGCAGGGTCAGGTTGAGTCTTTCGACCAGTACGTCGTCCTCCTCAAAAATACCGTCACCCAGATGGTCTACAAACACGCCATTTCCACGATCGTTCCTGCGCGCGCAGTGAATATTCCGCACGGAGACGAAGCATCTGAGTAAAGTCACGCGGGCGCGTCTTTCTGGCGTAGATAGCCTCATTTTGGTTGGCCGAGATGTTTGATCGTCACGCCGGAAATGACCGTGCAGTTTTGGTGCAACTTGCCTTTGGCAAGGCACCGATGACCGATGACATCGAAGAATTGAAATCCCTCGCGTCAAGCGCGGGCGCAGATACAGCAGATGTCATCACTGGACGCCGTGATCGTCCCGATCCCGCGCTTTACGCCGGAAAAGGCAAAGTTGAGGAGATCGGTGCCGCCTGCGCTGCGCAATCTGCCGAACTCGTCATCTTCAATCACACGCTGTCCGGCGCTCAAGAGCGCAATCTCGAAAAAGCGCTGTCCTGCCGCGTCATCGACCGGCGCTCGCTGATTCTCGACATTTTTGCCATGCGCGCCCGCAGCGCTGAAGGCAAGCTGGCCGTGGAGCTGGCGCAGCTCGAACACATGTCCACGCGGCTCGTTCGCGGCTGGTCGCATCTTGAGCGGCAGCGCGGTGGTATCGGCATGCGTGGCCCCGGTGAGAAGCAGCTCGAAATTGACAAGAGCCTCATCACACTCAAGATTCGCGCGCTCAAGGAGCGGCTCGAAAAGGTCGATAAGCAGCGACAGACGCAGCGCCGCCGTCGTGAACGCTCACGCACCATTTCGATTGCTATCGTTGGCTACACCAACGCCGGTAAAAGCACGCTCTTCAATCGTTTGACTGCCGCCGGGACTTACGCCGCTGATCAATTGTTTGCCACGTTGGACACTACCGTTCGCAAACTCTACGTCGCCGACGCACAGCCGCTGGTCGTTTCTGACACTGTAGGCTTCGTGCGCGATTTGCCGCATGAACTAGTTGACGCTTTCAAAGCCACCTTGCTTGAAGCCGTCGAGGCCGACCTGCTGCTGCATGTCGTCGACGGTGCGAGCGATCAGCGCGACCAGCAAATCGAGGCCGTGAATCTTGTGCTTGAAGAAATCGGAGCAGCCGAAATCCCGCAGCTCATCATCGTCAACAAATGTGACTTGCTTGGGCTGGGCAGCGACGCCGGACGCGTTGAAACCGATGACATCGGGCAGGCGCGACGCGTTTTTGTCTCGTCGAAAACCGGTGCGGGTATTCCTGAATTGCGCGCGGTCTTGCAAGCGCGCTTTCCGCGCCAAAGTACCGATTACACGGCAGGCTTTGAGGCCAGTCAAGATCAAGCCGCAGCGGCACAATAAATACTTTCATAAGAATGAAAACCCAATCCAGCAATTCCCTCTTTGCGCTCTGGGACCAAATCAAGCTCTCGCTGAACGATCCGCAATGGGGCCGCAAGCCCGGTAGCGATTCTGGCAAAGGCCCAAGTGCCGATACCAGCGGGAGTGACGGTGACAAGCCAGCCGCTTCGCCTCCGCCCGCGTCGCCAACGCCACCTCCGCCCTCGGGTAATAACGGTGGGCGCAGCGGTGGCTCCGGTGGCCCGCCCGACCTCGACGAGCTCATGAAAAAGGTCAACGATCGCGTTGGCGAGCTTTTCGGCGGCAAAAAAGGCGGCAAACGCCCCGCTGGCTCATCCGGCGGCGGTGGCCCGACTTTTCCCTCCATTAGCCCAAAATTTGCCGCTGGTGGCCTCATCATCGCGGCCATCATTGGCGTGCTGCTGTGGCTCGCAACCGGTTTCTACATCGTTGACGAGGGCAAGCGCGGCATCGTGCAGCGTTTCGGTAAGTACGTGGAGACCACCGAGGCTGGCCCGCGCTGGCATTTCCCTTGGCCGGTCGAAACACGCACCATCATCAATTTAAATCAGGTGCGCTCGGTCGAAATCGGCTTCAAAGGCACCAGCAAAAATCGCGACGCCAAACAGGCGCAGATGTTGACGGAAGACTTGAACATCATCGACATCGCGTTCGCCGTGCAATACACGTTGTCTGATGCCAGAGCCTTCCTGTTCAATCACCGCAATCCGGATCAAGCCGTGGTACAGGCCGCCGAGACTGCCATGCGTGAAGTCGTTGGCAAGCGCAAGATGGACTTCCTGCTCAACCAGGGCCGCGAGGAGTTCGCCGGTGCGACGCAAAAAATGATGCAGCAACTGCTCGATCTCTACGGCACCGGCATCACGATCAGCAAGTTGAACCTGCAGGCTGTTGCGGCACCGGAAGCCGTCATCGAGGCGTTTCAGGACGTCGTGAAAGCGCAACAGGATCGTGACCGTCAGGTCAACGAAGGCCAGTCTTACGCCAACCGCGTGATCCCTGAGGCGCGCGGACGTTCGTCGCGGTTGCTGGAAGAAGCGTCTGGCTACGAGCAAAGCGTGCTGACGCGTGCACAAGGTGATGCCTCGCGCTTCACATCGGTCGTTGCTGAGTACAACAAGGCGCCCGCTGTCACACGCGAACGCCTCTACATCGACATGATGCAGTCTGTTCTCGGCAACACAAGCAAAATTCTGGTCGATCAAAAGGCAGGGCAGAGCCTGCTGTATCTGCCACTCGACAAACTGATGGACAGCACGCGTTCCGCCGCAGCAGCACCTGCCGCGCTACCCGAAGCGACCCGTCCTGCATTGCCTGACCCGGCCGCCGCCGTCGAATCTCCGATCAACCGAAACTCCACGCGCGACACCACGCGCGGCGGTCGCGAATCAAGATAGCAGGCGCTGACAAAAACATGAACAAAATTGCTCCCGTCCTCACCGCCTTTCTCGTCGCGCTGTTTGCTTTCTCGCAAACCCTGTTCTCCGTCGACGAGCGCGAATTCGCGATGGTTCGCCAGTTGGGCGAAGTCGTGTCCATCAAGGATCAACCGGGTCTGCATTTCAAGATTCCGTTTATTCAATCGGTCAGCAAATACAGTAAGCAAATCCTCACGCTGGACACCCCCGAGCCAGAGCGATTCAACACCGCCGGTAATCAGCCGGTTCAGGTTGATTCGTTCGTGAAGTGGCAAATCTCCGACGCGCGCGAGTTTTATCGTGCCGTCGGTGGCGACGAAAAGCAGGCCGAACGGCGCATCGGGCAAACTGTGACCTCATTGTTGCGCGAAGAGTTCGGTCGTCGCACGTTGCAGGAGGTCATCTCCGGTGACCGTGAAAAATTCATGACTGAAGTGCGTAAATCTGCCGAAGTCGACGCCAAGAAAATCGGCGTGACGATCATCGACGTTCGCCTGAAGCGGGTTGACTTTGACGACTCGGTCTCCACCCGCGTATTTGATCGTATGCGCTCCGAGCGCCAGCGCGTGGCCGCTGAATTGCGCTCTACGGGTGCTGCCGAAGGCGAACGAATCAAGGCCGATGCCGACAAACAGGCTCAGGTCATCCTCGCCGACGCGTACAAAAAAGCTCAGGAGATGCAGGGTTCGGGCGACGCAAAAGCAGCAGCGATTTACAGCGCAGCGTACGGTCAGAACGCTGAGTTCTACTCGTTCTACCGCAGCCTGGAAGCGTACAAAGCGACGTTCAAGAGCAAGTCTGATGTCATGGTGCTTGACCCCAGTGCAGATTTCTTCAAGTTCTTGAAGAACGGCGGCAAAGGCAAGTGATGCCCGACTTGTTGACCCTCGGCAAATCCTGAATTGGAAATCTTCGCCGCGCTCTGTCTGGTGCTCGTCATCGAAGGCTTGCTGCCCTTTCTCGCACCGAAAGTCTGGCGGGAAACGATGATGAAGGTTGCCCAGTTCAACGACGGGCAGCTACGCATGGTCGGGCTGCTTTCCATCGTCGTCGGGCTGATTGCGTACTGGATTACCGTCGCAGTATTGAGTTAAGGATCGCGGACTTGGCGGTTCAGCTTTTGGCCAGAAGCCCCGCTGCATTTGGGCTTTCCGTTCAAATATCGGATAGTCGATAAGCCACGTTTTATCGACGCAACCCTAGCGTAAACGCCGTTTCAGCGCAAAGCTGATCCGAACCTCAGCGCATCAGCGACGGCAAGTGCGCTTCGCTCATGTATTCAGCGCTCTGCATTTCGGTAAGACGGGATGTGGTGCGCGAGAACTCGGTGAGCACGCGCCGCGTGTCGCTATCTTTCACGCTTTCATCCACCTTCGAAATTTCCGTGAGTGACGCGGCGGCACTCATGATCAGCTTCACACGGTGGTCGTAGAGTACGTCGACGAGCAGCGTAAATCGGCGAATCACGTTGCTGTCTTTGCTGCCCAACACCGGCACGTTGGACAGAATTAACGTGTGATTCGCTTCGGCCAGTTCGAGGTAATCGTTCTGCGAGCGCGGTGTTTCGCAGAGCGCAGCAAAATCAAACCAGATCACGCCATCGGCACGCTTGCGCAGCGCAATTTCGCGGCCTAGCAGCGTGATGGATTTGTCGGTGGATATTTTTCCCGTGGCCAGCCGCGCGAACGTCGCAGCCAGTTTGGCATCGGTTTCGGGCGTCAATGGCGCGTGATAAACGCTGTCCTGCTCCAGCGTGCGTCGGCGATAATCTACGCCGCTATCGACCTGAACCACGTCCATGCTGTCCTTGATCAGCACAATCGTCGGCACAAAATTTTGCCGCTGCAAGCCTTCGGGATAGAGCTGATCCGGCGCATAGTTTGAGGTCATCACAAATACGATGCCAAGATCAAAACAGTTCGACAGCAATCGCCCGAGAATCATTGCGTCGGCAATGTCGCTCACGTGAAACTCATCGAAACAGATCAGCCGATATTTTTCGGCCAGATGCTCGGCGACCGCAACCAGTGGGTCGGCTTCATGCTTGAGCGTGCGCAAATCCGCATGCACGCTGCGCATGAAGGCGTGGAAGTGGACGCGCGTCTTTCGGCGAATTTTCGATGCGCCATAAAACGCATCCATCAAAAAACTCTTGCCACGCCCGACGCCACCGTAAAGGTAAACACCTTTCGGCACTTCCGGTCGTGCAAATACGCGCCCAAGCAGCGACGCGCGCTTATTGCGGAATGCTGTCAGCTCGTCGTTAAGCTGCGCCAAACGAGCCGCCGCACGCTGCTGCGCTTCGTCAAGCGTAATGCCGCGTTCGGCGGTGAGTTTTTCGAGGGTTTGGAGCATGAAACTACTGCAATCTAAATTTCTTGTCGTTCCCGCGAAGGCGGGAATCCAGACTTAGCCCACGATGTCGAAATACAGATCACACCACTCCGGATTACTTTGATCAACAAGGCGCAGTTTCCAAAGACGATTCCCTTTCTTGATCTGTTTTTCTCTGGTTATCGCAATAGAAATGTCGTTGGTCATTTCAAACCATACCAGCATCTTTATGCCGTACTTTTTCGTGAATCCATCTGCCAAATCGCGTTTGTGCTCGTAGATGCGTTTCACCAAATCTGACGTCACGCCGACATAAAGCGCACCGTTGCGTTCGCTGGCGAGTAAATAGACGGCACAGTTCACGGTCTGGATTCCCGCCTTAGCGGGAATGACAGCTTGTTACATGTTTAGAGTGCGTTTGTCCACGGCAAGCGCCGCCTCTTTCGTCGCTTCTGACAACGTCGGATGCGCGTGACAAATTCGCGCAATGTCTTCCGATGACGCGCCGAATTCCATCGCCATCACGCCTTCGGCGATCAGCTCAGAAACGACAGGGCCAATGGCATGCATGCCCAGTACTTTGTCGGTCTTGGCATCGGCAAGAATCTTCACGAAGCCGTCGGTGTTGCCCAGCGCACGCGCACGACCATTCGCCATGAACGGGAAGCTCCCCGCTTTGTAAGCAACGCCCGCTGCCTTCAATTGCTGTTCAGTCTGGCCGACCCAGGCAATTTCTGGCGAGGTATAAATCACCCACGGGATGCAATTGAAATCGATGTGCGGATGTTGCCCGGCGATGCGCTCGGCAACCGCCACGCCTTCTTCTTCGGCCTTGTGAGCCAGCATCGGGCCGCGAACCACGTCGCCGACGGCCCACACGTTCGGTGCGCTGGTCTTGCAGTCGCCATCAACGGTAATGAAACCACGATCATCGAGATTCACGCCTGCGGCATCTGCGTTGAGGCCAGTTGTGTTTGGCACACGTCCGATCGAGACGATGAGTCGATCAAATGTGGCTTTTTCAGCTTTACCGTCGGCGGTCGTGTACTCGACCGTCACATCGTTCTTACCCGTTTTGATCGCGCCGACTTTCACGCCGAGGCTGATCTTCAAACCCTGTTTGGTGAACAGTTTCAGCGCTTCTTTCGCGACTTGCTCGTCGACCGCGCCGAGAAACGCAGGTAGGCCTTCGAGCACGGTCACGTCCGCACCAAGGCGACGCCAGACCGAGCCCATCTCAAGGCCGATCACGCCCGCGCCGATCACGCCTAGTTTCTTCGGCACATCGCCGATGCGCAACGCGCCGTCGTTCGACAGGATCAACTGCTCGTCAAACGCCGCGCCTGGCAGTGCGCGCGCGTTGGAGCCTGTTGCGAGGATTACGCTTTTTGCGGTGATTGAGGCCGTCGATGAGCCTGTCACATCGATCTGATAAACGCCGTCTTTCGCCGCCCCAGCAAACGCACCGCGTCCGTGGAAAAACGTGACTTTGTTTTTCTTGAACAGATACAGGATGCCATCGTTATTCTGCTTAACAACAGTGTCTTTGCGCGAGAGCATTTTGGCGACGTCCATCGACGCGCCCTTCACCGTGATGCCGTGCTCCGCAAAGTGATGCAGCGCATGGTCGTAATGCTCGGAGGATTGCAGCAGTGCCTTCGACGGAATGCAACCCACGTTGGTGCAAGTGCCACCCGGCGCAGGCTTGCCAGCGGCGTTCTTCCATTCGTCGATACAGGCCACTCTAAAGCCCAACTGCGCAGCGCGAATCGCCGCCACATAGCCGCCAGGGCCGCCACCAATCACTACTACGTCAAATTGATCCACGTTCACACCTGCTTTCGTAGGGTGGGCAGCCTCTGCCCACGCGTTCGTAAATTAGCCAAATGGCGGGCACTGAGTGCCCACCCTACGCGGCTACGCGTTAAAGCGAAGCGCAACCCGCGCCAAAAGCGCAGCGATTCCCAGCCCGAATGTCACCTGCTCGACGGTCGACATCTTGGTGCCAGCCTCAGCAAGGGAGATTCTCTGATGGCGAAACTGATAGGACACGCAAAACATTACGAACCCAATCACACCCAACCACGAGGGTAGCGGTGGACTCGTCCCGTCGAACAACGCCGGCGCGTTCGTGATCGCAATGATCCCGAACAATATCTGCCACATGCGAACGGACGTGGGCGTATCGGTGAACATTAGATATCCAGCAACAACCGAGCCGGATCCTCAAGCGCCTCTTTCATCGCAACCAGCGCCAGGACGGCTTCACGTCCGTCGATGATGCGATGGTCATAGCTCATAGCTAAGTAGTTCATCGGACGAATGACGATCTGACCGCCTTCGACCACAGCGCGATCTTTCGTGGCGTGCACGCCAAGAATCGCACTTTGCGGTGGATTGATGATCGGCGTGGAAAGCATCGAACCGAACGTTCCGCCATTGGAAATGGTGAATGTGCCGCCGGTCAATTCTTCGATGCCAAGCTTGCCTTCACCAGCGCGTTTGCCGTAATCCGCGATCTGCTTTTCGATATCTGCGATGCTCATCTGATCGCAGTCGCGGAGTATTGGCACGACGAGGCCACGTGGCGACCCGACGGCGATGCCGATGTCGTAGTAGCCGTGATATACGATGTCGGTGCCGTCAATCGAGGCGTTGACGACCGGGTACATCTTGAGCGCATGCACGGCAGCTTTGACGAAGAAGCTCATGAAGCCGAGCTTCACGCCGTGGACTTTTTCGAATTTATCCTTGTATGTGGTGCGCAGGTCAATGATCGGCTTCATGTTGACCTCGTTGAACGTGGTCAGAATGGCAGCCGTTGATTGGCTTTGCACGAGGCGTTCGGCGACACGCATGCGCAGTCGCGACATGGCGACGCGTTGCTCCGGGCGATTGCCTAGCGGGACGCTGACCGGTGGCGCGGAGACCAGTGCTGGCTTTGCAGCTACAGGGGCCGCGACGGGCGCGGGAGCGGCCTTTGCTTCGACCGCAGCGATCACGTCGCCCTTGGTGATGCGATCACCGCGACCGGTGCCCTGGACAGTTGCAGCGTCGACACCTTGATCCGCCATCATTTTCCGGGCGGCGGGAAGTGCAGCTACTGCTGTGGGAGCGGCTTCAGGCGCGATAGTTGTAGGGGCTGAGGTATTCGCGGCTAACGCCGCTCCCACCGGGGCCGCGGCGCCCGCTTTCGCCTCCGTATCAATCACGCCGAGCACGACACCGGACGTCACCGTAGCGCCAGATTGCACCTTTATTTCAACGAGCACGCCGTCGCCTTGAGCAGGCGTTTCGAGCACCACTTTATCGGTCTCGATATCGCACAGGTTCTGGTCGCGCTTAACGGCGTCGCCCACTTTCGCGTGCCATGCGGCTAGCGTGCCCTCGGGGGTGCCTTCAGCGAGTTGCGGGACTGTAATTTCGATCAACATAATCAGTGTAAATAGTGAGAAGTGAGCAGTGAACAGTTAGCGATGCGCTGTGACTCGTCACTGCTCACCGCTCACTGTTCACTAAAGGTTTTAGAGATTCGTCATCATCTGTCCGGTGCCCAACTTCGAGCTGAAGGCACTCTCGACGAGTTCCTTCTGCTGCGCATTGTGCTTGGACAGGTAACCGACCGCAGGCGACGCGCTGACAGCACGGCCCGCGTAGAGCAACACTTGCTCTGGCTTTACATCGGCCCGGAAGTACGCCATCAGGCGATACCAGGCCCCCTGATTTTGCGGCTCTTCCTGACACCACACAATTTCGTGGGCGTTCGGGAATTTTTTGAGGTGCGCTTTGAAGTCTTCATGCGGGAACGGGTACTGCTGCTCCAGGCGAATGATGGCAACGTCTTTGATGTCCTGTTCACGACGATGTGCGAGCAATTCATAATAGACCTTGCCCGAACAGGCGATCACACGCTTGACGTTCTTGGCGACGATTTTGTCGGTCTCGCCAATCACGGTCTGAAACGTACCCTCAGCCAGCTCTTGCAGTGAACTCACGGCTTCTTTGTGGCGCAGCAATGACTTAGGCGTCATGACGATCAAGGGTTTCCGCCAATCACGCACCATCTGACGACGAATCATGTGATAGACCTGTGCAGGTGTTGACGGAACAACGACCTGCATATTGTGCTCGGCGCAGAGCTGCAGGAAGCGCTCAGGGCGCGCCGAGGAGTGCTCCGGGCCTTGGCCTTCGTAACCATGTGGGAGCAGAAGCGTCAGCCCGCACACACGGCCCCACTTCACTTCGCCCGAGCTGATGAACTGATCAATCACGACCTGCGCACCATTCGTGAAGTCACCGAATTGCGCTTCCCAGATCACGAGCTGGTTCGGCTCTGACGTCGAATAACCGTACTCAAAACCGAGCACCGCCTCTTCCGACAAAATCGAATCGATAACCTGAAAATCACCCTGCTTCGCCTTGATGTGCTGTAGCGGCGTGTAGCTGCCGCTGTCCCACTTTTCGCGGTTCTGATCGTGGAACACGGCGTGACGATGCGAGAACGTGCCACGCCCGGAATCTTCGCCCGAAAGACGAATGCCGACACCTTCGTTTACCAGTGTTGCGTACGCCAGATTTTCAGCCATACCCCAGTCGAGCGGCAACTTGCCGTCGCCCATTGCCTTGCGATCAGTGATCATTTTCTCGACGCGCGAATGCAGGACGAATCCCTCCGGCATCGTGGTCAGTTTTTTGGCCAACTCCTTGATCGTTTTCAGCGGCACCGTTGTGTCGGCTTCGTCGACCCACGCGCGGCCAACAAACTTCGCCCAGTCCTGCTGGAAAGGCGCGACGTAATTCGAAAGAATTGTTTTGTTGGTATGCGTTCCTTTGTCCATCGCGTCGCGGAATGCGGTGACCATCGTGTCGGCCTCGCCCGCCTTGATCACACCTTCGGCTTCGAGCTTGTCAGCGTAGAGCTTTCGTGTGCCGGGATGCTGGTGAATTTTTTTATACATCAACGGCTGCGTCACCATCGGCTCGTCCTGCTCGTTGTGACCGAGACGACGGAAGCAGACGAGATCGATGAACACGTCTTTGTGAAAAATGTTGCGGTAGTCGAGCGCGATTTCGGTAACCAGCAGACAAGCCTCGGGATCGTCCGCATTGACGTGAAAGATGGGCACTTCGGCCATCTTCGCGATGTCGGTGCAATACAGCGTCGAGCGAACGTCGCGTGGATCGCTTGTTGTGAATCCAATTTGATTGTTGATCACGATATGCATCGTGCCACCGGTGCCGTAATGCCGCGTTTGCGACAGCGCAAGCGTCTCTTGCACAACACCCTGACCGGCAACGGCTGCATCTCCGTGTAACAGAATGCCGAGCACCTGCTTACCCGTAGTGTCTCCGCGACGGTGTTGACGCGCGCGCACGGAGCCAACCACAACCGGGTTGACGATTTCCAGATGCGATGGATTGAACGCCAACGTGATGTGCATTGGGCCACCGGGTGTAGTGATATCGCTCGAAAAGCCCTTGTGATATTTCACGTCACCGGCAGACAAAGTAGTGTCGTATTTACCTTCGAATTCGGCAAACAAATCCGCTGGAAGCTTGCCGAAGGTATTCACTAAAACGCCCAGACGGCCACGATGTGCCATCGCGATCACAGTCTCCTGAACACCCGCCGCACCCGCCTTTTGCAGCATGTGATCCAGCAATGGAATCACCGTATCACCGCCCTCGCCCGAGAAGCGCTTTTGCCCCATATATTTGGTGTGTAAATAGCGCTCAAGCCCTTCGGCCGCCGTCAGTCGTTCCAGGATGTGCCGCTTCTGTTCGGTAGTGTACGAAGGGCGAAGGCGTGTCGATTCGATACGTTGGCGCAACCACTCACGCTCATCTTCGTTGGCCATGTACATGTACTCAACGGCGACGGTGCGACAGTAGGTTTCTTTGAGTGTTGCCATGATGTCGCGGAGCTTGGCGCGACTCTGACCATTCACCGAGAAAATGCCCGTGGAGAATTCAGTCTCCATATCGCTGTCGGTAAGTCCGTAGTGCTTGTGATCAAGCTCCTTGATAAACGGCACTGCCTGCCGTTTCAGAGGGTCGATATCTGCGATGCGTCCGCCAACAAAACGGTAAGCGTGAATTAACTTCATCACGCCCAGCTGCTTGTCCATGAGTGTTACGTCGATGCTTGCAGTCGCGGCTTTTCGCGATTTCGCCATCTTGGCGAATGCATCAATCACGGGCTGATGCGCCACGTCTTTGGATCCCGCGCGCATGGCATCGAAATAGTCGCGCCACTTTTGATCAACCGAGGCAGGGTCGGCGAGATAGTTCTCGTACTGCTCCTCAATGTAGGGCATGTTGCCGCCGAAAATCGCGGAGGTTTGTTGCAGTTCGTTCATCATGGAGTGGGGCTCCCTTGGTTACGTATTGCCCCTCTCCTGTGACGGAGAGGGAATCTGATTAGCGCTGATTCAATGGCAGCACGTTGCGGCTCGTTGCGCCGGTGAACAACTGACGCGGGCGACCGATCTTTTGATCCGGGTCGGCCAGCATTTCGTTCAGTTGCGCAATCCAGCCAACGGTACGGGCCAATGCGAAGTTCGCGGTGAACAGTGCGGTCGGGATGCCGAGTGCTCGCTGCACAATGCCGGAGTAGAAGTCGACGTTCGGGTAGAGCTTGCGCGACACGAAATAGTCATCGGACAACGCGATGCGCTCCAGCTCCATTGCCAGTTTGAATAGCGGATCATTTTCCAGGCCAAGTTCGCCCAGCACCTCGTAGCAGGTCTCACGCATCAGCTTGGCGCGAGGATCGTAGTTTTTGTAAACGCGATGGCCAAAGCCCATCAGGCGAACCTGTGAATTTTTGTCTTTCACGGCGGTGATGAATTCGCCAATTTTTTCGACACCGCCGGTCTTCTGAATATCAAGCAGCATTGACAGCGCCGCTTCGTTGGCACCGCCGTGCGCTGGGCCCCACAGGCAGGCAACACCGGCCGCAATCGCCGCGTACGGATTGGTGCCGGACGAGCCACACAAACGAACGGTCGAAGTCGATGCGTTTTGCTCGTGGTCGGCGTGCAGAATAAAAATGCGATCCAGCGCACGAACCAGAACGTCGTTGACTTTGTATTCTTCACACGGCGTGGCAAACATCATGCGCATGAAGTTCGCGGAATACGACAAATCGTTTTTCGGATAGATCATTGGCTGACCCGCTGAATACTTGTGCGTCATCGCGACGAGCGTTGGCATCTTTGCAATCAGGCGAATCGCTGCAATGTGGCGATGCTCTGGATTGTGAATGTCCAGCGTGTCGTGATAGAACGCGGACAACGCACCGACCAGACCGGTCATGATCGCCATCGGATGCGCATCGCGGCGGAAGCCACGCAGGAAAAATTGCATTTGTTCATGCACCATCGTGTGATGGGTGACGTTGTCGACGAACGCCGTCTTTTGATCCGTATTCGGCAGCTCTCCGTTGAGCAACAGGTAACAGGTCTCCAGGTAATCGCAATTGGTCGCGATCTGCTCAATCGGATAACCACGATACAACAGCTCGCCCTTGTCACCGTCGATGTAGGTGATCGCCGAGCGACACGCCGCTGTCGACATGAAGCCGGGGTCGTACGTGAATTTTCCGGTCTTGGCGTACAACGTTTTAATGTCAACAACGTCGGGGCCAACGGTTCCTTTGAGGACAGGAAATTCAACGCTCGGCGAGCCGTCGCTGAAGGAGAGTGTTGCAGTCGAGGAGGCAGTGGAAGCGGTCATTTGGGGGTCTCCGATTCAATCAATCAGGGTTCAGTTTTTAAGGCAGTCTCAAGTCGCGAACTATTTTTTTATCGTTTCAACATTCAGTAGCTATTTCAATGGGTGACGCGCGTTTCGCGCAAAGTAGCCACCATGTCGGCGGCACCTTCCGGGAACACTTCGGTGCGCCCCGCAATAATTTCCCACAAGTCGTTGTCATCAAGCGCAATCAGGGACAGTAACTGGACATGTTCGGCCTCGGAAAAGTTCGCGCCGCGACGCTCCAGGAGTCGGGTGAGAATCAGGTCGTTCTCCAGAAAGCCGCGGCGGCAACGCCAACGCAGTTTGGAGACTTCGAGATCGGTCAGCATGGAGTGAAGCGCCGACACCTCAGGCGGCGCGCTTGACGAGCAATTCTTTGAGCTTGCCAATTGCCCGTGTCGGATTCAGGCCTTTCGGACAGACGTCCACGCAGTTCATGATGGTGTGGCAGCGGAACAACCGATACGGATCTTCAAGATTGTCGAGCCGGCTTTCAGTGTCCAGATCGCGGCTGTCAGCCACAAAGCGATAGGCCGCAAGCAGACCGGCCGGGCCAACAAACTTGTCGGGGTTCCACCAGAAGCTTGGGCAGCTTGTCGAGCAGCAGGCGCACAAAATGCACTCGTATAGACCGTTCAATTGATCACGATCCTCTTGGCTTTGTAGGCGCTCTTTTTCCGGTGGGACCGTCTCGTTAACGACGTAGGGTTTGATCGAGTGGTACTGCTTGAAGAACTGGCTCATGTCCACGATCAGGTCGCGCACCACGGGCAAGCCGGGCAACGGGCGCAGCGTGATTTTTTGCGGCAGTGTGAGCATGTTGGTTAAACACGCGAGTCCGTTTTTGCCGTTGATGTTCATCGCATCTGACCCGCACACGCCTTCGCGGCAGGAGCGGCGGAAGCTGATGGAATCATCCTGCTTTTTGAGTTTCATCAACGCGTCGAGCAACATGCGCTCGGAGCCGTCGAGTTCTACCTCGTAGGTTTTCATCGTCGGCTTCGCGCCATCGTCCGGGTTGTAGCGATAGATTTCGAAAGTACGTTTGGTGATGGTTTCAGCCATGATTACTTGCCCAAAAAATTAGAACGTACGCTTCGCGAGTGGAATCGAGTCCACGGTTAGCGGTTTCATGTTGACGGGTTTGTACGCGAGGCGATTGCCTTCGCTAAACCACAGCGTGTGCTTGAGCCATGTATCGTCGTTGCGACCCAGCGGATGTTCGGCGGTATCGCCGTAGTCGTCGACGGTGTGTGCTCCGCGGCTTTCATGACGCGCTGCTGCGGAGACCATCGTGGCTTTCGCGGCTTCCATGAGATTCGCAACTTCGAGCGCTTCAATGCGCGCCGTGTTGAACACTTTGGACTTGTCTTTGAGCGACAGATTTTCTGCGCGCTCAGCAATTGCGAGCACTTGAACCACACCTTCGTCCATCGTCTTTTGCGTGCGGAAAACGCCCGCGTGCAATTGCATGGATTTGCGCAAATCGTTCGCGACATCCTGCGGATATTCGCCGCCAGTTGAGCTGTCGAGCTTCGCGACGCGCGACAGCGAGTAGTCCGCGGCGTTGGCTGGCAAAGGCTTGAACGCCTTGCTTGAAAGGGCCGTCGCAATCAGGTGGTTCCCCGCCGCACGACCGAACACGAGAAGATCCAGCAGCGAGTTCGTACCGAGGCGATTTGCACCATGCACAGACACGCAGGAGCATTCGCCAATCGCATACAAGCCGTTGATGACGGAAGCCGGGTTATCGCCCTTCGGCACCACCACTTGACCGTGAATACTCGTCGGAATGCCGCCCATTTGATAGTGAATCGTCGGCACCACCGGGATCGGCTCTTTGATCACATCAACGTTCGCGAAGTTCTTGCCAATCTCGTGAACTGAAGGCAAACGCTTCATGATCGTTTCGGCACCCAGATGCGTCAGGTCAAGCGCGATGTAATCGCCATTCGGACCACAACCGCGACCTTCCTTGATTTCCTGATCCATGCAGCGAGACACAAAGTCACGCGGCGCGAGATCCTTCAACTTTGGTGCGTAGCGCTCCATGAAGCGCTCGCCATCTTTGTTGCGCAGAATGGCGCCTTCGCCACGGCAGCCTTCGGTCAGGAGCACGCCCGCGTTGTGCACGCCCGTCGGATGGAATTGCCAGAACTCCATGTCTTCGAGCGGAATGCCTGCGCGCGCAGCCATGCCCAAGCCGTCGCCAGTATTGATGAAGGCGTTGGTTGACGCAGCGAAGATTCGCCCAGCGCCGCCGGTGGCGAACAACACGCATTTCGCGTGGAAGATCGCCATCTCACCGGTTTCCATTTCAAGCGCGGTGACGCCAACCACGTCGCCTTCGGCATCGCGAATGATGTCCAGCGCCATCCATTCAACGAAGAACGTCGTGTTGCTTTTTACGTTCTGTTGGTAGAGCGTATGCAGCATCGCGTGGCCCGTGCGATCCGCCGCTGCACACGCACGTGGTACCGGCTTTTCACCGTAATTCGCGCTATGACCGCCGAACGGGCGCTGATAAATCGTACCGTCCGGATTACGGTCAAACGGCATGCCCATGTGCTCAAGCTCATAGACAACCTTGGGCGCTTCACGGCACATGAACTCGATGGCGTCCTGATCGCCGAGCCAGTCGGAACCCTTCACCGTGTCGTAGAAGTGGTAGTGCCAGTTGTCCTCGTCCATGTTGCCGAGTGAGGCACCAATGCCCCCTTGCGCTGCAACCGTATGCGACCGCGTAGGGAACACTTTGGACAGAACCGCGACGCGCAAACCAGCGCGCGCCAACTGCAGGGAACAGCGCATGCCAGCACCACCGGCACCGATCACCACTGCGTCATATTTATGTACTGCGAGAGCCATTAAATCGTTGCCCTTATTTCAAACCAAAGAGGATGTAGACGGCCCACAGCACGACCGCCACTGCCGCGACCCAGGTGTACGCGTTTAACACCGAAAGCACGGCGCGGTTTTTCACGTAGTCGGGCCACACATGCAGCGTGCCGACGAGCCCGTGATAGGCCGTTGCGATGATCGCGAGAATTGTGGCCAGTTTGAACCCGACATTGGCGAACAAACCCTGCCACTGGAGCGCGTTCGGCGTGCCATAAACCATGAGCAGGATGAGCACGAGCGCGACATAAGCCGCTACGATCACGGCGCTGATCCGCTGCAACCACCATTCAGACACGAATTTTGATGAGGCAGCCATTACACCAGCCTCCACGCGACGAGCGCAGTCAGCACCACACTGATGCCGAACACGGCAAATGCAGTTCTGCGACCAGCCGCCAGATCAAGCCAGACGGTGGCGTCCTGGATCAGGTGCCGAATACCGGCAACGAGGTGAAAAATCAGCGCAAACAAAAGTCCGAGCAGCACGATTTTGGCGATCGGGTTAGCCCAGACCACCGTACGAAATGCCTCGAAACCCGCCTCCGACTTAAGGCTCATTTGCAGCATCGCGAGCAAAAACAGCAGACAGACAAACAGCGCAATCCCAGTCACACGATGCACGATGGAGGCGATGCCCGGGATCGGCAGACGATAGTGCGCCAAGTCGCCGAAACCAATGTTTCGGTACACCGGTCGGGCGCGGGACTTGGCTAGAGGCGTGTCGGACATTGAGAGAGCACTCCGTAAACGAGAAAAGTTAACTTAATGTGTTTGCGTAATGATGACTGCGCGTGGTGCACAGCCCTCGTCGAAATTCAACCGGCTTGTCGCCGTAGGTGTAGGCGATACGCTCCACGCACAACAGCGGCGAGCCCATGCCCACGCGCAAGGCTTCGGCTGTGATCGGGTCTGCGGTGACCGCCTTCACCTGCTCTTCGGCGCGCAACATGCGCACGCCGAATTCTGTCTCAAAGAAACCGTACATCGATCCCACGTGAGCGTCGAAGCGCTCTTTGGTCAAACCCTTGAACATATTGGCGGGCAACGTGATTTCGTCGAGCACGGTGGGCTCGCCACTATAGCGCAGCAAACGACGAAGGATCAGGATGGCGTCGCCGGGCTTGATGTCGAGTGAGCGTGCGACGTCGGCATTGACGCGACCGCGCTTGACGTCCAGAAGCTCGCTCGCGGGATATTCGTATTGACCGTCGTTACGGCGCATCCGCAAAAATCGAAAATTCGAACTCTTCGTCTCTGTGTGCGTTGCAACAAACGTACCCTTGCCCTGGCGGCGAACCACGATGTTCTCACCCGCCAGCTCATCGATAGCTTTCCTAACCGTACCCTGACTCACGCCGAATTGGCCCGCCAGATCCTGCTCGCTCGGGATCGCCTCGCCGGGACGCCATTCGCCGGATTCCAGACGCTGCGTCAAAAGCGCCTTGATCTGTTGATACAGAGGCTGAAAGGACGGCGTTTCCGGAACCGGGAAAGAAACTGCTGTTGCTAAGGCCACGTCGCTCATGCCCGAATTGTTGCGCAAAACGGCAATCCGCGCAACGAGCTCTCTTATGTCTTATATAAGACATAAGACCTATTGACGCTCGCGTCAACTTGGTTAATAATTCATTCAGGTTAGCAATTTATCGCAGTGCAGCATTTGTATAACCGGGAACAATCAAAGTGTCGGGGTGGTTTGCGCGAGAATTATGAGTTGAGTCGTTTTTGTAGTCTCTTGTTGTAATTTTTAAGTGCCCTCCAATCCTCCATAAGGAAAAAAAGAACATGAAAGCCCCCGTTCGTGTAGCCGTCACCGGTGCCGCTGGCCAAATTGGTTATGCCCTCCTGTTCCGCATCGCCTCCGGCGAAATGCTCGGCAAAGATCAGCCCGTCATCCTGCAACTGCTTGAAGTCCCCGTCGAAGGCCCACAAAAAGCGCTCAAGGGCGTGATGATGGAACTGGACGATTGCGCGTTCCCGCTGCTCGTGGGTATGGAAGCGCACGGCGATCCGATGACCGCATTCAAGGACGTCGATTACGCGCTGCTCGTCGGCTCACGTCCGCGTGGCCCCGGCATGGAGCGCGCGGAGCTGCTCGCAGTGAACGGCGCGATTTTCACGGCGCAGGGCAAGGCTTTGAACGCCGTTGCCAAGCGCACGGTCAAGGTGCTCGTGGTTGGCAATCCGGCCAATACGAACGCCTACATTGCGCAAAAATCGGCGCCCGATCTGCCAGCGAAAAGCTTCACGTCGATGCTGCGTCTGGATCACAACCGCGCGCTGTCGCAACTTGCGGCGAAGGCCGGCGTTGCGGTCGCCGACATCAAGAAAATGGTAGTGTGGGGCAACCATTCGCCCACGATGTACCCGGACATTCGCTTCGCCACAGCCAACGGTGTCGCGCTCAAGAGCAAAGTCGATGACGCCTGGAACAACGACGTGTTCATCCCGACCGTCGGCAAACGCGGTGCGGCGATCATCGAAGCGCGTGGCCTGTCGTCGGCCGCGTCGGCAGCCAACGCAGCAATTGACCACATGCGCGATTGGGCGCTCGGCACCAATGGCGAATGGGTCACGATGGGCATTCCGTCGGACGGTAGTTACGGCATTCCCGAAGGCATTCAGTACGGCGTCGCCGTCACCTGTGCCAACGGCGAATACACGCGCGTGACCGGAATCGAAATCGACGATGCCAGCCGTGCCCGCATGGACAAAACGCTCAAAGAACTAACCGACGAGCAAGCCGCCGTCGCTCACCTGCTTTAAGCGTAGCTAAGACATGTCTGACTGGAACCCCGCACTCTACAGCCGCTTCGAGGACGAGCGCACACGCCCGGCCCGCGAGCTGCTGGCGCGGGTTCCGCTCGGCTCCGTGCGTGTCGCGTACGACCTCGGCTGTGGCCCCGGCAATTCGACTGAGTTGCTGGTGGCACGCTTTCCCTCAGCGACAGTCATCGGCACCGATAATTCGCAATCGATGCTCGACAGCGCACGCAAGCGCTTACCCGCAGCGCGTTTCGAGCTGAGCGACATCGGGGCGTGGCAACCCGACGTTGCTCCGGATTTGATCTACGCCAACGCCGCGCTGCAATGGGTCGGTGATCACGAAACGTTATTGCCGAAACTGCTCGCCATGCTCGCGCCCGGTGGCGTGCTCGCGATTCAGATGCCGGACAACCGCGAAGAATCGACGCATCGCTTGATGCGCGAAGTCGCGTCCGAGCCGCCGTGGGAGCACCACATCGGCCCAGCCGCTTCGGTGCGCACCAAACTTTTGACGCTGAACGCGTACTACGACCTGCTCGCTCCGCATGCCGCGCAGCTCGACGTCTGGCGCACGGCATACCAGCACCCGATGGATTCGGCTGCGGCGATTGTCGAATGGGTCAGTGCAACCGGTTTGCGGCCTTTTGTTGATCCACTGCCGACTGATTTACGTGCGTCGTATTTGGCTGAGTACGAGCGTCGAATTGATGCGGCGTATTCAGCGCGAAGCGACGGCAAACGGCTGCTCGCCTTCCCGCGTTTGTTCATCGTGGCGGTGCACCAAAAATAGTAAAGCATGCGGAAGGCTCGAGAACAGCTTTTTCATATCAGCCCGGCTGAACGTGGGCTAGATACGAAAAACCTGCAAAGTCGATAAGCGGTAAATACCGCGCTTAACCCCACTGCAATGGGGCATTTAAGGAAAAGCTGATGTCCGTCCAATCTGCCGGTGCCGCGTTCCGCGCCGCTCTTAAAGCCGAATCCCCGCTTCAGGTGATCGGTGCCACCACCGCCCATCACGCCCTGCTCGCCAGGCGCGCCGGGTTCAAGGCGATTTACCTCTCGGGCGGCGGCGTCGCGGCGGGATCGCTAGGTCTGCCGGATCTCGGTATCAACAATCTGGACGATGTGCTCACCGACGTGCGCCGCATCACCGACGTCTGTGATCTGCCGCTCATGGTCGACATCGACACCGGCTTCGGCCCGAGCGCATTCAACATCGCGCGCACCGTCAAATCGCTCATCAAATTCGGCGCAGCGGCCTGCCACATCGAAGATCAGGTCGGCGCGAAACGCTGCGGCCATCGCCCCGGCAAAGAGATCGTCACCACGGATGAAATGGTCGACCGCGTCAAAGCCGCCGCCGACGCCAAAACCGACCCGGATTTTTTCCTGATCGCCCGCACCGATGCAATTCAGGTTAACGGCGTGGACGCCGCCATCGAGCGCGCCATCAAGTGCGTAGAAGCCGGTGCCGACGGCATCTTCGCCGAAGCCGCGTACGACCTGCCGACCTATCGCAAATTCGTCGATGCGGTCAAAGTTCCCGTGTTGGCAAACATCACTGAATTCGGACAGACGCCGCTGTTCACGGTTGAAGAACTGCGCTCAGCGGGCTGCGGCATCGTGCTCTACCCGCTCTCCGCTTTCCGCGCCGCCAACAAGGCGGCCGAAAACGTCTATCAAACAATTCGCAAAGACGGCCATCAGAAAAACGTTATCGATACGATGCAGACGCGCGACGAGCTTTATGACCGCATCGGCTATCACGCGTTTGAATCGAAGCTGGATGTTTTGTTTGCGGCGAAGAAATGAACGCACAAACCGTACGGCGGAACTCGGAGAGTTTCCGCCATCGCACCTCTATTGCCACGGTGTTCGGCGGAACCAACTTGCGTTCCGCCCTACGAGCTGCTTGTTCAAATGCAGCTCCAGACAATCAACGAACTGGAACTTGTCCGATGACACTATTTCGCCGTTACTTTACGTCGCTGATTTTATTTCTGTGCGGCCTGTCCCTTGTCGGTTGCACTACTGGTCCCGTTGATCCAGCGGCTGCGGCCAAGATTAAGAGTTTTACCGTCACCAGACTCGTACTGCCCGAGTATTCGTATGTTGGAATTGACGGAGAATCGGCAGCGAAGTCTGCGGGGGTGTTAGTCGGCTATGCCGCCTTTGGGATTCTAGGTTTGGCGGCATCTGATGCCATTAGAGCCAAGTCGGAGCAACCCTATCGCGATGCGATTCGCGACGCGTTAGCAAACCGCGGTTCAAGCTTTGAGCAGGTGTTAAATCAAAGTATTGAAGCTGAGCTCAAGTCCCGTGGTGCCCGCGTGGCTTTCATCGCCCCACCACCGCGCATGGCCGACAACTCTGGCTACGACTTCGGCAATGCTGACTACGGTTCGGACGCAGTGCTGGAACTTTACCCGTTGGTTGTCGGTTTTTCGTACCAGAACAACGAGGCGGCACCAGTAATCGATATCCGTTGGCGAATTTTGGTGCGATATCCGAATGGCAGTCTCATCGAAACCAATCGCGGTTCAGTCGTTCACCGAAATACCAAATCAGTCATTGTTCAGATCGGGGAATCGATTCCGTCGAACGCTGCGTACCGATTTACGGGACACGTGACTGAATTGAAAACGCACGGCGACAAACCAAATCAAGCGATGCAGGAGCTCGCTCATCGCGTTTCAAGCATGATTGTCGAACGCGCCTATCCCCTCCCAATAACCGGCAAATGAATCAACTAGCGGTGTCTGTTGCAACGCATTCCAAGAGGACAAAATGACTGAAACCACCGCTCCCGCCGGAGCCTTCAAACCTAAAAAATCAGTCGCGCTTTCGGGCACGACCGCTGGCAATACAGCCCTATGTACGGTTGGCCGCACGGGTAACGATTTGCACTACCGTGGCTATGACATTCTGGATGTCGCTACGACCTGCGAGTTCGAAGAAATTGCTTATCTGCTGGTTCATGACAAGCTGCCAACGGTCGCCGAACTCGCGGGCTACAAGACCAAGCTGAAAGCGCTTCGCGGTGTGCCCGCAGCAGTGAAAGTCGCGCTGGAGCAACTGCCACCAAGCGCTCACCCAATGGACGTAATGCGCACGGCCGTTTCAGTGCTCGGCTGCGTGACACCCGAGAAGGACGACCACAATCATCCCGGCGCGAAAGACATTGCCGACAAGCTCATGGCGTCGCTCGGCTCGATGATGCTGTACTGGTATCACTTCAGCCACAACGGCAAGCGCATTGATGTCGAGACCGATGACGACTCCATCGGCGGTCACTTCCTTCATTTATTGCACGGTAAAAAGCCGCCGGAATCATGGGTCAAGGCGATGCATGTTTCGCTGATTCTTTACGCGGAGCATGAGTTCAACGCGTCGACCTTTGCGGCACGTGTAGTGGCGGGCACCGGCAGCGATATGTTCAGCGCCATTACCGCTGGCATCGGCGCTCTGCGCGGCCCCAAGCATGGCGGCGCCAATGAAGTAGCGTTTGAAATTCAGAAGCGCTACGACGGTCCTGACGAAGCCGAGGCCGACATTCGTCGCCGCGTCGAAGCGAAAGAAGTGGTCATCGGTTTCGGTCATCCGGTGTACACCGTGAGCGATCCGCGCAATGTGGTCATCAAGGAAGTCGCGCGCGCGCTCTCAAAAGATGCCAACGACATGAAGATGTTCAACATCGCCGAGCGGCTGGAAACGGTGATGGCGGACGCCAAGAAAATGTTTCCCAATCTGGACTGGTTCTCAGCGGTGAGTTACCACATGATGGGCGTACCAACGGCAATGTTTACGCCACTCTTCGTGATCGCCCGCACGAGCGGATGGAGCGCTCACGTGATCGAGCAGCGCATCGACGGCAAGATCATCCGACCGAGCGCAAATTACGTCGGCCCTGAAGATTTAACATTCGTACCGCTGCAACAACGCGGGTAATCGATGATTGCGAAAGCTCCAGTGTTGCGGCACAGTGGCGTAGACTCTGAAAATAGTCTGATCCACTCAAAAAAATATCATGCAACCTGGAGATCGCGTCAGCAAAAGTGCCCTCGGTCGCACCGCATTAGCGGGGCGCAGCCAGGATTTGTCCCCGGCCCTGCGCACGCTATTGCTCATGATTTACGGCGACAAGACAGCGGCAGAATACAGCGAAATGGCCTCGCGCCTGCCCGCCGGGCGCGACGGCTTTCAACGCTTGATCGAACTGGAGATGATCGAGGTTATCTCCAGCGGAGAGGCAGCCGCTGCGCCTCCGCCCCCCGCCCCCAGCGGCCCCCTGTTGGTGCCTCAAGCCGACGTGGTCGAAATGAAAGCTACGCATACGATCGACGAAGCAGCACTGCAACGTCTGCTCTACCCCGAGTTTGCGCGAACCGTCGGCGAATTGGGATTTCGCGGCATGATGTTGCAAATGAAAGTGGAGCGGGCGATGTCCGCGAAGGAATTGCTGGCGTTGCGCGATCAAGTCGAGGCTGCGGTGCTGAAATCCAAAGGCGAGCCAGCGCGCCTGGAATTTTCCAAGCGCATCGATTTCCTGATGTCGCAGTAACCCGTCTGCCTGCGGCGTACCTGCCGCGAACCCGCCGCTCTATCACACGTTGTGGCGCAAATTTTTCCGTCACAATCCCATCGTCGCAGACTGATCGCGCTTGCGGGGGCGGCTTCCTACGCCTGCAGGGTCAGCGCTGCGCCGCCTCATCGGCACTCAACCTTCCGATAAAGTCATGAATACCATTCACCGCAAAACACTTCCGGGTACGACGCTTGATTACTTCGATGCCCGCGCCGCAGTCGACGCCATCTCACCGGGTGCCTACGACAAACTGTCGTACACGGCACGCGTGCATGCTGAAAACCTCGTGCGCAAGGCCGAGCCCGCGAAACTCACGGACTACCTGAAACAACTCATCGAGCGCAAACGCGATCTTGATTTCCCGTGGTTTCCCGCGCGTGTGGTGTGTCACGACATTCTCGGGCAGACTGCGCTGGTCGATCTCGCGGGTCTACGCGATGCAATTGCCGATCAGGGCGGCGATCCGGCGAAAGTCAATCCCGTGGTGCCAGTGCAATTGATTGTTGATCACTCACTCGCGGTCGAATGTGGTGGCTTTGATCCGAATGCGTTTGCGAAAAACCGCGCGATTGAAGATCGTCGTAACGAAGATCGTTTTCATTTCATCGACTGGACGAAGCGCGCCTTCAAAAATGTGGACGTCATTCCACCCGGCAACGGCATCATGCATCAGATCAATCTGGAACGGATGTCGCCGGTGATTCATGCGCTCGATGGCATCGCGTTCCCCGACACTCTCGTGGGCACCGATAGCCACACGCCGCATGTTGATGCGCTGGGCGTGATCGCGATCGGCGTGGGTGGACTCGAAGCAGAAAACGTCATGCTCGGTCGCGCGTCGTGGATGCGGTTGCCGGACATTGTGGGCGTAGCGCTTTCCGGCAAGCCACAACCGGGCATCACGGCGACCGACGTCGTGCTCGCGCTCACGGAATTTTTACGCAAACAAAAAGTGGTCGGCGCGTATTTGGAGTTTTACGGCGCAGGCGCTTCTGCGCTCACGCTGGGTGACCGCGCGACTATTTCAAACATGGCACCTGAATATGGTGCGACGGCGGCGATGTTCTACATCGACGAACAGACGATCACCTACCTGAAGCTCACCGGTCGCGAAGATGCTCAGGTGAAGCTGGTCGAAACCTACGCCAAGCAAGCCGGGCTGTGGGCCGGTGCGATGACGAGTGCCGAGTACGAACGCGTGCTCTCGTTCGATCTATCGACCGTCGTGCGCAACATGGCGGGACCTTCGAATCCGCATGCCCGTGTTTCGACTAGTGAGCTTGCAGCAAAAGGCATCAGCGGCGTTGTAGAAAACGAGGTTGGAAAAATGCCCGATGGCGCTGTCATCATCGCTGCCATCACGAGCTGCACCAACACCAGCAACCCGCGCAACGTGATCGCCGCAGGACTCATCGCAAGGAACGCAAATCGGCTCGGGCTCACGCGCAAACCGTGGGTAAAAAGCTCGCTCGCGCCGGGCTCTAAAACGGTGGAGCTATACCTCAACGAAGCCGGGCTTTTGACCGAGCTTGAACAGCTCGGATTTGGCATCGTCGCCTTCGCTTGCACGACCTGCAACGGCATGTCCGGTGCGCTCGATCCGGTCATTCAAAAAGAAGTGATTGATCGCGATCTCTACGCCACCGCCGTGCTCTCGGGCAATCGAAATTTTGACGGCCGCATTCATCCGTACGCGAAGCAGGCATTCCTCGCGTCGCCGCCGCTGGTGGTCGCGTACGCGATTGCTGGGACGATTCGGTTTGATATTGAAAAGGACGCGCTTGGCGTTGATGTCAACGGCAAGCCGATTACGCTGAAAGACATCTGGCCGAGCGATGAAGAGATCGACGCGGTCGTTGCCGCCAGCGTGAAGCCCGCGCAATTTCGCAAAGTCTATGAGCCGATGTTTGCGGTCGTCGCGGACACGGGGCCGAAGGCGAAACCGCTCTACGACTGGCGCGCCCAGAGCACCTACATTCGTCGTCCGCCGTATTGGGAAGGTGCCCTCGCCGGTGAGCGCACGATGCGCGGATTGCGGCCACTCGCAGTACTCGGTGACAACATCACCACCGACCATCTCTCGCCGTCAAACGCGATTATGATGGACAGCGCTGCGGGCGAATACTTGCACAAAATGGGTTTGCCGGAAGAGGATTTCAACTCGTATGCCACGCATCGCGGTGATCATCTGACCGCACTGCGCGCAACGTTTGCCAATCCGACGCTCAAGAACGAAATGGTTCGCAACGCCGATGGTTCCGTTAAGCCTGGCTCACTCGCCCGCATCGAGCCCGAGGGCAAAGTTACGCGCATGTGGGAAGCGATTGAAACCTACCTGGAACGCAAGCAACCTTTGATCATTGTTGCCGGAGCAGATTACGGCCAAGGCTCCTCGCGCGACTGGGCGGCGAAGGGTGTGCGGCTTGCTGGTGTTGAGGTCATCGTTGCCGAGGGTTTCGAGCGAATTCATCGCACGAACCTGGTCGGCATGGGCGTGCTGCCGCTGGAATTTAAGGCAGGCGTGAATCGTAAAACGCTGGCGCTTGATGGAACGGAAACCTACGACGTGATCGGAGAGCGCACGCCCCGCACAACGTTGACACTCGTCGTGAATCGCAAGAACGGTGAACGCGTTGAAGTGCCGATGACGTGTCGACTCGACACTGCCGAAGAGATTTCGGTGTACGAGGCGGGCGGCGTGTTGCAGCGGTTTGCACAGGATTTCCTAGCGGGCGTGGCATGACATGCGCAAAGCGCAGGGGCCTTACGTTCTATTCGTTGCGATGCTGCCACCAGCGGTGCGCGCGGCGCTCGTCGCAGCGATCCCCCAAGACGAGTATGAAGCGCTCGGGATGCATTTATTTCCATCGTGGAATTGGCATCAAACATTATCGGGCTATAGGTACGCGAGCAGTCCAGAGGTCATCAGCATGCTTCGCGAAGCGGGATCGAGAATCGTCGCTACGGCCATCACGATAATTCTCCGTCGATTGGTCAGTGGTCGGAACGACGACCGCGGGAACTATCATCGACGCGTGGAGCCGCTTGGCGTGCCCAATGGGTTTATGCAGTTATTCAACGCTATCAACGCAGCGATTGATGAGCCGTTTCGCAGCAAGTCGCTAAAGACGCCTCATATCACCATCAGCTACAGAGCGCCCAGCGCATTCGCCCCACGAGTCATCTCCCCGGTGGCATGGAACATCGAGGAACTCCTGCTTGTCGAAGGAGGTGGTGATCCCTATCACTACAAAGTGCTGGATCGCTGGGCGTTGCGGCCGATAGCGCCCAATCCGCAACTAGAGCTCGGCTTCTGACGCCACCGAATTACGTAAGGATCGCTCCACATGCCGCATCTTCCACAAACCAAAATCCCCGCTACCTACATGCGAGGTGGCACCAGCAAAGGTGTGTTTTTCAAACTCACCGACCTGCCGCTTGCCGCGCAACAGCCGGGCACAGCGCGTGACGCGCTGCTGCTGCGCGTCATTGGCTCGCCCGATCCGTACGAAAAACAGATCGACGGTATGGGAGCGGCAACATCAAGCACCAGCAAGACGGTGATCCTAGCAAAAAGCGAGCGTAAAGATCACGACGTCGATTACCTGTTCGGTCAAGTGTCCATCGACAAGCCTTTCGTCGACTGGAGCGGCAACTGCGGCAATCTCTCCGCCGCGGTTGGGCCGTTAGCAATTTCAAGTGGGTTAGTGGACGCGTCGCGCATTCCGAACAACGGCCTCGCTACCGTTCGCATCTGGCAAGCGAACATCAGCAAAACCATCATTGCTCACGTCCCGATCACCAACGGCGAAGTGCAGGAAACCGGTGATTTCGAACTCGACGGCGTGACCTTTCCCGCCGCCGAAGTGCAACTCGAGTTCATGGATCCGGGCGCGGATGACGGGGATGGCGAAGGGGGTGCAATGTTCCCTACCGGAAATCTCATTGACGAGCTCGAAGTCCCCGGCGTTGGCAGGTTCAAAGCCACGATGATCAACGCGGGCATCCCCACCGTTTTCATCAATGCGGCCGACGTCGGCTACACCGGCACCGAGTTGCAGAGCGCCATCAACGGCGACGCAAAAGCGCTCGCCATGTTCGAGACGATCCGCGCGCATGGCGCAATGCGCATGGGCCTCATCAAATCACTCGACGAAGCAAAAACGCGGCAGCACACACCGAAGGTCGCTATCGTGGCACCGCCTGAAGATTACGTCGCGTCGAGCGGCAAAACCGTCGCCGCGCAAGGCATCGATTTATTGGTGCGCGCACTATCGATGGGCAAGCTGCACCACGCGATGATGGGCACGGCGTCGGTCGCGATCGCAGTCGCTGCATGCGTCCCCGGCACGCTGGTGAACGCCGCTGCCGGCGGCGGCGAACGCAAGGAGGTGCGTTTCGGACATCCATCTGGCACGCTTCGTGTAGGGGCTGAGGCGGTTCAGGAAAACGGCGAATGGACAGTGAGAAAAGCGATCATGAGCCGCAGCGCACGGGTGTTAATGGAGGGATTTGTACGGGTTCCGATGGCCGATTGAGGAGCTAATAGCTTTTTCTTGAAATGACGGCTGATTAAGGGCTCAGGCGATATTTGGCCACTAGTCGATTTATGCGTATTTTTGATCTCAGCCCGCAAGCAGTGGTGTATTCAGCGAAAAGCCAATGCTCGTCGTGGCTTGCGATACGTCGAATTCATACTTTATAATTCATACTCACGGATTCATACTTTGGGAGTACAGATGGAAGCAACACTCGCAGAACGCGGTCAGGTCGTGATCCCGAAGGCCATTCGCGACCAGCTCGGCATGACGCCGGGCATGCTGCTGACGTTCACGGTTGAAGACGGCAAGCTCGTCGTTCGAAAAAAAGTGGATGACGCGATCAGTCGTGCTCGCGGCAAATTCAAACTGGCCTCGGGCTTCAGCTCGACCGATGAGGCGATGCGCGCCATTCGCGGTCGTGCACCTGGCGACCCGGCGTAGCCCGCAATGATTGCTGTTGACTCATCTGTATTGGTCGATATTTTGAACGGCTCAGAACGCGCCGCCATTTCCGAGATTGCCCTGCGCGGTGCCATCGAAAAGGGCCCGGTAGCGATGTGCGACGTCGTGGTGGCCGAGGTTTGCAGCGCATTGCAATCACCCGACGAAGTGCTGCGAACGCTGGAATCTCTGGGCATTCAATACTTGCCCGTCAAGCAATCTGCCGCCGCACGTGCGGGCGAAATGCAGAAGCGCTACCGTGACAGGAAGGGCATATACCCGCGCGTGCTGCCCGATTTTTTGGTGGGTGCGCATGCGCTCATTCAGTGCGAAGGACTCATCACCCACGATGGTGATTTTGCACGCGATTATTTCAAAGGTCTCAAGGTCATTGTTCCCGGCGAACAGTGACCTCATTTTTACAATTTAGTACAGGAGCACATCATGCTAGAAGCCTATCGCCAACACATCAATGAACGCGCCGCGCTCGGAATTCCGCCACTGCCATTGAACGCGAAGCAAGTCGCGGAAGTCATCGAACTCATCAAAAATCCACCGGCGGGTGAAGGTGATTTCCTTGTGAACATGATCTCGCACCGCGTGCCTGCTGGCGTGGACAACGCCGCCAAAGTGAAGGCAAGCTATCTTGCGGCCGTCGCACACGGCACCGAAAAAACACCGCTGCTGTCACGCGAAAAAGCAACCGAATTGCTTGGCACGATGCTCGGTGGCTACAACATTTCGCCGATGGTGGAATTGCTTGATGATGCAGTCGTCGGCGTCATCGCAGCGGACGGTTTGAAAAAGACGCTCCTGATGTTCGACCAGTTTCACGACGTCAAAGACAAGGCGGACAAAGGCAACGTTAACGCCAAGTCAGTCATGCAAAGCTGGGCCGACGCTGAGTGGTTCACCAGCCGCCCGGAAGTGCCGCACTCGATCACCATTTCCGTGTTCAAGGTGACGGGCGAAACCAACACCGATGACCTATCGCCCGCGCCGGACGCATGGAGCCGCCCGGACATCCCGCTGCATGCGCTCGCGATGCTCAAGAACAAACGCGATGGCATCACGCCCGAGGAAGACGGCAAGCGTGGCCCCATCAAATTCATCAACGATCTGCGCGCCAAAGGCAATCTGGTGGCTTACGTCGGCGATGTAGTCGGCACCGGTTCATCGCGCAAATCGGCAACCAACAGCGTGCTGTGGTTCACCGGCGAAGACATTCCATTCGTGCCAAACAAGCGCTTCGGCGGCGTCTGCCTCGGCACCGCGATCGCGCCCATTTTCTACAACACGATGGAAGACTCCGGCGCGCTGCCGATCGAGCTCGACGTGTCGAAAATGAACATGGGCGACGTCGTTGAACTGCTACCCTATGCGGGAAAAGCGTTGAAAGATGGTCAAGTCATCGCCGAATTTCAGATCAAATCGGACGTGCTGTTTGACGAAGTGCGCGCAGGTGGTCGCATTCCACTGATCGTGGGCCGCGGCCTGACCGCAAAGGCGCGTGAGGCATTGGGCCTCCCAGCATCCGCCCTCTTCCGCCTGCCGGTCGCGCCAAATGACTCTGGCAAGGGCTTCACGCTCGCGCAGAAAATGGTCGGCAAAGCTTGTGGCCTGCCCGAAGGCAAAGGCGTTCGGCCGGGTACGTATTGCGAACCGAAGATGACCTCCGTTGGGTCGCAAGACACCACCGGCCCGATGACACGCGATGAGTTGAAAGACCTGGCTTGCCTTGGCTTCTCGTCGGATCTTGTCATGCAGTCGTTCTGCCATACGGCCGCGTACCCAAAGCCAGTGGATGTGAAAATGCATCACGAGTTGCCAGACTTCATGGCCACACGCGGCGGCATTAGCTTGCGTCCCGGCGACGGCATCATTCACTCATGGTTAAACCGCATGCTGCTGCCGGATACCGTCGGCACCGGCGGCGACAGCCACACACGTTTCCCGATTGGCATCTCGTTCCCGGCGGGCTCTGGCCTCGTCGCCTTCGCGGCGGCAACGGGCGTCATGCCGCTCGACATGCCAGAGAGCGTGCTGGTGCGCTTTAAAGGCACCATGCAACCCGGCGTCACGCTGCGTGACCTCGTCCATGCCATTCCGCTCTACGCGATCAAAGCGGGCTTGTTAACGACTGCAAAACAGGGCAAAGTCAACATCTTCTCGGGGCGCATTCTCGAAATCGAAGGTCTGCCTGATCTGAAAATCGAGCAAGCCTTCGAGCTCGCCGATGCATCGGCTGAACGTTCCGCTGCGGGCTGCACCGTCGCGCTCAACCCAGCGCCGATCATCGAGTACTTAAACTCGAACATCACATTGCTTAAAGCCATGATCGCCGACGGTTACGCCGACGCGCGCTCCATCGCCCGCCGCATTAAGGGGATGGAAGCCTGGCTCGCCGATCCGAAATTGCTCAGGGGCGATGCCGATGCGGAATACGCAGCCACTATCGAAATCGATCTCGCCGAAATCACCGAACCTATCGTCTGCTGCCCGAACGATCCAGACGACGCCAAAACGTTGTCCGATGTTGCTGGCGCGAAGATCGAAGAAGTGTTTATCGGCAGCTGCATGACCAACATCGGTCACTTCCGCGCAGCCTCAAAACTGCTCGAAGGAAAACGCGATCTGCCGGTCAAGTTGTGGATCGCACCGCCGACCAAAATGGACGCGCATCAACTGTCGGAAGAAGGCCACTATGGCACTTTCGGCACCGCTGGCGCACGTCTCGAAATGCCCGGTTGCTCGCTATGCATGGGCAATCAGGCTCAGGTGAAAGAAGGCGCAACGGTCATGTCCACCAGCACCCGCAACTTCCCGAATCGCCTCGGCAAAAACTCGAATGTATATTTGGGCAGCGCTGAGCTAGCCGCCATCTGCTCGAAGCTCGGTCGCATCCCGACCAAAGCCGAATATCTGGCTGACATCGGCGTTGTCAACAAAGACGGCGCGAATATCTACAAGTACATGAACTTCGACCAGATGCCAGAATTTGTCGAGCGTGCGGACACGGTAGCGGCTTAGCTTTACGGCACCTTTCGTTAATGACATAGCGGCTCCGTTAGGAGCCGCTATTCTTTCAGAGCACCGAGGCAAGCGAGGAACCCTCAACTACGTCTTCGGCGTAATGCGATTCAACGCAAGCCGCGCAGCGGCGCTGTGCGAGTAAAGTTCGCGAAACTCAATTGATGCGGGCATTGTCACGTGGTGGCGCAACGCCGCCTCAATCGACGGATGTAGCTGTGCTGCACGTCCTCCGACCACTATTTTTCGTTGACCGAATCTCCGTTGCATCGCGTTGGCAAGGCGGGCAAGCTCGATTCCAGCCTCCGTCAACAACTCGCTCGCAAGTGGATCAGTAGCCGCGCTGGCCGCCACATGCCGCGCTAGCAATCCAACCTCACCTCGATCCCGCTCGATGAGGAACCGCGACGAGTACACTGAAGACTCACCACCGACCTTTTCAAACAATAGCCGTGCGAGTGGCGAATCGTGCCAAGCACCAGGTGACTCATCTTCTCGCCGCCAGATGCGACGTAGCGCCTCGCGCGCAATCCAGTAGCCACCGCCCGCATCGTCGAGTTGCACGCCGCGACCGCCCGCGCGATGCAGTGTGTTCCCGGTATCAATGTATGCGGCAATTGAACCGGTTCCAGCATAGACCAGATAGCCTTCGCCGGGAGCAAACGCAGCGTGATAGGCGATCTCGATGTCGCTGACAACGCTGACGCAATTCAGCGCAACGCCGAATCTGCTGCTCAGCATTTCTGCAAGTTCTGGGTTACCAGCACCGACACCTGTTACGCCAGCAACGATTGCGCAGATCGTTGCATCACTTAAAAATGGATTCAGTTCACCGGCAATCTCTGCCAGTCTTGTTTGCACCGTCGAACGACCGCTGTCGGTATGCATCTGCATGCCACTGAGGCCCGCTGCATAGCCCGTACCAACCGTCTCGCCAGTGCGTGACAACAGTGCCCAACGCGTCTGCGTGCCGCCTGCGTCGATACCGAGCGCGAATTGTTTTGGGGATGTTGGTGTCATGGCCTTGACGAAGGATTAGCGGGAGATTTCACCCACTCCGAAACAGGCGCGAAGCAGACCGGCGGACGTGAGGCAAGCCATGGTGTATCGGGGATACGCGCTTCATTGAGATACACCGACGCCGCTAACGCACCGGCAATTCCACGCCGGTTTTGCACGATCGCTGATGCGCTGAAATGAATATGCCCTGTCACGCCTGTTTGGCTGCGCAAAAGCGCGATTTGACGAACAATTTCATCGGGTAACCACGACTTGTCCGTCTCATCTATTCGGCCCGTGAAAAGTCCCGGCCAGAGATGGCGCGATTGCTTGTTGATCGAAGTCCAATAGCGCAGCAGCACCGGGAACGCCTGCGCCTCCTGCGCAATCGGCCAGTAAAGCTGCGGGGCGAGATAGTCAAGCCAGCCCTGTTCAAACCATTGCTCAACATCGGCGTAGAGTTTGTCGTATTGACTGAAGCCTGTGATGCCTTCTGGTCGACGATCTGGCTTGGGCAAACCGAACGGGCTGATGCCGACTTTGACCCAGGGCTTCACTGCGTGCACTTCGCGATACAACGTTCTAACGAGCTGATTGATGTTGTCGCGACGCCAGTCCGCGCGGTCAAGCTTTCCACCACCCGCTTTGTAGCGTTGCCACGAGGGTTCATCGGGAAAATCGAGATCGGGTCGCGCGTCTGTAGGCGGCGCAAGCTGCGTTGTGGGAGCGGCTTTAGCCGCGATGGTTGGTTGTGCGCCCGTCGCTGCTAAAGGCTCACCTGACCCCAGTCGAGAGGCCGCGGCCACAACCGATCCTGGCGGTGCGGGAATTGGATACGGATAGAAATAATCATCAATGTGTACGCCATCGATATCGTAGCGACGCACGACATCGGCAATCACAGCGAGCGTATGACGCGCCGCATCGGGCTCACCGGGATCCATCCATTGCATATTGCCGTAGGTCTTCACCGCATGCGGCAATGATTTGCTGACGTGATTCGCGGCGGGTGCGGAGGTCGCAGTGTTGTGACGCGTGCGGTACGGGTTGAACCATGCGTGCAGCTCCAGACCCTCGCTATGCGCGAGTTGAATCCATTCGGCTAGTGGATCGTAATTCGCTGCCGTCGCCACGCCTTGCGTGCCGGACAAATATTCAGTCCACGGCTCAAGATTTGACGGATAAATTGCATCGGCACTCGGGCGCACTTGCAGTATCAGTGCATTCAGTTTGAGTCGTCGCGCGGCGGCAACGATCTGTCGCATTTCTGTGCGCTGTTGATCAGCACTGAGCCCGCGTTTACTTGGCCAATCGATGTTGGCGACCGTGGCAATCCACATTGCGCGGAATTCGCGCGGCGCAGGTGGAGTTTGATTGCCGCTCGGTTTTTCTAGCGGCGACATCGAAGCGCATGACGTCAGCGCGAGGACTAACATGAATAACCAACAGCGCCGATTCATCGCTACACCTTGATGAATATCTTGCGCCGCCAGAGGAACGCCGCCACCGCCAGCATCGACAAATTGAACAGCACCGCAAACAGCAACGACACATTGACCAGCGACAGCGGAAGCTGGCTCAACTGCGCAAACAGCCACGCTTTCACCGAAATCAACGTGCCCGCGTCAGACTGCACTTTGAAATAGCCCAGCATTTTCGCGACTAAACCGGAGAATGCGAAGATGAACAACGCGTTAACGCCGTACATCTCAAGCGGTCGCGCGATCCGCGCAGCGAGCGTGCGTACTCGCGCGGAATCGCACGCGTCGATGAGCCAGTAGCTGACGGCCAGCGACAGCAACGCCCAACCCGTCATGAACACGGTGTACGACGGCGTCCACAGTGATTTGTTGATGGGCATGAGAGCGATATCAAGGATCACGCCGATCCATAGCGCGAGCAAACCGGCGACCATCATCCACGCGGTCTTTGTTGCGGGCGCAGAGGCGCTTTGCAGCCAGCGTCCGGCAAACACACCGAACAACAAAGTGGCGACGGCAGGCGAGGTGCTGAACAATCCCTCCGGGTCCCAGGTCTTCGACTGCACCCACAAATGGCCATTCAACAGTGCGCGATCAATGAATGCGCCGACGTCTTTACCGGGCTCCAATGCGCCCGCCGCGATGACACCACTTACATCCGAAATCGGCAGCAACAACATCACCACCGCATAGGTCGCCATCAGCCCGAAAGTCCACGCGATCTGGCCCCGTAAATCGCACCAAAGCACAATTGGTGCGGCGACGATGATGCACAAACCGATGCGCTGCAACACGCCGGGATAGCGCAGGGTTTCGAAGGTGAATGCCGGTATGAAATTGAGCGTGAGGCCAATCAAAATGATGATGGCTGCGCGCCGCCATAGCTGAAGCATCACGTTGCGCTTCGATACGCCCGAAGCAAGCGCACGCGTCTTCGAGAACGTCAGCGACACGCCGCAGATGAACAGGAAGAACGGGAATATCCAGTCCGTAAACGTCCAGCCGTTCCACTCTGCGTGTCGCAGCGGCGCGTAAATGTGCGCCCAATCACCGGGATTGTTCACCAGCACCATCGCCGCAATCGTGAAGCCACGAAATACGTCGAGCGATAGCAGGCGTTGAGGCATCGAAGCGGTAGTCACGCGATTGCCTTCACCACGCGAAATGCTGCTGAATCGCAACACACTTTTTGCTACTTTGCGAGAGCGGCTTTAGCCGCGATGGGTTCCGAGCGCCACCATTCGCGGCAAAAGGCTCTCCTGAGCGCAGTTGAGGGGCCGCTCCCACAATGAGACGCACGTTAATTCCTGAGGGCTGCACGCACATCGCCATCGCTTTCGTTGATTCGACGCAACGCCGCATCCGCATCAACGCCACGCAGAATCATCACAATCGCGACCTTCACGCGGAAGCGGCAGGATTTGAGTGCGGTCTCGGCGATTGCTTCGTCCGTGCCGGTTGCGAGCGCCGTCAGCCGAATCGCGCGCGTCAGTAGCTTCGCGTTCGTTGGCACGAGATCCACCATCAAATTGCCGTAGACCTTGTGCAGGCGCACCATGATCGCGGTGGACAGCGTGTTGAGCGCGATTTTTTGCGCTGTGCCAGCCTTCAAGCGCGTACTGCCGGAAACTAGCTCGGCACCGGTGTCGAGCGTGATGCCGATCTCTGCTTGCGCGCAAACCAGCGAGTCCGTATTGTTTGCCATGCCAATCGTTAGTGCGTGTGCCGCGCGAGCAGCTCGCATTGCTCCGAGGACGTACGGCGTCGTGCCTGATGCGGCGAGCGCGATCACCACATCATTCGACGTCGGCAGCAATTTCAGAATATCTGCTGCGCCTTGTGGATCGTTGTCTTCGGCACCTTCGACCGCGCGATAAATTGCGCCCGGCCCGCCCGCTAACAGAGCCAACGCGCGCTCAGACGGCCACGCAAACGTTGGATACAGTTCAACACTGTCAAGCAAACCCAGTCGCCCTGATGTGCCCGCCCCGATGTAGATCAAGCGCCCGCCTGCCTTGATGCGCGGTACGGCGGCCTCAACCGCGCGCGCAATATCAGCACTCGCACGCGCGACTGCTTGCGCGGCGCGTGCCTGATCTTCTACCAATGCAGCGACTAGCGCGTCGACGGAATAGGTGTCGAGGTCAGCATGCTCAAGGCTTGGCCGCTCGGTGGTGAGCACCTTTCTTTTCATGTTGTTTTGGTTACTTTATTCAAATGCGGTGGACGATCAGGATCATGCCCGCGTGCGCGCGCCAGGGACTCAACCATGGGATAAAAACTTTGCACAATGGACACGGTGTCGAGCACGTCATGCGTCGCGCTGACGACCGGAAGCTCAGCACGCGATTGGCTCGATGCAGCGGCAAGCAGCACACGCGCGCCACGTCCGCGCAAATCCTCGGCCAGCGCAACGAGTTCCGCCTGTCCAGGACCGCGCGGCGCAAGCACCAGCACCGGATAACCCGCTTCGATCAGCGCCATCGGGCCATGCTTAACCTCGGCGGCCGAGAAAGCCTCGGCCTGAATGCCGCACACTTCCTTGAACTTGAGTGCCATCTCGGCAGCAATCGCGAGGCTCGCACCACGCCCGATGACGAACAGCCGATCGGCATCGCGCAAAGCTTCGACGGCTGGCGACCAGTCGCCTTCCGCTGCAACGGCAAGCGTTTCCGGAAACGAAGGTAGTGCCGCGCGTAAGTCACCGTCATTCGCCCAGGCAGCATACAAACGAAGCCCCGCCGCGAGCTGCGCGATAAAGCTTTTGGTCGCGGCGACGCTCTGCTCTGCGCCCGCTTGCAAATCGATCACATGATGCGATGCCTTCGCGAGCGGCGAATAAGTGTCATTGACGAACGCAGCCGTAACCGCGCCACGCGCCGCCAAAGCCGACATTGTTTGAACTAAATCCGGGCTCTGACCCGATTGCGAAAAGCTCAACGCAGCGAGGCCCTCAACGTTGATCGGCGCATGATGCAGCGTGATGACCGAAGGCGGCAGCGACGTCACCAGCAACCCCATGCGCGACATCAGCAGGTAATTCAAATGGCTCGCCGCATGATCCGAGCTGCCGCGCGCCACGGTGACCGCTGCGCGCACCTTCGCATCAATCAGCACTTGTGCAAACGCGTCAATGACGTCACCGCTCCGCGCGAACAATCGCTCAACCCCAGCTGGCGCGGCCTTCGTCTCAAGCAACATATTCGAAAGCGCTGTCATGAATTGTTTTTATCATCGTTAACCCGAGGACGCGGCGAGCGTTTCGGAACAGGCTGACATGGCACGCCTTGTGTGCGTTGGTGCTACGCTCTACAGAATGATTCGACCGGTATTTTTTGTAGCCAAATTGTCATTTTTTCAGCCCGCAATTTTCGCGGTTCTGCTGATATTTTCTATGAACCCGTGTGCGATGGATTTGAAGGTTGCATCGAACGCGATGGTGTTGTCCGGCGAGGTCGTCGCACGGGACCTGGATCGCATCAAAGACGCGTTCAAAAAGAACCCATCCATCACTCATGTGGTGCTGCGCAATTCAATGGGCGGCAATAGCTGGACGGGTTATCGCCTGGGCGAGCTGTTTCGCGAAAAGGGCGTGACGACCGCAGTGTCGGGCTATTGCGTGTCGTCGTGCTCGCGCCTTTTTCTGGGCGGTAAAGTACGCATGTTTTCTGACGACTATCCTGCGAGCCTTACTTATGTTGGTTTTCACGGGCATTACGATTTTGGAAAATTAAATCTTGCCGCCGTGAACAAAGACGATCTGGCTGGCTGGACGACGAAATACACCGATGGCAAAGTAGACCCAAAGCTCATGCAACGCTGGATCAACATTGAGCGACGCTCGGGTGATGTGCGCTTCTACCCTGACTTGGTGACATCGCGATTCGCGCAGGCTACAGTGCTCTGTCAGGGCACGGAATCCGCGCGCCCGCAGCAATGCGAAAAGATCGCGACGAACGCGCTTACGCAAGGCATCGTGACCACGAATGCGCTCTACTCCAGCCCCGATGCGTCGGGCCTCCCGTACAAAATTCGTGAGCAACGTTTTCCAACCACGGCGTACGCGACGCTCGCGCAAGCGGATCGTCTACCCACAAGAAGCGCTGCGGCAAGACGCGAGTTTGACCAATTCAAAAATGCCGCCCTGCCGCGGGCATTTGCCGTGTCGACAAGTGGCCAGCATTGGGCGTGGAGCGCCAACGATGCGCGCTCGCCTGAAGAAGCACTGTCGCGCTGCAAAACGCGCGCTGCCAGCGTCGTGGCGGGAGCGAAATGCAGCCTCTACGCGGTCGATGATCGTGTCGTTTACGGCGCAAAATAGGCGGAGCAAAATCGCATCAGCTTTTGGCTGAAATTACGACTATACAAGGGCTAGGACGTATTTTCATAATTTGTTGATAAGTGGATTTTTCGGCGTCTAGCCCAATAGAAACAACGGTTTCACCTGAAAAGCCATTAACTCCAATTTCCGCAACGCATGCCGCATCGGCATTGCCAATCTCATGCCGCAGCCGCACAGCCCACCTACAATTTGCCCATGAAAAAAACCCGCGTACTCGTTCTGGCCGGTGGCCAATCTGGCGAACATGAAGTCTCAATCAACAGCGCTCGCAGCGTGTTGCAGGCGCTGCCGAAAGACAAATTCGACGTCACCTCCATAGTGATTTCGCGCGAGGGCCGCTGGCTGCCCGCGCCGGACTCCGTGCGCGCGCTGGAGCGCGGCAGCGCGCCCTCGGGCGGCGAACTGGTGCTGCATCAGGCTGCGGTTGCCGAAGGCTTCGACGTCGTGTTCCCCATCCTGCACGGCCCCAACGGCGAGGACGGCACCGTTCAGGGCATGCTCAAACTGGCGGGCATCCCCTGCGTCGGTTCCAGCGTGCTCGGCAGCGCGGTGTGCATGGACAAAGTGATGACCAAAGCCGTGCTCGCCTCACACGGCATACCGCAGGTAGGTTATCAACTGGTGACCCGCGCCGAATTCGACGCCACGCCGGAAGACGCGATTGCACGGCTCGGTGCGCTCGGCTTTCCGGTGTTTGTGAAACCCGCGAACCTCGGCTCCAGCGTCGGCATCTCCAAAGCGAAAACGGAGAACGAGTTGCGCGTCGCGCTGCGCATGGCGTTCGAGCTGGACCGCCGCGTGATCGTCGAAGCCGCGACTTCGGAAAAGCCCCGTGAAATCGAAGTCGGCATCCTCGGCAACGACGCGCCGCAAGCCAGCCCCGTCGGCGAGCTTACGTTCGACAGCGAGTTCTACGACTACGAAACGAAATACACCGCAGGCAAGGCCGAGATGCACATCCCTGCGCTGCTGCCGCCCGCCATCGCGGCACGAGCACGGGCGCTGGCGGTCGAAGCGTTCAAGGCGCTCGACTGCGCCGGTCTCGCGCGCGTCGATTTTTTCTACATCGACAGCACCGGTGAGCTCTTCTTGAACGAAGTCAACACCATGCCCGGCTTCACCAAAACCTCGATGTACCCGGAGCTATGGCGCGCGGCGGGTGTGAATTACGCCGATCTCGTTTCGCGCTTGGTAGAGCTGGCGCAAGAGCGGCGGTAAGGGGAATCGTTGGCTGGGTTTAGGCAGTAGGGTGGATACCCGAAGGGGTTCCACCTCGTCATCCATCGCGGAGCAACGCGATCAAAATGACTTCGTCGGTGTGGGTGCCGGAACCCCTTCGGGTGTCCGAACTACGGCGCTAAAACTTGGTCACCGTGGCATTGCCGTTGTTTACAACCCAGATGTTGGCACCGTCGAAAGCGACACCGCTCGGGCTGCTGAGGTAGCCCTGATAGTTGAGCTTGTGAGGGACTTGTGCTTCAGCAGGGGCGCTCGTTAGCACCGTGGTTGCGCGCCAGAGCAGTATCGCAAATACGTGCGATACCCGGAAGCTCGGGTAGATTCGCGAAATCATGACGGCCTCTCGGTGATTGGGATAATTGTTATTGCGCGGTCACCCTCATGCTCCGACGCAAACAGCGTAGGGACAAGAACGATTTTCTTTTCAACGCCGCAGCGATAGGCGCGGTTGAGGCACACGCCGACTTGATCGCGGCAGGCCCTCTTCTGCGGAGGAGCGCAATTACCCGATCAGTCGCAGGATGGGCACTGCCCGCCACGTGATCCGCTGCGGGCCACCTGACTTTCAGCTTTCTATTAAAAGCCCATAATCACCAAGGCCTAGACACCGTATTTGTCAGAAGTCGACTATTGATCAAATCGCGTTCTAGCACCTATAAAACTTGCCTTGCAGCAAAAAGCCGATTGCACCCTCACCTTTCTCGTACTGCGGCCACTCTCCCCAATTCTGCGCTTACAACCACGCGTCTCCCAACGCGCTCACCGTCGGTTGACGCTCATCAATACGCGGCGTGATTGCCCCGCCTAGTATGTGCCCTGTTCTGTTTCAAGGTCACTACGCTTGTGATGCGTCGACTGCGGGTTGTTTGCTCGCTCCGCTCCCGTGCGAGACGAGATCTCTTGCCAGTGGCCGCTTTGGTCGAATCGCGCCGCCTCCAATCCCCCTCTCCAAGCCAATGTCTGAAGCCATCCCTTTACCCGTCACTCCCGACCTCACCACGCCTATCGCGCTCGACGCACAAATGCCGCATCGCAAGGTCATCCGTTCCTGGCTGATTCCGCTTTCGCAGCGCGTCACGTTTTACCCAATCCTGCTGCTGATCTTCGATTACGCGCTGCTGTTGGCTGCGCTGGCCGGCACTGTGTTCTTCGCACATTGGGCGGCGAAGCTCGGCTGCGGAATCGCCGCCGGTTTCATGATTGGTCGCACCTTCATCATCGGCCACGATGCCTGCCACCAGAGCCTGACGCCGCACCGCACGCTCAACAAGTGGCTCGGGCGCATTGCCTTCCTGTGTTCACTGACGCCGTACAGCCTGTGGGACGTCGGGCATAACGTGGTGCATCACGGATATACCAATCTCAAGGGCTTTGATTTCGTCTGGGCACCGTTCACCAAAGATGAGTTCGGCAAACTGAGCGCGAGCCAGCGCCTGCTTGACCGCATCTACCGCAGCGGCTGGGCTCCGGGGCTGTACTACATGCTTGAAGTCTGGTGGCGGCGGATGTTTTTCCCGAACAAGCGCAACATGCCAACGCGTCGCGCGGTTTTCCTGCTCGACAATCTGCTGGTCACGGCCTACGGCGCGCTGTGGATCGCCGCGCTCTGGTACGCCGCGAGCGTCACTGGTCAGTCTGCGGTGCTACTGCTGGTCATGAGCTTCGTGGTGCCGTTTTTGTCCTGGTGCGCACTGATCGGCTTCGTGGTGTACGTGCATCACACACACACCTCGGTGTCGTGGCACGCCGAGCGCCGCGCGTGGAGCAACGCGCAGCCGTTTGTCTCAACGACCGTGCATCTGACCTTTCCGATGCGCATCGGCGCCGCGCTGCATCACATCATGGAGCACACCGCCCATCACGTCGACATGAGCGTGCCGCTGTATCGCCTCAAGGCTGCGCAAAAAAAGCTGGAAGAGATGCTGCCGGGCCGCATCATCATCCAGCAGTTTTCATGGCGCTGGTACTTCGAAACGGCGCGCAAATGCAAGCTCTACGACTTCAGCGCGCAGTGCTGGACGGACTACAAAGGTCGGCCAACGAGCGTTGCGGCGGCTTAGCGCTTGTTGACGCTTACTTTTTCGCGTTGTAGCTCTGCACCGTATGCCAGGCGACGGTTTGCAGATGCTTCGCGACTGCCGGATCAAGCCCCGCCGTGTAGGTGTTGCCTTCGGGATTAACGCCGTAGAGCGACGCCAGCACCGTGCAGGCACCGAGGTAAGTGCCTGCGAGCGTCGGATGACGCTTGTCGGCCACGTAGAGATTAACGTCGGGCCGCTCTTTCACCGAGCGCGCAAAGGCGAGACCCGCTGGAACCACGAGCGCATTATTGGCGCGCCCCGCGTTGGTGTATTCGGCGGCCAACTGCTCGGTCATTTCCGGTTTGTCCTGATACGCCCACGACATAAAGAACGCCGGACGCGCGCCATTCTTGCGGGCGATGTCGCTGTCCTTTTTGGCATAGTCATAGAAGATCGAACGCAATTGCGGATGGATCGGGCACTGGCTGCAGTCCATGATCAGCACCACGTCAAACGGCTTGGCGAAAGTGTTGAAGATGACATTGTTGTTGTCATCAAATGAATAGGAGGCCACGCCACCCGGTTTGAAATGCGCGTCGAGGTCATGCCAGTTGATACCGGAACCCCCGATGGTCGCCATCGTGCTGCGGTGGCCCGTTTTGTCCTGCATCGTGGAGCCGCGAATCAGTTGCCCGACATGGCCGGGCATCCCGTTATTGAAGTAATAAAAGCTGTTGCCGACCCACAGCACGGTCTTGGTCTGTTCGGGGCCAGTAGCAACCTGCATTGGAGCGGGTACCGTGGCGCACGCGCCTAGCAGCAGCGAAACGCCGACCAGCAGGGCCGCTCGAATGGTTAGTGAAATATTCATCTGCATCATGGCCTCCTTGTTCGAGGCCGTGGTCGACCCCGCGATGTCAGTGGTTTTACTCCACCGCCAGACGCGTTGCGCATGCTCGGTCTCGATTTGTTCGCCCCGGCACGGATAGCATCACGTTAGAACTATCGCACAAGGAAGCCCCCATGAACGAATCCGCAATAGCCGAGGCTGCACAATTGATCTGGCTTCACTGGAGCCAGGGAACACAGATGGCGGCACTGCCCGCGCATTGCCGACCCGCGAATCGTGTTGATGGCTACGCGATACAGGCCGCGGTCGCTCGACTTTCAGGGCAGGCGACCGTTGGCTGGAAAATCGCAGCAAGCAGCGTTGCCGGACAAAAGCACATCGACGTGGACTGGCCGATGGCCGGGCGATTGCTGGCAAACACGGTGTTTGCGGAGAGCTCAGCAGCGGCCAATGCGATGAACCTGAGCCACAACATTTTGATGGTTGCCGAGCCGGAAATCGTCTTTCGTATGGCGCAATCGTTGCCTCCGCGAGCTGCCACCGCAGCTTACTTCGTCGAAGAGGTCATGGCGGCGGTCGGGACAGTACATCTCGCCATTGAGGTGCCGGACACCCGCTACGGCGATTTCCTCAAGGTCGGCGCACCGTCAATGATTGCCGACATGGCTTGCGCTGCGCTGTGGGTGGTGGGGCCAGCGGTGGCAGCCACGTGGCGCGGCATCGATTTGTCCCAGCAAGAAGTTTGGGCGTACAAGAACGGCACACTCGCCGCAAAGGGCAGCGGGGCCAACGTATTGGGCAACCCGCGCCTCGCACTGACCTGGATCGCCAACGAGCTGTGCACTTTCGGCGCCGGATTGCAGGCGGGCGAGTACGTGACGACGGGCACCTGCGTGGTGCCGGTTCCGATCACGCAGGGCGATACATTGTTGATGGACTTTGGTGTGCTGGGTAGCGTGGCTGCGGCTTGCGCGCCCGCGTAATATCCACGTCACGCAACGCAACGCGAACCAACAAGAGCTACCGCTCACCGCTACTTCTTTACTGGTACCGCTTCATTCATTTTCTTTAGCTGCGCGAGCCAGTCAGTCCAGTCCATCGGGCCAGTTTCAAAGCGCTTCTTCAGATTACCCAATACATTGCCCCAGGCTTTGTCGAAGTAGTCGTATGCCTTATCCCATTCACCGCCATCCCCCCAACCGGTCTGATGCAGTGTGACGCGCGTATTTTTGTCGTCAACTGGTACGAAGCGCACGATCACCAAGGTGCGCTGAGCACGCGCTTCGGGCAGGCTGGGCGGCGCGTTCCAGTCAAACGAAATCATCTTTTTCGGCTGAACTGCCAGAAAGTGCATATCGTCGGCACCCCGCATCCCCACCGGCGCACCGGGGTTGATGTAAATCTGGAACGGCCCACCCACCTTTGCCTCAACCACGGCATCAGGTGCAAAAAAACTGATAATTCCCTCGCGCGTTGTCCATGCCGCCCATGCCGCATCGAGCGTCGCGGGGACAACGGTTTCTTTGTCGATGGCACGCTCTGCCGCGAGTGTAGGGAAGGCCGCGAAAGCAGCGGTCAGGCAGCACGCGAGAAAAGCGGTTAGTCGTTTCATGGTTCTCATTGTCAGTTTGTCTCAAAGTCTTTGGGCGGAAGCGTAGCTTAAAGGCCTGCGGAACCAGTCAAAATGTTGCCAGTCCAAACGTTTTAAGGAGGGTGCATCATGAAAGCGTTTCGCTCAGTCGCGTCGATGCTTTGTCTGGCAGCGGCATTGGCCGGGTGTGCCGGTGTTGCAACGCTCGCCCCCAACGCCAGCCAAGCCGAGGTTCGCACCGCATGGGGCGCGCCTACCCTTCAGGCAAAAACGGCGAACGGCGAGCGCTGGACATACAGCACCGCACCGATGGGCCGACAGGTGTGGCTATTGGATTTTGATGCTAGTGGACGTTTGACCAGCCGCGTTCAAGGGCTGACGATTGGCCGCATCGTGCAAGTGCAGAATGGGCTGACACAGACCGAGGTCGAGGCGCTGCTGGGGCCGTCGTACTGGTCATTGCGCTATCCATTCCGGCAGGACGAACTGGTGCACGTCTACCGGTTTGACGACATACTTACGCCCATGTGTTTCTACGTTGGCTACAACGACAAGGCCGTTGTGACCAGTACCGGCATGCAGGAAGAGGAACGCGGCCGCCGCCGCTTTGGACGCCCCTGCTAAGTGCGGACGAGCGGCTAATGGTTGGCGGAGCCCCCGTTCTGCGAGAAAATAGCGGGTTAGCTCCAGAAGTATTGTCATGACCCTGCCACGCAACCACCTTGAACTCTTGTCCCCCGCCCGCGATGCCGAAATCGGGCGCGAGGCCGTGCTGCACGGTGCAGACGCCGTGTACATCGGTGGCCCCGCGTTCGGCGCGCGTACGAAGGCGGACAACACAGTGGCTGACATTGCGGGGCTGACCGCGTTTGCGCATCGCTACGGCGCGCGAATTTTTGTCACGGTAAACACTATCCTGCACGACAACGAACTGGAGGCTGCACGGCGCTACATCCATGAGTTATACGACGCTGGCGTTGACGCGCTGATCGTGCAGGACATGGGTATTCTTGAACTGGATATTCCACCTATTGCGCTGCATGCGTCTACGCAGTGCGATATTCGCACCGTTGAGAAAGCCAAGTTTTTGGGTGAAGTGGGCTTCTCGCAACTGGTGCTCGCACGCGAGTTGACGCTGCAACAAATCGCTCAGATGCGCTCGGTGGTCAACCCCGACGTGCCTCTCGAATATTTCGTTCATGGTGCGCTGTGCGTCGCGTTTTCCGGCAACTGCTATATCTCCGAGGCGCATACCGGACGCAGCGCCAATCGCGGCTCCTGCTCGCAAGAGTGCCGATTGCCATACACGCTGGAGGATTCGCAGGGCCGCGTCGTTGCGTTTGATAAACATTTGTTATCGATGAAGGACAACAATCAGAGTGACAATCTGGCCGCGCTGATAGACGCCGGAATTCGCAGCTTCAAGATTGAAGGTCGCTACAAAGACTTAGGTTATGTCAAAAACGTAACCGCGCACTACCGCACGCTGATTGACGGCATATTGGATGCCCGGCCTGACCTCGCAGCGGCTTCTCATGGCCAATGTAGCTACAGCTTCACGCCCGATCCCGACAAGACATTCAATCGCAGCAATACCGATTACTTTGCGACGGGCCGCAAGATGGACATTGGTGCCTTCGACGCACCTGCGCATGTGGGTTTGCAACTGGGTGTCGTGATGCGCGTCGCCACAGAATGGTTCGAGATTGACGCAACGGAGCCAATGGCCAACTGCGACGGGCTCACGTGGATGCACAAACGCGAAGTTAAGGGCACGCAGGCCAACGTCGTCAAGAAAGTCGGTGAGCTTTGGCGGATCACGCCGAATGTCTCGATGCAGGAATTGCAAGGCTTGGCGGTTGGCACGCACATCAGCCGCAACCGCGACCACGCGTGGGAATTGACACTAGCGAAAAAATCTTCCGAGCGCCGAATTTCAATTGACGTTCGATTCAGTGAAACGGCAACCGGGTTCGCATTGACGCTGGCGGACAATAACGGAGTCAGTGCCAGCGCAATGATTGATCACGCTCGTGAGCCCGCACAAAACGCAGAGCGCGCCGAGACCAGCCTTCGCGAAAACCTGTGCAAGCTCGGCAACACGATTTTTACCGCATGTGAAGTTACCGTGGAATGGTCACAACCGTGGTTTGTGCCTGCTTCCACGATCAATGCATTGCGCCGTGAGGCGGTCGAGAAGCTCGAAACAAATCGCCTAGCACACCTGCCCAAATGGACGCGCATCCATGCCACCATTCCGCCCGCACAATATCCCGAGACGTCGTTAACTTACCTGGCCAACGTCTACAACGTCGCAGCGCGCGACTTCTACGCGAAGCATGGCGTCAAACTCGTCGCCGACGCCTACGAAGCGCACACCGAGGCTGGTGAAGTGCCCGTCATGGTTACCAAACATTGCCTGCGCTGGTCATTCAATCTCTGTCCGAAACAGGCAAAAGGGGTACAAGGCGTGCAAGGGCAGGTGCGTGCGGAACCGATGACGCTCGTCAGCGGCAGTGACCGTCTGACGCTCAAATTTGACTGCAAACCATGCGAGATGCACGTCATGGGCAAGATGCGTCCGAACATATTACGTTCGCCGCCGCCGTCGCTATTGCCCGCCGTCTCTGGCGCGATGCCAGTCAAGTTTTATGCGAAGCGACCATCGGAAGCGCTCGCTTCGTAACTCCTAGGTCGGGCAACCCGTGCCCACGTAGCGCACAGTCCCAAAGGCTCGGTGGTAATAGGCTGCGTACCCTACGACGCTATCGGACTCAGATCCTGACAAAATATGGCACGGCGCAGAGCACCACGCCAATCACGACCAGCCAGATCGTGCTCGGCACGAAGTACGGATACACCATCAGCACAATGCCGCAAACGAGCGGCACAGCGCGCGTTTGCTTTTTGCCGTAGATAAAGAAACCCATCCCGATTGAGCTGAACAATAGTCCCCAGAGTAGCGTGGCTGAGTTCATGCGCTGGTTTGCCTTTGTTGTGCTTCGCGCAGCACTGCATAAATCTGGGCGATCGGTTGCGGTATGCCAATCGCGTAGCCTTGCACATAGTCAACGCCTAGACGTTTGACGTGGTCCCTTAGTTCCGGTGTAGCGACAAATTCGGCAACGGTCGTCACCTTCAGGCGACGCGCGACGCGCACTATGGATTCAACGATTTCAGTGTCGATGCTGTTGCTGCCGAGCGCAGTGACAAAGGTGCCATCGATCTTGATTTCATCCACCTCGTAGCGCTTCAGGTAGCTATACGTTGCGAAACCGGTGCCGAAGTCATCCAGCGAGACGCGAAAGCCCGCTGCACGCAGATGCTGCACGTTTTCGCGTGATCGCTCAACATCGTCTATCGCGCTTGACTCGGTGATCTCGAAACAGAAGCGCGCGGCCGGTAACGAATACTCGGTTAACGCCGCACGAACAAACGGCAAAAATCCCGGGTCAGACAAACTGGCCGCCGCCAGATTAATTGCACATTTTCTCGTCGCCACCATTGCATCGGGATAGCGCTTGAACCATTCAAATACGGCCGTAATAATCTGCCGATCCAGTTGCGCCGACATGCCTGACTGGTTTGCAATATCGAAGAATTCTGCAGGTGGCAATAGCGCGCCTTTGTCGTCGCGCAATCGGCACAACACTTCCATGTCGATTTGTGCTGATCGATCCTCCGTGCGCGACGCCTCAATCAACTGCGCGTAAAGCTCGATCTGATTGGCGGCGATCCAGCTCCGGATCTGATCCTTGCGGCGTGCGATATCCTGAATGTTTGATTGCAGTTCGGGCGTCAATTCATGCACGATCGGCTCGATCATCGCAAACTGCTCCTGCTGCTGCAATGAAGCAAGCGTCGACAGCAGCAATACCGTGCCGGGACGCGGCCCTGGCGGCACTCGCAAAATCTGTGTCGCCGCGGGCAGCATGACCTCGCGACCCTCAGCGTTACGCACACTAAACGACTCGAAACTGCGGCTCAACGCCGCGATTTGAAGCAAGGACGCGGGTTCGTCTTTAAACACCAGAAGATAGCGACCGTTATCAGCTCGAGCCACCAGTTCGCTACCGAACATGCGGATGCGATCTGCGATGAGCTGACGCATGGTCATCAGCTGCAGTGGGCCAACCAGCGCGCCAATACGACCACGCACCAGCATCGATACGCCGACCACGAGCCACGACCGTGAGGCGTCACTTCGGTATATCCATTGCTCGAAGCCAAACTCGTTAGCAAGACCCGTGGCCAGATCGAGGCTCGACTGCTCACGCAATCGCTGCATGGCATCGGCACGATCACGCGAGACGGCCTGCAAAAGTTGCGCAAACAAAGTGCTCACGAAAACAACCGTAATCGTTTCAAAAACTCTGACTGGCACCCTGGCCGTCGCAGTCAGCGTTTCATCGGATGCGAGCACGCCTGAATCAATCGACAGCGCAGTGCAGAGCAGGAGCCCTGATAGCGTGAGCGTGGCATAGGTAGACAAAGCGTCGCGTCGCATCGCGCAGAACGCAGTCGCGGGGATGTAGGCAAGCAGGGTAGCGCCGACGAACTCGGCGTGTCCTGTCGCGCGCAAGACCAGAACAATCGCCGTTAGCGTTATTACCAAACCAACTGAAATAAAATCTAGACCCCCCTCCCGCGTTGCCCTTCGTTCGGGACGCGATGGAAACGGGACGGGATTTGCATCATGCAAGCCTGCCCCCAACCAGGCGAGCGTGAGTGGTGCAAACAACAGTACCCCGAGCGACTGAATGATCCAGTAGGCGACCCAGATTTCCAGCGCGTTCAGAGCAGGATGCAGGCGCGCAATCACAAATCCTGCCGCACCGATACAAGCGGCGAGCGTTGCGCCGACAGCGAGCGTCGCGACGTAGAAGCGCGTTAACCAGTACAAGTTGGGCAGACCATAGGTGCTCGCCTGATCTGGCGCGACCGTACGCCGCGATAGCAAAAGTCGAAACATCGCGACGGCAGAGAGCGTACAGGCAATCTCGGCGAATGCCGCGACGGCACCGATCCACGGCACTGCGGGATTCGCCATAGCGCCCCAAATAACGAGCGCTAGGCAACACGGGACTAACGTCCAGCGACCGTACTTCCACGCGAACGCGAATATGAGCCCAGCCGGTGCCCACACCAGCGAAAGCGATTGGCCGGGCGAGAGAACGCGGGACAACATCGCCGCAAGAAAAACGGCCGCCATCATCCAGACGACGCGGCTCACGCTCACCTCACGCTTCGATGCTGGCGTCATTGGCATGAAGCACCTGATCCCTGGTCAATACTGATTTCTACCGTATGCCACTGTAAGCGGCGTTCCGGCTCACACTTCTGTAATTCTGCAAAGGCATATTCGTAACTTCCGGTTTTCCCGATACAGCGACCACCTATCGCTTCAATCAGTGTAGCAAGCCGAAACCGTCGACACCATCCGCGTCAGGCGTGAGATTTTGCTGTCACGGTACGATGCGTGCCCATGCGGCACGCCAGATTGAACGCGTTCTGGGTCGCACCAACGTTCGCGACGCCCTGCCCCGCAATGTCATAGGCGGTGCCATGTGCAGGCGTGGTGACTGGGATCGGCAAACCGCCCTGCACCGTGACACCCCGTTCGAAACCCATCAGTTTCATCGCGATCTGCCCCTGATCGTGATACATGGTCACGATGCCGTCATAATGGCCATTTTTTGCGCGAACGAAGATCGTATCGGCCGGAAAAGGTCCATCTACCGCGATGCCACGTGACTGCGCCAGCGCGACGCCGGGCGCAATGATGTCGACTTCTTCGGTGCCATAGTTACCGTTGTCACCGTTGTGCGGATTGAGTCCGCAAACAGCCACCCGTGGCGCGACCTTGCCCGAAGCTTTCAACGATTCCGTGATGAGATTTGCCGCATCGGCTACACCCTCGGATGTGAGTAGCGCACTCACGTCCTTCAGCGCGACATGAGAGGTCACACGGGACGTCCACAGCGTGTCGAGCACATTTAATTCCCCGGTATAAGTATGGCAACCCAACAGGTCTTCAAACCAGCGCAACTCGTCTTGCTGCTGCATGCCGCCAGCGCGCAAAGCGCCTTTGTTGAGTGGTGCAAAACAGAGTGCATCGGTTTTCCAGGTATGTGTCAACTGCGCGCCTAACGTCAACATGTCGATCATGAATTTGCCGTTAGCGGCTTCGGCACGTCCCCTCGCAAAGCCGGGGGTGTCAATACCTTGCCATGTCAGCAACACAGGTGCATCGAAGTTGCGAGTACCGATATCGCTTTGCTCCACGGTGGCGAGATTGAGCGCAATGCCGGTCACCTGTTCTGCCTCTGCTAAAGACGCGCGATTGCCGATCACGAAAATATTCGCCTGTTGCGCGGCAGTGCCATCAGCGAGCAGCTTTGCGATCAATTCAGGGCCGACACCGGCCGGGTCGCCAATCACCAGGGCAACGTTAGGCTTCATCAGTCGAGCTTGACGTTGGCGTCACGGATGAGTTTGCCAAACCTGTCGAACTCCGCTTTGTTCAGCATGGCGAATTGCTCAACCGTCATACCCGCAGGCTCGCCACCGAGGCCGCGCAAACGTGCTTGCACGTCGGGTAAACGCAGAATTTTGTTGGTTTCATCGACCAGTCGCGCGACCACGTCCTTCGGTGTTCCGGTCGTCACATAAAGACCGTACCAGGTCGTCATTTCGAACCCCGGAATACCCGCCTCCGCAAGCGTCGGCACATCGGGCAATTCCGGGGAACGCTTGGCCGAAGTCACGGCGAGTGGTTTAAGTTTGCCGGCCTTGATCTGTCCCATTGCAGACGAAGTGGTATCGAACATCACTTGCACGCTACCAGCGATTAAATCGAGGTGAGCCTGACTGCTGCCCTTGTAGGGCACGTGCGTCATCGTGACACCGGTGGCGAGCTTGAAGCCCTCCCCCGCAAGATGCTGCGTGCTGCCGACGCCGGAGGATGCGTAAGTGAACGTGTTCGGCTTCGCGTTCATCATTGCCACGAGATCTTTCGCGTCTTTTGCGCCCACCTGCTGGTTGATCACGAGCACATTGGGCACCGTGACGATGAGCGCGATGGGCGTCAAATCCTTGATCGGATCGAAGCCGAGCTTGATGAGATGCGGCGCGATGGCCTGCCCGGTATTGGTCGCAACCAGCAGCGTATGTCCGTCGGGCGTAGCTTTTGCGGCGATATCGGCGGCGATGGTGTTCGACGCACCAGGCCGATTCTCGACGACGAAAGCCTCCTTGAACACTGGACCAAATTTCTCTGCAAGCATGCGCGCGACAATGTCCGTTCCGCCGCCTGCGGAGGCACCGACCAGGATCCGTACAGGTTTGGTCGGGTATACGGTCTGTGCGCTGCCGATACCTGCATATATCGCGAGGCTTATAGCGATTGCAATGCGGACAAATTTTTGTGAATGTTTCATGAATCCCTCGTGAATGACTATTGTTGGTGACACCTATCGAGTATCAAGGCACTGGCTACGGCGCCAACGGCGCAACCAAAGCCCCTTTGATGCCATGTCGCACCAGCGCATTCTCGACAAATCCAGATGCCTTTAAGTCTTCGATAAACGCCTTGAGAAAATCAGATGCGCCTGCGCGGGACACCGGCATTGCCAGCGCCTGATTGATCACCATAAAGCGACCTGGAAGCAAGCGCACGCCACCGACGCGCAACGCATCGGCTTGAAGCTGCTGTTTAACACCCGCAGCCACTTCAAGATTTTGTTTCAGCATTTCGTCCGTCACGAGCGGCGACGTGGGCGCGCGAACCAGCGTCGCATGTTTGATTTCACGCGTGAGATAAAGGTCATACGCACTGCCACCGCCGACCACAACGCGCGTCCCTGCCCGGTCAACTTCGGCGTTTTCGCGCAGCGGCGAGTTATCGCGCACAAGATATGCGCCTTCAATGATGACGTACGGCGCGGTGTAAGCGGTCGTCGTCGCACGTACCGGGTCAATGGCTACGAACGCAATCGAGACTTCATCCGCGCTCACCGCATCGACCACTTTGCCCGCTGAATTGAACAGTACGAGTTCAACTGGCACATTCAAACGCCGTCCAAGTTCTCGCGCGATGTCGATGGACACGCCAAACGGCTCACCCGTTTTTACGTCCTTGTTGGCGAGAATCGGGTTGCCGAAATTGATCGCAGCGCGCAGCGTTCCGTTGGGTGCCAGTGTGCGGGCAACATCAGGGGCGGGCGACGGAATTTTTGCTGGCATAGTGCTCACACAGGCTGTTAAAAAAGTTGCAGAAGCAATCGCCATGAGGGCGCGGATAGTTACCAAATATTTCACTGCAATTTCCTGTTAAGTCCGAACCGCGGTGGCGTGCTGAGCATTATGCGTGCGTCACTCTACTTTGCCGATACGCTGAACCACATCGGCCATCTTCTTCGCATCAACATCCCAGTACATGCGGAACGCCGGAGCGTCGAGATACGCGAGCGGCGTTTGCAATGAGACGAACGTTTGCCTGAAGGCGGCGTCATCCTGCATATCGCGCGATGCCTTACGCAGTGCACTAACGATGGGTTCCGGCGTGCCACTCGGTGCAAACAACCCTGCCCACTGCGCAAATTCAACACTTACGCCCAGTTCCCGCAGCGTTGGCACATCAGGCAACGCGGGATGCCGCTCCTGCCCCCAGTTAGCGAGCACCCGCAGTTTGCCAGTCTTCACGTGCTGCACCACCGTTGACGGCCCGGAAGCAACCGCGTCCACCGATCCACCCAGCAGCGCGACGACAGCGGGAGCTGCACCCGTGAACGGGACATGCGTAAAGCTTGCGCCCAAGGCGGCAGCGAGCATCTCCATTGGGACATGCATCGTGCCGTAATTACCGGATGATCCGTAGTTAATTTTCTTCGGGTTGGCTTTGGCGTAAGCAATGAATTCGGCGTATGTCTTCCACGGCGAATCAGAGCGCACGGCCAGCACGACAGGATCCGCCGTAAAGCGCGCAATCGGCGTCAACTGATCGAGGGCAAAAAGCGGCGCGCGGCCCAGCACTTTGTCAGCCTCCGGGATGATTGAGATAGACGACAACGCTAGCAAGAGCGTGTAGCCGTCAGGCTTCGCTTTCGCGACCTGTGCCATGCCAATGCCGCCGCCTGCGCCCTGCTTGTTCTCGATGATGACAGGTTGTCCAAGCTGTTTACCGAGCGCCTGCGCGACGGGTCGCGCGACGTTATCGGCAACGCCGCCGGGTGGGAACGGCACGATCAGCGTGATCGCCCGACTGGGAAAGTCCTGCGCGGCAGCCGATACGGCGAGTACCGCAAGGCAGGTTCCTGCGAGTTTTCGAAAGACTGGAACGATTTGAATCATGATGCGCATCCTGACTGCTATGTCTCAGTGCGTTATAGCCCATTGACGGCAATATTTTGGTGCAGAAACTCATTTTGCTGTCACCAATTGGAGACGCTAGAACGTTTGCCGGATAAGGGTGTAAATTTGTGCTCCTCCCTGAGCCGCCTTACCCAGCCGTGGCCAGTCTAGCAATGCAAGACGGCACAAAAATTGGATATGAAATGACTGATCTCATCAACCACCGAACGCGTGCCTTGTCATTTGTAGCGTCCACCAGTCTGGCGATACTTTCACTTACCAGTGCGCCGGTGAAGGCGTTGGACGTTGGCAACACAGCGCCCACGTTTTCGCTCACCAGCAGTGGCGGCAAGCTGGATTCCGCGAGCCTTAAGGGCAAACTCGTCTATGTCGATTTTTGGGCCTCGTGGTGCGTCCCGTGCAAGCAATCTTTCCCGTGGATGAACGAGATGCAGGCGAAGTACGCTGATCGCGGTTTACATGTGCTTGCCATCAATGTCGACGCAAAGGCGGCGGACGCGGAAAAGTTTTTGACGCAGGTGCCTGCAAAATTTCAGGTGGCGTTCGACTCATCGGGTGAAACGCCCAAACAATTTGCCGTAAAAAGCATGCCGAGTTCGTATCTGATTGACGGCAATGGGCGCGTGGTTTACGCACACACCGGCTTTCGCGAGAGCGAGAAAAATTCAATCGAAGCGGCCATCATTGCGGCGCTCGACAACATGAAGAAACAGTAGAACAATGATCATGAAAAGCCGCCTTAACCGCACGTTACTGCTCGCCGCTCTCGCGTGCCTCGCCAGCGGGTGCGCGATGCAACCGCCGCAGGCCTGGGAAAAGGGAAATCTGGCACGAAAAGAGATGACGATGGATGCGGATCCGCTGGATCAGGCGTTTACTCAACACATTTATTTCAGCAAAGAAAGCGCATCGGGCGGCTATGGTGTGGGGGGCGGTGGTTGTGGTTGTAACTAAACCGGCATCCAGCGCAAAACGTCCCGGCGCGATTACATTGGCAGCGCTCGCGCTTCCCGGCGTGATGGTTACCCACGCGACAAATGCGCACGCAGAAAATGCGCCTGACGAAGGCGTGGTGACGGTCAAGCTTCAGGCCTACAAGGATTCACAACCGGGTCTAGAGCGCATCAAAGTCATCGCCCCCTCCGTACATCTCGTGTTCCCGATTGCCGGTGCGTGGTCATTGGAAGCCACCGCCGTTCAAGACAATATTTCTGGCGCATCACCACGCTGGCACACGAGCATTTCGGGCGCGTCGCACATGGAAGATCGGCGCACCGCAACCGACGTCAAACTCACGCGCTACTTTGACCGGGCAGCGGTGGGCCTGCGCTACGCCTATTCTGACGAGCACGACTATCGGTCAAACGCGGTCGCGCTTGATGCACGGTTTTCCAGCGCCGACAACAATACGACGTTTGCGGCGGGTCTAGCGACGTCGCGCGACGTAATTAATCCGGTCAACGAGCTGGTGGTCAACGAACACAAAGAAGTAACCGAAGGCATGATTGGCGTCACTCAAGTGCTGGGCAAAAACGATCTCGCACAAGTGAATCTGACCTACGCTCGCGGGCGCGGTTATTTCAACGATCCCTACAAACTTGTTGATCAGCGTCCACGTAACAAAAACCAGACCATTGCGCTCGTCCGGTGGAACCATTTCTTTGAAGGCAACAGCACGACATTGCGCAGCAGTTATCGTTTCTACGACGACAACTTTGGCGTGCAGGCGCACACGGCAGCCGTTGAATGGGTGGTGCCACTGAGCGAGCGATTCGTGATCACGCCAACAGCACGCTACTACACGCAGCGCCGGGCTTCGTTCTACTTCGACCCGGTTTACGACCCTGAAATCGGTGAGCCGTACCCGGCGGGCTACTCGCAATCGCCGCCGAAATATTACTCGGCTGACGCGCGCCTGTCGTCGTACGGTGCGGTCACGGTCGGGAGCAAATTTGAGTGGCGCATCGACAAACTCTGGAGCGTGGATCTGAAGTACGAGTTCTATCAACAGCGCTCGTCGTGGCGGCTCGGTGGTGGCGGGTCGCCAGGGCTGGCTGTCTTCTCTGCCCAGTTTGCGCAAATCGGAATTAGTCGGCGCTTTTAGCTGCTTTCGGTGCCTTTAACTTCGTGCGGGGCAATTCACTTGGCTGACAGCGAAGCCTTTGCTTTCGAGTTTTCTGCGATGGCGAGTCCGTGCGAAATCCGCTTGGCGGGGATTTCTCAGAGGGACGCCAAACGCCTTGCGAATACTGCAATCGCCGAAGTGTGTCGCATTGAATCGAAGTATTCCCGCTATCGGAGCGACAGCCTGTTGTCGCAAATTAACGCTGCGGCGGGGCCTACGGGTGCTGCCATTGAAGTGGATGACGAGACCGCACATTTACTGAATTTCGCGGCGAATTTGTTCGCGATGAGCGACGGTTTGTTTGACTGCACGTCGGGGGTGCTACGACGCGCCTGGGATTTCAAAAGTGCGCGGCTGCCCAATCAAAATACGCTCGAATCATTGTTGCCGTTAGTCGGCTGGCAACACGTCGCCTGGGATGGCAACAAAATCGCGCTAACACTGCCCGGTATGGAACTGGACTTCGGTGGCTTTGGCAAAGAGTACGCGGTGGATCGTGGGGCCACATTACTGGAAACCAGCGGCGTCAAGCATGGCCTTATTAACCTCGGCGGCGACGTCCGCGCCATCGGTCCGCAGCTAGCGGGAGCCGCGTGGCGAATCGGCATTCGCGATCCGCGCGCGCCGGCGACCGAGCCCAATCGCTGCTTCGCAAGCTTGCCGTTGACTCACGGTGCCATCGCCACCAGTGGCGACTATGAGCGATTTATCGAAGTGGACGGCAAACGCTATTGCCACATCCTGAATCCAAAAACGGGCTGGCCAGTGTCCCATTGGCGATCCGTTAGCGTGGTCGGAACTACGTGCGTTTTGGCCGGTGCGCTGTCGACCATCGCCATGCTCAAAGGCGCAGACGCAGCCGATTTTCTGGAAACGGAAGCCGTCGCCTACCTGCTTCAGGACGCAAACGGCGACGTTCTCCGACGAGACGGAGGCTAGACTCAAACGATCATCTTTTTGCTACAACCACGTATGTTTAAGGGGCAGACGCATAAAAGGCTGAAAGTCGACTTAATGCATTTATCTGCGCTATCCCATTAGCAATAGCCGTTACACGCAAAAGCTGACGTGCTCAATTCTCTTGAGATCCCTGCACGACCGAGTGCACAAAGTGCAGTTTCGCTACCGCTGATCGGGACAGTGAGAACAGATATAAATCCTCTTGCCCTGTGTCGTCGGTTCCGCCGTCGGCAGCGTTGATGATGTCGCAAAACGCTAAACTGCGCCGTCTTTTACAGGGCTCGGGCGCGAAAACCGTCGATGTCCGCGAGATCATTCTGAGGAAACCATGAAACGCATTACCGTTCTTTTGATTGCTTCGTTCGGCATAGTGAGTGCCGTGTCTGCGCAAATGCCCAAGTTCGACACAACCCCGGGCAAGTGGAGCTACAGCACCCGTACTGAAATCCCTGGCATGGGCAGCATCCCAATGAGCTTTGATCAGTGCGTTACGCAAAAGGATATTGATGAAGGCCGGAATATCGCCGCACAAAAAGACGCGGGCATGGACTGTAAATATTCTGATTTGAAGCAAACCGGTAATCGTTATCAATTCACCACTACCTGCACGGGAAAAAACATGCCGGAGCCGATGATCATGACCTATGACATGACTGCGTCGTCCACCCAGTTCGAATCCAAAATGACCATGACCGGCGGCAACACCAAGGCGATGGGCGGGAAGATGAATATGAGCATGAGCGCCAAGCGAACCGGCGGATGCTAGATCGGTCGCTGGCGGGCGCTCTGGCGCTGGTGCTTTGCGCAGCGGCAGCGACAACTGCCGTCGCGCAAACACCAGGTGTTTGGCGCTACACCATTGTTACTGACCAGACATTGATTCCTGCCGACATGCGGGTCAACTTTCCGACCATCGTTTTTTCCGCATGTCGCTCGGCGGAGGACTTCGCCAGCGGGCGCGCCTTCGCATTGCAAACGCTTGCCAGCAGCGCCGAGCGCTGCCCCAGCGGGAGCTTTGTGCGCACGCCGCCCGCGCTCGGAAGCCCCGTCGGACAAGGCGATGCGTTGACCTTCGCCTACGCATGCGACGCCGGGCAAACACTGTCCGGCGTCGCCAACGGCCACGTTCAGGCCACACGTTTCATGGTGACACTGGAATCACGATATTCACCCCTGGTCGGCGGCGTCAATGTCGTCAAACAAACCATGACCGCCGCGCGCATCGGGCCCTGCAAGTCGCCGCACCACTAGCGGTTTGATGCGCCAGCCTGGCTGAGCCGCGTAGTTTGTAAGGCAACGAGGCCTTCCTACGACTATGCTTGAAGCTTACGCACGTATTTCAAGTTGTTGGATTCTTATGCACGCTGTTCTCCCCCGGCTCGACGCCCATCGCACCACGTTCCCCAAATTGCGACGTCGCAGCGTTAGCACCTTGCAAGTGAACCTGGGCTACAAGTGCAATCAATCTTGTGTGCATTGCCACGTTGCGGCCAGCCCGCAACGCACTGAGATGATGGATGCCACCACGGTTGATCTGGTGATCGATTACCTCAAACACACGGGCGCAAAAACGCTCGATCTCACGGGGGGCGCGCCCGAGTTAAATCAATATTTCCGTGCGCTCGTTGTCGAAGCGCGTGCGCTCGGCGTCAAAGTCATTGATCGCTGCAACCTGACGATTCTGTTTGAACCGGGGCAAGAAACGCTGGCGCAATTTCTTGCCGACAACGACGTCGCAATCACCGCGTCGCTACCCTGCTACTCCGTCGACAACGTCGACAAGCAGCGCGGTGACGGCGTATTCGACAAGAGCATTCGTGCGCTGCAATTGCTCAATTCGCTTGGCTATGGCGATGAGGGCAGCGAGCGCGAATTGAATCTGGTCTACAACCCGCAAGGCGCGGTTCTACCGCCGGGACAGGCGGGCTTGCAGGCCGACTACAAGCGCATTCTCGGAGAGAACTTCGGCATCCGCTTCAATCATCTGTTCACGATTGCCAACATGCCGATTCAGCGCTTCGGTTCGACGCTGATTTCCAAGGGCACGTTCGACACTTACATGGGCGTGCTCAAGGCCGCGCATCGTGACGAAAATCTTGATGGTGTGATGTGTCGCGATCAGGTCAGCATCGACTGGCAAGGCTATCTTTACGACTGCGATTTCAACCAGATGCTTGAGCTCCCCACCAAGAGCGGTGGCCGCGCAAAATCGCATCTGAAAGACGTGCTAGCCGCACCGCCCGAAGCGCTGAACGATGGCCCCATTGTGATTCGCGATCACTGCTACGGCTGCACCGCAGGACAAGGCAGCTCGTGCGGTGGTGCGCTGGCTTAGAACTTGTGGGAGCGGTTTTACCGCGATGGTCGGCCATTCATAATGGGCACTCATAAACGTATCGCGTTACAACCGCTCCCACAACCGACATCGCCGCAGTGAAACTCTCGATTGTGATTCCCGTTCTCAACGAAGCGGCGAACATTGAATCTGCCTTGATTGCGTTGCAGCCGCTGCGAGATCGTGGCGCGGAAGTTGTCGTGGTTGATGGCGGCAGCACCGATGACACTCTTTCGCTGGCGAAAGCCCATTGCGATCATGTCGTCACGTCGGCGCGAGGTCGCGCGACACAGCAAAACGCCGGCGCGCAGCATGCGACAGGAGATGTGCTGCTTTTTCTACACACAGACACACGTTTGCCACTGGACGCTGATCTGCTGATCGACAGGGCGCTGCAAGACAAGCAAAAAGCGTGGGGCCGATTCGACGTCGCGCTCGATGCGGGCAATGGCGTCGCGCACCCCATGTTCAAAGTCATCGCCGCAATGATGAATTGGCGCTCACGACTCAGTGGGATCGCCACGGGTGATCAATGCATTTTTGTGCGCAATTCGGTGTTCAATGCAATAGGCACGTTCCCAAACTTGCCGCTGATGGAAGACATCGCGCTGAGCAAAGCACTCAAGAAAATTTCACGTCCCGCCTGTCTGTGCGAGCGCGTCTTGACGTCCGCGCGTCGTTGGCAAAAGCACGGCGTGTGGCGCACGATGGCGCTCATGTGGTGGTTGCGATTTACCTACTGGATCGGCGTGTCTCCGACGAGGCTTGCAAAGTGGTATCGCTGACGCTCGCCGCGATTGTGGGAGAGACGCGCGTGAGGCGAGCGCCTGTGGGAGCGGCT
>JANXNI010000084.1 GCA_025354165.1 Burkholderiales bacterium | reverse complement strand
GGCTTGCCGCGACCCACATTTCCACCAACACCGTTGGTCGCGGCAAGCCGCTCCTACAAGGACACAGACCATGCTTGAACTAAAAGACGTCAACCAGTATTACGGCGGCTCGCACATCCTGCGTAACGTATCGCTAGACGCCAAAATCGGCGAGATCACCGTAGTGCTCGGACGCAACGGCGTCGGTAAGACAACGATGCTCAAGAGCATCATGGGCGTGGTGCCGATCAAGGCGGGAAGCATCACGCTCGACGGCAAAGCGATCTACAAGAACACATCCTACGAACGCGTTCGTCAGGGCATCGGATTCGTACCGCAAGGTCGCGAAATCTTTGGTCGTCTAACTGTTGAAGACAACCTGAAAATGGGACTCGCCTACAAATCAGCGAGCACGCAGATTCCTGCTGAACTGTATGAACTCTTCCCCGTGCTCAAGCAAATGCTCGGACGACGCGGCGGCGATCTATCTGGCGGTCAGCAACAGCAACTCGCCATTGCGCGCGCGCTAGCCGCGAACCCGAAATTGCTAATCCTCGACGAACCCACCGAGGGCATTCAACCAAGCGTCATTAAGGATATCGGCCGTGTTTTACGCCTGCTCGCGGATCGCAAAACGATGGCAATCCTGCTTGTCGAACAGTACTACGATTTCGCCGCCGAACTCGCCGATCAATACATCGTGATGGAGCGCGGCGAAGTCATCAAACGTGGTCGCGGTGCCGACATGGAAGCCGACGGCGCGCGTCAGCTAGTCTCGATTTAGCAAAAAATCCACCATCAAGTCTCGCACGCGGCCGAACATGTCAGCGCCCGTCATCGAGGCGCAACCGTGTGCGCGAGCTGCTGCGATTAATGGCGAAACGGCGGGCGCGGTAATCACGCAACCCACGAACATCGCCGGATTGAGCTTCGTCACATCGACTGGATAAGGCTCGCCCTCCTTCATGCCCATCGGCGTCGCGTTGAGCACGATGTCGTAACCCGTCGGATCGGTTGTGCCGTGCGTCACGGGCGCGAGCTTCAGCCAGTTCAGGCGATCAATCAATGTCGTGCGGCGAAGCTTGCTAGTGTCTGCGAGCGCGAGCGACGACACGCCCGCAAGTAATAGCGCATGCGCGATGGCAGAACCCGCGCCGCCAGCACCGGCGAGCAGCGCTCGCTTGCCGCGCGGGTCGCAACCATTCTCGCGCATCGCCTCGACAAAGCCCAGGCCGTCAAACATATCGCCGTGCCACGAACCGTCAGCGTTGCGCCGCATTGTGTTGACCGCACGCAGAAAAGTCGCCCGCTCCGACGTGCTCGCACACAATCCAAATGCAGCGAATTTATGCGGTACGGTGACGATGATGCCGTCGACGTTTTGCGCAGCTGACACGCCCGCATGCCACGCCGCAAGGTGCTCGGGCGCTACATGTGCGGGCAGGACGACCGCGTTGCGCCCACGCTCCGCGAACGCCTGCGTCACCCCTGCGGGCGACTTCACCTGGGCGATCGGATCGCCCACGATGAAATGCACGCGCGTCGTGCCGCTTAGCTGATCCAGCACGGCGCGGCGGTGCCTATTTGTTCGGCTGCGGCGTCATACGCAAGTAAGGACGTATCGCATTGAATCCCTTCGGAAAGCGTTGCGCCAGCTCCGCCGGGTCTTGCAGACTCGGCACGATCACCACGTCGTCGCCGTCTTTCCAGTTGGCGGGCGTTGCCACTTTGTGGCTATCGGTCAGTTGCAGCGAATCAATCACGCGCAGAATCTCGTCGAAATTGCGGCCCGTACTCGCGGGGTAAGTAAACGTCGTGCGAATCACTTTTTTCGGATCGATGATGAACACGCTGCGCACGGTTTGCGTCGCCAGCGCCTTCGGATGAATCATGTCGTACAGCGTCGAAACAGAGCGATCCGCATCGGCGATGATCGGGAAATTCACCGTCGTATTCTGCGTTTCGTTAATGTCGCCAATCCACTTTTTGTGTTGATCAACCGGATCAACGCTAATCGCGATGGGCTTCACGCCGCGCTTCGCAAACTCGCCGGAAAGCGCGGCAGTTTTGCCCAGCTCAGTCGTGCAAACCGGCGTGAAATCAGCGGGGTGCGAAAACAAAACGACCCAAGAATTGCCCGCCCACTCGTGAAAGTGGATCGGACCTTCCGTGGAATCCTGTGTGAAATCGGGGGCGGTGTCGCCGAGACGAAGTGTGGTCATGAGGTACTTTCGTTTGAACTGGACCTGTCTATTTTGCGCCTGTCGAGCTCGAATGCAATTGCTTTCGCGGGTTAAGGTTATGCCGTTTTCTCCATTCGGCAGCCACAGCGTCACCGGCTCCCTAAAGCACGTCCCGCTTGAGATCGGGAAACACCTTGCCCACCTTCGCCAGCACGTAATCGCCATAAGTGCCGTCAAACGCATGCACGCTCGCGCCGTCCCAGCGCGACGCCGCGTCATCCGTTGCCGGCGTGCGGACCGGTTCGATACGCGCATCAAAATCCGGATCGAAAAACAGCGGGAACGACAGACGATCACGACCACTCGTGTTGATGCGGACGCGATGCGGCGTGCTCTTGTACAGCCCGCCGGTCATGCGATCCAGCATGTCGCCAATGTTGCACACGAACGACGCGGGCACCGGCGGCGCCTCAATCCAGCCACTCGCGGTTTTCACCTGAAGACCGCCCACCGTATCCTGCCGCAACAGCGTCAGCAGGCCATAGTCCGTGTGCTCACCCACGCCATACAACGCGCCCACGTCCGCAGGCACCGGACGACTCGGGTACAGAAATATGCGGAACAAAATCAGCGGATCGGCCGTGTACCGACTCGAAAAGTAATCCGCCGCCAGCCCCAACGACCCGGCAATCGTTTCGAGCACGCGATGCCCCAGTCGCGTCACCTGATCGATGTACTCAAGCACCGTGCGCCGGAAGTCGGGCAGCACATCATCGTCGGGAATCAGGTTCGCGCCATGCAGCGGCACGCCCGCACGCACGCGCGGATGCTCGTCCGGCAGGTCGGTGCCGAGGTACAGACCCTCCTTCCAGTCCGGCCGCCCGGACGTCAACTCGCCCCCCAGCGGAAACCAGCCGCGCCACGCCGGCCCACCCAGCGTCATCGCAAACCGCGCCTTGGTTGCCTCGGGCAGCGCGAAGAACTGATGACTCAGCCGCTCCAGCCGAAGCGCCAGCGCCTCATCAACATCATGCCCCACGACATAGAAAAAGCCATGCGCCCTGCACGCATCCGCGATCTGATGCGCAATCTCAGGCTTCGGCGCACGTAAGTCGATGATGGGTAGTTGCGTCATGGCAATCTGCTCTGGATGAGCTACGTTTTGCCCATAGAACAACCGACCCACTTAGGCACTGCGTTGGCCGTATGCAGAGGAGGTTCGGAGGGTTTGGCTTGTCGAGCTTATCTGGACGTTGACATGGACCGCGCCAAACCGACGAGGCAACCGTTTTGAAGTTACAGGCTTTTTCATCTTTTCCTCATTGAATAGGGGCTGTCAGGTGCTTTACTCAAAAGCCAGCTTTTGTTAGGTAGTTATCTAACCCCAATGCAATGGCCGATCCGCAGAAAAGCCGCTTCCGTGTGTAATTTGCATGGCGTCACTACTTGGTTCCACATTGAGTCAATTCATCGGGCGATGCAGGTGCTAATTTGTAGTCATTCAGGAGCTCGCACAGGACTTGCACAGCGAACGTGTTGCCATTTTTGGCTTTTGCCCTCAGCAAATTTCCGGCCTTTTCCGGCGACCGAGTTACCAAATCCCGAGTCCACAATATTTGTGTAGTGTCAGACCCGTTCAGCGCCGCAGCTTCCATTTTCCCAATGAGTGCTGCCGCGTCGCTGTACTTGGAAGGATTCTGGAAGAAATCTAGTTGTACCTTCATCGTTGCGGAAAAATCACCGGCAAACGGGATTAACGACTCAAGCAATCGCTTTCCCTCGGAGTCAAAAAAGAGGTGAGGAGACTTTTTCCCGTACAAAAGAAACAATTGCATAGCGGCATCTTGATTGCCATTTTGAGCGAGCTTTTGCAACGCAGAAATTATCGGTATTCCGTCGACTGCAAGCTTTCTTTCCTTCTGTATCCCTCTCGCTAGACTAATCACAGCATAAGCATGGTTCGCGTTTGACGGGTCTCCCACCATGTCTTGCAAACGCTTGAGTACCAATGCATTTTCTTCTGACGAAAACAAATGTGGGTTCTCTTGGCTCAATGCGTACGCCAGCGCAGCGCCTTCGTCGATCGTTCTTGCGGCGGCGATCGCATACCTTGCTGCCATTTCTACGTACTTCGAGTTCTTAAATCGTTCTTTGTAGTAATAACCCGCCAATCGAACTTTGGCACCGTCGTGATCTAGCTTCGCACTTCTCTCTAGCAACAATAGCCCTTTAGAAACATCAACAGGCACGTCCTCACCATCCAAGTATCGATATCCGAGGTTGTACATCGCAAATTGATTGCCCTGCCTGATGGCGCGTTCCCACAAGACGGTGGGGGATTCGTCACCGATTGCAACAATTTGCCGCGATGAGATGTAGTAAGCCAATGCGTTCGTTGCGTCAGAGCTCCCAAATTCAGCAGCTTTTCGGAACCAACTTGAAGCCGCGACCAAATCTGCGGGGACATCTTTCCCGTCGCTAAGCAGCAGACCGAGATACCAAGCACCTACAGGACTTCCACGGTTCGCAGAACGTTCGAATAGCTCACGGGCTTTGCGAATATCTTGCTCAACCCCTTTTCCATGGCGATACATGCTGCCAAGAAAAGCGAGTGCCTTTGCATGCCCCTTATCCGAAGCATTCTTATACGCTTGCACGGCAGCCTGATCATCCTTGTCGACGCCATTCCCCGCTTCATAAGCAGTCCCCAGATTAAATGGCGCATTGACCTCGTTTTTCAAAGCCGCTTTTCGATACAGCTCGACCGCTCTTGAAGCGTCCTTCTTCAAGCCGAGTCCGTCCAAGAGCAGGTTCCCGAGGTTGTTCTGCGCTCGTACGTCGCCCAAAACCGCTGCGCGTTCATATAAGCTTCCGGCGGTCGCGTAATCAAGCGAAACTTTTTTGCCTTCATGGTACGCAAGTCCCAACTGATAGAGCGAGCAAGCATTGTTTAGCTTGGCTCCGGTCTCCAATTCCCGGAGCCCGCGTGCCTCGTCCCGGTGCCTGGGTTCACCGTACAAACGGATCCAACCCAACTCGCAAAAGGCTTCTGGATAAAGTCGGTCTGCACTTTGTTGATACCAATTCAAGGCGGCGTGCTCGTCTTTCGCAACCCGCAAGGTCCCGGTCTGATGGACTACGCCAAGTCGAAACGAAGCCCACGCATCGCCGCCTTGCGCCGCTTCCTCATAAATTTTTACCGCCAACTTAAGATCAATGGTAGGTGCTCTACCAAAATCGTGCATCCACGCTTGCCAAGTGAGCGCTTGAATCAATTTCTTGGCAGCGGCAGCTTCAAAATCACCGTAAGCAAGTGCGTCTGCGGTCGCACTTCCAATGTCCAGCAAAAGTCGCCCGCGCTCTACGCGCGCGTGAATATTGCCTTCCTTTGCGAGTTTGTCGTATGCGCGAAATGCGCGAGGCAAATCTCGCTTTGTTTCGTCCCCTGTTTCTAGTGCGCGGATCAACTCAAATTCGTCACTTGCATCGAGAGAGCTGCCGGATGGGTGCCAATTTCTAAGTACCGATGCGATCTGGTTTGACGAAACATTGCTGGCAACAATCGCGAGATTGTTGTTGCCAGTAATACTGCTGGTGGCGGCTGGGTGCGCGCTAAGCGTTGGCTCAATTTTTGGTCCGAACTCCTGCTGCGCCGACGCTGGCACAAGCGCCCCAAATGCGACATGCATGATCGCGATCCGTATCAATATATTCATTGAGTACTGCTGCCACCAATATTGCTGTTGTTGATGACTTTATTATTGTCGCCCGTAACTGTCACCGAACCTCGATCAGACGGTGGTTTGTTCGTCGCAGAATTTCGCGGAGCGGGATTCAGATTTTTTGGAGGTACTAGTTCGCTTTTCTTGCCCACAAGCTGCGTGTCACTTGCGTTGGCTTTCGAGCGCGTTTTCTCAATTTCGAGCCTGTAAGATTGGAGCAGCGTTGCCTTGCGACGTTCGGAAACTGATCGGTCGTCCCGCAGTGCTGTGCAAATGGTGTACATGTACGTGAGATCAATTACTGACTTGTCAGCATTTGGTATCTTTTCGAGCAAATTTTTTGCCTCAGTGCGAAGTTTTACGCCCACCGATGGCCCCGATACCCAGCCGCCAATACGGGCGACCGCTGCGCTAAAGCTTGTGTCATAGTCTCGCATGTACAACGCTGGTCGATCACCGCAGTCAATGGCGATCGCGTTCTGCGCCAACAGTAAACCCAGCGCTAATGAAGTCGCTGCCTTACCCATACAAGTTACAGTTTTCACGGTGTCATCTCCAGTTTTTAGATCGCTACAGAACCGTAGTATTTCACTTAAACGTCTTCAAAAAATCACGCGTTTAGACTTTCCCTCTTGGAAGACATGAAGATACGTTCGCTGGCTCATCATCGCCTTAAAAAACTCACAACGCGGTAATCGGTGCTTGGCACACGTATTTATTCCAAAGCAAACAATCAATGTTCGTTAGCCCTCGGACTTTTGCCGATTCGCTGACGCAGAAAAGGTGCATCGGTTGGCATGCTGTGAAGTTGCTGGGCAAGGCAAACGCACGAAGTCCGCGTGACGAATGATCCACGCGCGACCCGCTTCAGCCCTCCTCAAGCACAGCACGCACGCGCGCCAATACGTCGTTCACGATGTAGTCTGGCGCACGCTCGATTTTTCTGGGATCGCGTGCGTTGATGTCTTTGCTGGTTGTCTGGTGACACAGCACTACGCCTTGCGAGTCGAGGCCGGTGCCGGAAAGGGGTACGGTGAATCCCATGTCGCGTGCGTAGTCGCCGCCCTGGGTGATGGGGGCGATGAAGACTACGCCTGCTACGCGATTGAATTCGCGAGGTGAGAGCACTAGCGCTCGCCGACGACCTCGTTGTTCGCGACCCGCAGTTGGATCCAGCGTCAACTCAATGATGTCGCCACGCTCAACTTGAATCGGTCGCGCGCTCGTCCTACTTGTCACGCTTGTCATAGCGCCTCGCGACCCACAGCCGGCGCGGCGTCGAACTCGCGATCAATGGGCAGCCCTTCCGCAGGAACCCGAGCCAGCAGTTCCTTGAGGCTGTAGCGCGGCGTGGGCCGAAGATCGGCGAGCGCTGCGCGAATCTTGTCCTGCATCGCGCGCAACGCGGGGTCGTTGCGATGCGTTTTCATCTGCAAAGAGGCTTCTTGATCGAGCTGCCGCAGGGCACTTTCGCCAACCTCGGCGCGTCGTGTGAGCGCATTGAAGCGGTCATGGCTCACCAGCACTGCGACCGGTTTACCTTTCTCTGCTGATCCGCGCACGATGTGTACTTCGTTGTCCTGCGCTTGTTCCAGGGCATCCGAGAAGCGTTGTCGAACAACGGAAGTGGGGATTCGGGTGGCGGGGGAAGTCATGAAGGTCTCCAAGTACAGGTTAAATTGTAGCGTGCAACTTGTACAACTAATGCAATATACACAACTATGGCAATTCTTCGCCAAGCAAAGCTGCGGAGAATCTCGCGTTAATCTCCGCATCGACGCGGAGATTAATCTTGACTCTGCGGAGAATATGCGGCACTATCTACGCAGAATATGCGGCGAATAATGTACATCCACCAACGGAGCGATTGGCCCAGATTTACGTGGAATCACGAAAAACTGGGGCCGATGCTTGCCCTTGTCCGGCATCGTCAGGGGCGGCTGATTGGCCGCATGGAAGGGCTGGGTTTCGTAAGCCAAAGCGAGGCAGTGCTGGCGACGCTGACGCAGGACGTTTTGAAGTCAAGCGAGATTGAGGGCGAGATTCTGAATCCGGATCAGGTGCGCTCGTCGATTGCGCGTCGGTTGGGTATCGATATAGCGGGCGCGATCCCCGCTGATCGCGATGTGGAGGGCGTGGTGGAAATGATGTTGGACGCGACGCAACGCTTTGCCGAGCCGCTGACTGAGGCGCGGCTCTTCGCTTGGCATGCGGCGTTGTTTCCGACGGGTTATGGCGGCATTCATCCGATTCGCATTGGCGCGTGGCGCGACGATTCCAAAGGCGCGATGCAGGTGATCTCGGGGCCGATCAGTCGCGAGCGGGTTCACTTTGAAGCGCCCGCTGCAAAGCGGCTTCAGCATGAAATGGATGCGTTTCTGGCTTGGGTCAATAACGACACGAACGTGAGTGGCAGCACCGTGATAGACCCGGTGTTGAAGGCGGCGCTGGCGCATTTGTGGTTTGTGACGATCCATCCGTTTGATGACGGAAACGGTCGCATCGCGCGCGCCATCGCGGACTGGGCGCTCGCCCGATCTGAGGGAAGCTCGCAGCGGTTCTACAGCATGTCGGCGCAGATCAGGGTGGAGCGCCGCGCGTATTACGACATCCTTGAGCGCACGCAAAAATCAACGCTCAATATTACGGAGTGGCTGGAGTGGTTTCTGGCCTGTCTCGACCGGGCGATTACCGCGACGGAGACAACGCTTGGCGCGGTGTTTCGCAAAGCGTCGTTCTGGGACAAAAACGCAGTCGGAACGATCAACGAGCGTCAAAAGAAAATGCTCAACAAACTCTTTGATGGGTTTGACGGCAAGCTGACGTCAACCAAGTGGGCGATCATTGCGAAGTGTTCGCAAGACACCGCGCAGCGCGACATTCAGGGACTGATTGATCAGGGCATTCTGGTGAAAGACGCTGCGGGCGGGCGGAGCACGAGCTATTCGCTTTCGTCGACCAGCGTCCCAAGCCCTTGAGAGCCATTGCGGCACAGTTGCTATCCGCGCAATCATTGCGAACCATCACAACGCCAATCGTTAAGCCAGTACGGGACTGTACGCATTCGAATTTCCGCATCTTCCAGTCACGTGACTGATGGATAAATGAGGGATCTCGTGTAGGGCGACATCGGCAGGCGTACAGCTCGCGCGCGTGCCTGCCTCGCCCAAAAAAAAATTTGCGTGTCGGGAACGGCGTTACCGGAGTGGCTACGGAACTATCGACGCACCAACGCCGTTTGCACCACCGCCCGTACCGCCGCTCCCTGGCGTTCCGAGGACGAAGGTTGGGCTATTGAGGACGGTCACTGTGCTCGTGCCGCCGCGAAAGACGCCGATAGAGGGTCCGCCCGACGCCCCGCCACCGCCACCGCCTGCGCCACCGTTGCCGCCTGTGCCCCCGTTGCCGCCCCGGCCAACTTCAGATGTACATACCGTTGCACCGAGACCAGCCGCTCCGCCCTGCCCGACGGCACCACCGAGGCCCCCGTCACCGCCTTTGCCGCCACTGCCCGTAGTCAGCGTTCCCGCGCTGACGGTAGCCGTAGCGTTGAACAGATAGACCGCGAACGATCCGCCGCCATAGTTTCCTGGCTGGCCAAATGCGCCGCCGCCACCGCCGCCGCCACCGCCGCCGCCACCGTTGCCGCCGCCGCTGTTGCAGAAGAAACAATACTGATTGCCGCCGCCGCCACCGCCGCCGCCGCCATTGCCGAGCGCACCACTCAGCCCTAATGTTCCATTTGCACCAACCCAGAAAGCACCTGCGTTTGCCAATGTGCTGGTGCCCCCAACGCCAGGCGCGCCGTTGCCTCCGTTGGCACCATTAGCACCGGTGTTGCCTGGTGCGCCGGGATCGCCGCCGACACCACCATTGCCGCCTGGGGTGCCGCCGACACCGTTTCCACCGCCGTAACCTGCCATGATGGAAGAACTCGATTCGGAACCACCCTGACCGCCGTTGCCACCGGAACGTCCCGGTGCACCGACGCCCGGTGAACCTCCGCCTCCCGATGCACCGTCACAGCTACCACCACCGCCCGCGAAGCCTGCGGCACCATTGGCGCCGGGTGCGCCAGACCCACCGTTGCTGCCGCCCGGAGCATTCGATGCCGCGACGGCAACAGACGCTAAAGTGATGTCAGCACCGTTAATGGCGCGCACGCCATAAACGCTGCTGCCAAATGCACCGCTTGATAGGCCATTGACTGCCAAAAGCTGCAGAGTAAAGTTGATGATCCCATCAGCAAGTACCCCCTGTGGCGTGCCCTGGATCTTCGTGGCGGTCACCAACGCGCCTGATCGTTGCCAGTTGTCGTCATAGGCGCCAAATAAACTGACGCCTGTTTTCGCTTGTAACCCAGCGCCTTCGTTGTAGACACCCGACGAAATGAGTACGCGTTTGCGATTGGCGTCGGCAAAGGCGCTGTCTACCCCTTTTTGCACGGTGAGAAATGGTGCCGCAATGGTGCCCGGGTTGGTGTCTGCGCCACTTTTGCTGACGAAAAATGACGTCGCAATATCGCCGTCGATACCGTCGCAATTCGAATCAACAAACGCGAGGTCAGGTACGTCGGCGGACGGAGTACAGCCGGGCGCGACTTGCGTAAAAAACGCCGATACGCTGTTGGCTGCGGTCATCGATACAGTGCACGCACCAGTACCCGTGCATGCGCCGCCCCATCCCGCGAAATACGACCCGGCGTCGGGCGACGCGCTGAGGTTAACTGAGGCTCCGGCGATGTAGTTTTGCGCGCAATCGGCACCGCAAGCTATACCGGGCGAGTTGCCGCCGCTTGTGATCGCACCTGCCCCTAGACCCAATTTGCTCGCAGTCAGCGAATAACTGGGCGGAAACGTCGAGCACAGGCCAAGGATCCTCGCCTCAATGTCGGTGTCAAGCTGGCGTGTTGCACCGATTCCAAAAACAGGTCCTGCGGTTAAACCCGAGCCGCGAAGGCCAAAAAAGTAGCGCAAAATCAACACGCCGTCGGTGCTAGGGTCGACCTGTCCGTTGCCGTCGATATCGAGCGCGGGCCTCACGTTAAGCAGGTAGTCGCCAATGTCTTGCGTGGACAGACGGAGCGCACTCGGTGATGTTGCAGCATTCTGTGAAACCGCTGTTGGCAACCCTAACATGTAGCGCATCAGCAGCAGCCCGTCGGACAGCGCACTGCAACTGCTGCTGCCGTCGATATCGAGAGTAGGTGCACCGACAACTGTCGGGGCGAACGTTGCAATCGCGGTCGCATCGCCGTTGACGATCAAGTTGCATGTAGCGGCGTTCGTACACGGACCGAGCCATCCCATGAATCGCTGCCCGAATGCCGGCGTGGCGGTAAGAATGAGCGACGTGCCGTTAGCGAAGTTGCCGCTGCAGGTGGCACCGCAGTTGATCGACCCCACGTTACTGGTGACGACCCCGGATCCCGTTCCTGATGGCACGACGGTGATCGTCGCTGCGGACACAATACCAGCCCCAACCAGCCATGAAAGCAACATTGCAAATGTCGTTTGCGTGATTAACTTGATCGCGCGCATCTTTTATCCCCCGGATACGACAGATTAGTCGCAACGCATTATCGTCGCGGCTGGTGCTGGGGGCAAGCGTGCTGCGGAAAAATCCTACGCGTTCCGTTGTTAACGCGGCATTGGCATTTGCCCCAGCCGTTGTGATTTACGTGGGTTACTGCCGCCCACGCATCACTTGCGCTACCCCTTCCAGGTAAACGGAAACTTGAACTGCTTCACGAATCCGTTCGGCACGTAGTCGCCGAGCACGCCGTATTTCTCTGGCCAGAGCTGATCGCTTTTCACTGCGGTGCCGAAGATGTAATCGAGGAACGCGTAATGCGCGGCGTAGTTGCGGTCTAGCGCGGCTTGATCCTGACTGTGGTGCCAGTGATGGAAGTTGGGCGTGACGATGATGTAGCGCAGCGGGCCTAAGCGCACACTGACGTTGGCGTGATTGAACACGGCCTGAAAGCCGACGATGATGATGTAGGCGTCGATCACTTCTTTCGAAAATCCGAGCACGTAAATGGGGGCGAGTACGAGGGTGCGCGTGATCAACAGCTCAACGACGTGTTGCCGCGATCCGGCGAGCCAGTCCATACTTTTCGCGCTGTGATGCACGGCGTGCAGGCGCCACAAAATTGGCACTTCGTGATACGCGCGGTGCGTCCAGTATTGAACGAAATCGGCGACCAGTACGATCAGCAGGACCGCGATCCAAAACGGCAAGCCCTGCACCCAGCCACGCACGCCGTCGTTCGCGGCCCAGCCGAAGAACTTGTGCATCATCAGGTTCGTTGCGAGCAGCACGAAACCGACGATCATGTGATTGACGATGAAGTGATGAAAATCCGTCTGCCATTCGGCGCGGAAAACGGGCTGATCTTTACGGTGTTTGAAGAGCTTTTCGATGAAGATAAAAATCAGCGACGAGCCGAGCAGATCGAGGATGAACCAGTCGAGCCCGATGTACGGCGTGTTGTCGGCGAAATCGTTCACCGGCACTTTGTGACCGCCGAGCATCAGCGTGAGCGCCACGAGCGCAAACGCAAAAGCGGCGAGCCAGCGCGCACGATTGAAGATGACGTTCACCAAACTGATGCCGCCGGCAATCGCCATCGCGACGAGCATGATGTTGCGAATCACGTCGACGTTGTAGCTTTTGCGAAGCTGCGGCGTGGTCAAGTATTCGGGGAAGTGAAAGGCGAGCACGCCGAGGAAGCAGAGGATCGCAAGCGAGAGCGCGATCACGCCAGAAATCAGGCCGTGACCGCGTTTCAGTGCGCCGTGGCCTTCAGTGAGTTCGTTTAATTTTTCGAGCATGCTGATCCTAACGATGTGTATCAGCTTTTGGCTGAAATGGCGTTTTCATAGGGGCTAAAGCAATAAAACAGCGTTAGTCGACTAGCACGTAAAAATGCCTGAAGCCCCTATTCAGTCAACGTTACATGAAAAAGCTGTAAAGTCCAACGACGAAAGCAAAGCGACGGTTAGCGGCCAATAAATGGATACGCCGGATCGTGATATCCCGGCGTCGACGGATGCCCTTTCGGCACCAGCGAATCCACCATCGCATCATCGTCCGCCGCCCACGGATAGTCAAGCGCGCCGAAGTAAGGCTCGAACTGCGCAAGCGTTTTAGGCCCGGCGATCACGCTTGACACGAAGCGATTGGCCAGCACCCACGCGGTTGCGAATTGCAACAGCGAGAAGCCTTTGCTGTTGGCATGCGTTTCGAGCTTTTGCGCAATCACGAGTGATTCTTCGCGCCATTCGGTTTGCATAAAACGCTTGTCGGCGCGTGCGGCACGAGAGTCGGAAGGTGGTGCATCGCCTGGCTTGTATTTGCCAGTGAGGACACCGCGCGCAATCGGGCTGTACGGCGTCACACCAATGCCGTGGAAACCGCATGCAGGAAGGATTTCAACCTCGGGCAGACGATTCAGCAGGTTGTAATATGGCTGACAAATCGCTGGCATCGGAACGCCCTGACGCTTGCATTCCGCGATCACTTCCGAGATGCGCCATGCACGAAAATTCGACACGCCGAAATAGCGAATCTTGCCGGCACGAATCAGGTCGCCCAGCGCACCGACCGCCTCTTCCAGCGAATCCTCTTCGAAGTCGCGATGCATGTAGTAGATGTCGATGTAGTCGGTGCCAAATCGCGTCAGCGACGCGTCGCACGCCTGCATCATCCACTTGCGGGAGTAGCGCTCGTGATTAGGCAATGCACCGTCCGGCATCATCTTGTTGCCAATTTTGGTCGCCAGAATCCAGTGATCGCGATCACCACGAATCGCTGTTCCGGTGATTTCCTCCGATTTACCGAGCGAATACACGTCGGCGGTGTCGATGAAATTCACACCTTGCGCACGCGCATGGTCGACGATGCGCATCGACTCCATCGAGTCAGTCTGATCGCCAAACATCATGGTGCCGAGGCACAGGGCAGAGACGCGGAGATTGGTTTTGCCGAGGCGGCGGTATTGCATGTATATCCTGATTCGTTGATTTTTTTGTCATTCCCGCGAAGGCGGGAATCCAGACCTTGAGCCTTGCTGTCGAATTACCGAAAAGTCCCGATCAAGGCCTTCGGTCTGGATCCCCGCCTTCGCGGGGATGACAGCGCGCTGATTGTTGGCGAGCTACAAACTCACCTTCGTCTCGCCCAACAAACGGAACTTGCCATCCTTGATGGTGATCACGTCGCGCGCGCGCTTGTCGAGGCCGTTGTGATTGGTGGTCGTGATATTGAACACGCCCTGGCAGCCCACGACGTCCTTCTGTGTTTCGAGCGCATCACGCAACGCTGATCGGAACGCCTCGGTGCCGGGTTTGCCTTTTTTGAGCGCATCGGGCACAGCGTATTGCAACAGAATGCCCGAGTCGTATGTGTTCGCGCCAAAAGTGGCTGGGCGTGAACCGTATATTTTTTCATACGCCTTGATGTAGCGCGCGGCGACATTTTTAATCGGGTTCGCATCACTCATTTCGTCAAACACCAGCATGCCGCCCGCGGCCAATACCGTGCCTTCAACCTTGGCACCGCCAATCTTGATGAAGTCCTGTGTTGCGATGGCGTGCGTCTGATAAATCGTGCCTTTGAAACCCTGATCGCGCAGCGTGGCTTGCGGCAAAACAGCGGGGCCGCCAACGGCCGCAATGAATACGGCGTCTGGTTTTGCGGCGATTAATTTCAACGATTGACCCGTTACCGATTGATCAGTCCGGCTGAATTTTTCCGAAGCAACCAGTTCAATTTTGTACTTGGCCAAAAGCCCCGGAAGAATCTTCAGAAAGCCCTCGCCGAAGGGATCATTGAAACCGATGAAACCCAAACGTTTGACTTTGGCGCGCGCCATGTGAGACACCAGTGCCTCCGCGATCAGGTCATCATTCTGCGTGGTCTTGAATACCCAGCGCTTGGTCGCGTCCTGCGGCTCAACAACCGCCTGACTACCCACTGTGCTCACCAGCGGAACCTTTGCTTCGGCGATCACCGAAAGGATTGCCAACGCAGCGGGCGTGGTTGACGGCCCGATGATGGCGTCGACGTTGTGCTGACTGATTAACTGCTTGGCGTTTTGCACGGCGCGCGTGGTGTCGCCACCGTCGTCCAGCGTGATGTATTCGATGGTCATGCCGCCGACGGTCGTGGGCAACAGTGCGACCGAGTTTCGCTGTGGAATGCCAATCGCGGAGGTCGGGCCGGTAGCCGACACCATCGCGCCGATTTTGATTTGTGCGTGAACTGGCGCGATGATCGCAGCCATCAGAAGTGACACGGTTGCGAGTAAAGGAACAGAAAGCTTCATAATTGCGCCTCGAAGAAAGGGTAATGAGTCGTTGGCTTGCCGCCAAGTGTATTGAAGATTAGCCTTTCCGTTTACCCGATATTTCATGCATCACACGAAGTCCGCGCCCACCGCTCTGTCGCCCATTAACCCCCACGTGCCGGACACACTGCGCCACGCGTTCGCCAGCTTCGCGACCGGTGTGACCGTGATCACGGCGCTGGACGAGCATGGCGCGCCAGTTGGCATGACGGCGAACTCGTTTGGATCAGTGTCGCTTGAGCCGCCACTCGTGCAGTGGAGCCTGCGCGTGAATTCTGGGCTGCACCGCATTTTTGTGGACGCGACGCACTTCAGCGTGAGCGTATTAGCCGCGCATCAGACCCATATCGCGAGACAATTTGCCAGCCGCGCGCCGGATCGATTTGTTGATATCGCCTTACATGAAACGAAAGGCGAACCGCCACTCATTCGGGGTGCCCTCGCCTATTTTGTGTGCAAGAAAGTAGCGGTGCACCGCATTGGTGACCATGAACTTTTTGTCGGTGAAGTGCTGCGTGCTTCCGCTCACGAAGGTACGCCGCTGCTGTTTCACGGCAGCAAATTTATTGCTTCCCGGTAGGTAGCAGGCGTCAATTATCGCCGCGTGTCCGCGCGGCTTGGGGAGCTACGTTTCGTTGTTCGTTGCGTCACGACGGTACTGTTGCGTCAGTGTTTCCACTTAATGACTGACCACAGATTGTTGAAGTCGTCGGTCCACAATGGCGCACCTTCTACGCGAACCAACGGCGTACCGGCTTCGCCAATGCCCTGTAGCGCCTCGGCATTTCTCGCCAACAACACCCAGGTGCTCGACGAATGTAGCGTGTTGTCCTTTTGCGCTGGGTCTTCAACAACAATGCCCGCGAGCTTCTCTTTTTCCGCAATTTCAGCCAGCACCGGTGGCAGATTGAGGAAGCGGTTGGACACGTGATACGCGAGGATTCCGTTCCCCGAAACCTGCCCCATGAAGGCGCGAACGGCCTCTTGCGTAATCAGATGCATCGGAATCGAATCGCCAGAAAACGCATCAACCGCGAGCACGTTGAACTGATTGCTCGCCTCACGCTCCAGTGATAGACGGGCATCGCCCAAAATCACGCTGACTTTGCCTTTGCTGTCGGAGAGATACGTGAAGTGTTTGCGAGCCAGGCGCTCAACTTCCGCGTTGATTTCGTAGATGCGGCAGATGTCGCCTTCGCGGCAATACGCCGCCACGGTACCAACGCCCAGGCCAATCATGCCGATGCGTTGCGTGTTGTTGGATTTTGGCGATGCCTCTCGCTGCAAATTCACTGCACGACCGAAGCCCGATGTGGGTGTGTAGTAGGTCGTTGGTTGCAGCTTCCATTTTTCGCTGGGGTACTGCTCGCCATGCAGGATCGCGCCGTGCACAAGCCGCACGAGATAGTCCTCGCTTTTAGGATCATCATAGGATTTGACCTTGAGCACACCATAAAAATTTCGTGTCACTTCGACCGCGTTGTTGTGCTCCTGTTTCACGAACCACGCGCCGGTTCCGACGACGCCGATAGCCAACGCCACCGCGACCCATTGCAAAAACGGATGCGTCGCCTGAGCAACCGGCACGAACAGCAATGCCGCCACGAGCAGGGCCAGCGGGGTTTCGACATAGGTTGAGAACAGCAAAGGCGCGCCCACGCTAACGACCAGCGCGCCGAGTGCACCGCCAATCGACACCAGCAGGTAGAACCGCGTAAGGTTTTGCGGCGCGGGTTTGGACAGCACCAGCTCGCCATGACACACCATGCAGACCACAAACAGCCCGATACAAAACACGCTGGTCTGGATCACAAGATCAAACTGAAAATCCTTCTCGACAAGCAGGTAACACATGCCGATCACCATCACAAAAAATGGTCCAGCGAAAATGTGCCGCCTGTACCAACCAGTGCCATCGAACGTCAGGATGAAGGTCAGCAGATAAAGCGTGAGCGGCAGGATCCACAGCAGCGGAACACTGGCTACGTTTTGTGTGATGTGATTGGAGACGGCTAGCAGCAACATCGAGCCCGCGGCTGATAAGGCGATCCAGCGCAGCTGCACCTTCACGTCTAGCGTCGCTGCGACGACCGTGTAATCTCCATCAAGTCCCCTCTCCCCTTTCGGCAGAGGGTTAGGATGAGGGGTACTCGTGGCAGTACCAACCAAGTTTGAGGGAGCCTCAGCCCGCGAAACCCGCCAAGCCAAACTCACCAAAAGCAGCACAAACACCGCAAACAATACCGACCACCCTATCGCCTGCATCCGCGTCCCTACAAACGGCTCGATCACAAGCGGATAAGCCACCAGCGCAATCAGCGACGCCGCGTTCGAAAGCGCAAACAAACGGTACGGATCACTCCCAGGATGCAGTCGCGCGAAGTAGCTCTGAATCAGCGGACTCGTCGTCGATAACAATACATAGGGCAGGCCAATCGTCACCGCCAACAGCAGCAAGATGCGCGATATCGGCTCCTCGCCGCCCACCGGCTTCCAGCTCTCCGGTGCAAGAATCGGCAGCACCAATAGCGCGAGCAAAGCAACAACGATGTGAAGCATTGGCTGCCGCTTCGTGCCGAGCGCACGCGGCGTCACGTCCGAATAGGCGTAACCCAGCAACAGCGCGCCCTGAAAGAACAGCATGCAGGTCGTCCACACCGCAGAACTGCCGCCAAACCACGGCAGGATTTGCTTGGCGATGAGCGGTTGTACGAGGAAAAGGAGGAAGGCCGAGAGCGCGACAACCGCGTAGAAATGCATTGGAAAGGCTGGGGGAAAAGTCAGCTGGGATTATCCCATTGGGCTTGCAAGCCTGATTTTGGAAGGCGCACAAACAACAAAGCCCCTCGCGGGGCCTTGCTAAACACCCAGAACTAACTGGTTAACGGCGCTCTTGCAGCGCCTTGATGCGATCTTCCATCGGTGGGTGCGTGGAGAAAAGCGCCGACCAGCCCGGTCTGTCGCTAATACCCATCGCCTTGACGCTGGAGGGCAATTCGCCCGGGTCGAGGCCGCCCAACCGGGCCAGTGCGTTGACCATCGGTTTGCTGTTGCCCATCAGTTCGGCGGAGCCCGCATCGGCGCGGTACTCACGTTGACGCGAAAACCACGACACGATGATGTGCGCGACGACCCCCAACACCATATCGAGCACGAACACGGTGATCATGTAACCCACACCGGTGCCAGAGCGCTCGTTTTTGAGGATGACTTTATCGACGAAATACCCGATCACGCGCGAGAAGAAAATCACGAACGTGTTCATAACGCCCTGCATCAGCGCCATCGTGACCATATCGCCGTTGGTGACGTGGGTGATTTCGTGACCGATGACAGCTTCGACCTCTTCGCGGTTCATGCTTTGCAGGAGTCCGGTGGACACCGCGACCAAGGCCGAATTTTTGAACGCACCGGTGGCGAACGCGTTGGCTTCGCCCTCGTAAATCGCGACCTCGGGCATGCCGATTTTGGCTTTGTCTGCAAATTTGCGGACAGTCGTGACGATCCACTGATGCGTGGGATCGGGCGAATCGTTGATGAGGGTCAAACCCATCGTCCACTTCGCCATCGGTTTGCTAATCAGCAGCGAGAAAATCGCGCCCGTGAAGCCCATAACCAGCGCGAAACCAAGCAAAGCGGTCAGATTCAGCCCACCCGGTCCGACGAAGCGGTTGAGTCCAAAAATGCTTGCGACCAGACCCAGCACCGCGACCACCGCGACGTTGGTCAGTACAAACAGCAGAATTCGTTTCATTGCGAGCTTTTCCTTTGAGAAAACACTTGGTGCGAGCGGAGCGACGCCTTCAAATAACAGCGTCGTGACTGCGAATGTGTGAACGATACAACGAAGTTCAAGAGCGTCTGGATGGCCGTAATTTGCACTTAGGCTGATCAATGAACAGCTTTTCGCTATAATCAAGCCTACACATGGGATAGCTCAATAAAAGACATAAAGTCGATAAGTGGCTTTTTTTATGCCCTTGATGCGCCAGCCCTTATATAGCAAGGCGTCCACACGCTACGGCAAAGAAGCTGTATGACCGCAATCCAGCCACAAGCATTTAGTTTTGCCCGGGGATTGCCCAATGGCGCGGCTTTTGGCATAATTGTTGGCTTCGCTGGATTCACCAGCACGTCCTGCAAGCCGATTGTTGAGCCTGCGGGAACAACCCTTCACGTATCCCGGCCACATTTTTTGTCACTGGGGCGCCGTGAAAATAACAGGACTGCAAGACGCATGAAAACAGGAATTCACCCCGAATATCGCGACGTCGTTTTTCACGACACCGCCGCCAACGAGAAGTGGATCACCCGCTCAACGTTGCACACTCCCCGCAAAATCACCATGGATGATGGCAAAGAATATCCTTTGGTCATCCTTGAGATTTCGAGCATGTCGCACCCGTTCTACACTGGCAAGCAACAACGTATTCTCGATACCGCAGGTCGCGTTGAGCGATTCAACAAGAAGTACGCCAAAAAAGAAGCCGCGTAAGCCAACGCTCACGGGCCAACAAACGAGGCAGCCGCGTGCTGCCTTTTTTGTTTTTGGGAGCTAATTCCATTTCTAAATCAATAATGACGCGAAGCCGAGGCGCAGACAGTGCGTGAGCACGGCAAGGCGACGGCGACACAGTCAGTATTGATTTAGAAATGGAATAACTCGTTGGGATGGCGTATCGAACGCCAAATCTTCAGCGCAGTCAAATTTGACAGCTCACCGCTCACTCGACACTAAGAAAATGCAACCCCGCATCAATCATCAACCGACCGATCGCAACAAGGCACGATGGAAGTCGGTTGCGCTGTTCGCGCTGATTGGATTCTGGTTGCTGTCAGGCATCGTGGGCCGCGATCCCTGGAAGCCTGAACCGATCTACATCGGCATCCTGCAATCGCTGCTTCAACAGTTCGAAAGCGGCGGTCGTGACTGGTGGACGCCAACCGTAGCGGGGGTCGCGCAAGACTCCGAGTTCATCCTCATCCACTGGCTCAATGCGCCTGTCGTGCTGCTGGCCAAACTTGTACTGCCGCTGCACGAGGCCGCGCGCGTGACTTCGGTCGTATGGGCAGGGATTGGCATCACGTCAATCGCGCTGGCGGCGCGTCGCTGGAGCGGCGGACATATCTCGTTTCTCGCAGCGATCATCACCATTGGCTGCATCGGCCTCTACGATCTGGCCCACAAATATGGGCCCGACGTCGCCGTGTTCGCCGCGCTCGCCATCGCAATTTATGGCACGGCCGAATTGGCAAATGCGCAGCGTCGCGCTACGGCGGTATTAACTGCCGCAGTCGTTGTCGGCTTCGCAGCGCGCGGCGTGTTGGGCTACGTCCTCATCGTGCTGCCGATCATCCTGCTGTGCTTCGCACCGGTCTACTCAATGTATCGCGTCGCACTGATCCGTGCGCTCATCTTTGCCACCGTTATCTGCGCGTTCTGGATCGTCGCGTTTTCGCTGCGCGACGCAATAGGTTTTGATGCGTGGCTGGGTGCCGATTTTGGTCTCAACATTGATGACCATGACCGTTTTGGCCCCACGTTTTATCTTGGCACGCTATTGTGGTTCGCTTGGCCGGCATGGCCCATCGCGATCTGGCTCATCACACTGCGAGTACGCGGTTTTGCCGGCGGCTGGCAGCGCGGTGAGGTGATTGCGCCCGTTGTGTTTTTCGGCAGTGGTCTCGTGACCCTCTCGATATTCACCGACCCGCGAGCCAATCACGCGATCGCGCTCTTGCCGCCGCTGATCATCCTCGCGGCGTTCGGCGTTGATACGCTCAAGCGTACGTGGTACGCGCTGATCGACTGGTTCGGCATCCTCGTACTGGGATTGACCGCGATTGCCGTGGTGCTGGTGGCTGGTGCGATCTATTTTGGCTGGCCACCGATGATTTCGCAGTGGCTCAAGGGCTACGTTCCGGGGTTTAAAGGCACGCTGCCATGGCTCGGCTACGGTGTGGCGATGGTTGCGTTTGTCATCTGGGTCGCACTCATTCAACCAGCGCATCAACACGCACGTCGCGCTCTGATTAACTGGGCGGGCTGCGTGACTTTTTTGTGGGTGGTAGCACAGGCGCTATTGTTAGCTCCGGCCAATCACATCAACACCTACAAAGGCGTTTTCACCGAATTGTCCAATGCGTGGCCGACAGCGGGTTGCGTCAATTCAATCGAATTGTCCACGTCGCAGGCCGCCATGCTTGAATACCACGCAAACCGCCTCACAGTGCCGGTAGATGCCGCAGTGGAGGCGCAATGCCCCTTTGTGCTGCTTCAGCGCTACCGCGATCAGCCCATTCCGCTGCCCGACCCAGAGTACAAGCTCCGTTTTCGTGGCGGCCGTCCGGGAGATAATTACGAGGCGTTTGAACTCTACGAAAAGTCCACCGCCACCTCCGATACCCATTCCGCTGTACCCGTTACTGAAAAGGCCAAAACGCCATGAAATTTGTTGATGAAGCTTTTATTGACGTAGTCGCCGGTGACGGCGGTAACGGTATGGCCTCTTTCCGCCGCGAAAAGTGCATCCCGCGCGGTGGCCCGGATGGCGGCGACGGTGGGCGCGGCGGCAGCATTTATGCCGTGGCGGACGAGAACATCAATACGCTGATCGACTATCGATTTGCGCGCATTCACCGCGCGGAAAAAGGCGGTAACGGTAGCGGAGCAGATTGCTACGGTCGCGGCTCCGAAGACGTCATCCTGAAGATGCCGGTCGGCACCATCATCACCGACGCTGAAACCGGCATCCAGATCGCCGATTTGGCGAAACACGGTGCGCGCGAAATGATCGCCAAAGGCGGCGCAGGTGGTCTCGGCAATTTGCATTTCAAATCGAGTACCAATCGCGCACCGCGTCAGAAAACGATGGGCGAAGAAGGCGAAAGCCGCCGTGTTCAGCTTGAGCTTAAAGTGCTGGCCGATGTGGGCTTGCTGGGTTATCCCAATGCAGGTAAATCCACGCTGGTACGCGCTGTCAGCGCTGCAAAACCGAAGGTTGCTGATTACCCATTCACGACGCTCGCACCGAGCTTGGGCGTCGTACGCATCGATCACGGTCGTGCATTCGTCATCGCGGATATTCCCGGCCTTATCGAAGGCGCGTCGGAAGGCGCGGGTTTGGGCCACCAGTTCCTGCGCCATTTGCAGCGCACGAAACTGATCCTGCATCTGGTCGATATCGCGCCGTACGATCCTGAAGCTGATCCAGTGTTGGAGGCCAAAGCGCTCGCGGCTGAGCTTAAAAAGTACGACACGCAACTGTTCAAAAAGCCGCGCTGGCTGGTGTTCAACAAGCTCGATCTGGTTGACGCCAAAGAGGCCGACACCCGCATCAAAGATGCGCTGAAGCGTTTGCGCTGGACCAAGCCGTGGTTTGCCATCAGCGGCATGCATTCAACCGGAACGCAAAATCTGGTGCGCGCAATTGGCGAGCATCTCGCAACTGTTGCTGCGGAATTGGCAGCCAAAGAAGCCGCGAAGAAACCAAAAGTTGAAGCTCAAAGCGCCGCACTCGCGCCAGTGATGGGCAACAACACGCCGTCGGGCCAGGCAACCGAACAAGCACAAGCCCGCCGAGAAGCGCGCCGCATCGCCGACGCCTCCGTTCTGGCGTGATCCGGGCTCGCCTCGCTACCACCAAACGCCTCGTTGCCAAGGTAGGCAGCGCGCTTGTCACCAACGGCGGGGCGGGCATTGACCGAACCGCCATTACACGATGGGCATCCGACGTCGCCGCCCTTCGCGCCAGCGGTGTTCAGGTCATCTTCGTCTCCTCCGGCGCTGTTGCTGAGGGGATGGCGCGATTGGGCTGGAGCGAGCGCCCCAAGGCAATGTCGGAGCTGCAAGCCGCCGCCGCTGTCGGACAAATGGGCCTCGTCAACGTGTACGAGCAAGCGTTCGCCGCGCACGGCCTGCACACCGCGCAGGTGCTGCTCACGCACGAGGATTTGGCGGATCGCAAACGCTATCTCAACGCGCGCTCGACGCTGTTGGCGCTGCTAAAGCACAACGTGATCCCGATCATCAACGAGAACGATACAGTCACTACAGACGAAATTCGATTCGGTGACAACGACACGTTGGGCGCGTTAGTTGCGAATCTTGTTGATGCGCAGACGCTGGTGCTTTTGACCGATCAGCGTGGCCTCTACACCTCAGATCCGCGCAGAGATGCGTCCGCACAATTTATCAGCGAAGGCCGTGCCGACGACCCAAAGTACGAAGCCATGGCGGGTGGCGTAGGCACGGGCATTTCACGCGGTGGCATGCTGACCAAAATTCTCGCTGCAAGGCGCGCCGCGAACACGGGCATTCACACCGTGATCGCCAGCGGTCATGAGCCAAACGTATTGCAACGCGTGCTGGGCGGTGAATCACTCGGCACCCTGCTCTACGCGCCCGAAGCCAGCCTCGGCAAGCGCAAGAGCTGGCTTGCCGATCATTTGCAACTGCGTGGAAAAGTCACGCTGGACGTGGGCGCCACGAAAGCGTTGCTGCACGGCGGTCGAAGCCTTTTGCCGATTGGCGTGATCGCAGTCGCTGGTGAGTTTGAGCGTGGTGAAGTGATCGGCTGCGTCGATGAAGCGGGCCGCGAACTCGCGCGCGGCCTCACCAACTACTCCTCCTCTGAGGCCTTGAGGATCATGCGCAAACCCTCATCTGAGATCGAATCGGTGCTCGGCTACGCGGACGAAGATGAACTTATTCATCGGGACAACCTCGTAGTAACGGGCTAGGCCACGGCTACGTTGGGTCGCGGCAAGCCGCTCCTACAAGGGCCGGGTGTAGGAGCGGCT
>JANXNI010000082.1 GCA_025354165.1 Burkholderiales bacterium | reverse complement strand
CCCGCCTCGTTTAGGCAGACACCTAAGCACCGCCATGTTGGGTCGCGGCAAGCCGCTCCTACAGGATGTGACGCTTAAGCAAACTGTATCGAACATAGCCCTTGCGTCCTAACCCGGCAGCGGGGGCCAAACTCCGTAATTCACCATGATCGAATCCTGGCAAAACCAAATCAAAGCCGCCGCAGCCAAGGGAGAAAAACTCACCATTCGCGGCAGCGGCAGCAAATCTTTTCTCGCGTCCCAAGCGCAAGGCGAAGTGCTTGACACACGAACCCACGCAGGCATCGTCGAATACGATCCGAAAGAGCTCGTCATCGTCGTTCGCTGCGGCACATCTGTCGCTGAGGTTGAAAAGACGATGGCCGCTGCCAACCAGATGCTCGCTTTTGAACCTCCCCGCTTCGGCGAGCACGCAACCATCGGCGGCATGGTCGCAAGCAGTTTGTCCGGCCCGCGTCGTCCGTACGCAGGCGCGGTGCGTGACTTCGTGCTTGGCTGCAAAGTGCTCGACGGCAAGGGTGATCACCTGAGCTTCGGTGGCAAGGTGATGAAGAACGTTGCGGGCTTTGACGTGTCGCGATTGATCACGGGATCAATGGGTACGTTAGGAGTCGTCACCGAGGCATCGTTCAAATGCCTACCGTTACCCAAGGCGCAGCAAACCCGTGTGTTCGAGATGGACGCGCAAGCCGCCATCGTCGCAATGAACCGTTGGTACGCTGAGGCCAATCCGGTGACGGCTACAACATGGGTGAATGGCAAACTTTATGTGCGGCTCGCAGGTGCAGAACCCGCTGTAAATTCGGCAGTCGCTAAGCTTGGTGGCGAAGCTCTCCACAACGATATTGACTGGTGGCGCGGCTGGCGCGAGCAGGCACATGCGTTCTTTGCGGGCGACATCCCGTTGATTCGCGTCACTTGTAAATCCACTGCACCGTGGGGAGATCTCGCCAATAGCTCAGAGCAGCAAGCCATCGACTGGGGCGGCGCGCAGCGCTGGCTGCGAACACAGTCCATCGCGTTGCCCGCCATTCGCGAATGGGCACGCGCTGAAGGCGGTCACGCAACCGTATTTCGTGGTGCGACGTCGCAATCGGAACGCATCGAACCGCTTCAACCCGCGCTCGTCGACATCACTCAAAAAATAAAAACCAGTTTTGATCCGTACAACGTATTTCCATCCTTGCTGTAGGAGCGGCTCTGCCGCGACCCAAGTATCGATAGCTAACTCAGGTCGCGGCAAGCCGCTCCTACAAGAACCACCTCATGCAAACCAATCTAGCCGATTTCATCAAAGACACGCCCGAAGGCATTGAGGCGGACGCCATTCTGCGCTCCTGCGTGCACTGCGGTTTTTGCACAGCGACCTGCCCGACATATCAGGTATTGGGTGATGAACTGGACGGTCCGCGCGGACGAATTTATCTCATCAAACAAGTGCTCGAAGGGGTCGAGCCAACGATCAAAACGCAACAACATCTGGATCGCTGCCTTACTTGTCGCAATTGCGAAAGCACCTGCCCCAGTGGTGTGGAATATGGTCGCCTGGTTGACATCGGTCGCGCTGTCGTCGAGAAAAAAGTGGGCCGCACTTTTGGACAGGCACTGCAACGCCGCGTATTGCGCAAAGGGCTGCTCAGCAAGAAATCATTTGCTGCCGCGATAGCGCTCGGTCGCGCTGTGCGGCCTTTGTTACCCGCCGCATTGAAGACAAAGATTCAACCGCGTCGCTCAACGGGTGCGTGGCCTACGACACAACACGCGCGTAGCATGCTGCTGCTCGACAACTGCGTGCAGGACGCACTCGCGCCATCGATTGACAGCGCTACCGCGCGAGTGCTTGACGCCGCAGGCATCATGCTCAAACGCGTGAGTGCGGGCGGCTGCTGCGGCGCACTGTCGCATCACCTGAACGCACACGATGAAGCCGTCACTAAAGTGCGCGCCAATATCGACGCATGGTGGCCGTTCATCGAGGCGGGTGCAGAAGCCGTAGTCGGCACAGCCTCCGGTTGCTCGGTGATGCTCAAGGACTACGGTCATTTCATGAAGCATGACGCGGCTTATGTGACCAAAGCCGAGCGCGTCGCGTCGCTATCAAAGGACATCTCCGAGGTGATCGCCGCCGAGTGGCCAAAGCTGCAATCCAAAGTCAAACCCGCCACAGAGAAGATCGCCTATCACCCACCCTGCACGCTGCAACACGGCATGAAGTTGAAGGGCGGCGTTGAGGGCTTGCTGAAGGACATGGGCTTCGCGCTCGCACCCGTCGCCGACAGCCACCTCTGCTGCGGCTCAGCAGGCACGTACTCGGTGTTGCAACCAACGATCAGCAACGAACTCAAGAGTCGAAAACTCAGGTCGCTGATTGCTGACGCACCCACGCAAATCGCTACTGCCAATATTGGTTGTATGACGCATCTGCAAAGCGGTACGGAGTTGGTGGTGAAGCACTGGATTGAGTTGGTGGATGAACGGTTAGCGTAGTCCAACGTGTCGTCGCAAGTTGGTTGATAATTTGTGAATGTCCCGTTCCCATTACAAACACTTTCTCACCATCCCCACCCGCTGGATGGACAACGACATTTACGGTCACGTTAATAACGTCGTCTACTACAGCTGGTTCGACACGGTCATCAACGAATACCTGATTCGCGTAGGTGGCCTTGATATTCATAACGCACCGATCGTTGGCTTCGCTGTGGACTCGGGCTGTACTTACAAGAAAAGCTTCTCGTTCCCGGAGCTTGTGCACGCTGGCTTATGCGTCACCAAACTCGGCAACAGCTCGGTGCGCTACGAAGTTGGGCTGTTTGGTGAAGGTGATGAAGTGCCGCGTGCTAGCGGCTTCTTTGTGCATGTGTTTGTGGATAGAGCGGCGAGGAAAAGTGTGGCGATTCCCGCGAAGATTCGCGATGCGTTGCAAGCGATCTCTATCGCACTCCCCAATCACGAACTGAATCTTGCAACCCATGACACTTGATCCTACCGCCATTGTCCAACGCCAACTAGACGCCTACAACGCTCACGATGTGGGTGCGTTGATGGCGATTTATTCTGACGACATTCAGCATTTTGAATTTCCGTCCACGCTGGTGGCGAGTGGAGCCGCGCAGGTTCGTGAGTGGTTGAGCATTCGTTTGCAGGAGCCTGATTTGCATGCCCGGTTGGTAAACCGGATCGCGATGGGCAATCTGGTGATTGATCAGGAGGTGATTACGCGGAATTTTCCTGAACCGGAAGGTATTGGAACCATTGAGTTGATCGCGATGTATGAGGTGCAGGGCGAGCGGATTGTGCGGGCTTGGTTTCGGTTTGGGGAGAAACGGTTGGGGCGGGCTGACTGTTAGTTTCGTAGGGCAGGCACTGCCCGCCTAGTAGTCTTCGCGAAGCGCAAAAGTAATTGCGGCTGCGCCGATGAGTTCACAAGGCGGGCAGTGCCCGCCCCACGGCATTGATCAATTTGCGCTTGCCACCCCATCCAACTCCGCCACCATCCGTGCCACTCTCTGTTCAATCTGCTCCGTAGTTAACTTCTCGCGCAACCGTTCAACCATCAGTGGAAACGAGAAGGGCGTCGGCCGATCACATGTAACCATCAGCGCTTTGCTGCCGCGCAATCGCAGAAGCGCGGAGGCTAAACGTGATGCTTCCAGTTGCCGCTCCAGCACTTCGCGCACGGCCTGTTTCAGCAGCAAATTATCGCTGTCGTAGGTAGTGAATACTTCATACAACAATCCGCTCGATGCCTGCAATTGTTTGCTAGATTTGTTCTGACCGGGATAGCCTTGATCGATCAAACCCGCGACTCGGGCGATCTCGCGGAATTGGCGTTTGCCTAGCTCGGCGGCGTTGAGTCCGGCAAGGATGTCGGCCTCGACGTTCCTTGAATCGAGCAGTTCGCGTAGGTCCTTCGCGCTCAACGTGACCTCGGTAGGTGAGAGCAATTCGAAGCCGTAGTCATTGATCGCTATCGAAAAGGTTTTGCCCAATTCAGGATGATCCTTGGCGATGCGGTAGCTGAACAATGTTGCTAACCCGAGATGTACCAATCGCCCTTCAAACGGGAAGAAGAACAGGTGCCAACCCTCTTTACTTTTGAACGACTCAACGAGCCATTCTTTGTCGTCCGGCAGCATCGACAAGCGGGCTTGTAATGCGAAAAGTGGCGCGCACAGTTGGGTCTCGGGCGTTGAGTAAATGCCGTGCTTTGCTTCGGCGATCAACGTACGCGTCGCGTCCGCGAGTTGAGTGGAGAGTGGCATTTTTCCACCTGCCCAACGCGGTACGAGATTTTTCCGTTTTGCCGCGCGCCGCACATACGCCGTCATCTCGCGAACGCGGATGAACTCGACCACGCGGCCCGCGAAAATGAAAGCGTCACCGGGATTCAGGCGGGCGATGAAATCCTCTTCAACATGGCCGAGCCGCGCGCCGCCGAGGAACTGCACGGTGATCGACGCCTCGGACACGATGGTGCCGATGTTGGTGCGATGGCGCGTTGCGATGCGACGATCCGTGACGACGTAGTGGCCAGTCTCCGCGTCGATCACGACTTTGTGAAAATCGGGATACGCCGACAGCGATGCGCCACCCTTCGTTACAAAATCCAGACACCACGTCCATTCAGCATCAGTAAGCGCCATGTACGAAAAAGTGCGCTCCACTTCGGCGCGCAACTCATCCGCGTCGAAGCCGCCACCCAGCGCGCAGCTCACCATGTGCTGCGTGAGCACATCGAGTGAGCGCCACTTTGCGCCGCTGTGACCCTGCCCTAACGGTGTACGAGATTCGATGTGTCCCGCGTATGCCGCTTGTCGCGCGGCAGCCGCCTCCACGAGCTCCAGCGCATGCGTTGGCACGACCGTGACGCGGCTTTTTGCGCCCGGTTGATGTCCGCTGCGCCCTGCGCGCTGCAAGAGGCGCGCGATGCCCTTGGGCGATCCGATTTGCAGCACTTGCTCCACCGGGCGAAAGTCCACACCGAGATCAAGCGAGCTGGTACACACCACCGCTAACAGCGCGCCGCTCTTGATGCCTTCCTCCACATAGGCGCGCGTGGCCTTGTCGAGTGAACCGTGATGCAGCGCAATCAGGCCCGCGAGTTCGGGCTTCGCATCGAGCAGCGCCTGATACCAAATCTCGGTTTGCGAGCGCGTGTTGGTGAAGATCAGCGTGCTCTTTGACTGCCCAAGTTTTGTCAGAACTTCGGGTAACAACCGCAAACCCAAATGCCCGCCCCACGGAAAGCGTTCAATCGTTTTCGGCATCAATGAATCGATCACGATGTCTTTCTTGATCCTGCCGCTGATCAACACGCCTTCGCCTGCGAGCGCCGCGTCCGGACCGATTAGCACCCGCATCGCTTCATCAAGGTTGCCGAGCGTTGCGCTCATGCCCCAGGTTTGTAGCGGCTTGCTGCCTTTTTTTCTGCCACCGCGAACGCGCGAAAGACACAGCTCAAGCAGCACGCCGCGCTTCGACGACAACAGCTCATGCCATTCATCCACCACGATGCAAGTCAAGCTGCCGAGCCGGGACTGCCAGTCCGCCTTGGTGAGCATCAGCGCGAGTGATTCCGGCGTGGTCACGAGCACCGTGGGCAAGCGCCGATCCTGCTTCGCGCGCTCGCTGGTGGATACGTCACCCGTGCGCAGGCCGACAGTCCAGGTGGGCTGCATGGCGGCGGCTGCGTCTTTGAGCGAGAGCAGGGTGTCGGCAGCGAGGGCTTTTAGCGGGGTGATCCAGAGGATAGTGATGGGGGGAGCGATAAAGCGCCTCTCCCTTGAGGGGAGAGGGGTTGGGGAGAGGGTGACAGTGGCGTCATCCGCCAAGGTGGCTTTGAGCGCTACCTTACCCCGCACCCCAACCCTCTCCCGCAAAGGGAGAGGGGGTATAGCGATGTTTGTCTTGGGGTCTCCGCACAATCCACAAAACGCCGCATACGTTTTGCCAAATCCAGTCGGCGCGTTAATCAGCCCACTCTTGCCCGCAGCCTGCGCGGCCCATGTTTCGCGTTGGAAAGCGAACGGCGTCCAGCCGCGATCTGCGAAGAACTGCTCCGCAGCACTAACGGCTTTTTTGTCGGCAGCGGTTGCGCGTGATTTTGGCTGGATCGCTGGCATAATCGATACAGTATATACTGTATATACATCGCTTATTTGCGAACCTTCTTTTCCTCAGTCGCGAGCCGATCATGCAAACCAAAGCTTTCAAAAGTGGCAATTCACTCGCTGTGCGTATCCCCAAAGATCTCGCGATTTTTGAGCCTTCGCAGGACGTAATTATCGAGCGCAAAGGCGACACGCTGGTGCTGCGCGCGGCGGAGCGAAAATCCTTGGCAGATGTAATGGATATCTTCGCGCAGTTCGGGCCAGATTTCATGAAAGACGGGCGTTACTCGCAGGAGCAGGAAGAGCGCGATTGGGAAGGCATCGGCGCGGGTGGTTTCTCAGTTCAGGAGCCACGCGCGACCTACGTTCCGAAGGCTTTGTCCGAGAAGAAAGTTGCTGCGACTAAAGCAAAGGTGACGGCGGTCAAAGTGATCAAAAGAAAGTAGTCCATGCGCTACATGCTGGACACCAATATCTGCATCTACCTGACGCGCCACGACCCGGCCAGTGTGCGCGCGCGTTTCGCCACGCTCAACGAAGGTGATGCGATTATGTCAAGCGTGACCTACGCCGAGCTCTTTCTCGGTGTGGAGCTCGACGTTACGCAGCGTTCCCGGCAGTTGCGCGTGCTGAATGCGCTTAGTGCAAGAGTCGCATCGCTCCCGTTTGATGATGACGCGGCGCGCAGCTATGCGCGCTTGACCGCCTCCGCGCCGGAGCGCAGAAAAAATATTCTGGATCGCATGATTGCCGCGCATGCGATTGCTTTGGATGTGACGCTGGCCACGAACAATGAGCGGGACTTTATGGGGTACGCGGGATTGCAGGTGGAGAACTGGGTTCAACCTTAACCGCGCAGTCCGATGCAATTGCCCCACGGATCACGTACTTGACACATGCGCTTGTGCTCTTCTATTTTCAAAGGGCCACGACAGAGCGTCGCGCCGATTGACTGCATGTGTCGAAGCGCCAAATCAAAGTCTTCGACGTGCCAATAAACTACGGAGCCTGCTGCGCCAGACGCAACTTTTTCATCTGCGTGCACAATCTCGATACTCACGCCGTCTGCATCAAGATATTCGAAGAACGGCTCAGGGATTGACTTGCGCTTTGCCGATGGAAAGGCTTGTTGGTACCAAAGCATCCCGGCTTCAACGTCAGCGACATGCACCATCACGGCAACGATAGGCATGCGCTAAACCGCCACCGGCGCCTTAATCGCCGCATGACTCTCATAGTCGGCAATCTCAAAGTCCTCAAACACATACTCAAAAATTGACGCAGGCTTGCGTTTGATGACCAGCCTCGGCGGCGGCATCGGCGTGCGCAACAACTGCGTAGCAACTTGCTCAAAATGATTGCTGTAAATGTGGCAATCACCACCCGTCCAGATGAAGTCGCCGACGACCAGATCACATTGCTGCGCAATCATGTGCGTGAGTAACGCGTAGCTCGCGATGTTGAACGGCACGCCGAGAAAAAGGTCGGCGCTTCGCTGATAAAGCTGGCAGGACAGGCGCGGTTTGGGCAGCGTGTCGTCGAGACCTTCTTCCTTTGCGCGTGCCCGATCTCGTGCAGAAATCGGGTCGGCGACATAAAACTGAAAGAACGCATGGCACGGCAAAAGTGCCATCTTCGGCAGGTCCGCCACGTTCCACGCCGACACGATGATGCGGCGCGAATTCGGATCGCGTTTGAGCATCTCTACTGCGTTTGCGATCTGGTCGATCGTGCCCCCGCCATCTTCCTCACGCTTAGGCCATGAGCGCCATTGCACGCCGTACACCGGGCCTAAATCGCCGTCGGGTTTCGCCCATTCGTTCCAGATGGTGACGCCACGATCCTGCAACCATTTTGCGTTGCCATCGCCACGCAAAAACCAAAGCAATTCGTAAGCAATGCTTTTCCAGTGAACCTTCTTCGTCGTCAACAGCGGGAAGCCGCGCGAGAGGTCAAATCGCATCTGCGCACCAAAGATCGAGCGCGTTCCGGTGCCGGTGCGATCTCCCTTTTCAGCGCCTTGTGCGCGAACTTGTTCGAGCAGGTCGAGGTAGGGCTGTTCGAGCGCGGGCTGGACGGATTGAGCGATGGTGTATGCGGTAGAAAAGGCAGAGTTCATAGCGCAATTTTAGCGATTTACGCGCGTGATCAGGTCAACCCAATTGCCACAATTTCTTTGAAATTCGGCATTGCATTCAACTGCGCGTACCAGCGATCCACGTTCGCCATTGGCACGCGATGCTGCTCAAGTCCGGCCTTGGCCAATGGCATTTCAAACCACGTGTAGGCGAGGATCGCCGCCGGGACATCGCCAACGGTGAAATCGTCACCCGTTAGCCATTTGGTTTTGCCCAATTGTCGGTCCGCAATTTTCCAGTTTTGGGCGGCTTTGGGCACATTGGCCGAGATCATTTTCATGTCCCATTCCTCTTGCGGTGCGCGCACGAGCTGCATGAACGCGGGGCCGATGGGCGGGCCGAGCGTGGTGAGTTGCCAGTCCATCCAGCGGTCAGCGGAGGCGCGAATTTTCGGGTCAGTCGGCCAGAACGGAGCCTTTGGATATTTGGCGCAGAGGTAGCGCACAATCGCGTTCGATTCCCACAAAATAAAGCCGTCATCGTCGATCACCGGAATCATTCCATTTGGATTTTTTTCACGGAATTCGTCGGTCGTGGTGATACCGAAATGCAGCCCCGCGTCGATGCGTTCGTACGGCACGCCCAGCTCGGCACAGGCCCACATGACCTTCTTGACGTTGGAAGAATTTTTGCGGCCCCAGAGTTTCAACATGACGTTTTTCTTTCCGTACGACTACTGCGCGTTGCGCGGCAATCGGGTTAAATGTGCGTGATTCGCAATTCAAAGTTTGCCATGAAGTTTGCCACGATGCGTCCGCTGGTTCTGTTCCTGCTACTTGTCGCTGCCGCGCTGACTTCCTGTCGTCAGACCGATTTGGGCGAGGGTGGCAGCAAAGTCTCAGGCTCTGCTGGGCCTGCGGGCGCGCAAGGGGCCGCGAAAGAATTGGTGACCTGTGACAAACCGATTGCCACTATCGCGCTCTCAGAAAATCCGAATGGCTACAGCGTGATCTCCGGCTCGCAATTGCCGCCGACGCCGCTGCCGCTGATCCGCGTGATGGCGCAGCAATCCGGCTGCTTCCGCATCGTGGATCGCGCGGCGGGTTTGCGCGGAACGATTCAGGAGCAGACGCTAAAGGACGCGGGCCTTTTGAAGGCGGAAACGGTGCCGAAGAAGGGCGAAGGCATCGGCGCGCGCATGACGCTGACGCCGAGCCTCACGTTCAGCGAGGACAACGCGGGCGGCGGCATCGCTGCGCTCATCGGGTTGATCCCGGCGTTGCGTGATTGGGCGGGCGTGGCGAGCGGCGTGAAATTCAAGGAAGCGCAGGTGGTGCTACTACTGACCGACAACGAAACGACGGAGCAATTGGCGGCAGCGACAGGCTCGGCGCGAGCGACCGATTTGGGCGTCGGCGGCATCGTGATCGGCAAAGTGCTGGGCGGCGCTGCGGGTTGGGGAATCACCAACGAGGGCAAGGTGATCGCGGCGGCGTTTCTCGATGCACACAACAAGCTCGTGGTGCAGGCGCGGGCGTTGTCTGCGGTGCAGAAAAGCTAGCGAGTCGTGTAATCGGCTTTTAGCTGAAATCCCCGCTGTATAAGGGCTCATGTCGATTTAGATCGATTATCGACTTTTTAAATTATTAGGCGCTAGCCCCAATGCAGCGGTGAATACATAGAAAAGCTATCAATCAAACGTTGACTACGACTGCCGCTCCGTATTGATTGCCACCAATCCCTCTCGTGCCTGTCGAAGCCAATCTTTTTGAAGCGATTTCGTGTGCGACGGCCAGTGCTTCGCGTCATCGACCACCTGCTGGTAAAGCCGCGCCGCGTCAACGTTTCGACCTTTGTTATGCAGCCATTCACCGTAGCGAATTAGCGGCTCAGGGCCATTGCCGCTGATCACGGCATGATGAAAGGCAGCCTCAGCGTCTTCCGGCTCGGCGATGACCAGAATTCGCGCGTAAAGCAGTGCGGCGGCACCGGTGTTTCGTGCCGCGCGATGCTTGAAAAGCGTCTTCATCGCGGTCGCTGCGGCGGGCGCGTTGCCGCACGCGAACTCCGCATCGGCCAGACCGTAAAGCACGTCAGGATCGTTGGCGAATGCGCCCTGAGCGCACTCGCGAAACTGCGCCGCAGCGCCCGGTGCGTCTCCCTTGCCGAGTAGCGCCTGCGCCAGCCGGATGCGATTGCCGACGGTCTCGGCACGATCGAATGCTCGTTGCGCGTCGCGCAGCTCGCCGTCGGGCTTGATGAATTTCGTGACCGCGTGCGCCGCGCCGCGTGCGGTGCGGTTGAAGCGCAACTCAGGCAAATATTCCACGAAAAAATACGCCACGCTGCCGAGCAGCGGGAACGAGAAAAGAATGAGCAACCAATACATCTGGCGACCGGAGCGCAGTGCATGAATCGCGAAAAACAGCGCGACAATGAAGTGAAGGCCGATTCCGATGTAGGGCATGGTGAAGGGTGTGATGGAGGGCGAATTGCCGGATTCTATGCAGCCATCAAAGTGATGCAACAACCTTGTCGTGACTCCTGGTGCGGCTGGTGTCGCTTACCTGCAATCCATTGGCCTGACGTTCATCGATCTGGTGAATCGACCTTCACGCGCTGATCGAGCGACAAAGTCAGTTTACTTTTGCCAGAAAAATAGACCTTATAACTCCGGCCTGAAACAACGTACAAATGGGGGTTGAAGCGAAGAAATTTTATAAGTCGACTTTTTGAATAAATAACGCATACCCCGCGTGAAACAGTCGTTGCACTAAAAAGCTATTGGATTCGTCGATAATGTAATCATCCCTCAATCAGCGTGAAAAAGCATCACCATGAACGCACCCGTCTCCGCTCCGCTCGCTGGCGAATTGGCCCGCAAAGACGTCGCCAATCACTTCCATCCGTACACCAATCTGCGCGCCATTGAGAAAGACGCGCCATTGATCATCGTTGAGGGTGACGGGATCGAGGTGATCGACGACACGGGCAAGCGTTATATCGAGGGCATGGCGGGGCTGTGGTGTGCATCGCTGGGGTTCAGCGAGAAGCGTTTGGCTGAGGCGGCGAAGCGGCAGATGGACAAGTTGCCGTACTACCACTCGTTCTCCGGCAAGGCGCACAACGTGGTCGCCGAGGTGAGTGAAAAACTGATCTCGCTGGCGCCAACGCAGGCGTTGCGTGAGGGCCGCATGATCTTCGCGAACTCGGGCTCGGAGGCGAACGACACCGCGTTCAAGCTGGTGCACTACTACCACAACTCCATCGGCAAACCGCAGAAAAAAAAGATCATCTCGCGCGTCAAGGGCTATCACGGCGTGACGGTCGCAACGGCGTCGTTGTCCGGTATTCCCGCAATGCATCAGCACTTTGATTTACCGATTGATGGCGTGCTGCGCACGGGTTGTCCGCATCTGTATCAATTCGCAAATGAGGGTGAATCGTCGGAAGAATTCGCGACGCGCCTTGCAGACGAACTCGAAGCATTAATCCAGAAAGAAGGTGCGGACACGATTGGCGGATTCATCGCCGAACCCGTGCAGGGTGCGGGCGGCGTGATCATTCCTCCGCCGACCTACTTTGCAAAAATTCAGGCAATCCTCAAAAAGCACGAGATTCTTTTTATTGCGGATGAGGTCATCACGGGCTTCGGGCGCACCGGCAATTTGTTCGGTACGCAGACTTACAAGCTTGAGCCCGACATGCTCACCACCGCCAAGATGATCACGTCGGCTTATGTGCCGTTCTCGGCGCTCTACGTGAGTGGCAAGATTTATCAAGCTTGCGCGGACGCGAGCGCGAGCGTTGGTGTGTTTGGTCATGGCTACACGTACTCGGGCCATCCGCTCGGCTGCGCGGTGGCGCTGGAGACGTTGAAGATTTACGAAGAGCGCAATCTGGTGAACCACGTTCGTGCGGTGTCGCCCGCATTTCAAAAGGGTCTGCAACAATTTGCCAGCCATCCGATCGTGGGTGAGGTGCGCAGTGTCGGTCTGATCGGAGCCGTTGAACTGGCCGAAAACCCGAAATCTCGGAAGCCATTCGATGCCCAACGCGGCGTTGGCGCGTACCTCGTGCGCCGCGCGCAAGAGCATGGCCTGATCCTGCGCGCGATGGGCGGCGACATCATTGCGTTCAGTCCGCCGCTCATCATTACCGAGGCAGAGATTGCCGAGATGCTGACGCGGTTTGCGTTGGCGCTGGCAGATACGCAGGCTTGGTTGCGTCGCTAAGAACGCTCCCAACAACGCTGGAGATCGACATGGAACTGAAACTCACCCTGACCCCCACTGCACAAAAGCTCGTCCTCAGCACCGAGTTCACGTTCTCCACCAACGCGGATCAGGGCATGACGATGCCGCAGGTGGGCGACATGATGCGCGTCACGCTCGATGAGCCTCCCGTTTTTTTTAAAGTGATTCAGCGTGCTTATGACTTTACGACTTCGCCCATCACCGTAACGCTGGTCCTCGGCGCGCCGGATTAGCGTTCCTGCCGGTTTTATAAATCGTTACATGAACTGACCGGGTGCGGCATACGCCCTTAGAATCGGGCGCTTATCGCGCCGTTGACACGCATGTTTGCGCCGCGAGTTAACTAAAGTTCCTTCATGTCTTTTTTCGCCCGACGAGCGCTGCCGCTCGCCATTGCCTGCATTTTCTTTCGCGCGATCAACGCCGTCGCGCAAACACCGCCCTCGCCGCCCGTCGCGCCCGCAGATGCTCCCGGCGCGACGCCCGAGACACCCGCGCCCGCCGCTCTACCGACCACGCGAGCCCAGCGCGTCGAAGCCGTCGAGATCACAGGGAAAAATAGCGCCACTGACGAGCGACGCAACGCAAGCGCCGCAAAAATCATCATCACACGTGATGATCTGGAGCAGTACGGCGACAGCAATCTTGGAGAGGCGATGCGTCGCTTGCCGGGTGTGACGACGGGCGGGCGTCCGGGGCGTCCCGGTGCGCCGATGATGCGCGGCATGGGCGGTGGCTTCACACAAATTTTGCTGGACGGACAACGGATTCCCCCCGGTTTTTCCATCGAACAAATCACCCCAGATCAGGTCGAGCGCATTGAGATTCTTCGTGCGCCGACCGCCGAAACCGGTGCGCGCGCCATCGCGGGAACGATCAACATCATCCTGCGCGAACCGCTGCGACAAACCAACAACGACATCAAACTGGGCGTTCAGGAAGAGCGCCAAAAATATTCGCCCAATGCGTCATGGACGCACAACGGAACGATGGGCGAAACCGGTACGTTCAACGTATCAGCGTCGACGACGCTCACGCACCAGCTAACGGATGACGCATCGCACACGATCTACGAGGATCTGTTCACCGGTGCCAAGACGCTGGAGCAATACAGTTTTGGCAGAAGCCGTAGCGATCGCGAGAACCTGTTCCTGAATGGTCGATTGCAATGGCGTTTGGGCAATGGCGAGCAGTTCGGCGTTCAAACTTTTCTTGCTCATAACGCCGCAGAGAATCACTCAAACGGCACGCTCGATCAGCCACTTGGTTTGACGCCATCGCCTTACGCGACACGTGCTGGTTCGTTTGTCGGTCGTTTTGATGTGGGGCGTATCAATCTCAATCTGAACAAACGCTTCGATGCCGATACACGCTACGAAATTCGCGGTGGCGTTGGCAAGTTCTCGTCGAACACGGATTCGGTGTCAGAGCAATTTGCGAGCAACGGTGCGCGCAGCCTGTTGCAAACGAGTCGCGGCGATGTGCGGGATTGGTCGTGGAGCATGAACGGCAAAGTGGTTCGCAGTTTTGCCAGCGGCGCGCATTCGGTGACGGCCGGCTGGGATATCGAGAATCTTGCGCGCGATGAAACCTCTGTCACCTTGCTTAACGGCGTGCAACAGCTTGCCGATCTTGGCTCAGAGTTTGATGTCACCACACGACGATTCGCCGCCTATCTGCAGGACGAATGGGATATCAATCCGCAATGGGGTGCCAACGCCGGGCTTCGCTATGAAGCGATCAGAACGTCAAGCAGCAACGCGCAGGATACGTTTACCAACACTAGCCGGGTGCTGACGCCGCTGGCGCATCTGGTGTGGCGTTTTGCCGCGCCATCGCGCGACCAACTGCGTCTCAGTTTGACGCAAAGCTACCGTGCGCCGAACGTGGGACAGTTGAGTTCGCGCCCTTCGCTAAATACGCTCTATCCTGTCCCCGGTGCGAACACAGCAATCTCGCCGGATCGAGCGGGCAACCCGAACTTGAAGCCCGAGCGCGCCAATGGTGTTGATCTCGCGTTCGAGCGCTACCTGAAATCCGGTGGCGTGATGTCGGTAAATCTTTTTGTGCGCGACATCAAGGATCTGATTCGCAACGTCACCGTGCTGGAGGACGTTTCCTGGGCACCTGCTGATCGCTATGTCAGTCGTCCGCAAAATATTGGCAAAGCAATCACCAGGGGCATCGAGTTCGACGCGAAGTTCCAGTTGAAGGAGCTCATCGAAGATGCGATTCCGCTGAATCTGCGGTTCAATCTGAGCCTCTACGATTCGAAGGTCGCCGCGATCATCGGGCCCTACAACCACATCGACCAGCAACCGCGGGCATCCGGCAACCTGGGCGCAGACTACAAATTCCGCAGCTTGCCGGTTTCGGTTGGCGGCAATATCGCCTGGACCCCGGCCTACACGACGCAGCAGAGCGATACGCAACTGCAAAAAATTTCGACCAAGCGTGTGTATGACGCGTACGCACTGTGGACGGTCAACCCATTGGCCAAGCTGCGCCTGTCGCTGTCCAACATCTCACCAATTGATGGCCTGACCACAGGCATTACGCTGGCGGACGGTCAGCGTCAGACTATCATCGGTACGGGGCGAACGGACATGTCGGTCGCGCTGCGACTGGAGATGCGGTTGTAGCGCTCCAAACTGAGCGGCGACACCTACAATCACGGCATGCCTAACACTAAAAAAACCTTGCTTCTGACTGGCGCGTCGCGCGGCATCGGGCATGCCACGGTCAAGCACTTTCACGCAGCGGAATGGCGCGTGATTACCGTTTCGCGACAGCCTTTCGACAAGATTTGCCCTTGGCCGCAAGGCGAAAAAGATCATATTCAGGCTGACCTGAACGATGTCGATCAGTATCCGGCAATGATCGCAAAAATTCGCTCCAAACTGGCGGAACCGGAAACCGGGGGCAAGCTGGCTGCACTCGTCAACAATGCTGGCATTTCGCCAAAGCTTGAGGGCGGGCGTCGCATGGGTGCACTGGAAACGAGCCTTGCGACCTGGCAAAACGTGTTCAACGTCAATCTGTTTGCGCCGGCGCTGCTGGGACAGGGCCTATTTGAAGAGCTGAAGCTAGCGCAGGGTAGTGTGGTGAATGTGACGTCAATCGCGGGGTCGAAAGTGCATCCCTTCGCTGGCGCGGCGTACGCTTCGTCGAAGGCGGCGCTGGCCACCCTCACGCGTGAACTGGCGAGAGATTTCGGCCCACACGGCGTGCGCGTGAATGCCATTGCGCCGGGCGAGATAGATACGTCGATTCTTTCGCCCGGCACTGACGATATCGTGCAGCGCGAAATTCCGATGCGGCGTCTGGGCAAGCCGTCCGAAGTGGCGCAGCTGATCTATTTTTTGTGCACTTCGCAGAGCTCTTATGTGAACGGGGCGGAGATCCACGTCAACGGCGGCGAGCACGTTTGATTTTCGTTGCCAGCGGCTGTGATCCTTCGTTGCTGGACGCCTCGCGTGGGTTTACCACGCGTCGTCGCCCTGCGCCTCGGTTGACAGCCGTTGGCAACGAAAATTGGCGCTCCAGTGCGGCGGTCGCAGAGTCCCCTCTCCCCTTGCGGGAGAGGGCTAGGGTGAGGGGGACGTTGGCGTGGAGAGCTCGCTCGTCACGTCAATGCTCTCGTTCTGAAGCATGACGCTTTGGCGTGCCTTCCGTCGTTTCCTCAAAGGTGACGGCATCATATATTCCGGGTATCTGGCGTTTTTGTCGTTGCTGGCCTTGTTGCCGGTGCTGGGCGTGCTGTTCTGGTTGTCGCAACAAAGCTCGATTATTAAAGCCGCAGATGGAGCGTTTCGTGATTTTTTGTTTACCAATTTGTTTCCTGAAACAGCGAAACAGGTAGTTGCCGTCGTGGACAAGTTGCGAGCGAATGCCAAAGGCCTGGGTATGACGGGTATTGCCATCATTGCCGGAGACTTGTTACTGAAAGCGTTGGCACTTAACGCCGCGGTGGATCGCATTTGGGGATCATCGCGGCGCAATCTTTGGGGATTTGTTCGTGGAGCGCTGGTAGTGCTACTGCTGGTTCCGACGGTGGTCGCTGCGTTGATTTGGGTGATACGTTTCGTTGAGAAATTCGTGATTGTGCTGATGCCTTCACTCCGCGAACCGATTCAGAGCGTTTTCGATCCCATCGAAATTGGCGTGCCGCTGGTCGCGGCACTAACGCTTATTTATCGTTGGGTTCCGGCGCGCCTGAACGCCTGGAAGTCACCACTGGCTGCGGCCGCGCTGGTAACTGCGCTTATCGAGGTGGCTCGATACCTCATCACTCACTATTTCGCGCAATTGCAGCAGTTGAAATCGCTCTACGGTGCCTTTATCGCATTCCCGGTATTGATGGTGACAGTGTTTGTGATCTGGTCGCTGGTGCTCTACGGTGCGGCGTTAGTCGCTGAAGGGTTTGGCAGCAAGCTACGCTGGTTATCCAGTGCGCCGAGTACTAAACCTGTTAAATCAATCAATTTAGTCAAAGCGAAACCGGCAAAAAACTAGTTCAGTGCTTTGTACCCTGGCAGCTTGGCCGCGTGTTCGCGTACTGCGGCAATTAACGCAAGCACACGCGGATGATTTTGCGTTTCGCTACGACCTGCTAAGCGATAAATTTCAACCGCGAGCGGCACAAAATGCAGCTTGAATTGTGCCGCCGCCGCGCGCAGACCTAGCCCTACGTCCGCTGCACCCGCAGCGATGCTCGCCGCAACGGCTTGATGGGTAAATTCCTCGTGCTCGTAACCAGAAATTCGAGCCGATGCGACGCTGGCATCGGCGAGGAGCGAGTCCAGCAGCAATCGTGTGCCTGAACCACGTTGACGGTTGATGAATCGGACGGCATCGCCCGTGAGATCAGCCAGTGAAGATACTTTTCCTTTTAATCGCGGCGCAATGATGAGCCCTTGTTCGCGTTGCATCAACGGCACACTCCAGAAGTCCGCGCTTTGCTCAACTTTCGCCCACAGCGGCGATTCGGCCTGCACAGCACCGCTGTCAACCGCAGGCGTCATGTGGTGATAGCCGGCCAGATCAGTATCGCCCCGCAACAGCGTGCGAATGCAGTCCACACTGCCGCCACTACTGGTGTGAATTGCGTCGCTCAATTTTTGCGCTTTCGTATTCACGGCGGTCGATGAGGAACGTGCGAAGGTCTGTGCGATCGCAAAGTCGTGGCTCGCCATCAGCCGTAACTGCGCGTCATCACGCAACGACTGCATCAGATCATTGGCAAAACTGTCCACGCGATCTTTGGCGGGTTGAGCAAACAATTCACCATGCTTTTCTAACACGGCCAGCACTGTGCGGCCTTTGCTCGTCAGGCTGGTGCCGCGTCCGCGCGATTTGCCGATGAGCTTGCAGGCCAGGGCTTCATCAAAACCAAGCAGTCGCCCCCACAGCGTTCGATAAGTCACGCCCAGCGCCTGCGCAGCGTGCGTGATTGACTGTGTATCGGAGACCGTTCGCAGGCTGCGCTTGAGATCGCTCAGGTTTACGCTTTCCGTGCCGATCAAAGCTACCGCCTCGGTAGAAAAACTTATCTGTATGGCAGATGGTCGGGTCATAGCAGTGCCGAAACAAATAGTTGCAGTTTATGCAGTGGTTTACATATTAAATCAATCCTAAAGCAAACGCCAAAATACAACGTGATTTTTTGCGCTTGAAGTGACGGACATGAATGTTGGCGGGTTTGGATTTGGCTCAGGGAGCGCCTGTCGTTGGATGGGCATTGGGCTCGCCCTGTGTTTGCCTATCGCGATGATGATGGCGCCGCTAGTACACGCTGCAGAATCGCCCGCCATCAAGGTCTTTGCAGCGGGCAGTCTGCGCGACGCGATGACAGCGCTAGCGCGCGCTTACACGGACGAGCGCCGCAGCGCAGCGCCCACGGGAGCAGGCCCAACGTTTCAATTCGTGTTTGGGCCGTCTGGCAAGCTGCGCGAAAAAATTGAAGCCGGTGACGTGGTTCATGTGTTCGCGTCCGCCTCGCCAACTCACACTGAGCGGCTGGTTACCGCAGGCAAATTGCGCTCATCCAGTGTGTTCGCCAGCAATTCGCTTTGCGTCATCGCGCGGCCGGACTTTGCGATTTCAGAATCGAATCTGATCGACACACTGCTCGCACCGAACGTCGTACTAGGCACATCGACCCCCGGAGCTGACCCCTCCGGCGACTACACCTGGGAGATGATCAGGAAGATCGACGCCGCTCGACCCGGTGCCTTGGCGGCGCTGGATGCAAAGGCCAAAAAATTGACGGGTGCCGAGGTAAATCTGGCCGACAACACGTCTCCGTATGCCCGCATTCTGCTGGAGAAACGTGCCGATATCTTTGTGACGTACTGCACCAACGGCCGCATCGCTCAAAAGGCGGACCCCAAAATCACTAGCCTAAAAGTGCCTGCCGCGTTTGTCGTCGCGACTTCTTATGCTCTTGGGTTCACGCCGGATGCCCCCGATGCGGCACGTGAATTTGTGCGTTTTGTGCTGTCGCAGCGCGCTCAAAAAGTGATGGCAGAGCTTGGTTTCTCTGCGCCTGCGCTGGTTTGCAAGCAGGTTGACGCGCAACTCAAGGATGCCCATGCGGCCTGGACCAGCGTGCCTCTTGCCGTGTCCGCTGCGGTAGGTCGCGCAATCGACAATGAGGCGGCTGTATTTCCGGTTGTTGCAGTTGCGAAACGGTTAACAATGACCCTGCAACCTGCCGAAACCCTAACGTTTAGCCGTCGTGCACGCGCAGACGCGGGCGGCAACAAATCGAGCTTTGGTGGTGTTGTTGAGTTCACCGCGCCTTTGAGCGGCCACCTAGAGGTATTTCTCGATCAGCGCGCCTGGATTGACGTTGTGCGCGCGCAGGGTCAAACCGCTGCGGCATCGGTTCGCTCGGATCGCTGGCTCGGCTGTGCGGGGGTCGGGAAGAACCTCGGATTCGATGTTGTGCTGGGCGAACGCTACGAGCTAAGGCTGTCAGAAGTTGAAAACGCGCAAGCTGCGGTCTTGTTGATGCCGATGCAGTTATCGTCTGCCACCGCATTGATCCCGAAGTGAGTCTCTTCGGCGATTCGATGGCAGCAGCGAGCTCGCTGCTGCTCGCCGGCGATTCGACGCTGCTCGAAATCACTGCGTTGTCGCTGCGCGTGAGCGCGACCGCCACCGTGATCGCCGCATTGATTGGGCTGCCACTCGGTGCTTGGGCTGCGTTGACGTCAAGTCGCTTGCGAACTCCGATTGTTGTGGTGCTCAACGCGTCAATGGGGTTGCCGCCGGTGGTAGTCGGGCTGATTGTGTATCTCCTGCTTTCACGTAGCGGTCCGATGGGCCCATTAGGTTGGCTGTTTACACCGGCTGGCATGGTGATGGCACAAACCATTTTGATCACGCCGATCATTGCCGCACTCGCGCGACAAACCATCGAGGACGCGCATGTCCCGCTCCGTGACTGGTTCACATCGTTGGGATTAAGCGCATGGCAGCGCATCCTCACGCTGTTGTTCGAGGCGCGCTTCTCGCTTGCGGTTGTGCTGCTCGCAGGATTTGGGCGTGCCATCGCCGAGGTCGGCGCGGTGATGATGGTGGGTGGCAATATCGCAGGTTCGACGCGCGTGATGACGACGACGATTGCGCTGGAGACCTCGAAGGGTGATCTGCCGCTGGCGTTAGCGCTTGGCCTTTTGCTCGTCACGCTAGTGCTCATCGTCAACGGTTTTGCGCAGACTCTAAAGGCGAGGATGGAGCGGCGTCATGCTTGAGGCCAAGGCTCATCCCAACTTACCCGTTGCGCTGGTGAAAATACACCGGGCCTCGGTGATCGTCGACGGCAAAGCACTGCTCTCGGAGATCGATCTCACTATTTCAGAAGGTGAAAGTGTCGTCGTGCTGGGAGCCAATGGTGCGGGTAAATCGACGCTACTGAAGCTATGCAACGCAATTATTTCACCAAGTCTTGGCAGCTTGCAAACTCTGTCTTTGCATGAGCAGTCGCTGATTTTTCAAAGGCCAGCATTACTTCGACGCACCGTTCTGGACAACGTGCGCTATGTTCTTTCGATTCGTGGCATTGCGGAGCCGGCATGTACCGAACAAGCGCATCGCGCGCTCACCGCATGCAACTTGAGCGCAACGGCTAACCAACAGGCACGATCACTCTCGGGCGGTGAGCAACAGCGTCTGTCGCTCGCCCGCGCCTGGGCTTGCAAGCCGCGCTTGCTGCTCGCTGATGAGCCCACTGCAAACCTCGCCCCCACCGCTATGCGCGACGTCGAGGCATTGCTGAAAGCCGTTCAATCCGAAGGCACGACGCTGGTACTCACGACGCACAACGTCGCGCAAGCCAGACGTCTGGCTCATCGAATTGTTTTCCTGGACGGCGGAATGATCGTCGAAGACCGACCCGCCGCTGAATTTTTTGTATCACCTCATTCCGCCGCCGCGCGGATTTACCTCGAAGGAGAATCTTTATGAAACGAATTTCTAACCTGGTCGCGGTTACGCTGTCCGCGATTTCGCTGGGTGCCTTGGCGCCTACATCAGTGCTGGCGCAAGAGCCCACGATCACAGTCTCGTCCACCACCTCGACGGAGCAATCGGGACTGTTCGGCTACCTGCTGCCACAAGCGCAGAAGGCCACAGGAATTGCCGTGAAGGTCGTGGCTCTGGGAACGGGACAGACGCTTGACGTAGGCCGTCGCGGCGACGCAGACGTGGTCTTCGTGCACGATCAGGTTGCAGAAGAAAAATTCATCGCAGAGGGCGCGGGCGTTGAGCGCATCGCCGTGATGTACAACGATTTTGTTCTTGTTGGCCCAAGCGATGACCCAGCCAAAGCGGCGGGCAAGGACATTGTTGCCGGCCTCAAATCGGTGTACGCCAACAAAGCGGCGTTCGTGTCACGCGGTGACAAGAGCGGCACGCATGCTGCAGAGTTGCGCTACTGGAAAATGGCGAGCCTTGATCCGGCAACAGAAAAGCAGGCGTGGTATCGCGACACAGGCTCCGGCATGGGCCCCGCGCTTAATACCGCCGCCGCCATGAACGCTTATGTCCTCGCGGATCGCGGCACTTGGTTGTCGTTCAAAAATCGTCAGAACCTGAAAATCATCGTTGAAGGTGATGTCAAACTATTCAACCAATACGGTGTGATTCTGGTCAACCCGAAAAAGCATCCGCATGTCAAGGCTGAAGCGGGACAGAAATTCATCAACTGGCTGGTGAGCGCTGAAGGGCAGGCGACGATTGCGGGCTACAAAATTGGTGGCGAGCAGTTGTTCTTCCCGAATGCGGTGAAGAAGTAATTCGCGAGATGTTGAGGCGACGCACAGTATTGATAAGTGATACTCAATGCGAGAAGTGAATCAACGATGGGTTTGTGACAAACAATTCAGGCATCGGTGGCGAACCAGCCATCTCTTAAGGATGCGCAAATGTTTGCTACTTCAATCGTCGTTGGTGCCGCTGCTGGCGCGCTTGAGCGGGCGCATCCGGGCACTACGCTGCCACAAGTGACAGGATGGTCACGCCGCGCTGCATGCTTTGTTGCGCTTGAGCTGATACTGGTTGCGAGCATCGTGCTTGCCTGGTTTTCATTTGTCGATCCCTTAGATTCGTTTGCTCTGTTCGATCTAAGCGGCGAAGCCATTTGGTTTCAAGTGAGCACGAATTGGCTGCTCAGTACGTTTGTCTTTTACTGGTGGCATCGCGTTCGGCATGACAGTGATTTGCTGTGGCGATGGACGCATCAGCTCCATCATAGCCCGCAGCGAATTGAGACGATTACCACGTTCTACAAGCACCCGTTTGAGGTCGTAGCTGACACGCTTCTCAACCTTTCACTGAGCTTCATCTTGCTCGGCGTTTCGACGGAAACGTTCATTCTGCACGCAACTTGCATCGCTTGCAGTCAGTTCTTTGTGCACATGAACGTGGCAACGCCGCACTGGATCGGTCTGTTTGTTCAGCGTCCCGAAATGCACCGAATTCATCATGAGGCGGGCGTCCACAGAAACAACTATTCGGACCTACCTTTGTGGGATGCGCTTTTCGGCACATTTGAGAATCCGAAGCACCGACTGGTTCAGTGCGGATTCGACGCAACGCGCGAGCAACGACTGCTTGATATGCTCCGGCTGCGCGACGTTCACCACAACAATCAGGAATAGCCATGTCAGAACACAGTCAATTTGCCTTGCTCGGTGAGCGCCGCTTTGCTCCGTTCTTCTGGACGCAGTTTTTGGGCGCGATGAACGACAACGTGTTCAAGAACGGAATGATTATTTTCATGGCGTTCGGAGGCATGACTTTGGCCGGTATGGATTCGAATCTGCTGGTGAACGCAGCGGGTGCCGTGTTCATCCTGCCGTTTGTGTTGTTCTCGGCATTCGCCGGGCAGCTCGCCGACAAATACGAAAAGACGCGCGTGATTCGCGGCGTTAAGGTTTTCGAGATCGTGGTGATGGCGCTCTCCGCCGTGGGATTTGTCACGGCAAACCTCGGCATCCTGTTTGTCTGCCTGTTCGCAATGGGGCTGCATTCGACGCTGTTCGGGCCTGTGAAGTACGCGATCATGCCGCAGGCGTTGCGCAGCGATGAGCTTGTTGGCGGCAACGCGCTGGTGGAATCGGGCACGTTTGTGGCGATTCTGGTCGGCACGATTGTCGGCGGCGTGGTGGTCGCGTTGAAGCCGAGCGGGCCCACCTACGTGGCTGCGGTGACGATCATTGTGGCCGTGATTGGCTACCTCGTGAGTCGCACTATCCCGGCTGCGGCGGCGACCGATCCAACGCTCAAGCTGAACTGGAACCCTTTCACAGAAACCGCGAACAACTTGCGGCTGGCGGCAAAAAATATCGTCGTCTGGCGCTCGATGCTGGGCATTTCCTGGCTGTGGTTTTATGGTGCGATGCTGCTGAACCAGTTCGCCAATATGAGCAAAGATGTGCTGGGTGGAAACGAGCAGGTGGCGACGTTGTTGCTCGCCGTTTTCGCAGTGGGTGTCGCCGTGGGATCGCTGTTGTGCGAACGGCTGTCCGGTAAAAAGGTGGAGATTGGTCTGGTGCCATTCGGCTCTATCGGCATGAGCGTCTTTGCTATCGATTTGTACTTCGCGACCAAAGGCCTGCATCCGGTCGGTCAGAGCGGCGCGATGGAATTCATCGGCAAATCCGAGCACTGGCGCGTGGTGTTCGACTTGTTCATGCTGTCGTTGAGTGGCGGTCTTTACAGCGTGCCACTGTATGCCCTGATTCAAGAGCGGTCGGATGAATCACATCGTTCGCGCATCATCGCAGCGAACAACATTTTGAATGCGATTTTCATGGTGACCTCGGCGGTGCTGGCGATTGTCCTGATCAAATTCGCGGGCTTTGACGTGCCGAAATTGATTCTCACGATTGGCATTCTTAACGCGCTGGTCGCGGCGTATATCTACACACTCACGCCGGAGTTTTTGCTGCGCTTCATCTGCTGGATACTGATTTCGTTTGTCTATCGTCTGCGCGTCAAGGGGCTCGAAAATATTCCCGATAAGGGGCCAGTGATCGTGGTTGCGAATCACGTCAGCTACGTCGACGCTTTGGTAATCTCGGCCGCATGCCGCCGTCCCATCCAGTTCGTGATGGATCATGCGATTTTCAAAACGCCGGGGCTGGCGTGGGTGTTCCGTCAGATGAAAGCCATCCCGATTGCCAGCGCCAAAGAGGATCCGGCGATGATGGAAAAAGCGTTTGATCGCGTGAAGCAGGCGCTTGCTGAGGGTGAAGTGGTGTGCATTTTTCCCGAAGGAAAACTCACTAAAGACGGCGAGATGAATCCGTTCCGACCCGGCATTGAGCGGATCGTTGCCCAGACGGGAGCGCCCGTGGTGCCACTCGCGCTGCGCGGGCTATGGGGCAGTTTTTTCAGCCGGGCCGCAGATGGCGATGCGTTTAAGCGCTTCCGTGGATTCTTCAACCGGATTGAGCTGGCGGGCGGGGCTTTGGTGCCTGCGGGGAATGTGACTGCGGCGGGGTTGGAGGCTACGGTGCGGGAGATGCGGGGGGAGATGCGTTAGTGGAGTTGCTACTACTGCTGGCCTTTCTTGTGCCTCTGACCATCCTTGTCCGTGGATTCAAGATATTTCCGTATGAACGCGTCGGGTGGAGACTTGTCGTCATCGTAGCGCTTTACGCGGTATGTTGCGTGGGGGTCTTTTTTGCTGCAACAACGCAATATTTGATTCGGCCTCTACCGTTTAAATTCGGCGTGATAGGTGCTCTTTTCACGTTGCCCATTTTGATCGGCGGCATGTGGTTAATTTTCAGGAAGCATGAAGAAGGGTATGGAGCGATTCTGATTGCTGCCATTGCTGTACCCTTCTCTTGGTTTCCGATCGCGTTCTTGTCTTGGTTGGCGGCCGCGTGCAGTCACGGTGATTGCTTTTAGCTGTCGGCGAAGTACAGGTCTGGCGCGCTGAAGTTATCGGTGGGCTTTGACTAGGTGCGTATACAACTTGACTCGACCATACCGCCTAAAATCCCAGAATGTCTGGAAACACCCTAGGTCACCTTTTCTCCGTCACCACCTTTGGTGAGTCGCACGGGCCTGCAATTGGTTGCGTTATTGACGGCTGTCCGCCGGGGATGCCGCTGTCTGCCGAGGACATTCAACCCGATCTGGATCGGCGTAAGCCGGGTACTTCGCGACATGTCACCCAGCGCAAAGAAGACGACACCGTCGAAATCCTCTCAGGCGTGTTCGAAGGCGTAACGACGGGCACGCCGATTGGCCTCTTGATCCGCAACACCGATCAGCGCAGCAAGGATTACGGCAACATCGCGCAGACGTTTCGGCCGGGGCATGCCGATTACACGTACTGGATGAAATTTGGCCAGCGCGACTATCGCGGAGGCGGTCGCTCGTCGGCGCGGCTGACGGCGCCGATTGTGGCGGCGGGCGCGGTGGCAAAGAAATGGCTGGCGGAGCGTTACGGCGTGATTGTTCGCGGTTATTGCGCGCAGATTGGTGACGTGGTGATTCCGTTTGAATCCCACGATGACGCGGATGCTGGCCCGGACACAGGTCCTTCCGGCAATCCATTCTTCGCACCCCTTAAGCCCGATTCACCAAAGCTCGCCGAACTCGAAAATTACATGGACGAAATGCGCAAAAGCGGCGATAGCTGTGGCGCGAAAATTTATGTCGAAGCGGTCAATCTCCCAGTAGGTTGGGGAGAACCGGTGTTCGACCGACTCGACGCTGATATTGCGCACGCGATGATGGGCCTCAACGCCGTCAAAGGCGTCGAGATCGGCGCTGGCTTCAAGAGCGTCACGCAAAAAGGCACCGAGCATTCCGACGAGATTCGCGATGGTAAATTTGCGAGCAACAATTCCGGCGGTGTGCTCGGTGGCATTTCGACCGGCCAGCCGATCACAGTGAACATCGCGATCAAGCCGACGTCCAGCATGCGTCTGGATCGCGAGACGATCGACAAACAGGGTAACGCCGTCACGATCAACACGCACGGTCGCCATGATCCTTGCGTGGGCATTCGCGCGACGCCGATTGCGGAGGCGTTGCTGGCGCTCGTTTTGATCGATCATGCGCTACGGCATCGTGCACAGAATGCGGACGTGGTGGTTGCCACGCCGGTGGTGCGTTCGTAGCCGAGTGACGTCAAGCGCGTTTGGGCATTGGTTCTTCGCGTCTCCGGCGACCTAATGTTTTCCGCGACGATTCATTCTCGATTACAGTAAACAACTTAACGCTGGAACGACGTATAGATAAGGGCTGACGTCGCATATCGCGCTTTATCGACTTGTCTACAAATGACGAATAGGCCCCCATGAAATAAGGGCTCCATGAAAAAGCTGATACTTCAATTCGCCGCAGGAACGCACCACGTAAGCGCAGCGCAAGACGACGCAGGCGATAATCAGGCGAAAGAATTTCAGCCAACACATCCACACTACTAAGAATCGAGCACATGCGACTCATACTTCTCGGTGCCCCGGGGGCGGGCAAAGGCACGCAAGCGAAGTTTATTTGCGAAAAATTTGGCATTCCACAGATTTCTACGGGGGACATGCTGCGCGCGGCCGTAAAAGCTGGCACGCCGCTCGGGATGGCTGCGAAGAAAGTGATGGATTCCGGAGCGCTCGTCAGCGACGACATCATCATCGGTTTGGTCAAAGAGCGCCTGACCCAGCCCGATTGCACGCCGGGCTATCTGTTCGACGGTTTTCCGCGCACGATTCCGCAGGCCGAGGCGATGAAGGATGCGGGAGTTGCGCTTGATTACGTGCTCGAAATCGCCGTGCCCGATTCAGCGATCGTGGATCGCATGAGCGGTCGTCGCGTGCATCCGGCTTCGGGCCGCGTTTACCACGTCACACACAACCCGCCGAAAGTCGCGGGCAAGGACGACGTGACGGGTGAGGACCTGATTCAACGTGACGACGACAAAGAAGAAACGGTCAAGTTTCGCCTGAGGGTGTATCACGATCAGACCGAAGTACTTCTCGGATACTACGGCGATCTCGCAAAGGCGGGCGCAGTCGGCGCGCCCCAGTACAAACGCGTCGATGGTGTCGGCAATGTCGACGCGATAACTGAGTCGGTGTTCGCTGCGCTCAAGTAGCTCGCTTGGCAAGCGCGCGGGACGATTGCTACGTCAGGGAGAAATCTTCCAGGCTGTAGACCGCTACAACGGATTGGCGCTTGATCGTTTTGATCAACACGCTTTGTCCGTCTGAATTTCCGTTTACCACTAAAAAATCACCGTTGCCGACACTGTCGGGCAGCAACAAGCTGTGATGCACGAGGCTCCCGCCCTGCACCAACATGTCACCCGGTTTCGGCAAATCGCCCATCGAAAAGGCGCGTTTCCTGATGCCAACGGGTGGCCCGCCAAATGGCCATTTAGTTGGCACACCGCCCTTGATCCAGCACCAGGTGGCGAAGATGCCGCACCAATGCATGCCACCCTTGTTGGGGTCGGCGATATTCGGGACGCGCCAGTTATTGCCGCGCACGCCGTTGAGATGGGTGATGATTTCGATCTGGCCATTGATTTTGAGTTCGTTGGTTTGCCGCCAGAAATTGGGGCCGACGCCGATCACTGCTTCGTCGTAATACTGCTTCAGGCGCGGCCAGCCGAAGCGAAAACTGCTGGGCGTTTTGGTCGGTGTTTTCCCTAGCGGCGTCGGCTCGTTCGGGTCGATGACCGCTGGCATTGACACAAAGTCACTGACGTTAGAAACGGGCAACGCTTCGCCCAGCGCGACTCGAAGCACCGCCTCACGAAACGGTTCGTCGCGCCACGCGCCGAGCCCTGCCGGATGCTTGCCACCGGGCAACAGCGCCTTGGTCAATTCGTCGAGCATGAACCAGGATTGAGGCCCGATCACGCCGTCGACGACGAGCTTCGCGTTCTTCTGAAATTCGATCACGCGTGCGGTCGTTTTGCGACCGAACACGCCGTCTTCAACCAACCGGGCGATCAAGGTTTGCGGGATCGTGTTGAGCAGCAATTGCATTGCTGCAACGTCAGGCCCCACGGCCCCCTGTTTAAGAGTGCGCATGACTATATTTCTTTTTTTGGGAGTTCAATTCACGTTAGACGCAATCGCGAGTCAAGCTGCGACATCGCGCTTCAAAATCGTTCAACATGGGCGCGACTAAAATCCGCTGCCCACGCCTTAACGAAGCGCAGGAATCGAGGCGCCGCCGCCAATCCGCCTCCGCGTGCCACGGCATCGAGCATCGAGCATCGCGAATTGGTGTTGCCTATTAACATCGGCGCAGCATTTGCGCGAGCACACGAACACGCACACAATGCTCGTTCGCAATCGTGTGAGTGCCGACCATTAACGTGTATCAAAAATAAATTCCGGGACATACCCTGCTCAATTCACTTCATGACCCACTGACTCTCATCGGGCACCTGATGCTCGCGTAGCTATTTCTGCCGGCGGGTATCAGCAAAATTGCTGGCTTCGCGGGCACCGCTGGCTATATCGCTTCAAAAGGCGCGCCCCTGCCCGAAGTGGCTGCGGCCATCGCGATCATCGTCGAAGTGGGCGGTGGTATGGGGCTGATTCTGGGCTTTAAAGTTCGCTGGGCCACGCTCACGCTCACGCTTGTGGTGTTCACGCTCGCCGCGACGCTCATTTTCCACAACTGCTGGGCGATACCTGAGGCGCAAAAAATGAGGCAACAGCTTCTGTTCAACAAGAACATTGCTGTCATCGGCGGTTTGCTGACAGTCGCCGCATGGGGAGCGGGCGCGTTCAGCATGGACGGAAAACGCAGTCGATAAAGCGGGTGGCGGCACCTTTGCCCGAAGGCGAAACTTCCGGCTACAGCGGTGCCGCGCTACTTGTCCGGCTTATTGCAATACCAGTTCAACGCGACGATTTTTTGCCCTGCCCGCATCGCTCGCATTAGATGCGACTGGCGCAAGGCTGCCAACACCATTCGCGGTGAGACGATCACGCGTGATGCCGTAGTCGCGCCTGAGCGCCGCTGCCACTGCGTCGGCGCGGCGCTTACTGAGGTCGAGATTGGCGGGCAGGTTGCCGACGTTGTCGGTGTGGCCAACCACATGCAGCTTGAGCGATTCCTGTTGCTTCAGTAGCGCGCCAATCTGATCAAGCGAAGCTTTGCTTTCTGCTTTGATTTCTGCTTTGTTGGTGTCAAACAAAATGCCGTACACCGCGACCTTTCCGGTTGCCGTCAGGCTCTGACCCATCTCCGATGCAGTGAGCATTTCCATCAACTGTTCGCGCGCTTTCGGCTGAATGCTCACGACGAAAACACTGGCCCGCGACTTGTAATCCGATTCGACGCAGTACGACGAAACGTCACCCGGTCGCCACGTCATGACTGCCAGCGTTGCGCCGGTGGTCTTGTTGTCGAACACGGCGTAACGAAAATCACCGATTCGTTGGCTGCCGCCGCAATAGGCGGGCGTCCGGTCACCAACACTGGCCCAGTAGCTTTCCGGCATCACCAGCGCAGCAAAGTAGTAGCGACTGATGTCAGGCGTGCGTCCGCAGCCATCGCCCGCGCATTCGTAAACGGTCTCAAAACCAGCGGGTTTGGTTGCCTGTTGATAGTTGCGTAGCACTTCCAGCGCGCTCTTTCCCGCGGGCGTTATGCATTGCAATGCTGCGCGCTGACCGGCGCGATCCAGCGTTTTCGGCGCGACGACTTTGCCATCAACGTTGGCTGTTTTCGAGACGGGCAGTTTGACTTCATCGTAGGCCGAGTCGTTGCGATAGACGAGTACCGACCCAGCAAAGCGCGAGAGTCCGGGTGGATCGGAAAGACCCGTCAAATCCGCAGTGGGTACAGGTGTTTGGCTGTGAGCCACAGTACACAGAAATAGCAGAAAACTGGTGGCGACGACGCGAGCTTTATCGCGGCGGATTGAATTGAAATCGAGATGCATGTCGCTCTTTCATAGGGAAGTGGAGCGATAGACGCAAACCATAGAAAATCCCGACATTCGCTAATCGTCTGTAGCACGCACAGTGCCACACAATGTTTCGGACGTTCGCCGACTTCAGACGCTCGGCAAATGAGGCGGTGACCAGACGCTTTTACGTTGGCGTAGATAAGCGGTGTCGACGGCTTCTTCCGCAGCTTTGATGCGGGCCTTGTCGCCACTGACTCGGGCATCGATGTACGTCAACAACGCTACAAACTGCAGAGGAGTACCGCCCGTGCGACTAAAAATATCGCGAGCTTGCGTTGCCGACTTCATTGCGGCATCCGTATCAAAGCTGCATTCATAGAGCGCTCGCTGAACCCAAAGAGTCGCGCGGCGCGGCGTGTCGCCTTCACCCACTCTTTCGTACAAATCAAATCGTGACTGAAGCAAGGTTACGGCACGCCGTCCGTCGCCATCAGCGAACATGATCGCGGCTTCGGCACGATCCAGTTGAGCCAGACGCTCTGGATTCGTTATCCCAGCCAGTCGTGTGTTTTCACGTGCCAGGCGCAGTGCTTCCCGCGCAATATTTAATTGCTGCGTGGTAACAGCAGTGTCAATGGCCGTTCGATAAGCGTAGCTCCGGCTCAGGCCCGGCTGTGGAATTTCTATCGCAATGGCCGATACGAGTTTTTGCAACAGTGCACGGCTTTCGACGGCTTTCGTCCGGGCAACTATGTTGCCCGCGTTGATCCGATCATGGATCGATGCGTCGCGAATTAGTATCAGCTCCTCCACGATTCGATCAGCGGGATTGAAGCCTTTCTGCCGTCGAATGGATTCGATTCTGATCTGCGTCAGCGCGTAGTTGTCGGCGAATCGACCCTCTGACGCAGCGAGCGTTGCGCGCAAATCCTCGCTGGCGTAGGCAATCTGATTGTCGACCCCCAACAGTGCAGTGGCCGCCACCGAATTGGCCTGCAAACGCGCATCAACAGCGTCAAATTTGCCAAGGCGGATGCGAATACTTTCCAGATTGTTTCGTTGCACCAGCGCATCTCGCGTAGAGACGTTGCCCAAGGCGGCAAATGCTGGAAAGTCGGTCTCTACTGCAGCGAGCGCAGCTTCGGCCTCACGCCACATCGCGCGTCGGGTGAAACCCACCGCTACGTCGTTCGCGATATTTACACGCTTTTTCAGGTCATTCGGAAACACCTTTGTGAGAATCGCCGCGCCTTCTTTCTGCAACGCGCGGGCTTCATCGTGGCGACCGACACTCGCCGCACCGGTTGCGATATTCAACAGCACGTTTCCGTATTGTTCGCTCTGCATGCCATACAGCGCCGCGATTGTTTCCTTCAGCATTTCATTCTGCTTGAGCGCGTCTTCGTGGCGTCCAACGCGCCCCAACATCGAGGCATAGTTCGAGCGCACCTCGATTGCGCGCGCAGTGCCCGTCTCCCCGGATTTTTCCAAGGTTGACAGCAGTGCTTCGTACTGGGCAAGGGCCACCATATTGCGGTTGAGCGCATTATTGGTGTCGGCCATTCGCTCCAACAACAGCGATTTTGTCTTCGGGTCGTCCCTGAATTTTTCGTCAATATCCTTTTCGGATTGCTCCAGAAGTGCGATGACGGTTGGCCAATTTCCGCCGTGATTGTCGGGGCTGGCGCTCTGAATTAGCTCTCCCAGATAGTCGGCCACTTTGCTGGCGCGGCTGGCTTCGTCGGTCGCCCGTGCCGCTTCGTTGACGGCAACGTTTCGCTGCCACAGACTGACACCGAGCCCCAAAGTGATGGCCGCGACTGCAACGCCACCCAATGCTGCCAACCGCCAATTGCGACACAACCAAAGCCGCGTGCGATAGCTGCGATCATCCGCTCGAATTGAGATTGGCGATTTCGTGAGCCACGCATCGAGATCGTTGGCGAAAGCAGTGGCAGTCGCGTAGCGTTCTGTCGGCAGTTTTCGCAAGCTCTTTGCGATGATGGCGTCGAGATCACCGTTGAGCGCTTTGACGTCCGACGGCGGCGTGATTTCGTCAGCTTTCGTTGTCGCGTCGTATCGGCGCACCACGGAAGTCCAAGCGCGAGGCGCTTCGTCATGCACTACGGAATATTCAAGCGCAGCGCGATTGGCCTTCGCTGCGAACGGGCGCTGTCCGGTAGCGAGATGAAACAGCATTGCGCCCAGTGAATACACGTCGCTCGCGGTGACGGTCGGCTCGCCGAGAATTTGCTCCGGTGCGGCGTATTCGAGCGTGAGACCGCGCCCGGTTAATTGGGTGAGATTTGGCGTCGTGTCGGCGCTGGTCGCCTCATCAAGTGCGGCCGCGATGCCAAAGTCGAGCAGCTTCACTGTGCCGTCGCCTGCGACCAAAACATTCGAGGGTTTTAGATCACGATGCAGCACGAGCTGGCTGTGCGCATGCTCAACCGCGTGCGCGATGTCGCGGATCAGCCGCACGCGGCTCGCGAGGCTGGGCGCGCGCGTGGCAGCGAACGCGAGCAGGGGTTCGCCCTTCACCAACTCCAGGACGATGAAGGCCTGTTCGTTGGCGATGCCTGCATCCAGCAAGCGTGCAATATTCGGATGATTGAGGCGCGCCAGCACGGCGCGCTCGCGAGCAAATCGGGCTGCGAGTTTGTCGGCGGGCAAGTCGCTGCGCAATAGTTTGATCGCGGCGGCTCCGTTAAACAAGCCGTCGCTGCGCTGCGCTCGCCAGACCTCGCCCATCCCGCCCATGCCAATCTTTTCGGCGAGCGTCCATGCGCCGAACAGTGTGCCCGCGCTGTTTGGGCTTTCGGTTTGCGCAGCTTGCGCGAGCGCTTCGCTCAACAGGGCCGTGAACGGTGCTGCGTCGGCGCTGCTTATATTCGTTTGTGCAGCCGCAATGGCGGGCAGCAGGCGTGCCAACTCCGCGCCCAAGTCTGCGTCGTCGGCGATGACTGTCGCCAGCAAATGTGCGCGCTCCGCTTCGTCCATGTCATAGGCAAGATCCAGGAGCGCAGATACGCGGGGCCAGGCTTCGCTGCGAACGTTGAAAGGCGTGCTCATCGAGTGTTAGACGATAAGAATGCAAGTTGCTTGATGTCGCGATATGTCCTGGTAAACAAGTCGCGCTTTGCCACAGTATCTCCGCTGGCGGCGCACTGCACGGGAACTGTCGGCACCAATGATGACTGCAAAATGGCCTCTCTTTCCAACATTCTGCATTGGATCAAGGCGCGCGCGGGAAAGAGTAAAGCTTTTATGATTATTCGCCCGTCAGGCCATGTGCAACGGGCATTCAAAATCGCAACTCACATTCCCAAACGCTTTTCAATGGCTGCCAGTTTTTTATGCATGGTCGCGTTCAGTTTCTCTAGCACCTCGATCCTCGATTGTTTGTCTTTAACGATTTGGTGCAGCCCTTGAATCGCCGCTAGCGCTACGCCGTCGGCGTCCACTGTGGCGATGGACTTTTCGCTTCCGCCCAAGCCGAACGCCTTGTGAAAGTCTTGCGCCATCGGGCCAATGTGGCGAGTTTTGTGGTCGGTTTTGTAGGCCCAGCTGGTGATCGGCATCGCCAGCACTTTGCTCAACACATTGCGTGGGTTGATCGATTGAATCGCCGTCTTCACGGCGCGATCACTTCCAATATTGAACGACGCAGCGTACAAGTGCCCGACTGCGGTGATGGCAGCAGCCGTGTCGCGCAACGCCATCTGCACAGTACCACTGCCTCCTGGCGTGCAAAAAGTGTCGCTGTGCGTACCACCCTTGAACCAGCAGAAATTACTGTTCGAGCGGAAATAAGCAGCGGCCGTCTGCACACCAATGCCGAATTCGTCAGGCGTGGTGGCGCTGGTTCCCCACAGATTAATCATTTGCCGGGTTTGCATCCCGAAATACAGGCGCGTTGGCGGGCTCAGGTGGACACCACCCGTCGAGCGGATGACGAACTGGTTGTCGGCAGTGGTGGTAACGTCTGCGGCGACGCTATCGCCCCAGACAAATGAGCCATCGTGCGTGGCCTTAGCGCGATTACCTGCGGCCAGGCTCGTGGCACCGCCAGCGACGTTGAGATTTCCGCCGGGCACAGCGCTGTAGCTTCCGCCTGCGGTGTTGTTTGCGCCACCGCCCACCGCGCTATCAAAGCCGTTTGCGATGTTGGAAACGCCTCCTGCCACCACGCTTTGTGTGAGCGCCGTGTTGCTAATTCCTCCGCTAACGGTGGCGTAATCGCCCCCAGCGGTATTTGATTCGCCGCCTCCAACATAACCGCCCGAGCTGCCCGTAACGGAATTCGCAAGTCCGCCACTGATGGTTGCGTAGTTGGAATTTGTACGATTGGCGCACGGTCGGTTATTCGTTGCTGTTGCGGGCGCGTAGCAGTTAGTGTTTGAGCTGCCGCCTCCGCCAATCATCACGCCCGCATAATTGATGTTCGTTGAGGTGTTGCTCACTGAGCCGTTGACGACGTTGGGTGAACTCGGCACGCTAGTGGTTTTAAATACGCGCAGGCCATTGCCGCCCGCGACCTCAAGGCTCACCTTGCTGCCACCGGCGACGACTTTCATGTCCTGGTCGTCACTGGTGCCGAGCACGCCCGCCGTGCCAAAAGCGTTTCCGTAAAGCACGAAAGCGTACGGTGATCCCGTCGAATCTGTTTGGCAAGTTACGGTCCCGTCGGCAGCGATGGCGCGAATGCTCTGTCCTACTGAACAAAACGCGCTCACGCGTCGTTGCAAATACGTAGTGTCGGCAGCGATGATCCCGCTGGCGCTGATGGTGCCGCCCGTGAGGCCGGTTCCGGCCGTGATGCCGGTGACTGTGCCGCCGGTCGCACCGCATCCCGACAGCAAAAAGCTCTGCACCGCAGCGGACGTGTTGCGCGTTCCGCTGCCGAGCGCGAGGCCGTTGGTGAGCGCGCTGCCGGTCATTCCTGCAAGCTTGCGACTGATGATGGTGGCGTCGGCCACGGTCATGGTCAGGTTGCCGGTAATGTTGAGCCCGCAACTGTGGCAGTTGATCGCAGCTTCTACGGTGGGCGCATCGACTGCATTGATACCGGAATTGGCCACCAGCGGCGCACCCGTAAGCCCGAGCGCATAGCGAGTGAGCACCAATCCTTCGACCGCCAGCGACGAGTTGCCGTCGTCGAACGGACACGTTTGCGCGCTCGCTGAAATCGGCAACCACGCCAGTACGCCTGACAAGGCAATCACCGTGACCGCCTTGCACCTCTGAAATAAAGTAAACATAGACCGCACCTCCGCTTGAATGTTGACGAATTCGTCTTTCGTCCGGCGATAGACGCAACGCGGAGAAAAGTCCGACATTTCGAGCGGCAGACGCGGGCTGCGGCAAGCGCAGTGTGCAGAAATTCGGTTTTTTTAACTCGGCGTTCAGGCAGCCGCAGTGCCGAGCGCCTGCGCGAGCAGGGCGCGTGCCTTCGCGAGGTCGCGATTGATGGTGCGCTCCGTGACGCCCAGCTCGATGCCGACTTCAGTGCAGGAGAGCCCGGAGAACGCATGCATTTCGACGATTTGATAGAGCCGTTCGTCGAAGGATTTGAGCTCGTCCAGCGCGCGATCCAGATCAATCAGATCGGCGCTTTCCATCCATACGGCAGGCGAAGCGTCCGCGTTTGACATGGTGAGCAGTTTGACGCCGCCGCCGCGTTTATCCGCGTCGCGTTCGCGAATGAAGTCGATGACGATGGAGCGCAACACCTTGCCAACGTACGCGAAAAACTGCAACCGCGTCGAACCCTGCAAACCTTCGCGCTCCGCCATCCGCATGAAACCCTCATGCACGAGCGCTGTGGCGTTGAGCCCGGTGACGCCGCCAGCGTGCGCAAGTTTTGAGCGCGCGAGGCGTTTGATGTCGGGATACAGCTCGGTGAACAACGCTCGCATCGCGCCGGCATCACCGTCGGCAGCGCGTTGCACGAGGACGGTGGGCGTTGGCGTAGACGATTGCTGGCGCGGCGAGGGTGGCAAAGGTGAGGTGGAATCAGAGCGCATCAAGCGTCATTCTGCAACGGTTCCTCGGGAGTTGCGAAATGCGAACGACTTTTCGCCAAAATCACCGCAGCATGAGGGCAAGCGGCTGATAATACGCATTATCGACTTTCTGTAAAAAATAGCGTCAGCCCCGGATCACACGCCGTTTCAGTTAAAAGCTGCTTGCAAAACAGTTGTCACTTGGACTCAACAATCCGCGCCGCCTCGCGTTGCGCCGTGCGGGCTTCGTCGGTGCGACCCAGCGCATCCAGTGCCGCGCTGCGCCCGAGCAAAAGTTTGCCGTAAATCGGACTCGTCTTGCCGTATTTGGCCGCTACAAGGGACAGCGCCTCATCGACGACCGTCAAAGCGTCTATGGGGCGGTTCAGGCGTAGCAGTAACGCGGCGTATTGACGCTTGGCTTCAACCGTTGCCTCGCTGTCAATGGTGCCCAGCGCGGGCAACTGCGCCATCACGCCGTCAAGGTGGCGCGCAGTCGCCTCCGTCGCGCCGATGGCGACGCTGCGTTGCCACAGGCTGACGCCCAGCGCGGCGATGACGAGCACGACCGATGCGGCGATTGCGCTGACGATTTTCCAGTGCCGCTTGAACCACAAGCGCGATGCATACGTGCGGTCACCGGCATGCATCGACGTGGGCCGCCCGGTCATCCATGCGTCGAGATCTGCGGCGAGCGCTGCTGCGGTCGGGTAGCGTTCGGCGGGCACCAGACGCATCGCGCGGCTGATGATGGCGTCGAGGTCACCACGCAAACGATAAGCGTCAACCGGTGGATTGATTTGATCAGCGAGCGCCGGGTTGTTCGGGTCGGCGTTTTGCGTGGCGATGCTCGCCGATGGGCGCGGGGGATCCGAGTTGACCATCGCGTATTCGAGCGCGGCGCGTGTGCTGCTGCCTGCGAACGGACGGTTGCCGGTGCACAGATGAAACAGCAGCACGCCCAGCGAATAGACATCGCTCGCGGCCACCGTTGCCTCGCCAGTGATTTGCTCGGGCGAGGCGTATTCCAGCGTGAGGCCGCGACCGGTGAGCTGCGTGAGCTTGGTCATCGGCTCTTCGCTGCTGCTGTCGAGCACCCCGGCGATACCGAAATCGAGAAGCTTGATCTGGCCGTCGGCCGTCACCAAAACATTCGATGGTTTCAGATCACGATGCAACACCAGTTGGCTATGCGCATGCTCCACGGCCAGTGCGATGTCACGGATCAAACGCAATCGATCCGCCAGCGTTTTTGTGTGCAGCGTGACGTAGTCGAGCATGGGCATGCCCTTGACCAGTTCCAGCACGATGAAGGGCTGGTTTTGCTCGATACCGGCGTCGAGCAACCGGGCAATGTTTGGATGATTGAGCCGCGCCAACACGACGCGTTCACGACGAAAACGGGCACCCAGTTTTTCGTTGGAGAGATCGCTGCGAACGATTTTCAGCGCGGCTGAAGCCTTGTACAGCCCGTCGCTTCGCTTCACGCGCCAGACCTCGCCCATGCCGCCCTGGCCGATGCATTCTTCGAGCGTCCACGGGCCGAATTTTTGGCCCGGTTTGTAGGCTGCGTTGGCGGCGTTTTGTTTGGCCAACGCATCGCTCAACACTGAATCAAACGGAGCTTGTGCCAGCTTCGGCGATTTCTCTACTTTTGCAGCTGCAACGAGGAGCGCTGCCAGCTCACTGGCCACGAGTGGCTCGGTGCCCCAGAGCTTTCGGATGAAGGTGATGCGATCGCCTTCGGCCAGCTCAATCACTTCGTCAAATAAATCGGAGACGCGCTGCCAGGTTTGCTGCGGAATGGTCTGGAGATTAAGAGGATCGCTCATTTCGAATCAGTGCCACAGGGTGTGCATTCTGGAGCACACCCTAAGCAATGCCACCATCAATTCGCAGAATCAGAATCAGAATCAGAATCGGGCGTGGGCGTGCCCAGGGCGTTTGCCAGCAGGGCCCGCGCTTTGAGCAAATCGCGATTGACGGTGCGCAGCGTCACGCTCAGCTCGTCGGCGACTTCCTGCAGCGACATACCGGAAAACACATGCAATTCGATCACCTGATACAGGCGCAAATCCAGCTTTTGCAGATGATCGAGCGCCTGATCGAGCGCCACCATATCGGTCACGTCCATCCACGGCGCGGGCGTTGCGTCGGCTGCCGACATCGTCATCAAGGTCATGCCGCCGCCGCGTTTTTCGGCGTCGCGCTCACGCACGTAATCGATCACCACCGAACGCAATACTTTGCCGATGTAGGCGAAAAATTGCAGCCGCGTTTGCCCCTGCAAACCCTCGCGCTCGGCCATGCGCATGAAGCCTTCATGCACCAAGGCCGTCGCGTTAAGCCCTGTGATGCCGCCAGCCTGCGCCAGTCGACTGCGCGCCAGGCGCTTGATGTCAGGGTAGAGCGTCGAAAAAAGCGAGCGCATCGCTTCGGAATCACCGGCGGCGGCGCGCTGAACGAGAAGGGTCGGTGAGGCAGGCATCACGGCATTTTGCAATGGAACTACAACAATGCAACAAGGTGATACAGCTTTTCTCTAAATTGACCACCGCATAGGGGCTGAATTCGATAATTGCGGCTTATCGACTATTGCCAAAATAAAGGCTCAGCCCTTGTGCGGCAATCGATTCATGAAAAAGCTATAGACCAGATGAACCCATCCCGAGACGGTCACTGCGCTAGTTCAACAAGGTCGAAAGCGCCTGCCGATAGCGTCGCACTAATTCGGGTTGCTCTTTAGCCAAAGTGAAATATTCGACCATGCGTTTGCGCGCCGCCTGTTCGTTCCACGACCGATCAATCTGAATCGATTCGAGCAAAGTCTGAAACGCCGGCTCAAACTGACTCTGCGCTGCCAGCACGGCTGCGAGATGCAAGCGCGATTCATGATCGCCCGGATTCTTGGCGATGCTCGCTTTGAGTGCTGCAGCCTCCGGCGAATTGCCGGCTTCTTCGGCGGCCGTAATTTTTGTCGCGACACGCTGAAACTCTTCATCCATGCGGGTCAGCGGCTTGCACGCATCAAGAAACGCTTTCGCCTCATCAATCCGGTTGTCACGCATCAAAATGTCTGCGGACATCACACGCGCTGCGTCCAGCTGAGGATTCAAAGCAAGCGCTACGTGCAGCTCATCGAGCGCACCCTGAACATCGCCCGCAGCGAGTTTTTCCGCCGCTTTACCCAGTTTTTCATCGCTCGCCGATGGCACAATTTTGTCAAGAAACTGACGAATCGTGCTCTCAGGCTGCGCGCCCTGAAATGCGCTCGCCGGCTTCTGTTTGACCAGCGCAATCACGGTGGGAATCGAGCGAATCCCGAACATCCCGGCCAGTTCCTGCTGCTCATCGGAATTGACCATACCCAGGCGGAAACGCCCGCCATACTCGATCGCCAATTTCTCCAGCAGCGGCGACAACGTTTTACATGGCCCGCACCACGGTGCCCAAAAATCAAGCACGATCGGCGTTGTGTCAGATGCCGCAATGACGTCCGTCTCAAAGTTTTCGGCGGTAACGGTGAAGATGTGCGGGGATTCGGTCATGTTGGCCAGAAGTGGAAGTTCGTTGACATTGTAGGAGGCGAAGCGAGTGCCTGCCGCTCACCAGAAAAGAGCGGTGAACGCAGCAATGGAAGAGAAAGTCAGGGCGAGTCCCAGCCTTTTCAATCTTTCGGAGGCCGTCATCGAATTAATGCGCGTTGCCAGGCGCAACGCCGTCTGCCCTCAGGCCCGGGAATACTTGTCCTGAAGCCGGACAATGTCGTCCTCGCCCAGGTAAGCCCCGAGCTGCACCTCAACAATTTCAACCGCAGCATCGGTCTTGTTCTCCAGCCGATGCACTTCGCCGAGCGGGATGAACACATGCTCGTTGGGTTGATAGTCGCGCACTGATTCGCCGACCGTGATCGTGGCCACTCCTTTGACGACGACCCAGTGCTCGGCCCGCTGATGGTGCAGTTGCAGGCTCAATGACTGACCTGGATAGACGCTGATGTGCTTGACCTGAAAACCCGCTCCGTCGGGGCCAGAGCCGAGCGAGTCGTACCAGCCCCACGGACGGTAGACCTTGCGATGCAGCTCTGCACGACTGTCCTTGCGCTCTCCAAGCCGCGCGGCGATTCGTTTGACGTCCTGCGCGCTGTCTTTGCTGGCGACCAGAATTGCGTCGGGGGTGTGCACGATGACTGCATTGTCGATGCCTACGCAGGCGATGACCGGCGCGTTGGGGCCGGAGCTGCGCACATAAGTATTGTGCGAATTCTCGAACATCGCCTCGCCGATACTGGCATTGCCATGCGCGTCTTTGACGGCGATCGCCCAAGCGCTATCCCACGCACCGACGTCGCTCCAGCCCGCGTTGAGTGGCACGACCGCGCCCATGATCTTTAGCGCCGCATCGCTGCCGAGCTTTTCCATGACGGCGTAGTCGATGGAATCGGCAGGGCAGGATTCGAAAATTTCACGGTCAGGCAACAGATCGTCGCCGACGCGCTTGCCTTGCGCTAACGAGGCTTTGCAGGCGGCCAGCATGTCTGGAGCGAGCACCGACATCGCTTGCAGCCACACCGAAACCCGCACTACGAAGAGTCCGCTGTTCCACAGGTACTGGCCGCTATCGACGTACTCTTTGGCCACTTCGATCGTCGGCTTTTCGACGAAACGGAGAAGATTGAACGCAGCCGGATGAAAATTGCTGGTACCGCCGACTTGCAGGTAACCATAGCCGGTCGCGGGCTCGGTGGGAACGATGCCGAAGGTGACGATGGATGCAAAGCCTGAACCTTGCGCATGCGCGGTGACCGCGGCGATCTCGGTCGCAGCGCGAAACGCTTCGGCGTCCGCCATGACGTGATCGGCGGGCATCACCAGCATGACCGCTTCCGGATCAGCAATCGAGAGCGCCGCCAGTGTGAGCGCAGGGGCGGTGTTGCGCCCCACCGGCTCGGCGATTAGCGTGGACTGCTGCAAGCCTATTTCCTGAAGCTGACGCCTCGTCATGAAGCGATGCGCGTCATTACAGACAACGACCGGTGCGCCGACTGACTCTTCAGCAAAACCGGCAAGACGAAGCGCGGTGGCCTGCAGCATCGTGGTGTCGCCATGCATGGCCTGGAGCTGCTTCGGCATGTGAGTGCGCGACAGCGGCCAGAGCCGGGTACCACTTCCGCCGCAGAGGATGACAGGGATGATCATGAATAAATTGTGACGTCGGTGGAGGAGGGTTTGCCGCCAAGCACGTATGCTCGACACCTTACGAAGTTTACGCAATCGCTGTACTTGTCCCACCATGCCCCAAAACAAGGCCCACCGCCGCGCCATCATCCTCATGCTCTGCGGCCTTGCGCTGCTGATTTGTCTCGATGCCAGCGGCAAATATCTGGGTGTTCACGGCGTGCCCGTGGCGGCGACGACCTGGTCGCGCTATTTCGGGCATTTTCTGGTGGTCGTGATACTTTTTTTTCCGCGAGATCGCGTTCGATTGTTTCGCGCGGTGCGTCCGTCGTTTCAGTGGGCACGCGGCGTGATGATGCTCACCGTGACCCTGCTTTATTTTGCGGCGCTCAAGTACGTGCCGTTGGCGGAGGCCACCGCACTATTCTTTCTGACGCCCATTTTTACGACCTGTCTGTCGTCGTGGCTGCTCAAGGAAAAGCCGACGCGCTGGGCGATTGTGGCGATTGCGCTGGGCTTTGCCGGCGTGCTGGTCGTCGTGCGACCTGGCAGCAATTTGTCCGCCATCGGCCTCGGGCTGGTGTTTGCTGCGGCCTGTTGCAACGCGGCCTATCAAACGCTAACGCGCGCCGCGTCGGCATCACTTAACCATGCCGAGCGCACCAGCACGCAGCTGCTGTTCGCGGGCATGGTCGGCGCGATTGTGATGACGCTGGCGATGCCGTTTTGGTGGGAGAGCGGCTGGATGGGTCGCGTCGAGCCGCTGTCGTGGCTGGTGTTTGCGATGACTGGCGTGCTCGGTGCGTTTGGGCATTTGCTGCTGATTCGCGCGTACAGCCTTGCTTCGGCCCCGGTGATCGCGCCGTGGACTTATATGCAATTGATGCTCTCAGTGAGCATCGGCTGGCTGGTGTTCGACGCGGTGCCGGACACGGTGACGCTGGTCGGCATGGCGGTCATCGGTTTGGCACCGCAGTTGACGCGGTTGTCGAAGCGGTAAACAGCTTTTGTGTAAAGTGACCACTGCAAATGGGATTGCGCGGATAAACGATCTTTGTCGACTTATCGAAAAAAAGTCAGCTGCCCCCGGTGTAGTATGGATTTCAAGGAAAAGCTGAAATGCAGCCGACTCCTTGACACTGTGAAACTGGCGGCGAGGAAGTCGTGCTGTTGATTGCGGTGGAGCCCCATGCTGCGCCCCGCCCTTACAATCGTTAATTCAAGTTAATTACGGTTCACGAGACCGGCAAACACCATGACAGCTTGGCCTCTCAACCAGCACCTAACGGCGCAACTGAGGCGAGTGCTCACCACCTGCCTGATCGGCGGCGTTGGATTGGGCACTTTTGCAACCCTTGCCAGCCTCGGCGGATGTGGCGATTCGCCGCAATCGGCCGCAAGTGCTTCCGGCGCGAGCGCCGCGTCGCCGGTGGTGTCGCCCGATGGCAAAAAAGTGGTTCGGCTGAATTTCCCTGTCGCGGAATCCGGCTTTGACCCGGCCACCGCGCATGATCTCTATTCGAGCATCATTATCGACGGCATCTTCGACACGGTTCTGACCTACGACTACTTGGCGCAACCTGCCAAGCTCGTGCCGAAGATTGCCAGCGAAATGCCGACGGTTGAGGACGGCGGCAAGCGCTGGACGATCAAACTAAAAAAGGGTGTTTACTTTTCGCCAGATCCCGTCTTCGGCGGCCAAAAGCGCGAACTGACTGCGAACGATATCGCTTATTCGTTTAAGCGGCACTACGACGATTCGATCAAGCCAGTGTGGCGCTTTCTGACCGACGGCAAAATCGTTGGGCTTAATGCCTGGTACGAAAAAGGCAAAAAGGCAGACGGTCTGGCGTGGGACGACCCCGTTGAAGGGCTGGAAGTCGTTGACCCCTACACCCTCAAAATTACGCTGACCAAGCCTGACTTCAACTTCAGTTATGTGCTGGCGCACCCAGCGATGGCCATCGTGGCGCGCGAGGTGGTGGAAAAGTATCCCAACGATGTGCAGAGCCACCCGGTGGGTTCAAGCGCCTACTACCTAAAGGAATGGACCCGCGGCCAAAAAATTGTTCTGGAGAGAAACCCGAATTGGCGCGGCGGTACTTGGGATTTCAAAGCCTCGGGCAAAGATCCCTACGACGACGTTATCGTGAAAGCGATGGAGGGCAAGCCGCTAGCGGTGATCGATCGCGTTGAGTTCTATCCCATCGAGGAGGCGCAGACGCGTTGGCTGGCGTTCAAGAACAAGCAACTGGACGTGATGAACATGCCGGAGTCGTTCATCAAGCAGGCGCTGCCGGGTGGCAAGGTCTCCGCCGAACTGGCGGCCGAGGGCGTGCGCGTTCAGCGATTGCTGGACCCTGAATACACCTATACCTATTTCCAGTGGAACGATCCGGTCTGGGGCGGCACCGAACCTTACAAGGTGGCGCTACGCCGTGCGGCTGCGATGGCGATCAATCGCGAGGAAGAAATCGAGATCATTCGCAAAGGCAATGCCGTAAGGGCAGAATTTTTGGTGCCACCCGGCGTCGCCGGACACAAAGCGGATTTCGCGTCAAATATCAGCTACAACCCGGCGCTAGCCAACGCTTTGCTCGATAAATTTGGCTACAAAAAGGTTGCGGACGGGTACCGCAATACGCCTGATGGCAAGCCGTTTGTGTTCAAGTACACGTCAACGCCCATAGCGGTCGAACGCGAGTTCGATGAGCTTTATAAAAAGAATATGGACGCAATCGGCATTCGCTACGAGGCTGAGAAAGAGAAGTTCGCCGATTCCATCAAGCGCGAAAAGCGTTGCCAGATTGCGATTCGCGGCGCGGCGTGGATTGCGGACTATCCGGATGGCGACAACTTCATGCAGTTGCTCTACAGCAAGAACATTGGCGAATCCAATAACGGCTGCTACAAGAGCGCCGTATTCGACAAACTCTATGAACAATCAGCGCTGCTGCCCGATGGCCCAGATCGCGACAAACTGTATCTCGAAATGCAGAAGCAGTTTGAGGCGGACACGCCGTGGACGCTGGGTGTGACGCGCTACCGCAACCAGATGATTTACCCGTGGGTGATCGGCTATAAAAAACATTCGGTGCTGCTCGCCGACTATCTTTATTTCGATGTCAATATGGCTAATTCAGGGAAGGGCAAATAAGCCATGATGGCGTATATCGTAAGGCGTTTGTGGCAGATATTGCCGACGATGGCAGGCGTGATTCTGCTGATTTTCTTCCTGTTCAATGTGGTTGGCGGCGACCCCGCGTATCTGCTGGCGGGCAAGATTTCCAACCCTGAACAAATCGCGAACATTCGCAAACAACTCGGCATTGACGAGCCGTACTGGGTGCAGCTCTGGATATTCGTCAAGCAGGTGGTGACGTTTGACTTTGGGGCAAGCTGGAGCACCAACGAAGTGGTATCGCACATCTTTGCAACACGTCTGCCCGCTTCGCTCATGATCGGCATTCCCCTCCTGGCGCTGGACACGGCGATCACGGTGGCTATCGCGCTCGGCGTGGCTTACGTGCGCGGTTCTTTCACAGATCGTGCGGCGATGATCACGTGCACTGTGGCTCAGTCGGTGTCGATCCTCGTCTACATCATCATTTTCCAGTACGTTCTGGCTTACAAGTTCGGCTGGTTCCCGGTGCAGGGCTGGGGAAACGGCTTCTTCGAAAACCTGTTCAAATTTGCGGCGCTGCCGATACTGATTGGACTGGTCGTGTCGCTCGCGCCGAATATCCGGCTTTACCGGACGTTCATTCTTGATGAAGTTAATCAGGACTATGTGCGCACGGCGCGCGCCAAAGGGCTCTCAGAGAACCGTGTCATGTTCGTGCATGTGTTGCGCAACGCCTCGATTCCAATCATCACGAACCTGATGATTCAGTTGCCCGGACTACTTGTCGGTCTGTTCCTGATTGAGCGCTTCTTTTCGGTCCCGGGCATTGGCCGCGAAGTAATTCTGGCAGTCGAACGCTCTGACTTTCCTGTGATCAAGGCGGTCACAATCTACGTGGCGCTTGCGACCATGTTGGCGAATCTTGCGGCTGATCTCATGTACAAAGCTGTCGACCCTAGGGTGGAGTTGAAATGAGCGCCGTAACCGTTAACCAGATTGGAATCGAGCGCTCGCCCGGACTGTGGGCGCTCGCATGGAAACGCCTCATGGCAGATCGCGTCGCCATCGTGTCGATGTTGATCGTGATCTTCTTTTTGTTGCTCTCACTCGCCGCATTTTTTGGCTTCGTTGCCAAAGACTGGAACCGTGAGATCGCGATTAACTACGCGCCGCCGACGCTGTTCAAGGACAGCCACAAACCGTCGTCCGACCTGAAAGCCGGCGCTGTGGATTCAGGTCCCGCCGTGGACGGTGCCGCCGCCAAACCCGAGTTCATCAATGATCGCGATCCCCTGCGCGACACGATCAACGAACTCAAACAGCAACTTGGGCAGTCGACCGGAGCTGCGGTCGATTCCGGCATCAAAATCGTCGATCCGCTGGCGGACGTGATGATCGAACTGCGCAAGCAACTGGGCCGCACCGGCGATGGTGCGGCGAAAGTCGTCGAGGAAAAGCGGCTCGATTCCTTACCTTTAGGTGCCGACAAATGGGGCCGTGACGTGCTCGCGAAAGTCATTCAAGGATCAGAGACATCGATCCTCGTGGGCTTCGCTGCGGCTATCGTTGCCACTATCATGGGCACGCTACTCGGTGCGCTGGCGGGCTATTACGGCGGCAAAACCGACGACGCGCTGAATTGGTTTTATTCCATCTTCAGCTCCATTCCGTACATCCTCCTGGTGCTGGCAATTGCGGCGGTGCTCAAGCAAAAAGGCGTCGTCACGGTGGTGCTGATTCTTGGATTGACTGGGTGGACGAGCATCTTCCGCCTCGTTCGCGCCGAGTACTTAAAGCACAAGGCGCGTGACTACGTGCGCGCGGCGAACGCGATTGGCGCTTCACACGCCCGCCGCATGTTCGTGCACATTTTTCCGAACATTTCACACGTGGTTCTTGTGCAGCTCTCGTTGCACGTCGTGCTCTTCATCAAGAGTGAAGTGATCCTGTCCTTTCTGGGTTTCGGTGTGCCGGTGGACGTCGTAAGCTGGGGCTCGATGCTGAACGAATCACAGAACGAATTGATCCTCGGTTACTGGTGGCAACTCGCGGCGGCGACAGCGTTCATGGCGGTGCTGGTCACCGCATTCAGTCTGTTCACCGACGCGCTGCGTGACGCGCTCGATCCGAAGTTGAAATAGGAGCGCATCATGACTACACCACTCCTAAGCGTTAAAAACCTCCGCGTCAAATTCCGCCTCGACAAGAAAAACTCATTCGATGCGCTGAAAGGTATTTCGTTTGACGTGATGCCGAACCAGACCGTCGCGCTGGTGGGTGAATCGGGTTCCGGTAAATCGGTGACGTCGCTCGCCGTGCTCGGCCTGCTGCCGAAAGAGAACTCGACCATCGACAAGGCGAGCGTGATCGAGTTTGAGGGCAAGAACCTGCTCAAGTTCTCTAACGCAGAAAAACGTGCCTTGCGCGGCAGCGAAATCTCGATGATTTTTCAGGAGCCGATGAGCTCGTTGAACCCGGTGTTCCGAGTCGGTTACCAGATTGAGGAAGTGCTGAAAGAGCACATGGGCCTTTCCGGCAAAGCGGCGCGTGATCGCTCGATCGCGCTGTTGACAGAGGTCGGCATCCCAGATCCTTCGACCAAGGTCGATAGTTATCCGCACGAGATGTCCGGCGGACAGCAACAGCGCGTGATGATCGCGATGGCCATTGCCTGCGAGCCGAAACTGCTCATCGCCGACGAGCCGACGACGGCGCTGGACGTTACGATTCAAAAGCAGATTCTTGACCTCATCGGTGACTTGCAAAAGAAGCGCGGCATGAGCGTGCTCTTCATCACGCACGATCTCGCGGTCGTGGGCGACATTGCCGATCACGTTGTCGTGATGCGCAACGGCGAAATTCGCGAACAGGGCGCAGCGAAAGACGTGTTCGCCGCACCGAAAGACGACTACACGCGAGCGCTGCTGGCATGCCGTCCGGCAGTTGATTCGCGTCCGAAGCGCTTGCCGGTGATTGATGATTTCATGGCGGGCCGAGCAGATGCAATGCGCTTAGAGCAGCGTACGCGCGGCGTGAAAGACAACGATCCTGTCGTGCTCGAAGTAAAGGGGCTGTGCAAGGATTTCGTTTCACGCGACGGCCTCTTCGGCAAGCGTGTGTTCCATGCGGCCAAGGATGTGTCATTTAAGCTGCGCAAAGGCAAAACGCTGGGCGTGGTGGGCGAGTCCGGCTCCGGCAAAACCACGGTCGGCCTGACGATCATGAAACTGCATGACGCCACCAAAGGCGAAGCCTGGTTCGACGGCAAGAACATTTTCGCGATGAACGAAAAGGAATTCCTGCCGTACAAAAAGCGCATCCAGATCATTTTCCAGAACCCGTACGCATCGCTCAACCCGCGCTTCACGGTCGGCCAGATCGTCTGCGAGCCGATGGTGATTCACGGCATTGGTGCCAACGGTGAGGAACGCGCAAAGATGGCGTTCGAACTGCTCGCCAAAGTTGGTTTGCCGGAGATGAGCTTCTACAAGTATCCGCACGAGTTCTCGGGCGGACAGCGTCAGCGCATCGCCATCGCGCGCTGCCTGACCATGAAGCCGGAACTGCTGATTTGTGACGAATCGGTCTCGGCGCTCGACGTTTCGGTGCAAGCGCAAGTCTTGAATCTTCTACAAGACCTGCAGGACGAGTTCGGCATGTCGTATATCTTTATCTCTCACGATTTGGCAGTCGTCAAGTACATGAGCGACGAGGTGATGGTGATGTCTGAGGGCAATGTGGTCGAGCAGGGCGACTCGGATGCGATTTATGCCGCTCCGCAAGCCGCTTACACGAAAAAACTG
>JANXNI010000069.1 GCA_025354165.1 Burkholderiales bacterium | reverse complement strand
CGTCAACGTCATCAGATATCGGCGTGCAGCGGCTCGACTTAAGTCGAGCCGCTGCACGCCGATATCTGATGACGTTGACGTCGCTTGGCTACATGGCAACCGATGGTAAAGCGTTCTGGTTGACGCCGAAGGTGATGCGGCTCGGACATTCTTACGTGGCCTCCGCACGGCTGCCACGCACGGTGACGCCGGTGCTGCAAAAGCTCACTGCTACGCTCGGTGAATCAACCAATCTGTCCGTGCTCGAAGGTTACGAGGCCGTCTACATTAGCCGCGCCAACGCACCAAAGTTGCTCTCCACGGGCCTCGAACCGGGAACACGATTGCCCGCACATACGGTGGCGGCAGGACGATTGCTGTTGAGCTATCTTACCGATCTGGCACTTGACCGTTGGCTCGACGGCGCGGTTCTGAAAGCGTACACCCCGCAGACCATCGTCGATCGCTCAATGATCAAAAAAGACATCATCAGGATGCGCAAGCTCGGCTACGGTTTGAGTGAAAGTCAGTTCGAACTGGGTCTGCGCGGCATTGCAGTGCCGCTCATTGACGGCTCAGGGTTGCCGGTCGGTGCTATTGGCGTGTCGATGTCGAGCGCGACGCTGCCTGCGAGCGTCGCAGTCAAGCGATTTGTGCCCGCGATGCGGGAAGCGGCGGAGCAGTTACGGGATCAACTTTAGAGCGCCTTCAAGGGCCAATCGCTGTTGGGTTCGCCGCTCCGATTTGGCCAGGAACCGACGCGTCGGGTCGCATCACAACGACCAGTCGGTGATCGCGGGCGACGACCTGCATCTGAAGTCCTGCTCGCACCATGTCGGCATATCGGTCCGGATTCATCACCGCATAGGCACGCCCCGCTCCTGCTTTCCAGATGGTCTGAAATTGTTCGAAGGTGCTGATGAACTTTTCCGGCTCCGCAAGCAATCCTGCGTCCATTTCGCCACGATGATTGACCGACGTCATGGGCCGACCGAGATAGAACGCGACGGAATAATCAATCGGCCCCACGGAGTAGAACGGCGATTGCGGCGCAAAGGGCCGCTCCTCTTTCACTAGCTCCTCAATCATGCGCTCGGACGAAAATGCAGCATCAATGTGATGCAAAAACACGAACAGGCATCCCCAAAACGCGAAGTTTCCCAGCGTTATCGCCACCACGCTGTTCGCTTGCTTGTTGCGCCGGACACAGCACCACCCGACGACACCGCCTGCGCACAGGCAGGCCGTCGCCAGAAATAGCCACGGCATGCCGCCAGCGACCTCTGATCCGATATCAGCGAACCGATCAAGACGTGGAAGCTGCGTTGATGCAGCCATTAGCACGATACCAACGACGGCGCAGCTTGTGGAACACCAGCGCAGCACGCCCGGTTGTGCGAAAAAGGCTCGACGGCCAGCCAACAAGGCGAGCGCAGGGAAAACGGGCATGACATAAGCGGGTAACTTTGACCGTGACAGGCTGAAGAAAACGATAATCGCCAGCACCCACGCAACGCAAAACAGAGATGGTCTGAACGCCCTCGTCATCGGATGCGTCGGCACGTAGTTTGCGGCGCGATTGACAATCGCCCCGGGTCTCACGCTTACGGCCCGATTGAGGCACTGATAAATAAGCCCCGGCAACCACGGCATCGCACCCACCAGCAATATCGGCGCGTAGTACCACCACGGGCCGAATCGCTCGCTGCGGTTAGAAGCAAACCGCTGGAAATGTTCGCGAATAAAAAAGAGATCGAAGAATTCGGCGTTCCGATGCTGCACCAACACAAACCAAGGGGCAGCAATGACGAAGAAAAGCACCGATCCACGAATGATTTCGAGCCGTCGCCATATCGTCACATCGCGAGCCAATGTGCTGTACAAAATTAAAGCAAGCGCTGGCAGCACTACACCAATCAGACCTTTGCTCAGAACGGCAAGGGCGCACGAGACCCACGCCAGACACATCCAGAATCGTCCAGCGCCGGTCGCATCCTCGTGCGACTGCTGGGCGAGCAGAAACGAGCACAACGCCATAGTGAGAAACGCCGTCAGACTCATGTCGACGGTCAGGTACTGACTACAAAGATAAAACGCCCAGCTACTGGCCAGGACGACGGTGGTCGCAACGGCCCCGTCAGTGCCCCACAATCTGCGCGCGGTAGATGCGGTCGCCAATACTGCCAAAAAACCCAGCAATGCAGCGGGGAATCGAGCCGACCACTCGTCGTCGCCGAACACAGACAGCGACACGGCGGTGAGCCAATATTGCAACGGCGGTTTTTCGAAAAACTTGATGTTGTTCAGGCGCGGCGTGACCCAGTCGCCTGTGGCCACCATTTCGCGCGGAATCTCGGCGTAGCGCCCCTCATCAGGGATAAACAAACCCCGCAATTCAAGCGTGCCAAACCAAGCGACGACCCAGATCGCAAATAACGCCGCCAAAGTATTTTTCGTAAGCTTCAATTCGGCTGCCAGTAAACAAAAAACATCAATCACACGGCAACAAAAAAGCCGCAGGGTATGACACCACTGCGGCCTGAGGAGAGCCTGACGAAGCCGGGCTAGAAGCGCGTGCGGATACCGATAGCGAATTCGGTCTGGTTAGGGAAGCCGCTGGTGCCGCTGACCTTATAGCCATTGGTTGTGTTCAGGCGATCAGCGGCGACATAGAGCTCGGTGCGCTTGGACAGATGATAGAACACTGAGGCGTAGATCGTTTTGCGGCTACCGCTGCCGGCTTTGGTCACGGTAGCAGTGCTGGCGTAGGCGTTCAGGGTGTTGTTAGCCGCCGCGTTGTAGCCTGCGTTGGTGGCTTTCATTTCCTGATAGCCGAGTTCATAGTCGAACGGGCCAGCCGGCGCGAGCTTGGCCGAGAGCGTCCATGCGTCATCTTTACGCTGACCCACGACCGGCTGCTCGGCGGTGTAGTGGAAGTACCCCGCATTAACGCGAACCATGCCGAAGTTCACATTGCCGCCAATCGAGGCCGTGCGATGCCGGAAGCTCGAAACGTTGGCCTGAGTGACAAAACCAGCCACGTTGAACACGCCACCGTTGAAGCCCAGAGCCGCTGTCTGCGTGGTGTTGCGACTGGTATCACCAGCAACTTCACCAAACTGATGCGAAATACCGGCAACGATCGGGCCGAACGATTTCTTAAGAACGACACCATTGTCGATACGCGTTCCAGTCGCGCTGCCACCGTAAAAGATCAGTTGCTTGAAGTTGTTGGTATTGGTGCCGCCGCCTTCGTTCAGTGAAGATTCAGCTGCACCGTACGGATCAAGATATGTGGCGGCGAAGTCACGACCCAGGGCGTTCTGGCGGCCGATGGTTAACTTGCCGAAGACCGCGCTATCGAGGCCGACCCATGCGTCGCGCACAAAAAGGACGCCATTGGTGTCGAGCGCACCATTCGCCAGGACGAATTCACTCTCCAGCCGAAAGATCGCCTTCAGCCCGCCACCGAGATCTTCATTGCCGACAAACCCCCAACGACTGCCGCTGAACCACGGCGTACGAAACCCGACGAGCGTTCCGCCGGTTGGAGTCTGGTTATTGATCGTGCTGATCGTGCCATCGATCAAGCCGTAAAGCGTGACGTTGGCATTTTGCGCTTGTGCCGAAGCCGCGAGCGCGCCGAGTGCAACGGCAGCGAACTGTGAAGCGATTAAACGTGAAGTTTTCATGTGATTCCCCCTGGATTAGAAGCAAGTGATTTGCACCACTACAGGTGCAACTGGCGCAATTTTGGAGCGCACAGCCTGTCATCTTGGTGTCAAAAGCGCCGAATTTCAGCGTTGCAAGGGTATTTCAGCGCGAGTGTGACAATAAAGGTACAGACGTACAACGACCTCAAACGCGCCAATCAGGCGGCGATTTTTGATGCCAGAAAAGTGGTGAGCGTCGCCTCGGAAACCGAGCGATCCAGATACGCCTCCCCCAACCGCTTCAGCAGCACGAGCGTGACAACGCCGCCTTCGTTTTTCTTGTCACGCTGCATGTGCGACACGAGATTCGTGGCGTCAGATTTGGGTGGTTTCACCGGCAAATTTACCGCCGCAAACAGGCGCGTGGCGCGCGCTACGTCGTCCGCGCTCAGATGCCCCATTTCGTGTGACAACTGCGCGGCCAATACGCAACCGGCTGCGACTGCTTCACCATGCACCCAGGCGCCATAGCCCATTTCCGTTTCGATGGCGTGGCCGAAGGTGTGGCCGAGATTCAGGAGCGCGCGAATGCCCAGCGTTTCGCGCTCGTCACGCTTCACCACGTCCGCTTTGATACGACATGAATGCGCGATCACACGGGCAAGTGTTTCGTCGTCGCGAGCGTTCAATTTATCGACGTCGCGCTCCAACTCAACCATATGCGGTTCGTCAAAAACAAGCGCGTGCTTGATGATCTCGGCCAGCCCGGCCGCGTATTCGCGCGGCGGGAGGCTCTTCAGCGCGGCGGTGTCGGAGAGCACCGCCTGTGGCTGGTAGAACGCGCCGATCATGTTTTTTCCGAGCGGGTGATTCACCGCCGTTTTGCCGCCAACCGACGAATCCACCTGCGCCAAGAGCGTCGTGGGCATTTGCACGAACGGAATGCCACGCTGGTACGTCGCGGCGGCGTATCCCGCCACATCACCTACGACGCCGCCACCCAGTGCGATGATGGTCGTTTTACGGTCACATTTGGCCGAGAGCATCGCGGAATAAATCTGGTCGAGCGAGGCCGCCGTTTTGTACGCCTCACCATCGCGCAACACGATCTCGATTACCTGTTTCCCAAGCGCATGCACCGATTCGCGGACTTTCGCGAGAAACAGCGGCGCGATGGTTTCGTTGGTGACGACGGCAACCATCGTGCCGGTCAAGAACGGCGCGAGCACGGCCGTGTTACCGATGAGCGCGGGCCCAATGTGAATCGGATACGGGCAGTCGGCGAGGTTGACGTGGACGGTTTGCATGACAATTTGAAAGGGAATTTTAAGAAACAGCTTTTTCGTCAAATGACGTTTTATTAGGGGCTTAATGCGCAATTTTCCATAAGTCGACTTCATACGCTATTGGAGGATAGCCCCAATGCAGCGGACATTTCACGAAAAAGCTGATGAACAAATTGAACGCCCGAAATAACCCTCCAAGCATAGCGACTGTCTACTGTCACGCCATCGCGCGACAATAGCGTCGTCAGTATCAATCCTCGAAGGACACAGACATGCTGCACAGTCTGCACAACACACTCACAACGCTCTCGCTTCCGCACTCGGGCCGTACACTGAACTACTACAGCCTGCCCGCACTGGAGGCCGCTGGTGTCGGCGCGATCAGCCGACTGCCAGTGTCGATTCGCATCGTGCTGGAATCAGTGCTGCGCAATTGCGACGGCAAAAAGGTGGAAGAAACGCATATCACCGAGCTTGCCAACTGGAAGCCGGTTGCGGTTCGCTCGGACGAAATTCCGTTTGTCGTGGCGCGCGTCGTGTTGCAGGATTTCACGGGCGTGCCGCTGCTGGCTGATCTCGCCGCCATGCGCGACGTGGCGGTGAAGCTGGGCAAAGACCCGAAGCGAATTGAGCCGCTGGTCGCCGTGGACTTGGTCGTTGATCACTCGGTGATGATCGATTTTTACGGCACGCACGATGCGCTGCGCCAGAACATGGAGTTGGAGTTTCAGCGCAATCATGAGCGCTATCAATTCATGAAGTGGGGCATGCAGGCGTTCGACACGTTCAAGGTTGTGCCGCCGGGCATCGGCATCGTGCACCAAGTGAATCTCGAATACCTGTTTCGCGGCGTCCAGATTCGCAATGGCGTAGTGTTCCCCGATACGCTCGTTGGTACCGACAGTCACACCACAATGATCAACGGGGTCGGCGTCGTCGCCTGGGGCGTGGGCGGCATCGAGGCGGAGGCTGCCATGCTCGGACAGCCCGTGTATTTATTGACGCCGGATGTCGTCGGAGTAGAGCTTCGCGGGGCGCTGCGTGAGGGCATCACGGCGACCGATCTCGTACTAACCGTCACTGAACTTTTGCGCCAGCAAAAAGTCGTCGGCAAGTTCGTTGAGTTTTTTGGCGAAGGTGCGGCAAGTTTGAACGTCGTGGATCGCGCGACGATTGGCAACATGGCCCCGGAGTACGGCGCGACGATGGGATTTTTCCCGGTCGACGACAAGACGGTCGACTACATGAAAGGCACCGGGCGCACCGACGATGAAGTCGAGGCGTTCGCCGCGTACTACAAAGCGCAGGGCCTCTTCGGCATGCCACGCGCAGGCGAAATCGACTACAGCGCCACCGTCGTGCTCGACCTCGCGAGCATCGTGCCGAGCCTCGCCGGACCGAAGCGCCCGCAGGATCGCATCGCGCTGCCCGACATGCGGCATTCATTTGAATCATTGTTCTCCGCGTCGTCCGCACTCAACGGTTTCAACAAACCCGTCGAGGAGATCGACAAGCGCTACCCGGCGGTGCGCGCTATCACAGCGCCGCCGGTTTCAGTGCCTCCTAAAGTGATCGCGCGCAACGTAGTCGAAATGGCAGACAAGCACATCGTCGCGAGCGTTGAAGAAGTCGTCAATGAGGCCGCAACGATGGTCGACATCGGCCACGGCGACGTGCTCATCGCAGCGATCACCAGTTGCACCAACACATCGAACCCCGGCGTGATACTGGCCGCAGGATTGCTCGCGCGCAACGCGGTGGCCAAGGGTCTCAAAGTCCATCCGCGCATCAAAACCAGCTTCGGCCCTGGCTCGCGCGTGGTGTCCGCGTATCTTGAAGAAACGGGCCTGCAGCAATCGCTCGATCAGCTCGGTTTCGATGTCGCGGCGTACGGCTGCACGACCTGCATCGGCAATGGCGGCGACCTCGCGCCTGAATTCAACGAAGCGATCATCAACAACGATTTGATCTGCGCAGCTGTCCTCTCCGGTAACCGAAACTTCGAAGCGCGCATTCATCCAAATCTCCGCGCAAATTTCCTCGCCAGCCCGCCGCTGGTCGTCGCCTTTGCATTGGCGGGCCGCGTCAATATCAACATGGATACCGAACCATTGGGCACGGACCGCGACGGGCATCCTGTGTTCCTGCGCGACGTGTGGCCGTCCAGTGCCGAAATCGCGAGCCTCATGCATTTCGCGATGAACCCGACGGTGTTTCGCGAGCTGTACAGCGACTTCACGAAAGATCATGACTTGTGGAACGCAATCCCCGCGCCTACGGGACAAATCTATCCGTGGCCCGCTTCAACTTACATCGCTCGACCGCCGTTTTTCGCACAATTCGAGATGACGCCACCGGCGTCGCACACGTTGAGCGCGATCCGCGATGCACGCGCATTGTTGATCGTCGGCGATTCGGTAACGACCGATCACATCAGCCCCGCTGGCTCGTTCCGCGAAGGCACACCCGCAGGCTCGTATCTGCTCGCGCATGACGTGAAGAAAGTAGATTTCAACAGCTATGGCAGTCGTCGCGGCAATCACGATGTGATGATTCGCGGCACGTTTGCCAATGTGCGCGTGAAAAATTTAATGTTGCCCGCGCGCGCAGATGGCAGCCGCATCGAAGGCGGATTTACTCTGATCGACGGCACGCAAACCAGCGTTTACGACGCGGCAATGGAATACATTAAACGCGGCACAGCGACGGTCATTTTTGCGGGTGAAGAATACGGCACAGGATCATCGCGAGACTGGGCTGCGAAGGGCACGCAACTACTCGGGGTGAAGGCCGTCATTGCGCGCAGTTTTGAGCGAATTCACCGATCAAATCTGGTCGGGATGGGCGTGTTGCCGTTGCAGTTTAAAGGCGGTGACAGCGTCGTCTCCCTCGGTCTGCGCGGTGACGAAACGTTCTCGATCACGTCGACGGCGGCTAAGCTGGAGCCGCAACAGGATATGACGCTAACCGTGCATCGCGCGGATGGAACAACGGTCGAAGCAACGCTTCTCTGCCGCATCGATACGCCGATTGAAGTGGATTACTACGAGCACGGCGGCATCCTGCCCTTCGTGCTTCGCGAATTGATGGCTTCTTGACACCCGCATCAATTTGAACGCCTTTGGGAACGGTTTTAGCCGCGATTGAAAAATTAATCGCTATCGCGGCTAAAACCGGTCCCAGCGGAAAATCCGATCCGGTTTACGCCTTCGCGAGGAACAAAGCGGCCAGCGCAAGCGCCGCCGGCAGCGCCTGAATAAAGAGAATGCGCTTCGACACTGTGACCGCACCCCAGATGCCCGCGATTACAACACACACGAGCCCGTAAATCATGAACGCGCGCGCAATCGCAGGATCGGGGTAGAACAGCCCAAGCGCGATCGCAGCCACCAGAAAACCGTTATAGCAACCCTGATTCGACATCGCAGCGGCACGCATCTCGATCTCGTTTTTGGGCACACCAAACACCTTGGCGCCGCGTGTGCGAAACAGCACGGTTTCCAGTAATACAAAGTACACATGCAGCAACAGCACGATGGCGGCGAGAATTTGAGCGGCAAGCAGCATGTCAGTCCTTGATCGAAATGGAAGCGGCGATGTTAGTACGGCCTATCATCGACAGCAACCGACGCCAAGCCAACTTTCATTGCGGAATGATTTTGAAGAAGTCGCGAACCGTCTCATCCGCAGCGGGGCCAATTTTGAAAATACCGCTCAGCCGCGCGATAGCAGCGTCATCCGCCGTCACCAAACCCTGCATGAAAACCATATTGCGCGTCGTGCGCAATACGTCGCCCTGCCCTTGTACCCACGCACCAATGGCGGCGGGCGCGAGGTAGTCGATTTGCAAGCTGATCGTGGGCAAAAAATCGCGACCATTTAACGCCTGATACATCGCCGAATACGGCAACACGGTATCAGCAAATGTCGCCAACATGCCGCCGTGCAGCACGTTGCGCAAATTGGTGTGATGTTGGGTGACACGAAAGCCAAGCAGCAACCGTTCATCCTGCCATTTCGCATAAAAGCGCGCGTTGCGGCTGGCGTACCCACTGCCCGCATCAACCAAACGAAAACCCTCGGGCGGGCGATCATCGCCGCTTTCTAACGCTTCAATTGTTTGCGTTGTCATTGCCCGCCCCTATGCGTAGGTGACCCAGTCGGCGTAGGTCTTGCCGTCAAGGTGCGGCAACGTGTTGTAGGTCACCAGCGAATGCCGCCGCGGCGTGAAAACGATTTCGCTCACCGATGAGTTTCGGATGCGAAGATTCAAGTCAATCGTGCCTTCGTGCGATGCGCCAAGAATATGCCCGACGGCCGTGGAGATCGGACCACCGCTCGATGCAATCAGCACATTTTTTCCGAAATGCTCGTTGCGAATTTCATCGAGCGCAGCGGTCACACCGGCGAGAAATTCCGGGTAGGTCGACATGCCCTGCGGCGCGCTCGCGCCCTTCATCCAGGCAGCCAGACCATCGCGCAGCAAACGAAAGTGACTGCGAATGTCTTCCGGTGTTTTCGGATGGACGAGAGGTTCCGGATGAATTGCTTTGATGATGGCAGCCGGGTCGTACTCGTTCAGGCCTGATCGCTCAATCACAGGCACCGAGCGTTCGGACTGTAAACCCTCGGCAATGCCCGCCCAGGTCTGCCCATGACGACGCAGCGTGCCAGTGAACACGGCATCGAACGAGTGATTATTCGCGCGAAAATATTCGCCAAGGCGTACCGCCTGCTTGTGGCCCAGTTCGCTCAAAATGTCATAGTCGGCCGCGCCAAACGAGGCTTGACCGTGCCGAACCAGATAGAGATGACCCATTGCATAAGCTCCCGGAGCGCGTGAAGTTGCGGCGAATGGGCCGCAACAGGCCGCAAAACAAAAAAGCCTGCATTTCGGCAGGCTTTTCATGTCTATTCGATTGGCTCCTCGACCTGGGCTCGAACCAGGGACCTACGGATTAACAGTCCGGCGCTCTACCAACTGAGCTATCGAGGAATCGAAGCCTTAAATTATAGCCATAAATCGATTTATTTGGCAAATCGCGATAGGTTAGTCCGAGTGGCCCGCTGGCGGTGGTTTTCCGGCATCGTCTCGCATGTGTGGCCACGCGAGCTTCAGGTAATAAAACATGGACCACAGCGTCAGTGCCGCTGCGATAAACAGTGCGATGGTACCCAACACGGGCGTTGAGATACCCGGGAAGAATGGCTCGTACAACAACAGTGCAATGATCGCGGTGAGCTGCGCTGTCGTTTTGAACTTGCCGATGGTGCTCACTGCAACGCTATTCGACTGGCCGATTTTGGCCATCCATTCACGCAGCGCCGACACCGCGATTTCGCGGCCCACGATGACGAAGGCGACCACCGCGTCGGCGCGTTTCATCTGCACCAAAAGCAAAAGCGCCGCCGCAACCATTAATTTATCCGCCACCGGGTCCAGAAACGCGCCGAACGCTGAGGTTTGACCCAAACGGCGTGCAGCGAATCCGTCCGCCCAGTCGGTGATCGCTGCGAACGTAAAAATCAGCGCGCCCGTCCAGTTTTGCTGGGTTGGCGACAGCCATTCAATCGGCAGGTAGTACACGCCCACAAAGGCCGGAATCAGCGCAATGCGGATCCATGTGAGCGTCGTGGGCAGATTAAGCAGCATGTATACATTTTGGCACGGCGGCTATGAGGCCCATCAGGGGTAAGTGCGGTAACAGATATTTCCCTTACCGTCCCATCCACTTCTGCGACAACGGAAACTCCCGCTTGCGCAGCCCTCGCAGCAACTCATCGACGCTGTCGCCGGACACGATCAGGTCTTTATTAGCGGCCTTAACCATCCCGACATCGACCGAATGATTGATCCATGCGATCAGATGGTCGTAGTAGCCCGCGACGTTCAGCAGCCCGCAAAGCTTGCGGTGGTAATCGAGCTGGCTCCAGGTCAACGCCTCGAACAGCTCATCCATCGTGCCAAAGCCGCCCGGCATCGCAATCACCGCATCGGCCAGCCCCAGCATCATCGCTTTGCGACTATGCATATCAGGTACCACGTGCATCGCGGTCAAGTTTTTGTGCCCGACTTCCAGCACCTTCAGCGCCTCGGGGATCACGCCGGTTACCTCGCCCCCAGCCGCTAGCGCCGCGTCTGCGACCACTCCCATCAGCCCCACGCCACCACCACCGTAAACCAGCCCAATGCCCTGTTCTGCCAGTGTGCGTCCCACCGTCACCGCCGCTTGCTCATAGGCAGGGTTGTTGCCAACGTTGGCGCCGCAATAGACAACGATGCGCTTGATGTCGTTACGGTGTGTGACTTTATCTTCCATTTGCAGCCAGATTACGAAAAGTTACGAATGCCTAATTCAACCATGCGAAGCATTGACGGCTCAAGCGCTGGATCATTTGCAAGATCAGTGAGACGAAACCAGCGGCAATCGTGCGCCTCATCGGCGTTGAGTTTCAGCGGGCCGTCGAGCGTTGCGTCGACGTCCGCCACGAACAGAAAGCGCAAGTCATAGTGGAAGTGTGCAGGCACGTCGTGGCGCGCCGGAATCGGGTGCACGTCGACGTCAAACAATTGCTCCGCGTCAGGTTGTGCGATGAACTGAGTTAAGCCGATTTCTTCCGTCACTTCACGCTGCGCCGCTGCTCGCCACGACAAATCGTCATCTTCAATGTGACCACCTGGCTGCAACCAGCGCTCCAGCTTGCGGTGGTGAATCATTGCCGCATGCGTGTGCGTGCGATCCAGCACCCATGCGGACGCGGTCAAGTGGCCTTGAACCGTTGCGCCACTCCAGGGGCGCGCCGCGCTGGCAATAAACGCTGCAATTTGATCGGCGTACGGTTTGGCTGCCGCGTTAGCAGCATTTGCTGAAAATTGGGCGAGCATGCCTTTCAGCAAGGCGATTTGTTCGGCGTTCATTCTGTAAATGTAGAGCCTGTGTCGGCTAAGCGTTCGATGTTGCCCAGCTTTCCCAACATATAGGGGGAGCTGCTTTAGCAGCGATAGGACCCAGTAGCGCGATTCGCGGCTAAAGCCGCTCCCACAAACGACCCCCTACAACGGCCCCGAAAAAGTAATCGACCCATACTTCGGCGCGCTCAACTGCCCCAAAAATTCGCGGGTGCGGAACACACGAACGTAAGCAATTTTGTACGCCCCAATATTTGCAGCGACGCCCACCGCAGCATCCGCCACAAAGGCTTCCTTCTTCACCGAATGCGAATCACGAAACGAATTTCCGTCCAGGAAAATATTGCGCGCCACACCGCGTCCGTCAACCGACGCAAACACATGTGCGCCTATAGGCCGCGAGAACTGACTCGCGCTATCGCTAGCGCGTGGCGCTGAATTGTCACCCGCAGGGCGAATCGGCGACGTGCCGAAATCATCTGGCAAACCCCAGCCCGCACGCAGCTCAAAGCCGGCGTTCGCGTAAGTCGCCACATTTCCGAGCGACGCACCTAAGTGCGGAATTACGTCGAACCCAAGGCCATTGCGAGCATCCGGATGTTGCAAAAATTCTGCACGATATTTGCGCTCGAAGACGAGCTGTGCGCCAAACTCATTGCCGAGCTGATTGCTCCAACCTTGAAACAAGCCAATATGACGTGCACGATGCACAAAATCCTGCACTTCCTTCGCCTGCGACCACGGCCCAACCACACCCAGATTCACCTCGTAAGAATCGAGTCGACTCGGTGATCGCGTATTGAAACCAAAGCCCAGATAAGTCCACCCCGCATACGGCCGATCGTTGGTAATCAGCGTCGTCGCTTTGCGGTCACGCGGTGTGTAGATTGACTGCCCCAACGCGAACGTCACATTACCCTGCTCAATCACCGGCGAATAAATCTGCGTAAACAACCGCCCCGCCGACTGTAATAAAGGCGGCAAGCAATCATCATCGGCAAAACTGCGCACGTTTGGCGAAGACCACCCCGCCTTGAATCCGCTCGTGTAATCCTGATCGCTCTTGGAGAATAGATCGTTATCGAGTGTGAAACTGTACGTGCCTTGATACTTTTTTACAGAATCGAATGGCCCGCTACCGGCAGCGCATTGGGCGGCTTTTACCGCAGATTCAGCCGCTTTAGCTGCTTCGGTGGCTGGAGCCGTTTGGGCATGAGCGAGCCCAGCAAACGTAAGCGCAGCCAACCCTGCGAGCGTCCACGAGTTTTTGCGGGACATCTTCAAACATTTCAAATTAAACAGCGCGAAAGTATCGCTTGAAAGTAGGATCGCGACTGTAGGACAGCCGCTACGCAATCCCTAGGCAGAAACACGAAATTCGCAGAGATTCTTGTAGACGCGTGGCTACGTAGCCGCGATTAGCGCAGCGTAATCGAGGCATTTTCAAATCGAGAAGTGTCGCGCATGAATCACGGTTGAGATGAAGCAGCGGTTGCCCAATCTCTATCGCGCATCAGACGCGTGACGCGCCACATAGTCAGCGAGCACACGATCCATTTGCGCTTGCCAACCGTCGCCTGTCGACTTGAAATACTCGACGACTTGCGGGCTGTAGCGCACTGACAAAAGCACTTTCTTGTTTGCCAGTTTCGGTCGTCCACGCAATCCTGTGACGCTACGCAACGGAACCATTTTGGCTAGTTGCGCCTTGGTGAGTGGCTTCGCGTCAGGGTCAAGCTTTGCTGCCGCGATGATTTTGCGATCCTCGGCAGGCGAAGGCATGTTGATCGCCGGAAGTTGTGATTTACTGGAAGTTTTCAACATAGTAGGCAACCTCTTTTCGCGTCGCTTGGCACACACTGATAATTCGGCGAACCTCGACGCGGTCAACAAACGCCACGTAGTAAAGCGTATTGGTTTCAGGCGCGAGCGCAATCATTCGCAGTTCGTCGTACTGAAATCGATCATCGACTCACACCAGCGCCGCATCCAATCCGGCGAAGCCGCAATCGCAAGCGACACACGATGATTTATCCGATTCGCGGCGTCTTTCTTGGGATCGAAATCAATTTTCACGATTTACTGTAGCTACAATAAATAAGGGCGTCAAACTGAGTGGTTTGTGGCATGTGGCCGCGATCGTGGACTAGGTCACGCTTTGTCCGGCGGCACAAAAATTTCTGCTCGATCCAACAAAGATTTCGAGACAATTGCGCATGAGCAAATTCAGCGTAAGACTGCCCAACGACAAACATGATCGTCTACGCGCACTCGCGCAAAGTCGCGGCACCACATTGAATCGCCTGATCGACGAAATGACCACCACGATGCTAGTCAAGCACGATGCCGAAACGCGCTTTCGTCAGCGCGCCGCAAACGGCGAGGGCAAAGCTGCACGAGGCTTAGCGTTGCTCAAGAAAGCAGTTGGCAAGTGATTCGTAGCATGGATGCGCAAGGCGCTAAGCGCAAACGTTGCGTACCAACCCATGGGCTACGCCGCTTCGGACATCCGCCCTACAGGCCCCCTCTGTCGATGCGTTGCAACGTCGTCCGCCATACATACATTTGCCCAAAATTCAACCGAATTGACCTTGCAAATGAGTAACTTGACCGCCGCAAAAATCCGGATGCTGTTTGCAAAAGTGTGCATTTCCATCAGCACCGGGTTATTTTGGGCTTGCGTCGTGGCATGGATCCTTTTGCGAGGCTTTTCAATGTCGGGGATACCGCGCTAGCGATTGGGATACTTGTTTCAACTGTTTTAGTCACGTGGCTTTGGAAACGGCTCGGACCGTTGTTGGGTTTTGGCCCCGACGGCGAGCAAATTGCTGTCGTGCGGACGCCGGGCGGAGGACTGCGGGCTACTGTACTTCTGCTAATTGCTTTGTGGCTATTTCTATGGTCGTGGCTTCACTATTTGGAATGATGGCATTGGGTGAGCGACAAAGCAAAGTCACGCCGGTTGACGCTTGTTCGGGCAGCTGCAATGAACGCGCTCGCCTCTCAATGCAACGCCAAATAAATCCGCTCAGCCAGCTCATCAGAAATCCCGCCCACGCGCTTGATATCCTCAACGCTAGCCGCACCAACCCCACGCACACTCCCAAACTGTTTCAGTAAATCGCGACGCTTTTTCGGCCCGATGCCTTCGATGTCGTCAAGCGCTGAGCCTTCGCGATTCTTGGCTCGTTTGGCTCGGTGGCCCATGATGGCGAAGCGGTGGGCTTCGTCTTGCATTTGCTGGATGAGGTGCAGGCCGGGGTGATCGGCGGGGAGTCTGATCGCGTCTTCACGGTCGGGGAAGATGATTTGCTCCATGCCTTTTTTGCGCTCTACGCCTTTGGCGGAACCGAACAGGATAATGTCATGCAGGCCCGCTTCCGCGAGCACATTGGCGGCGATGCCGACCTGACCTTTTCCACCGTCGATGACCCAGACGTCGGGGCGCGGCACTTCTTCTTTTGCGATGCGCGCGGCGCGGCGCGTGAGCGCTTCTTTCATCGCCATGTAGTCGTCGCCATTGGTCTCGGCTTCGATATTGAAGCGGCGATATTGCCCCGTCTGCATGCCGTTGTTGTCCCACACCACGCAGCTCGCGACCGTCGCCTCGCCCATGGTGTGCGAGATATCGAAACATTCTAAACGCTGCGTGCCTTCGGGCAGACCGATGGCCTCAATCAGCGCTTGCAGCCGGTCATTGCCTGTGTCGCTCTGACGCTGACGCGCAGCGATGGCGAGGCGCGCGTTCTCTTCGGCCATGCGCAGCCACACGCGTTTTTCGCCGATAGGATTGCACTGCAAATCCACCTTGCTGTTCGCCTGCATCGACAGCGCTTCGGCCAGCGCGCCCACGTCAAATTCAAGCGTCGAAACAATGTTGCGCGGCACTTCGCGGCCGATGTAGTGCTGAGCGATAAAGCTCTCAAGCACCTCAATCAATTCCTCCTTCGGCATGACCTCCGAACTGGCGTTTTTCACGGGAAAATGCGTGCGGTCACCAACGTGTTGACCGCCACGAATCATCACCACGTTCACCGCGATCATGCCGCTTTCGTGCACCAGCGCGAGCACGTCAACGTCACGCTCAGACGCGCTTGAGACGAATTGTTTGCTGACCAATCGGTTGAGGCGCGCGATCTTGTCGCGAGTGCGTGCGGCCTTCTCAAACTCAAGATTCGCGGCGGCGGTTTCCATCTGCGTTTGCAAATCGCTCACCACTTCGGACTGTTGTCCGCGCAAAAACATTGACGCGTTTTTTACGTCGGCGGCGTAGTCTGCTTCGCTTATTTGTCCGACGCACGGCGCGGTGCAGCGCCCGATTTGCGCGAGCATGCAGGGTCGCGAACGATGCGCAAAAACAGTGTTCTCACACACCCGCAGCTGAAACACTTTTTGTAGCGTTTGAATGCCTTCGCGCACGCTCCACGCGCTAGGGAATGGGCCGAAATATTGATGCCGTTTATCCGGCTTACCGCGAAAAAACCGCAGCTGCGGATACGGGTCGCCGCTGATGCAGAGATACGGGTAGCTCTTGTCGTCGCGGAAAACGACGTTGTACTTCGGCTCCAGCGTTTTGATGAGATTGTTTTCGAGCAGCAGCGCCTCGGATTCCGAGCGCGTGACCGTCGTGTCGATCCTCTCCACCTGCGAAACCATCATCGCGATGCGCGCGCTGTGGTCGTTCTTCACGAAATACGACGACACCCGGCTCTTCAAATTCTTCGCCTTGCCGACGTAGAGCACCACGTCCTCCGGCCCGATCATGCGATAAACGCCGGGGCGAAGCGGAAGCGATTTGAGGGTGTCTTCGATGCTGGCGTTCATACAGCGCAGCGCGAGAGCTGGGATATTGGCTTTTTGCTGCAGCCCATGTTTAATATGGGCTCCCTGCCTGAAATATAAAAAGTCGACTTTACGTTAAACTGGGCTTCAGCCCAAATGCAGTAGCCATTTGATGAAAAAGCTGATTGAGTTTGTATCGGCGTAAGTCGCTGCATCGTGGCGCAATTTTAGGGCGGTAGGCTACAGTCGCCGCCCGGCCACTTTCTTGCGCATCCGTTCCCATTTGCGCGAAAGGCTCGGTTCAGGTTCCGGCTTCCAGCGATCCAGAATTTCGATCAGACCAGGACGGTCATTGCACGGCAGCACCACATCGCAACCGCCCTGCACCGCCGCTTCACAGCGCGCGGTGAGATCGCCAACGGCGTGCGCGGCCACCATACCCAAATCGTCGGTAAAAATCACGCCTTTGAAATGTAATTTGTGACGTAATACTTCCTGCAACCAGTAAGGCGAGAAGCCTGCGAGTTGCGGGTCGATGTTCGGGAAGATCAAATGTGCGGCCATGATGCCGTCGATGCCTGCGGCGATGAGTTCGCGGAAGGGAATCAGATCGGCGGCGAGAACGGTGGCGAAATCGCGGTCGTCGGTGGGACGTTCCCAATGGGTATCACCCTTGACGAAGCCGTGGCCCGGAAAGTGTTTACCGACAGCGGCCATGCCTTCGGCGCGTAAGCCTTGCATGACCGCGGTGGCGAGCGCTGCCACTGCGCCGGGATCACGATGGAAGGCGCGGTGACCGATGACGGTGGATTCGCCGTAGTCGAGATCGAGCACCGGCGCGAAGGTGAAGTCGATGCCGACCTCGCCGAGTTCGTGACCAATGGTGAAGCCGATCTCGAAAGCACGAGAGCGGGCAGACGGCGGATGCGTCATCCACAAATCACCGAGCGAGCGCATCGGCTGGATTTCGGTAAAGCCTTCGCGGAAGCGTTGCACGCGGCCTCCTTCGTGATCAACAGCGATGAGTAACTGCGGCTCGCGTAACGCCTTGATCTCTTTTGACAGCGCTGCGAGCTGCGCTTTATCCGTGAAATTTCGCGCGAAATAAATCACGCCGCCGATGAGTGGGTGACAGAGGATTTCGCGATCTTCAGCGGTGAGTTCTGCCCCTTCTATCGAAGTCATGATGGGGCCGAGGGGAAGTCTTTTCCCGGTTGCGGATTTACGCGGCACGCATGGCCTCCTTGTCTGTGAATTTGCTAGTTTTCATGCTCGGTTTTCAAACTCATTTTTCAAACACCACAAAGGCGATTGCATGTTCACGTTCGTCGGAAATGCTCAGATGCGTCTGCGTCACGCCCATCGTTTTCAGGTGAGCCTGCACAGCGGGCGCGAGTTCGAAAAAAGGTCTTCCTAGCGCGTTATGCCCGACACCGATGCCGGAGAGCGTCAGGGGCACGAGTATGCCCGTTCCTGCGGCTTTGCCGAACGCTTCCTTGGCGACCCAACGCTTTGCGAGCCAGGGGCCAGGCACTTTGACGGCCTCGAACTCGGCAAGCTCGGATTCGCTCAACAACTGCTTCGCGAACGCCGCGCCCTGACGCTCGTAAGTCGCGCTAATGCGCGCGATGGAGACGATGTCGGTGCCGATTCCAATGATCATGTTTTGTCTAGCGCTTTTTCCAGCACCGGGGCAGCAGCCTTACGCGTCGGCTTAACTGGCTTCACATCGAGCCGCTCGGCCAGCATCCGCAAATCATGCATCACGCCCGACGTTTTCACCTTGCGCTGCTCAAGATGGAAGTTGATGATGGTGCGCACGAAGTCGCGCGCTTCGGCGGCGACGGCGGAGTTTTCGAAGCGTCCGCGACCAAGCGCCAACAGCGCTTCCCCGTGCACCACCGGCCCGAATCCATTGCCGGTTTCGCTGGGGCCAGCAAGCGGGTCATAGCGATAAAGCGTTTCAGCGGCCAGCGGCTTGTCAGTTCTCACGTCGCACACAAGCTGCAAGCCGTAGCCCATTTCTGCGAGCAGACTCGTCTCAAATTCACGAAGAATCGCGCTGTGTTCATTGCTTTCAGCAAGTGTCAGCAACGTCGCGGCGTAGCTCTCGAAGAGTTCCGGATGCGGGTCTTCGCGCGGCAAGAGTTTGATGAGGAGCTCGTTCAAATACATGCCGCACATCAGCGCTTGTCCGGTGAGCCATGGCTGTCCTGGCAGCCACTGCGCTTGAGTGAGCGTTTTCACTTCGCCGCGCCCACTGAATACGACCTCGACCGGCTGCAACGAAAGTAGCGCACCGCGAATGTTTGAGGCAGGACGCTTTGCGCCCTTGGCCACCGCCGCCATACGCCCGTTGTCGACCGTAAAGAGATCAACGATCAGGCTCGACTCTTTGTACGCATAGCTGTGCAGTACAAAGGCGCGTTGAGGGGAGGATTTTTTGGCTTGGACGGCCACGATTTGGCTATGGCTGCTTTTTCAGTTTGTGGGAGCAGTTTTACCGCGACAAACGCCGGACAGGAACGAATCGCGGTAGAGCCGCTCCTACAGCGAAGGGTCGTTAGGTAATATCCAAATCGCGCAACACAATCGCGTTCTCCGCCCAGCCGCTCTTTACCTTGACGAACAGCTCCAGATAAACCGGGCCGTTAAAGAGCTTTTGCATATCCATGCGAGCTTCGGTGCCGATGCGTTTTAGCAACTCGCCGCCAGCGCCGATGATGATGGGTTTCTGCGAATCTTTATCGACCAGAATCGCGGCGAAAATGCGGCGCAGATTACCTTCCTGCTCAAACTTGTCGATCATCACGGCCGCACGATACGGCAGCTCGTCGCCGGTCAGGCGGAAGATTTTTTCACGGATGATTTCGGCGGCCATGTAGCGTTCGGGCTTGTCAGTCAAGTCGTCCGCGTCGTACATCGGCTCGGCCACAGGCAATAGCTTTTCGATTTCGGCGAGCAGTTGGCTGGTTTGCGTGCCTTTACTGGCGGCAACTGGCACCACCGAGGCGAACGTGCGGACAGCTGAAAGCTCGGTGACGGCCGCGATCAACTCGGTTCGGTCTTTGATCAAATCCACCTTGTTCGGCACAGCGATAATCGGCACGGCGTCTGGAATCAGGTCAAGCACGGCGCGATCAGCCGCCGACAAATGCGTGGCGTCCCAGAGCCAGAGGACCACGTCGACTTCAGTCAAAGTGCGGCGAACACTGCCGTTCAGACGTTTGTTCATCTCGCCACCGTGCTTGGTCTGAAAGCCCGGTGTGTCGACGAACACAAACTGTGCGGCATCGGTAGTCAAGATGCCGCGCAACGGGAGGCGCGTGGTCTGCGCTTTGCGCGAAGTAATCGACACTTTTTCGCCCACCAGGCGATTGAGCAACGTGGACTTGCCGACATTCGGCTTGCCGACGACGGCGATTTGGCCGCAGCGAAATTCTGACTTGTTACTCATGCGGTCACGCCCAATTTGTTAAGCACCGCGTTGGCAGCCTGCTGCTCCGCCGCGCGGCGCGAAGAGCCTTTGCCTACCGCCTCCTGGTCTACCTGAGGGACGCTGCAACGCACGGTGAATACCTGAGCATGCGCCTCGCCATCAACCCGGTCAACCGTATACGTCGGCAAGGGAAAGTGCTTGGACTGCATGAATTCCTGCAACCGTGTTTTGGCGTCTTTGCCGCCTTCACGCGGGTTCACTTGAGATAAGCGATTGAGATAAAGTTTATTGATCGTCGCGTCAGCCGAATCAAACCCTGAGTCGAGCAGAATAGCCCCGAAAATCGCTTCAAGGGCATCGGCCAACATGGACGGTCGCTCGCGTCCACCGCTCTTTTCTTCGCCCTCCCCGATGCGCAGATGATGTGAAATATCGAGGCGTTGCGCTAAAGAATGGAGCGCAGGCTGGCTGACTAGATTTGCCCGCATACGTGAAAGCTGGCCTTCGGGAAGCTCGGGAAATTTGTTGTAGAGCGCGAGCGCGATCGCGCAATTGAGCACGCCGTCGCCAATGAATTCGAGACGCTCGTTGTGAGGTGTACCAAAACTGCGATGCGTCAAAGCCTCGCGCAAAAGGCGTGGCTCGCGAAAGGTGTAGCCGAGGGCTGCTTCCAGGCTCAAGTTAATCCGGTGCCGAGGTACGCGCCACTAACGTGTTCCCGTTGCAGCTGCAGAAAAGTCAAACAGAAGACTCATATTGCCGGCCACCGGAACTTTGCGCTGATACGCAACAGATAAACCAATTTTCCCGTTATCTTTACTAATGTCGACATCCCCCCCCTTGACAGGAAGATCGTCAATGTAGGCGCGCCGATCAAAAGATGCACGAATTGCCGGGCTTTGTGCATCGACGCTGAATTCGTTAGCGGTGGCTTGCAGCACTTTTTTCAATGAAAAATACTCAGTCCACGCCGGCACGCATCGAAACGAGGTAAACATGACGAACCCGACGATCGCCGCAAGAAGAATGAATCCGACAAGGCTGAGACCACGTTGATATTTCATGTCGCGTCGCGAAGAGGGTTGGCCAACTTTTATTGTATGCCGCGAAATACGCGCTTGAAAGCAAACGACGACACATCTTCCCAGTTAAACCAGATAAAGAACGCTTTTCCACGCAAATGAGTGTCGGGAACGAAGCCCCAATAGCGCCCGTCAAGGCTGTTGTCGCGGTTATCGCCCATCGCAAAGTAATGTCCGGGCGGCACTTTGCAGGTCACTACATTGCCGTCGTCGGTGCACGTCGGCACTGGCGTGCCCGGATATTTCTGGTTCGCGATAAATGACGGGAATTGTGGAAACTGCGCGATCAGATATTCGCGGTCACCCAATTTTTCCTTGAATTTGAGCGTCGTCAGGAACTGGCCAAACTCCATGTAACTGTAGGTGCCGTCTTCCACTTGTGGCACCGGCTCTCCATTGAGCGTGAGCTTTTTGTCCTTGTAGACAATCGTGTCACCAGGTAAACCGATGATCCGCTTGATGTAGTCCTTCTCCGGTTCGTGCGGGGCCTTGAATACCGCAACATCACCCCGCTGTGGGCTGCTCACGTCAATCACTTTTTGGTCCAGTACGGGCAGTCGAATGCCGTACGAGAATTTATTGACGAGGATGAAGTCACCCGTCACCAAGCCAGGACGCATCGAACTCGACGGTATGCGGAACGGTTCTGCCAGAAACGAGCGCAGCAGAAACACAACCAGCAACACTGTGAAGATCGACGCTGGGACTTCAATGCCCCAATGCAGGATTTCGCCCGCCGCACGTTTCTTGGCCAGAAAAAATTTGTCGATCGCCCAAGCGATGCCGCAGACCACAACCGCAAGCAGCAGCAACAAGGGAAAGTTAACGGGTGAGCCCGTGAATACGCCACGCAGGGCAGTGATCACGAGAACAGCGAGGGCAAGAGAGGGAATGTATTTCATCAATATGTCATTTTCGAGCTTTGCGAAGAATCGCGTGATCGTCCAACGATAGTCGTAGACGCTACGTCGCTTGTTGCCCGATCCTCCGCCAGGTTCAGGGCAACACCGCAACGGTAATACTGGCTGAAGATTGTTACAGCATCAGGCGACAAAACGGCGCTATGCGGTGCGGATTGCATTCAGCGAGCGCGAACTACTTGTCTCCCGTTTGCAAAATTGCCAAAAACGCTTCCTGCGGAATCTCAACCGAGCCTACCGATTTCATCCGTTTCTTGCCTTCTTTTTGTTTGTCGAGCAGTTTTCGCTTGCGGGAAATGTCGCCTCCGTAGCATTTGGCGAGCACGTCTTTACGCATTGCTTTGAGGCTCTCACGCGCAATGATGTTGGCACCGATGGCCGCCTGAATCGCCACGTCATACATTTGCCGGGGAATCAGTTCGCGCATCTTGGCGGCAACCTGACGACCGCGATAAGCACTTTGTGCTCGGTGCACCATCGACGACAGCGCGTCGACCTTATCGCCGTTAATCAGAATGTCGAGCTTGACGACGTCCGCCGCGCGAAACTCCTTGAATTCGTAATCGAGCGAGGCGTAACCACGCGACACGCTCTTCAATTTGTCGAAAAAGTCCATCACGACTTCAGCCATCGGCATGTCGTAGGTCAGCATCACTTGCCGACCGAGATACTGCATGTTGACCTGCGTACCGCGCTTCTCGTTACACAACACCATGACCGCGCCGACATACTCTTGCGGCATCAGGATGGTGGCGGTGATAATCGGCTCGCGAATCTCTTCAACGCGCGACAAATCCGGCAGCTTCGCCGGGTTCTCAATGTTTAGAATCGTGCCATCGCGTTGCACGATTTGATAGACCACGGTCGGTGCCGTAGTAATCAGATCCTGATCGTATTCGCGCTCCAGCCGCTCCTGCACCACGTCCATGTGCAACAGACCCAGAAATCCGCAACGGAAACCGAAGCCGAGCGCCTGTGACACTTCAGGCTCATAGTGCAGCGACGAGTCATTGAGCTTCAATTTGACCAGTGCATCACGCAACGATTCGTACTGGTTCGACTCAACCGGATAGAGGCCGGCAAACACCTGCGGTTTGACTTCCTTGAAGCCTGGTAAGGCCTCTGCGGCTGGCTTTTGCGCGTGAGTGATGGTGTCGCCCACCTTGGCGGAGTCAAGCTCCTTAATGCCCGCGATGACAAAGCCCACTTGCCCAGCGGACAAAGAATCACGCTGCGTGGACCGAGGCGCGAACACACCGACTTGTTCACACAAGTGGTTGCGTCCAGTCGCCATGAAATTGATTTTTTCTTTGGGCTTCAACGTCCCGTCAAACACGCGAACCAGCATGACAACGCCTACATAATTGTCAAACCAGCTATCGATGATCAGCGCTTTCAGCGGCGCGTCAACATCTCCGGTCGGTGCTGGCACTTTGGCAATTATCTTTTCGAGAATATCGTCAATACCAATGCCAGTTTTCGCGGAACACAGCACAGCATCGGACGCGTCGACACCGACGACGTCCATGATCTCGTCTTTGACGCGTTCGGGATCAGCACTCGGCAAGTCGATCTTGTTGAGCACTGGCACCACTTCAACACCCAGCTCAATCGCGGTATAGCAGTTCGCGACCGTTTGCGCCTCAACGCCCTGCGAGGCATCGACGACGAGCAGCGCGCCTTCGCACGCGGACAGCGAGCGTGAAACTTCGTACGAGAAGTCGACGTGACCTGGTGTGTCGATCAGATTCAGGTTATAAACGATGCCATCTTTGGCCGTGTACGTCAGCGCTGCGGTCTGCGCCTTGATCGTGATGCCGCGCTCTTTTTCCAGATCCATCGAGTCGAGCACTTGCTCGCTCATTTCGCGGTCCGATAACCCTCCACAACGATGGATGAACCGATCCGCCAGCGTAGATTTGCCGTGGTCGATGTGCGCGATGATGGAAAAGTTACGTATGTTCTGCATGCTGAAAAATGGAAAAGGCCACCGGGTTAGCGCTGGTCGCTTTTCCCGTGGCCTTTTCGTGGCTAACCGCTGATTTTAGCGGCTTTGCGTAATTCAGTAAGGCTTATTCCGGCAGTTTCTCTGGCGCAAAGAACTCGTTGTATTCAGCGCCCGCCCGATCTATTGCGCGTTTGACGCGGAAAGCCAGCGTGGAGCCCTTCTCCGAGCCTTTGATCAATTCGGCCAATTGCGACGGGCCGGTGACTGCAGTCGATTTACCTTTGCGTGTGACGCCGACGATGATGTCGCCCTCTGTCAAGGCACGCACCGATGATTTCTCCGACACATCTGACACGACGGCACCGCCTGAAGCAAGCTTGGCAGCGCCGCGCTCTTTTTCGTTAGGGGCACGGAACGACAAGCCAAGGCGATCCTCTTTAGTGTCCGGCGTATCAACGACCGCGGCCTTCGGCGTCGCTTTATCGAGCGACGCCAATTGCGTAGGCTCTTTGTACTCGTCCAGCGTCACAGTAAGGTCGACCGTCTTGCCGTCACGCCAAACTTGCATTTTTGAGGGCGTTCCTGGACGTGCGGATGTGACGTAACGTGGCAAATCGCGTGAATCATCGACTACGCGGTCGTTGAACTTGAGAACTACATCGCCTTCCTTGACGCCCGCCTTTTCGGCTGCGCTGCCTTTGTTTACGCCCGAGACCAGCGCACCTTGTGCTTTCGGCAAGCCGAAAGCATCCGCAAGATCGCGGCTAACCGCGCCGATGTTGACACCCAGCATGCCGCGTTTAACCGAGCCGCCCGCACGCAGTTGGCCCACCACATCCATCGCAAGATCGATTGGGATCGCAAATGAGATGCCCTGAAAGCCGCCGCTAACTGTGGCGATCATCGAGTTGATCGCGACCACTTCGCCGCGCGTGTTGAACAGCGGCCCGCCGGAATTACCCGGATTCACGGCCGCATCGTGCTGAATAAACGGCACCAGATCGCCCGTGGAGTCCGCGCCGCGACTGGCACGCGATTTGGCGCTCACTACACCGGTCGTTAGTGTGCTTTCGAAGCCTAAAGGTTGGCCAATGGCAGCGACCCATTCACCGATACGCAGACGATCCGGATTGCCAATCTTCACAGCGGGAAGATCTTTCGCATCAATCTTGATGACGGCAACGTCCGAGCGCTTGTCGGAGCCGATCACTTTAGCCTTGAACTCGCGTTTGTCGGTCAGCTTGACGAGCACTTCGTCAGCGTCCTCGACCACATGGCTGTTGGTAATGATTAACCCATCTTTAGAGATGATGAAGCCGGAGCCGCCACCTTGACGCCGAAGTTCACGGGGCGCACGTCCGCCTTGACCGCCTTGGCCTCCCTGGCCACCCTGACCAAAGTAGCGACGGAAGAATTCTTCCATGTCCTCTTTGTCGGGAGTCGCGCCATCGGCTCCGGATTTCGCGGATTTCTTGCCGATCGTGGAGCTAACGGCAATGGACACCACCGACGGGCTGTTGTTTTCGTACAGCGTCACGAAATCCGGAAGGCCTTGCGGTGAAACGGATGCAGCCGGTTGTGCTTGAGCCTGTGCTTGCGCCAACGCGGGCACGTGTGGCGTGGTGAATGCGGCCACTGTGACGCCTAGAGCGCCGACCGCGAGCAGAGAGGCAATGAGTGATTTTTTCACGGTTTTTTCTCCTGAAAACTTAACGTGTTTAATAGACAAAATACTGACCTGCAAAAAACTATCTACGAACTTACTTGCGAATCAACGAACTGGCAATCGCCTTAACAGCTGCCGGACGGGCATCGCCGAAGGCCGTCACCAACTGATCATTGGCCTGACGAGAAAACACCTGATGATTACCCTGTACTGTGGCACCGAGCGCGGGTGTCTCCCCTGACGGCAGCGGCGCGGCGTACACCGACACCGATGTCAAACCATCGGAATAGACCAACTGCGAAATAGGCTCGGTACGACCGGGCAAAGCACGCATAAAGTTCTCGCTGATTTTCACGAACCCGGCCGGCAATCCTCGGGCGAACCAGCCTGTATCCGTTTTCATTGCACTGACCGGCAATCTGCGGTCAACGCGCCAGTTTGCAATACTGCCAGCGAGCGTTGACTTGACTTGTTCGCGATCAATCTTGCCGCCAATTTTGATGTCGCTAAAGGTGATTTCTTCGATCACATTGCGATTTTCGTCAAGCACACGACCACGCAGCCAGAGCCCGGTTTTGAGCTCCGTCCAAAGCTTGTGCCAAAAACGAAATTCGTCGTTTGGCGAAAATTCCCAGACTTGGGCGTCTAGTCCAGCCACACGCTCTACTTCCAGGCGTTTCACGGTGAAATGCTGAGCCAATGTCGTCATTTGTCGCGGCAGCAAAGATGGAAAGCCCTGACGTCCAGTTCGCGGTTCAATGCGCATCAAACGCGCTTCGGGGATGTAACAGGTCAGCTCATCATTAACGCGAATCACCTCAAACGGCGGGCCGTCGAGCGTAGTCACACGCTCCATTTCTACGCCGTTTTCGAACAAATGAACGATGCGGGAGGTTTCCTCCGCACCACGGCGTTTGTAAGTGATGGTACCGCTGTAGTTGAGTGAAGCGGCAGCATTCGCAGCCTGCTGCAGAATCTGGCCGACACTCGGCACCGCCTGCGAGGTGGCAGCCGAATTAGGGGTGTTACCGCTAACCGAGCCAGGCCATTGCGCAAGCACCACTGGAGCCACCGGCGCGCTGGTAAGCGCCGCCGCAAGGATCGGCAATCGCTTCCAGCGGCGTGCTGTTCGTAACGCCCGCAGGCTGCGCTGTCCCGCTTCCGAGAGCCTGTTTACCGCATACGTCAATGCCACGAGATATCTCTTTCTACTTCGCTTGTTGTGATCAAAGGAAAATCGTGGCGCTTATTGCGCCTGAACGATAACGGCGGGGCGCATGTATTGACGCATCGGCGACAGGCTCGATATGTCCGCGCTCTCCTGATGTGCTCGCAGATAGGCGTTGAATTCGGCGTTGGGCTTGACCGACGGCGTGTTGGACGCCACAGTCGCATCGCCAACAGCAGGCGTGCTCGCCACTTGCGCCACCGGGGCGGTAACCTGATCTTTGTAGACGACGGTACCGACAAAACCCACCGCAGCGACCGCAGCGGCAGTCGCCCACGCACGGCCACCTCGACTCATCGTCGTCATCGCACTAAACAAGCTTCGTTCCTTGATCGCTTTTTCTTCGCGCAGCCGCTTGCCCGCCGGAGCAAGGATCGCAGGCTCGGCAGCGAGAGCCGTGCGAATGCGATCCGCACAACCCACGGGGGTATTTTCCAGTCCGCGAATACAGTCGCCAACGAAGTGCATCTCGGCCCAGCAATAGCGGCCTTGTTCCTGCGACAAAACCTTCATCGCAAGATCGATTTCGTGCGACGCAATGTCGCCGTCGAGCCAGCGCGAGATTTGCTCGCGGGTCGCATCAGACGCAGCAGCGGCCGTCGAAGCCGTCGATCCAGCCAACGCGTTTGAAGTGTTCATTTGAGTGTCCATCTTTACCATCTCCTGTCGTCCCGTGTTCCAAGCATTGGTCGCAGTTCGGTCGCGATTGCTTCTCGAGCCCGGAAGATGCGGCTGCGCACCGTTCCGATCGGACAATCCATCGCCTCTGCGATCTCTTCGTAACTCAAGCCCTCAATTTCTCGTAGTGTCACTGCCGTCCGTAAATCATCAGGCAGCGCTGCCATCGCCCGGTTCACCGCTTCCGCAATCTGCTTGCTGGCATATTCGGCATCCGGAGTAGCAACGTCGTGTAGACCGTCGTTGCGTTCAAAAGATTCCGCATCATCGTCGTCTTCCGACATCAGATCGCTTTGCGGAACGATACGCCGCGCCGGACTGGCCAAATAATTCTTGGCGCAGTTGATCGCGATTCGATAAATCCATGTGTAGAAAGCGGCGTCGCCGCGAAAGGTTGGCAGCGCGCGGTAAGCCTTGATAAAAGCCTCCTGCACGACATCATCAACCTCGCCAGAGTCGCGCACAAACCGGGACACCAGCCGCTGCACTTTGCGCTGATATTTGAGGACGAGCAGGTCAAATGCCCGCTTGTCTCCTGCCTGGACGCGTTCTACGAGTTCCTGGTCGACCGCGCGGTCGCTCATCAGCGTTTTTCCCTAGGTATTGTTGTTCGCCGTGGCTGCAAGGTCTTGGCTCTTGTCCGGTCTTTCGGTTGACTGATCATGTGAACAAAAAGTTCACCTGACGGCCACTGTCCGTAAAGCTTCAAACCGCTTTATGCTCCAGCAACACACCATGTACGTAAGGCTCAAAGCGCCCGACTTCAATGCCGCGCACCGACTTGATCGGCACGTCCATCCAAACTTTCAGCTCGGCGCGTGCTGCGTCGTCCAACATTCCAAGCTGCTCGAGCACGCTGCAAAACGCCAGCATCAGGGCTTTCGGGCTGCCATCGCTGACTTTCGCAGCGATGCCGATGCCGCGTGAACGGCTGGCGAGCGTCTGCACGCCATCAGCGCCCACCTTGTTTGCCCAATCGCCACGACCGGCTTTCGCCAGCGCCAGATCGTTGCGGCCTTCACCCGAAACCATTTCCGGGTGCGCCGCCATCGCATCAAACAGGCGGCGCGGCGCGCTGCCGTAGCGAGCGTCGTCTTCCGTTCGCGCGAGCCACGAGAACGCTCGGGCCAGCGCCGTCAGGGACACCGCAAAATTGGGCGCGCTGCAACCGTCCGTCCCCCAGACCATCGCTTTTGGATCGGCCTCATTGCACGCGTAGGCCACCGCATCGCGGATCGCCAGTTGCACCGGGCTATCGGGCTCAAGATAGGTATCGGTCGCGGCGGACAGCAATTTCGCCTGCAAAAGCATGCCCGAATGTTTGCCCGAGCAATTGTGAAACAGCGAACTCCAGCGCTTGCCGGGTTCCGGCGCGACGTCGTTGGTTCTGTACCAGTAGGGAACGTGGTTGCCGCATTGCAGCGCCGCATCGGTCAGCCCGACTTTGGCGAGCAGGCGCTGAGCGGTTTCTGCGTGAATCGCCTCGCCGTTGTGGCTTGAACAAAGCAGCGCGATCTCTTTCGGCGTCAAACCGTAATCGGAGAATCGCGGATTCGCCACCAACGGCAATGCCTGCAACGGCTTCAGCGCAGATCGGGTGAAGATCGGTGCGTCAACGTCGCCGACGCTGGCGATCAACGCGCCCGTGCGATCAACGACGGCGATCGAACCATAAAACACATTTTCAACATGTCCGCCACGCGTGCTGTAGGCGATGGGGACGTGATTCGGGATCAGGATTTCAGCTTGCATGTTGACATTGTTTCATGGTGCGGCAGGATGGACCGTGAAACTGCACTCAACCGTCGCAATCAGCTTTTATGCCAAACGCCCAATCTATTTGGGCTAAACCCGATTTGTTCGATTAGTCGATTATCAAACAATATCAGCTACAGCCTTTATAAACGCTTCGTTACAGACAAAAGCTGTATCGATCACCGGCTGACGTCGTTCCTGTGTTTGTAACCGTCCCAATTTTCAACCTCCGGGGCATTGCGTTCGCCCCGGCGCGCCGCTATATTGCGACAGCCCTGAGGAAGAGGGCAGACAACAGACAACAAACAATGTCAAAAGGAGGCTGCGACATGAAAACCGCTCATAAAGGACGGAGAGTATTTTTCAGCACATTGATCGCGACAGCGGTCAGCGCGGCGATGCTTTGGGCTGGCGGCGCTGCAGCGCAAAACCGCACGTTCAGCTTCGCTTACGACCAGCCGCCGACAACGGCGTACGGCATCGCGGGCAACATTTTTGACGCCAAGCTCAAAGAGCTAAGCGGCGGCAAGATGAGCATCAACCAATTCCCCGGCGCGCAGCTCGGCCAGGAACCGCAGATGCTGCAAAAAATGCGCGCGGGCGATATTGATTTTGTGATCACCTCGACGGCTAACGCCTCAACTTTAGCGCCGCAAGCCGGTGTGTTCTCGCTGCATTTCATCTTCCGCGATCAGGCGCATCTGGCCAAATCGCTGGCCGATCCCGCGATTGCCGCCGCTTTCCGCGATATGGTCAAGGATTCGGTGACAGGCGCGCACGTGCTGGGTTTACTCACGATGGGCCTGCGCAACATGTACAGCAAAAAAGAAGTGGCCTCGGTCGCCGACATTAAGGGTCAGAAGGTTCGTGTGCAGGCAACCAAGACGGAGGACACTCACTTCCCGGCGTACGGCGCGCAGATCGTTCACATGCCATTTGGCGACGTGTACACCTCGCTGCAAACCGGTGTGGTGAACGTCGCGGAAAATGGCGTCAACGTGTATCTCGCCAACAAGCACTACGAGGTCGCGCCGGTGCTTTCGATGACCGAGCATGAGGCGAACAACAACTGCATCTGGGTGAGCGAAAAAACCTGGCTCTCATTGACCCCGGAACAGCAAAAATGGGTGCAAGCAGCGGCTGACGAGGTTTCGCAAAAGGAGCCCATGCTCGCGCTGCAACTTGAGAAAGACTCGGGTGAAAAGCTCAAAAAGCTGGGCGTCAAAGTCATCGAAAAAGTCGACAAAAGTGGTTTTATGAAAGCTGCTGGGCCGATTCAGGATCAATTGGCCGCTGAGCTTGGCCCACATGCGGTGAAGATTTTGAAGCTGGTGCGCGAGGTTAAGTAGTTTGCGCTAGGGTCGTCGGACAGCGTCCGTCGCACTAGGCCAGTCCTCGCCGTCGCGGCGGTGAGGCCCTTTATGTCTTGACCATTGGAGCGGCTTTCCCGTGTCTGACAACCATTTTCGCGCCCTGATTCTTCCACGCCATCGCCATCTCAAGTGGCAAGCTTTCGATGTTCTGGAGGCGATACTGATGGTGCTCTGCGGCGTTTGCATTTTCATGTTCACGCTGGCTGTTTTTTGTGACGTGATAACGCGCACTTTCGGAGTGCCGTGGGTGTGGTTGCAGCAAGTGACAACAGCGTTTTTTGCGTGGGGGGTGTTTATCGGCATGGCTGCGGCCACGCGACGACTCGATCACTTCTACCTGACCGAAATCACCAAACAGATGAAGGGATTGCCGCGCAGCTTGATTGAGTCTGCGAACCGCCTGATCGTGCTAATCGTAGCGCTGGCGCTCGTCTGGTTTGGCTGGAAAAACGCCATGCTCGATCTCGGCAGTTTCCGCATGCCATCTCTGATTCCGCTGACGGTTTATACGGCGATTGTTCCATTGGCCGGCGTGCTAATCGCGCTGTTCACCATCGAGCAGTTGGTGAACGGCTGGAAGCATGGCTTCGAAGGGCCTGAGGACATGGATAACGTCGTGGTCGACACACCCGGCGCAGCCGAGGTTAAGAAATGAGTAACGGCGGCATATTGATTTTGATGGCCGTGCTGTTTCTCGCCTTCGGCTACATGGGCGTGCCGGTCACGTTCGCTCTGATTGCAGGTGTACTCATTGCAGTGCAATTCACGGCGATCAGCATGCAGTCGATGGTGGGACAACTGTTCCACGGCATCGATTCCGAGGCGCTGCTCGCGGTGCCGTTTTTTCTTTTAGTGGGTGAGCTGATGGCGTCGAGCGATGTGGTGCATCGCATGATTCGGCTGGCGCAAACTTTGGTCGGACACATGCGGGGCGGACTCGCACAGGTGGTTACCCTGTTCAGCATGTTCTTCGCGGGCATTTCCGGCTCGTCAACGGCTGACGTGGCGGTTCTCTCGCGCACGGTCGCGCCCGAGATGGATCGCGAAGGCTACGACCGCGCATTCACCGCTGCACTCATCGCGTCGGCGTCGACGATGGCCAACCTGATTCCGCCGTCGATCATGGCCATCGTCTACGGCGCGACCGGCAATGTGTCGATCGGTGGCCTCTTCCTCGCGGGCGTCGTGCCGGGCGTTTTGATTGGCATCGGACTGATGGTGTACAGCTACTTCTGGGGACCGGTGGGCATCAAGAAGCAGCGTGCTTCGCTTTCAGAAATCGGTGGCGCGGCACGCGCGTCGGCGTTGCCGATGGTCATCCCGGTGATCATCATGGGCGGAATTCTGAGCGGATGGTTCACGCCGACTGAAGCTGGAATGGCGGCTGTCATCTACATCCTGTTCGTGCTGATTCCGGTATATCGTCCGAAGCATGTTTACGAGTTGCCGCGCGACTTCATGTATGCGGGTTTGCTTTACTCGTTACCAATCGCAGCGGTCGCCGCCGCCTCAGCATTCGGCTGGATGGTGGCCTTCCTGCGTGGACCGGACATCGTGGCGACTTACATCACTAGCCTCGCGGGCAACGACGGCGCGATGATCATGTTTTTACTGGTCGTATTGTTCGTGATCGTTGGCGACTTTATCGACGCCGTACCCGCCATCATCATCTTCATGCCCATCATCAACAAGCTAACCGAAGTCGGCAATATCCATCCGCTGCACATGGGCGTGGTTATCATCACGACGCTGGTGTTTGGGCTCATCACTCCGCCGTATGGATTATCACTTTTGGTGGCGTCCAAATACGTCGGGGTGGGATTTGGCAAGGCGGTGGTGCGCTCATTGCCGCTGTACGCCGTGTTCCTGCTGACAATTGCGTTCGTGGTGCTGTTTCCGGACATCGTGCTGTGGTTGCCCAAGCAACTGCTTCCGGAATCAGTGGGCTGCTTCAAGTCGCCGAGTGGTGCGGGCTACATCTGCCCTTCGTTTTAATTTTGCGGAGCCTGAATCATGAGTGATGTCGTTCAAGACATGGCAAGGATCACAATCAAGCCGTTAACGGCGAACCTTGGCGCCGAAATATTCGGCGTCGACTTTTCACGTGATCTTGAAGACGAAACTTTCGGCCAGATTCACGACGCATTTCTGCGCTATCAGGTGCTGCTGTTCTCACCCGGCGAGCTTCCGCCCGCGAGCCAGGTCGCGTTCGCGCGGCGCTTCGGCGAAGTGCAGATTCATGTCATGAATCAATATCACTCTGGCGGATTTCCAGAACTGTATCGCCTGTCGAACCTCGACGAAAACGGCAAGCCGAACGGCAAACATCCCGATCAGGGCACGCTGATTTGGCACACCGACGGTTCCTGGCGGCGGGTCACTGGCCACGCCACGATCATCTACGGCGAGGCGATGCCGGACACCGGCGGTGACACGCTGTTTTGCGACATGTACGGCGCATATGAACGTCTGAGCCCGGGATGGAAAGCACGCATCGCCACGATGCGTGCCATGCACAATCTGGACTTCTCGCGCAATCGTCGGCACGGACATGAACCGATGACCGACGCACAGCGCGCTGCTGTGCCGCCCGTGGACCATCCTGTGGTTCGTACACATCCCGATACGGGTCGCAAATGCCTGTACCTGGGCGATCACGCGGAGTCCATCGTCGGCATGCCTTACGACGAGGGCCGCGCGCTGATTGACGAGCTAAATCTGCTGGCCGTACACCCAGATTTGACCTACGAGCACCAATGGAAAGTCGGCCAGATGATCGTGTGGGACAACCGCTGCCTGATGCATCGCGCCACGACGTACGACGCGGCAACGCAGGGCCGCGTGATCAGGCGTTGCACGGTGCTCGGGCAGATTCCGGTTTAACGTCGTCGTGATGACAAAATCGTAGCGCTCAATCTCACCTCAAGCACTGGAAACCCATGATTCACGTCATCGCCCTCATCACCGCCCAACCGGGTCAACGCGACAAAGTTCTGGCGGCCTTCAACGCTAACGTGCCCGCCGTGCTCGCTGAGGACGGTTGCATCGAATACGGCGCGACAGTGGACGCGAAAGACATGCCTGCCTCACGCAACAGCGTCGGACCGGACACCTTCGTGGTCGTTGAGAAGTGGGCGAGCCTCGCCGACCTGCAGGCTCACGCAGTCTCACCGCACATGAAGGCGTACGGCGCAAGCGTGAAAGACATGGTCGCCAGCCGTGTGATTCACGTGCTGGAGCCCGTCGTAGCGTGACGCGGGAGGTGCTTCAAAGCGTGCAATTTCATAAGCGCTATGTCAATTTTCCAGTTTCTGCCCATGTGGCCATTGGGGCGCAAAGACGAAGGCTTTTACGTCCTTGCGGTTGTAGCGGGCGCGCACGCGTGATGCGCCTATCAATTTAACGACGGAATGAACGGAGTCAGTATGGACGGATATCTGCAAACATTGAAAAAGTACGCCGATTTCAGCGGACGTGCACGGCGAACGGAATACTGGATGTTCTTTCTGTTCAATTTCATTATCGGGATCGTGCTGAGCGTCGTGGACTATGTGCTGGGCACCGCCGGTATTATTGGTATGATTTTCGCGCTAGCCATATTGATCCCGGCCATCGCGGTAGGCGTACGGCGGCTACACGACACTGATCGCAGCGGCTGGTGGATGTTGATCGCATTCCTTCCGATCGTTGGCGTGATCGCATTGATCGTTTTCCTCGTACTCGATAGCAGTCCAGGTCCCAACCGGTTCGGTCCCAAGCCGGAGGCGTAACCTACTGTTTTTTTGCACAGGCGCGTTTGCTGGAAAAGCACGCCCTAGAAAAGATTGCAAGCAGCTTTCTCGTTAGACGACGTCTGCACGGGGGCTGCAACCGAGAAAAATTAAAACTCGATAGTTGGCAGAAATTCGCTTCAGCCCTTTTGTAGCCGTCTATTTGCGCAAAAGCTGTATCAGTTTTTCGCGCGCCCGGCCTTGTCGAGGCCGTTCACTTTGTCACCTGCGGTGATGCCGCGTTCCTTGAACCAGCCCTGCTTCATTTCGATGGCAAACATTGCGGGCGCACCGGACGGGTAGGTCGATTCGTCGTGCGGTTTCATGTCGACGATAGTCACGATCACGCCCTTGCTGTCGACGTAGGCAATCGAGAGCGGGACGAAGGTGTTTTTCATCCAGAACGCGAGCGGCTCGCTCTGCGCAAACACAAACAGCATGCCGTGATCCGGCGCGAGCGAAAAGCGGTTCATCAGACCGATGCTTCGCGTCATGTTGTCGGCGACGACTTCCGCTTTCAACTTCGAGTTTTTGATCGAAAGTTCGACGATGGGCAGGCCTTTGTTGACCTGCGCGCTCGCCGTGGACGGCAACGCTACGAAAAAGACTGCCGCGGCAATGACGAGCCCGGAAACGGACAACAGATTACGAAATTTCATCGACTTTTTCCAAATTCACTGGGTGACTGATTTGATAGAACTTCCAGATCGCCGCACCGACCGTGACCGCGGTGAGCATGACGATAGCAAAGCGTAGCAAGCTTTGCTGAGCGAACGGCACGACGACGGCAGTTGTCACCGCCATCATCGCCACATGGGTGGACGATTGCAGCGCAGACACACTGCCACGCGAATGCGAAAACGCGTCGAGCAATTTGAGCGTGATGCAGGGGGTGACCAAGGCCATTCCGAACGTGTAGAGCGCAATCGGCGCGATGTTCCAGACAACGCTCGGCGGCACGAATGCGCTGACAATCAGGTTCGCAATCGCAGCGATGATCATGATCGAAAAGCCCCAGTTCATCTGGCGCACATGACTCACGCGACCCGCAAGCCGGCCCGAGCAATACGCGGCCAACGTAATGCCAGCAATTCCGGGGATAAACAACACGGCAAAGTCCTTGCTGGTCAATCCGAGGTGCCCCATGAGAAACGCGGGAGCACCGGCAATGTAGACGAAAAATCCGACGAAATTAATTCCCGGAATGGACGCCAGACTCTGAAAGGTTTTGTTGAAAAACATTTTGCTGTAATTCTTCGCGAGCGGCACCAATGCGAAAGGCAAATGCACTTCATGCGGATGCGATTCGACCAGCCCGATCTGCGACCAGACAATCAGCAAAACCGCGTAACCACCGAGAAACCAGAAAATTGCGGGCCACGCCAGATGCGCCACCAGCCAGCCGCCGAGGATCGGCGCGACGATGGGAGCCAGCGCAAACAACATCTGAATGCGCGACAACTGTCGCTGCGCTTCATCGCCCGCAAACAGATCACGCACCACCGCTCGGCCGACCACGAATCCAGCCCCGGCGAAGCAGCCTTGCAGCGCCCGAAACGCGAGCAACGCGTCAATCGATTGCGACAGTGCGCAGCCAATGGAGGCCGCAGCATGTACGAACATTGTGCCGATGATGACCGGCTTGCGACCAATCGAATCACTGATTGCACCATGAAACAGCGACACGATGGCGAAGCCAATGAAATACACCGTGAGCGTTAGCTGCATCTGCACTTCGGTCGCAGGCAACGTCGCCTGCATTGTTGGAAATGCCGGCAAGTACGTGTCAATCGAGAACGGCCCGAGCATCGATAGCGCGGCTAACAACCAGGTGAGCTTCATTCGCTCACGGCCGCTGGCGTAACGCGCGATGAGGGAGGTTTGCGACAGCGGGTTGATCGGCGCTACGTCCTGTCGGGGTTGCGAACGCGAGCCCGAATCATTGGGTGGCAAATACGGCCTCTTCGATCTCGACACGCTTCAGCGAAGGCGCAAACATAACAATGAAGTCGTAGGCAAAACGGCGCAGGAAGGCGTTGCGCCTCAGCCCAACGCGCGTCACCGACGGTGCAAACAAATGCGATGCATCGAGCCGCTTGAGATCGGAGTCCACCTTCGGCTCATACGCCATTTCGGCCAGAATCCCGACGCCGACATTGAGCCGAACGTAGGTTTTGATCACGTCGGAATCAAGCGCGGTTAAGGCCACATTCGGCGTGACGCCCGCACTGGCAAAGGCACGATCCACCTGCGAGCGACCGGTAAACGCGGTGTCGTAGGTAATGAGCGGGTACTTCGAAAGCGCCTCAATGGTGAGCACTTCTTCCTTGACCAGCGGATGCTTCGGCGGCGCGATAACGCAGCGGTTCCAGCGGTAGCACGGCAGCGTCACCAGAAGCGGGTCGAGCGCCAGCGCTTCGGTCGCAATCGCGATGTCCGCCTCGCTGCCCGCCACCCAGTCGGCGCACTGCTTGGGGTTGCCCTGTTTCAATTTCAGTTTGACGCCGGGGTACTTGGCCCCGAACTGCGTGATCACGCGAGGCAACACGTAGCGCGCTTGAGTGTGCGTGGTCGCGATGGTCAGCACGCCCTCTTTCGCGTTGGTCATGTCAGAGGCCAACGCCTTCAAACTGGTGGCATCGCCGTTGAGGCGCTTGGCGATCGCATACGCCTCTTCACCGGCTTGCGTCAACCCCAAAAAACGCTTGCCACGGCGCTCAAAAATTTTGAGCCCTAATTCATCCTCCAGTGTTTTGATGTGCTTGCTCACCACCGGTTGCGCGGTGTAGCAGGCCACCGCCGCATCAGACACACTGAAGCCATTTTCGACGACGGCACAGATAAATTTGATTTGTTGGAGATTCATGTCTTAGGTATTATTTATCAGCACTGGTTATGCTCTTGTAACATAAGCACATTATGACTCAACGCTTTGTTCTCCACCCCGTCACGCCGCAATTGCGGCTGATCAAGCAAGCCGCCCAACTGCTTCGCGACGGCGCTGTCATTGCCTATCCGACCGACAGCTCGTACGCGCTTGGCTGCCGCCTGGGTGACGCCGATGCGCTCAAGTTGCTGCGACACTTGCGCGGTGTTGATGACAAGCATCATCTGACACTGGTGTGCGCTGATTTGACCGAACTCGGCAAATATGCGCGCGTGGACAACGTCGCCTTTCGAATGTTGAAATTGGGCACACCAGGGCCGTACACCTTCATTCTGGAAGGCACGCGCGAAGTGCCGAAGCGGCTCCTGCATCCGAAGCGGGCGACGCTCGGCCTGCGCATGCCGGATCATCCTGTGGTGCAGGCGCTGTTGCAGGAATTGGGCGAACCGATTCTTTCGACCACGCTGATTCCGCCAGGCTCGGATCATCCGCTCAATGACCCGGATGAAATCGCACTGCAAATGCCAAAAAGCCTCGCGGCCATCCTCGATGCAGGACAGACGCCGGAGGCTGCCACAACGGTGATTGACCTGACCGGCGACACGCCCGAAGTGTTGCGCGTCGGCAACGGCGCGCTTGCGCGCCTCGGTCTCAGCGAGTAGTCGCAACATTGCGCCGCAGCAATGCCTACACTTCAATGATTCTCAGGGCTGGCAATTTCGACCGGCTCGAATAAGGAGGCTTCGATGAAACATCAATTTTTTTACAAGGTACCGGCCGTAAGTCTGAGGAGCCTGATCGTCGCGACCGTCGGCCTCGCACTGGCCAACGCCGCTTTCGCGCTCGAGGTAGCGGGCGTCAAGGTGGAGGAGCGGGTCAAGCTAGCCAATCAGGATCTGGTGTTGAACGGGGCCGGTGTTCGCTACGCCGCCGCCGGGTTCGTGCGGGTTTATGTCGCCGCCCTGTACCTTCCGCAAAAGAAGCACACCAGCAACGAAATCGGCGCTCTCAAAGGTCCGAAACGCATGCATCTGGCCGTCATGCGCGGCATCAACTCAAATGATTTTTCGAAAGCACTGCTCTCGGGTATGCGTGCAAATTTGACCAGCGTGGAGCAACAAAAACATTTCGAGAGTCTCATGAAACTCGGTCAGATTTTCGGCCAGATTCCGTCGCTAAATAAAGGCGAAACAATCTCGATCGATTCGATCCCCGGCACCGGCACAACGATTCTGGTGAACAACAAGCGGGTCGGCGAAGTGTTTCAGGACGACACTTTTTTTCAGGCACTCATTCAAATCTGGATCGGTCCCAAGCCGATTGACGAAAGTTTGAAACCGGTGCTGCTCGGCACCGTAGCCAGCAACGATAATACGGTGACTACTACCCGGGACCGTTTCTAGACAATGAATCCCACGACACACCCCCGCGTCGGATTGATCGGCATTGGCCTCATGGGTCACGGTATGGCGAAAAACATCGCGGAAAAGGGTTTTCCGCTGACGTTTTTACGTCGCCGCAGCATGCCCGACGCGGGCAACGATCTTGTCACGCTGGGCGGCAAAGCGGCCGCAACACCGCGAGAAATCGCGGTCGCCAGCGATGTCGTGATCCTCTGCGTCACCGGTTCGCCGGACGTGGAATCGGTGTGCTTCGGTGCGAATGGCATTGCGGAGGCGGCGCGCGCCGGTTTGATCGTGGTGGACACGTCCACGGCCGAGCCGACGTCGACGGCAACGCTGCGCGAGCGCTTTGCTGCACTGGGCGTTGAGTTCGTTGATGCGCCACTCGCGCGTACGCCGGTTGAGGCTGAGCTCGGCAAATTAAACACAATGGTCGGCGCGACGGATGACAGTTTTGCCAAGATTGAGCCGGTGCTCAAAGCGTACTGCGAAAATATTTTTCACGTTGGCCCGCCGGGTGCGGGTCACAAGGTCAAGCTCATGAATAACTTCATCGCGCAGGCGATTTGCGCGGCGACCGCCGAGGCATTTGCGGCAGCGGTGAAGTCGGGCGTTGATCCGAAGCAGCTAGTACGCGTAGTGAGCGCCGGTGGCGTGAACTCGGGCCTGTTTCAGGCGATGGCGAAGACGCTCGACGGCGACATGGGCGGGGTTAAGTTTCAGCTAGACAATGCGAGAAAAGATTTGCGCTACTACACGCATTTCACTGAGAGCATGCCGCTGACAAGCTGGATGGGCGAGGCCGTTCATCAAACGCTGGTGCAGGCCTGCGCGATGGGTTTGGGCGACGGTTTGGTCGCCGAACTTGTGACGGCAGCAGAGCGGGTAAACGGGGTGAAGATTACGCCCTAGTTCAGCGGCAAGACGCGTAGGCACTTAGGGTGGGCAGCCTCTGCCCACCGCTAGTTAGTTTCGTCTGGTACGTGGGCACAGGGTGCCCACCGTACCGCCACTACAGTCGGGCCCGGCGATCCGCAAGCGGCAACTGCACCGCATGCACCAGTTGCAGCACCTCAAGCTCGCAGCCAAAATGGCCAACGATTTGCATTCCAACGGGCATGCCGTTCGCGGCAAATGCGACGGGCGCGCTGGCTGCGGGATGCGAGGTCATGGTAATGCGGCAGGCCGATTTCATCCAGTCGAGATAGGTTTTAAGCGGCGTACCGTCAATTTCCATCGGGTACGGCGTGGTGATGTCAAACGGCAGCACCTGATTGACCGGGCAGATGAAATAGTCGTATTTCGTCAAAAATCGCTGCATGCGCTCGAAGCATTTTGATTGCTGCGCCTGCGCTTCGGCGATCTGCGCACCCGTGAGTTTTAAGCCCTGCTCGATGTTCCACACGGCGGTGTCTTTGAGCAACGCTTTGTGATTTTTGTAGTGCCCGCCAAGGCTGTTGATCAGATGCAGTGCACGCTGCACCTGAAACGCGTTGTCGGCGATTTCCAGGTCGGGCTCCGCCTCCTCGACAATCGCGCCGATGGCTTGGAAACGTTTGAGTGATTGTTGCAGTGCGTCTCGCACACCTTTTTCGACCGGCAAACCACCGAGCGTCGGGCTCCACGCGATGCGGGTGCCTTTGAAATCGCGATCCAGCGGTTCGCGGAAAACGGTGGGGTCGCCGCAACGGCCTATGGCGGTTCGGGGATCGTCGCCCGCCTGAATCGACAGCAACCATGCCGCGTCCTCTGCCGTGCGTGCTATGGGGCCAAGAACGCCCAGCGTGCCCCACAGATTGATGGACGGATACGTTGGCACGCGGCCGGGCGATGGTCGCAGGCCGACGACGCCGCAGAAGTTCGCCGGATTGCGCAAACTGCCGCCCATGTCCGAGCCATCCGCAAACGGCAGCATGCCTGAGGCCACCGCAACGGCCGCACCGCCGGATGAACCGCCACAGGTTTTCGCCAGATCCCACGGATTTTTCGTAGCGCCGAACACAGCGTTAAACGTCTGGCTGCCGAGGCCGAATTCGGGCGTGTTGGTTTTGCCCAGAAGCGTCAGCCCATGCGAGCGAAAACGCTCGACCATGATCGAGTCGTAATCGGGCACCCAGTCTTTCAGGATCGGTGAGCCCATCGTGGTGCGCATGCCTTTGACCGGCTCCAGATCCTTCATCGCAATCGGAAGGCCAGCGAGCGGTGACGTGGGCTGGCCGTTGGCGCGGCGCGCGTCAATGGCGTCGGCGTTGGCGTATGCGCCGTCGTGGTCGAGGGTAACGATCGCGTTGAGCGATGGATTGAAGCGATCGACCTGCGTCAGGGTCGCGTCCAGCAATTCGCGCGATGAAAGCTTGCGCGAGGTCAGCAGGCCGGAAAGCTCACGAACGGAAGAAAACAGCAATTCAGACATGATCAGCTTTTACGGGAAACGCCCACTGCACAAGGGCTGATGAAGATATTTTTAGGAAATCGACTTCATGGTATTAATCGATCTAGCCCACGTCAAGTATGGCTTTCATACAAAAGCTATATGGCAGCAAGTGTAGGGTGGGCACCCCGTGCCCACGTCGTTCGCAATAGTCACGGTTTGGTGGGCAGAGGCTGCCCACCCTGCATGTCTACGCGACGCTCGATACGGCCTAGTTTTTCTGGATATTCCAGTACGCCGAACCCGCTGTTTTAAGCACGCCCGTGATGTTCTTGCGAACCGCGGCCGGGTTTTTGTATTCGCCGAGGATCGCGTGTGTGCCAACCTGCGTGGCGCGCACCTGCACCTCTTCCGCTAACCGCTTTTTGTCCGCGTCGGTACCGGCACGAGCGTAATCGTCGCGCAGCTTTTCAAGCGTCGCATCGGTCGCCCAGCCAGCCCAGCCTTTTTCGCCATTGCCACCCAAAGGCGCGCTGGTCAACGGGTTCATGATGTCGGCACCGACCCACGCGGTCAGAAAAATATTCCAGCCGCCCTGATCGGCAGGGTCTTTCTTCGAGCGACGGGCAACCAGTGAGCCCCAGTCCATCGTGATCAGATCCACCTTGAAACCGGCCTGACGCAAGAGCTGCGTCGCGACCAGCGGCAACTTGTGAATCGATTGCAGATCGGTCGGGCGCATCACGACAATTGGCTTGCCGTCGTAGCCCGACGCCTTCAACAGCTCCTGCGCTTTGGCCATGTTGCCCTTGACCATGAACTCGCTGCCCTTCGGTGTCGCGAGCGGCGTACCGCACGGGTACATGCTCGGGCAGGTGAAGAACATGCTTTCGTTTTCCGGGCCAACCTGTGCGCGCAGGAAGGCTTCCTGATTCATCGCCCACATCGCGGCTTCGCGCACCTTCACGTTGTTGAACGGCGGCACCAGATGATTGAAGCGCATCACGTACTGGTAATTCACGGTGCCGGTATCAACGATGTTGACGCGGGGATCTTTGCGAAGCTGCGGATACTGTTCAAACGCGGGCTGCTCGATCATGTCGATTTCGCCTGCGAGCAGCGCGTTCAACTGCGTCTGCGCATCTTTCAGCGCGAGCCATTCAACACGATCCACGTAAACTTTTTTGCCACCGGCGAGGCCTGATGGCGGCTCGCTGCGCGGGACGTATTTAGTGTTTTTCACGTAAATCGATTGCACGCCCGCTTTGTATTCATCCTTCTTGAAGATGTAGGGGCCGGAGCCGATGTAATCATCGATCACTTTGAACGGATCGGTCGCCGCGACACGTGCGGGCATGATGAAGGCGGGGTTTGACGACGGCTTGCCGAGCGCGTCAAGCACGATACCGGTCGGCTCTTTCAGCGTCATGCGGAAAGTCTTCGCGTCGGGCGCGTCCATTTTGTCGACGAAGGTCATGAGCTTTTGACCGAAGGTGTCACGCGCGCCCCAGCGCTTGATCGAGGCGACGATGTCTTCACCGGTTACGGGTTTTCCGTCATGAAATTCGAGCTTGTCGCGCAATGTGAACGTGTAAACCTTTTTGTCCGGGCTCACCGTCCATTTGTCGACCATCTGCGGCTTGATGGCGCCCTTTTCATCGGTCGCGAACAACGTGTCATAGACCATGTAACCGTGGTTGCGCGTGATGTACGCAGTCACGTTGAACGGATCAAGATTGGCTGGGAACGCGTGCGGCGCAACCTTCAAAACCTTCTGCTGTGCGAACGCGGATGATGCAGGAAAGGCGATCAATAACGCGGTCGCGAGACCGACTAATACTCTGGAATACTTCACGGATAACTCTCCCTCAATAAGTACGTTTAATAATGACAGTCGCAGTAAGTTCGTTGGTCACGCCGGCTGCGATAATGCGGCCCTGCGCGTCTAAATTCGCACCGGCCACGGCCTCTGCGTGGGTCTGATTTGTTCGATGACGCGCGAAATTTGCAGCACGCCCAGATCGTCGAATCGGCGGCCCGCAACCTGTACACCAATCGGTAAACCCGTCGTGCGCGCGTCGGTTGAATAGTTCCAGTTAATTGACGCTGCCGGCTGCTCGCTCATGTTGTACGGCACAGTGAACGCGATGTGCGACAGCGCGCGCTCTGGATCGTTGTCGGGGCAGCAGTATTCCGCCTCAAACGCGGGGATCGGGCAGACCGGCGAAATCACGAAATCAAATCCATGTGTCGCGGCGACCGTGGCCTCGCGCATGGCAACAACCTGCGTCAAAAATCCCATCACGGTATCGCCAGAAAAACCTTTTGCACGATGTGTCGCCCAACGCACAATGAACGGCAAAATCTTTTCGCGCGTTGCTTGCGGCATGCGCGAAATATCGGAATAGCTTCGCGCTTCGAAAAAACCGCAAATACCCTCCAGCATTTCTCGCGTGATGAACGACTGGATCGGTTCGACGCGCGCGCCGTGCTGCTCCAGAAGCTGCCCGCACTCCCAGGTTGCGCTGGCAACGTCGCTTTGCACTTCGCGGCCCGCGCGCATGTCGGTGATGACGCCGATACGCTTGCCTTTGAGCGAGAAGCGCTCCAGCTCAGCGGCATAGTCCACGTGGTGCGGCGGCAAGTTCATGAAATCACGATGATCGGGATCGGGTCGAGAGATCACGTTCATCAGGAGCGCAGCGTCGAGCACGGTACGCGTCATCGGGCCCGCCACACGTCCCATGTAAGGCGGGTTAATCGGCACGCGACCGAGCGATGGTTTCAAGCCATAAATGCCGCAAAAGCTCGCGGGAATCCGCACCGAACCGCCGATATCAGTACCGATGTGCAGTGGCCCGTAACCCGCCGCACACGCCGCACCCGCCCCGGAGCTGGAGCCGCCGGGGTTTCTATTTAGCTGCCACGGATTGCGTGTCACACCATGAATGCTTGATTGGCCGGACGAGAGCATGCCAAAGTCAGGCATCGTCGTTTTGCCAACGAGAACGAGGCCCGCTTCGCGCACCCGATCCGCAATCGGTGAATTCACAGTTTTCGGCGCCAGCGAATTGGCAGCCGTACCAATTGGAGCAGGGTCGCCGGTCGTGTAGAGATTTTCTTTAAGCGTGATGGGGACGCCGTCAAGCGGCGATAGCGGCTTGCCGGACTTCCAGCGCACCTCGCTATCGGCCGCCGCAGCAGTCGCTTCCCGCACTTTGGTCAGATATAGCGCGTTTAGCTTCCGCTCACATTCGGCGATACGATCAAGCGTTGCCTCGACCGCAGCCGTTGGCTTGATGCCTCCCACTGCGTACTGTCGAGACAAGTCGGAAGCGTTAAGCCAGCAAAGCGTGTTCATGCTGACAGTGTAGCGCCGCTAATGGGACGCCACTATTGGTAATTCCGAGATGGCGTTGTGCGTTATCGAAGTGTCACGACCCAAAAGACAAGGGCTCCCGAAGGAGCCCTTTCCATCCGCACCCGCCAAATCTTTCGATTTGACCGGGGAGTTTCTACTTAGCGGCCAAGACGACGGCGCTGGAAGCCGATCAATCCAGCAAGCATCAGACTCATCAAACCGAGTCCGAAGGCGCTCATCGTTGGCACGATCAAAGGTGCATCGTTGTCTTGAATGTTGATCGTCGCAACTGCGTTGCTAATGACGACAGCAGTTGGTCCCACGCGACCGACTGGCGGCGGCGTCGAAATCGTCATCGTGATCGTACGGGCATTTCCGATTATCGTGTCGTCAATGGTCTGGAAGCGAACCACCGGATTAGTCGAGGTGCCGCAAGTGAAGCTACCAGAAGCAGCGCCGACGATATAACTACCCGTCGTATTGGTTCCACCAATTGTGTAGTTGAACGTGCTGCCAGTCGAACCGCCGCAATTGATGCTGAACTCCGCGATTCCGCCTTCAACGATGAATCCCGTCACCGCAGAGCCGGTTGCTCCTGCTACCGCGCTGACACCGAAGTCGTCGTCGGTGATTACACCAGGAGCAGCATTGCCTGCACCTGTGTAGGCACCCAAAACAGTCGGCGCAGCGATCGTGACCACGGCGTTGACATTGCCATCAATAACGTTGTTGTCCAGTCCCGTGACTGTACACGTTGCGAAGGCTGCGCCACCAGGGATCGTGATAGCCGTTCCGCACTTGGTGGCAGGAGCCGGGTCGAAACGCGGGCCTGACGGCGATGTCAAGTTCACAGTGAGCGGTGCAGCAAGCTGACCCGCGCTGCCACCGGTACGGGTGACTGTGTAGGTCAGCACGCCGCCAGCTTCGGTAGCGGGACTGCCACCAACCGCGATAGTGATCACGGGCGGTGCATCGTCGTCGTTGACGGTGATAGACCCGGTCGTTGCAGCCCCCAAGGTGCCGGCAACAGGAGTTGAAATCGCGAACGCTCCCAACTTAGTACCCTGAACTACCGCATCATTGACACGTGGCGATATCGTCACGGACTGCGTAGCTCCACCGCAAGCAGGGAAGTTGAGCGCACCAGTCAATGCTGGAGCCGCGAGGTCACCAGGATTGGTCAAACCAGTGATCGCATACTGAACAGAACCAGAAGTCAATCCACCGGTGAAAGCCCCCGTACACGTGACCGTTAGCGTATCGGTCGCTGCATTGCCTTCAAGTACGGTTGCGGTCGTCTTGGTAACGCTGTAGACCGCTGGTGCCTGATTGTCGGTGACCGTCACACCCACGCTGGCAGGTGCCGTCGCACCGGTAGTGACCGTGCTGAACGTTACGTTACCCGTTTGCGTCGGATTCGAACCGGCGTCAGCTACACGCGGTGTCACCGCAACGGTTTGTGACGATGGGCATGTAGCGAACGACAAAGGTGTGGTCACGGCAGTAAAGCCCGTTCCCGTAGTAGCAACGTTGATCACCACAGGCGATGGCGTACCGATCGTGCCGGCGCAAGTTACGGTGACGTTCTGAGTGGCGCCGCCTTCGGCGAAGGTGAGGGTAGACGGAGCAGATGTAAACGTGGCGGAAGTTGCAGCTGCAGCTACCACTACGGTCAACGGAGCTGTAGCCGCAGGGGTGAAATCACTTGCACCGCCTACATTGCCGTCATCGCAAGTCGTACCAGTAACGGCGATAAGAGTACTCGTTGGACCAACTGTGTAAGTTCCAGACGGAACGTTGCTCGGGACGGTAAGAGTGAATGACGCTACCAATATACCGTCAGCAGCAGCTACCGGCGTCACGCCGTCGCTTATTCCAGCCCCAGAATTGCCCGATGTAGGTGCAAGTGCGTTATTCGTACCGTTAAGAAACGTAACGTTTGCAACTATTGGATCAGGGTAGGCGGTTCCAAGGGTCCGAGCCGTCAACGTCATGCCATTTGAAGCACTTGCGGTCAGACGATAACCCAAGCCACAAGTCTTCGTGGCAGGACTAGCGGCATTAACACAAACTTGAAAGTTTGCCGTACCGCCGCCAGCGGGAATGTTCAAAGAACCAGTACCACTGCAACCACTGGTGCCTGGGTGAATCGACACTGTTTGTGCGTAACTAGGAAGCACTATGGCTCCGCATGCAGCCGCTAGCAGCACCAAGGTGCGCGATAAAGTACGAGTCATGACATTTCTCGATTTGGTGTTTTTAAATGGTTTTTTCATAATGCTTACAGCGGTCCGGACGAGCTAGCCGCGCGAGACTTCACAGAATTTACATCAGTGACCGTGACATTCCCGTCTGTATTCACATCGAATTTGAAGTTACTTGCATTCAGCGTGCTAAACGCAGCTACTGCCGATTTCACAGCGTTTACGTCCGTGACCGTGACTTGACGGCTTGCGTTCACATCACCAAGCAAGAAGGCGACAGGCACCACTGCATTCACACCAACGCCTGCAACGTTCGTGAGACTAACGTTCAGGCGCTGATTGTCAGTGACGCCTGTCAGCGTAACGACGACTGAACTGCCGCTTACTACGGCACTTGCCGTTCCTGCAGAAGCACCACCGGAGGTCTGAACCGCAGCCGTACCGGATGATCCATTGCCCGTGGCAGCAACCGAGCTATTAAATGTGAACACAATTACGTGACCCGCACCGATTTGGCGCGGTTCAATTGAGATCGCTGCGCTACCAATCGCTTGCGTAGTGTCGAGCGGGATGTCGAAAGAACCAGCAGCGCCGTGAGTCTTACGCGATACCACCGGATTACTTGAGGCTAACGCCAGAGTAGGCGCAGCAGCGCCCGCAATATTGAACGATTTATTAGTGAAGCCGCTTGATGCGGTGGCGTAAGAAAAATTACCTTCGCTGTCGAATAACACCGTTGACGTACAGACACCTGCGGTCGTGCAACTCGGTGCCATTGTCGCCGTTACTTTGAATAATTTTTGACCAGGAGCCGCAGCCGTACCGGCAGCCGTGTCGGTATTAATCGCTCCCGGGTTTAAACAGGTTGGGTTTGCACCACCGGCCGTGGTGTCGGGCAAATCAGGCCAACCAACCGCTCCAGCCGTGCGGACTGAAGTGTCTATCCAACCCATCACCGCTTGCGCGGTACTGGCTGTAAGCGGCTGAATTTGGGCGGCAGCGATGCGGCACTTGGTGTATTCCTCAGAAATAGTGAGGTTGGTTAGGTGCGCAGGGTTGTACTTAACCTTCAGACCCAAGCCGCTTTCAGCGCCTGCCGTGTCGTCGGTGTACATGCCGTAAAAAGTGAACGTTGATCCCGCAGGCACGGCTTGCGTGGTGCCATTGATTGAAGCGCCACCGGCGGTCAATGTCGGGTTAACGAATTGCGTGGCGTGAACCGACGCGCTGATGGCTAACAAACCGAGTGCGGTGGCTAACCCACAAACCCCAAGTCGTTGCTGCGATAGTTTTGCAATCATTGTTCACACCCCTTCAATTTCTCGAATATATCTAACAGTTCACAAAATAGGAAGATACCTACTCGCACTTCACGGTCACTTCGCGCACTGTTGCAAAAGCCGCAAACTTAAAAAGCGCACAGCGCGTCACCGAAAGACAAACGCAACTTTATGTACTAGAGCCTTCACCCGTTCAGTTATGCCGATGTCATTATGGCCCGTTTTTGCGATGTGCGCCACCATTCAGACCTCAAAGACGAAATCGGTGACGAAACCCCGACAACATTTTTGGCAATGTGCGTTACAGCTTTTCTCTGGAGCCCTTACGAAAGAAGGCCTACCAGTAGCTTTTCGCGCATATCGACTATGCCAATAAATCATCGTTTGCCCCCATCCAGTGGTCGTTTCGCCAGAAAGCTAATAGGTCCAAAAAACACCTGACGCATCCCCGTTCGGTTGCATAAGCCTTGACGACCCACAGGTTAACCGAACAATGGGTCATTGATGCTACTCATTTGGGTGGGATCGTGACAATTTTTTGAAATTATGAGCATCGGGAATTGGATCAACCCGCACTGCGCCCGCACGCAGGGGATCGGCAACGTTTCGCAGCAGCGCGTTCCGCGTCGTTAAGTCGCCCGTCAGAATTTGGAAACCGCTCGCGATATTCGGCGCCCCGACGGCGTATCCGCACTTTGGCGCTTCGACGCCCAATCCATCAAGCGCCGAAAGCTTGCTCGGGCGAGTGTCAAGGGGCTGTTGCATCCATTGCCGGCGCAGGCAAGGAATCGCCCGCGCCCAGCGCGCGTTGCATCAGCACCGTATCGAGCCATCGATCAAATTTCCAGCCCGCCGATTGCAAGGTGCCGATATGGCGAAAACCGAGTGCGCTGTGCAAGCCCACGGAGCTAGCGTTCGCCGAATCACCGATCACCGCGACCATCTGACGAGCGCCCGCCATTTCGCAACGCGCCAACAGCTCAACCATCAACAATCGCGCTACGCCACCGCGCCGCAGATCTGGGTGGACGTAAACCGAGTTTTCCACGCTAAATCGGTACGCGGGGCGCGGGCGAAACCAGTTGGCGTAGGCGTAGCCCATCACTCGACCATCGGCTTCCGCAACCAGATAGGGCAAACCTTTGGCAAGCACGTCGGCGCGGCGCTTCATCATTTCACCAGGATTCGGTACGTCTAGCTCGAAGCTGCCGGTGCCATGCGTCACCCAGTGCGCGTAAATCGCGTGAATGGCGGGAAGGTCGGCGTCAACGGCGCTACGCACCAGCATAAATAAATGAGCATCCAGAATAGTGAAGCTGAAAGTGTATTCGCAGCATGTCATGCGCGTCCGCACACAGACCATTTAGCATCTGCGGTTGTACGCTGTAAGCATCGCGGCTGGTTGCCGACCCATGTGAAACAGCACAAGCAACTCGGAGGTTTGAATTGGTACGGATACTTTTGCTCTCGAACGACCCCACGACGCTGGCGCTGATGCGCGCGGCGAGCGACGCGTTCGAGTCAAAGCTGGATGCGTTCGGTGATGCGACAGATTTCAAACGAAAGCTCTACAAGCGAACTGATGCTGATTCGCTGATCGTCATGCTGGATCTGCCGACCATCGCGCTCGCGGGTCTTCGCGTGGCCAACCTGTGTGCAAACGTAAAGCAATTCGATGCGACGGCAAAAATCGGGCTGATCGCGTCCGCGACGCATCACATCGTGGCCGCCGCCGACGAATGGGCGACGCAAACCGGTGCAGACATTATCGTCGGGCAAATCAACGCGTCACGCTGGACAACGACGGGCGAGCGTTTGCTCAATGTGCTACTGAATGGCGACGCCCGAGTAGAGGCCGCGAGCCGTCGCGTCAAACCGTACTTGCGCGTTGCGATGCACGCAACGGGCGCAAACGCTGGCACGGTGCAAGCTCGTCTGATTGCTGACGCCGAAGCCGATGGAATTGATCTGCCTGCGCTTGCCTTTCGCATGCAGCGTTCAGGTGGCGTCAACATCGCTGACCGGCGCTATCGTCTGCGCATTTATCCCGAGTGTTTTGTTGCCGACGAAGGCGTGACCTGGCTGGAGCGAGCGCTGTCGATGCCACGAGAAAAGGCAATCGCTATCGGGCAGGCACTGCAGGCGGCCGGCTTGATTTATCACGTCGCTCGCGAGCAACCGTTTAACGACGAATCGCTGTACTTTCGGGTCGCCCAAATTCCATCGCGTTGGGACGTGGAGGCGTTCTATGCTCTGGCGCGCAGCAGTTCAGGCTTCAGCGTTAAGGATCGCAGCTATCGCGGCACGCTGCATCCGCGCTGTTTTGTCGGCTCCGAAGCCGTTGAATGGATGCAGGCGCAGGGGCACACTGTGAACGAGGCGCTCAGCATGGGCCAGCAGATGGTTGATCTATCGCTCATTCACCACGTCCATGACGAGCATCCGTTCAAGAACGAAAACCTGTTTTATCGTTTTTATCGCGACGAGTGATTGCGCGCAGCCGAGCACGGAATCATCTGCGGTCAGCGCACCGCTGAATTCAGCGTGACAATCGGCAGCATCACGGCGAGCACCAACACCAGCACCACGCCGCCGAGCACAAGGATCATCACTGGCTCCACAAGCGCTGCAAACCACTGCAGGCGGCGCTCTAGCGCCTGACGTTTGAGGTGTGCCGCCTTACCGAACGCCGGCGCAATTCCGCCCACCGCTTCGCCCTGGCGCAACAGCTCAAGCGACATGCCGTCGAGGGCCTCGTTGTCGGCAAACGCGCTGGCCACGCTTTGCCCTCGCTCCAAACCTAAACGCGCGGCATCGAGTCGTCGTGCGTTGCCGGGAAATCGTGCGGTTTTGGCAGCGGCGCTGATGGCGCGCGGCAGCGGTACGGCGCTCTCGGCAAGCATCGCGAGCGTCGTTAGCACGCGAACCTCGTCAGCACTCTGGGCGAGTGGTCCAAGTAGCGGCAACTTTTGCAGCAAAGCCAGACCACGAATACGTAGCGGTCCTCTTACCGATCCAAGCGACCAAAGAAAAAAGACGAGCAGCGCAGCGAGCAGCAACACCAGCCAAAGGCCGTAGCCTCGCATGAACGTCGCTAGTGCGAGGAGCGTTCGGGTGAGCCACGGTAGCGCTTGTTTCGTCTGTGCGAACGCGGCGACAATTTGCGGCATCACGAACACCAGTAACGCGACGATCACGCCAAGCGCCACGATGCCCACCAAGGCCGGATAAACCAGCGCACCGATCAGCTTGCCGCGCAGGGCATCCCGCTCTTCAAAGTAGTCTGCGAGGCGCGATAGAACTCGCGCCAGATCGCCCGCCTCAGCGCCCGCAACTACGACTTGTCGCTCAACGTTTGGCAGCAATTTGGGAGCGCGATCAAAAGCCGTCGCAATCGGCTCGCCTGAGGTCAGCGCGGCATGAACAGCCGTGAGTTCGACGGCGACGCTCGCAACGCCAGTATTGGCCGCGACAGACGCCAACGCATTCGGCAACGTCACGCCACCATCAATAAGACCTGAGAGTTGTCGCACCGCGAGCGCGCGATCTCCGGCGCTGATGCCAGAGGCGCGGCGCGAAGGTGTTGCTGCGGCGAGTTGTGAAAGGGCAACAACCGTCAAGCCGCGTGCTGCAAGCGTCTTTAACGCAGCTCGCTCGTCGGTCGCCGTAATCTCGCCCTGCTCGTGAGCACCGGATTCCGCTACCGCTTCAAATGCGAACCGCATGTTCGCTAAACGGCAAAACGCTTGAGCGACATCACAGCGTCACCACACGCAAGACTTCGCTTAACGAAGTCGCGCCGGTTTGCAAATGACGCGTAGCGTCGGTTGCCAGCGCGGGCCATCCAGCGGCCGTTACCGACGCTTCCAGCGATGTGTCAGGCACTCTTGCGTGAATCGCCTGAGCAATGTCGGCTGTCACGGGCAACCAGCGATACAGCCCCATGCGGCCACGGTAACCAGTGTGATTGCACTGATCACAACCCGTTGCTTCGTAGAGCTGCATGATGCCGGAAATTCCGTGCAACGCAAGCAACGCGGCCTCGGCATTCGTCGTTGAGTGAGCGACGCGGCAATGCACGCACAGCCGACGCACCAGACGCTGCGCAAGCACACCGCGCAGCGAGGATGCCAGCAGAAATGGCTCCACACCCATATCAACCAGTCGCGTGATGGCTGCGCCTGCTGTATTGGTATGCAGGGAGGCAAGCACCAAATGGCCGGTCAAGCTCGCCTGAATGGCGATCTCAGCGGTTTCGCGATCACGGATTTCGCCGACGATGATGACATCCGGATCATGCCGAAGGATGGAGCGCAGTGCACGCGCAAAAGTGAGCTCTATGCGCGGATTTACCTGCGTTTGCGCCACGCGATCCAGTGCATACTCGACGGGGTCTTCCACGCTGACTACGTTCAGTCGCTCACGATCCAGCTCACTCACGGCGGCATAAAGCGTCGTAGTTTTGCCGGAACCAGTCGGCCCGGTGACCAGCACCAGACCGTGCGGCATGCGTACAGCGTCACGCAGCGCTGCGAGCGTTGTAGCGTCGAGCCCCAAGGCTGACAAATCAAGCCGTGCCGCGCTGGTGTCCAGGAGGCGCAGCACCGCACGTTCGCCGTGCTGCGTTGGCAACGTAGCAATGCGGACGTCCACCTTGTGACCTGCGACCACAACCTGAATCCGGCCATCTTGCGGCATGCGGCGCTCGGCGATGTCGAGCGTCGCCAGCACTTTGCAGCGCGCGATCATGGCGGCGTGCGTAGCAGCGTCAGTATCACGCACGTCACCCAGTACGCCGTCGACGCGGCAACGCACGCGACCGCCCTGTTCAGTGGCATCCAGGTGAATATCGGAAGCGCCGCGCGCCAGCGCTTCGCGAAGCAACTCGTTGACGATACGTACGGCAGGTGAAGTCTCGTCGCCGGTTGCAGTGGACAGCAAATCAGCGTGTTGCGCTTCTGGGGCAGCAGCGTCAGCGAATTTGGTTGTGGTCGATGATTTGGAGCTGGAAACAACCGAAGAATATGCCGTCGTCAACAACGAACGAAACTGCTCGGCGTCGACAGAGCGTGTTCGCAGCGGCTTACCGAGGCGCTGGCGGGCGGCAGAAAGCGTCGCCACCGTCATATGCGGCGCCGTCGCCACCGCAATCGCACCGCCCTCTTCCGCAAGCGCGACGATGCCAAACTCTTGCGCGAGTTCGTACGGCAGTTGATCAGTCAGAGCCATTGTGTGGAATGCAAAGCGCTACTGGCGAGGCGCAGCTGGTGCCCCCAGCGGCAGCGTGGGATTGGTCATTTCAGGCAACATCGGTCTTGATTCCGGGTTGACCGATTGCTGATCCATACCAAGCGCACGGTAGCGCTCGTTAGACAACGTTACCGACTGCGCCGGGCTGCGAATAACGGTCGGTCGCAAGAAAATCATCAGGTTGGTTTTGGTTCGCTTGCGGGTGTCATAGCGAAAGAGATTGCCAAGAAACGGCGCATCGCCCAGCACCGGGACTTTCTCCTGATCGTTGGTAAAGCCCTCTTGCAACAAGCCACCAAGTACGACGATCTGCCCATCTTCGGCGAGTACCGAGGTTTCGAGTACCCGTTTATTAAAAGTGGACAGGCCTGCGGCATCTACGCCCGTTGTGGTTGACGGCGCAACGCTGGAAACTTCCTGATAAAGCTGGAGCCGAATCGCACCGCCTTCAGTAATCAACGGTTTGACCCTAAGAATCAATCCGACATCCTTTCGATCAAACGTTGCGAATGGCGTCACAGCGTTATTGGTCCCACTTGAATTGGCGTATTGGCCGGTCAGCACAGGCACCGTCTGGCCACCAGAAAAACGCGCCTCTTCGTTGTCGAGCGCCAGCAGCGTGGGCATCGACAAAATGTTCGCTGACACGTCGCTCTGCAGCGCTCGTGCCAGCAACCCGAGATTAAGAATCTGTTTACCGGCAATCGTCACGGCACCGCGCACCAGGCCAACGTTCAAACCCTGACCGACCGCCGCAACGTTAGCTGCCACACCGAGAATATTGGATGTTGGCGTCGCGCCAGCGTTTCCGAAATTGGTGCCACCGACACCCTGCGTACCATTACGACCGATGCCGTCAAGCGCCTGCCATTGAATACCGAACTCTGCTGCGCGATCGGCCTGAACTTCGGCAATCAACGCCTCGATGAACACTTGCGCACGGCGAACGTCAAGCTGTTCAATCACAGCGCGCAAATTGTTATAGATCGCGGTCGGTGCCGAAATCACCAACGCATTGATGGTGGAGTCGGCGTAGACCGTTGCTCCGGCTGCGGTAAAGGCAGTTGTCGTGTTCGACGACAAGGATGGCAAACTGCCAGAACTCGTTGTGTTGCCCGAGTTAGTGCTGCCAGTCAGTGCGGCGGTAGCTGCTGCTAGCGGCGAAGCCTGTGTCGATGACGGACCGCCTGTTGGCAGCAACGACGACAATGCCGAGCCCGAGGCGCTGGCCGAACCCGTACCGCCACCTTCTGCGCCCAGCACCCGACGGAGCGTTTGCGCGACCTGTGCGGCGTCAGCGTGCTTCAAATAGACAATGCGAATATTTCCCGGTGCGCCGGAAGGTCGATCCAATTCAAGAATGAGCGATCGGGCGCGAGCGACACGGCCCGCATCCTCACTGCGCAAAATGACGGAATTGCTGCGCGAATCGGCGGTGAACGAGAGTCGATCACGGCTTTCCGCTGAAGCGCCGCCCGCTTCCGCGAAAACACGGTTAAGGGTGGCTACGATATCCATCGCGTTGGCATGGGTCAAGGTCACCAGTTCTGGGGCAGCGACATTGGGCGTGTCGAGCCTTGCGATCACAGCTTCGACTTTGCGAATGTTGTCGCCGTAGTCAGTGATGATGATGGCATTACCGGGCGGGTAGACGGTGAGCGCATTGGCGGCCGCAACAAGAGGACGTAATGCGTTCACCAATTGTCCGGCGCTTTGATGCGTTAGCGGGATGACCTTGGTGGTAATTGCGCCACCGTAGCTACCGTTCGCGCTCCCGACGCCCGCTACCGCTGTCGGCAATGCCTTGGCATCAACTTCAGGCACCACACGCACGATGCCACCTGGGCCTTCGACGGCGGCAAACCCCGCCATGCGAAGAGCAGACAAAAACGTCGGATAAGCCAAGCCGGGAGCCACGCCTTTTGCCGATTGAATGTTGATTTTGCCTTTCACTCTGGGGTCGAGAACGAAGGTCTTGCCAGTCAGCTCACCGACGGCCTTGGCGACTACATCGATGTCGGCATCGACAAAATTAAGCGTGACGGGGGTTTGCGAAAACGAGTTTGTCGCAAACGCGAACGCTACAGCCAAAACTGTCAGCGAGCGCCGTTGAAAGGGGAAAAATCTGGTCGAAGTCATCGAAGCAGTTTAGCATCGGCCTGCCCCTGCTGGAATCAGGTGCCGGTGCCGGGCTGAAGCTAGCCGTTAGCCCGCATTCAGGCGAAAGCGCTGAACCTGTTTGTCGTACTCAGTTTCGACTTCCTTGGTGATTTCGATGCCGTCAAAGCGAATGACCCGACCACCCGACGCACGACAAGCGACACGTTCATACTGGCACGGGCCCATCGCCGGGAAGCGCGCGCAGATGCGGCCAGAGTTTTCAGGAAACGTAATCGGCCGACGTGTTTCTGCGCCGGATGCACCCTTGACGCATTCATAGCGAGTCGTGCCAGAAGGCGTCACCGAAGCTACGGCAGCAATCTGCACGGCTGAAGGCTGCGCGCGCGCGGGGGCTACTGACCCCGCTGCGGCACCAACACTCGTTGCTTTGCCGTCAGCAGGCGGAATGGCAGGCATGGCCGACACCGGCTCCTTCACACGCGGAACCTCCACAACGATGGGGGCTGATGCTGGTTTCGGTTGAAGAACAGCAGGATCTTCATTCGGAACAGTAGGAGCCTGAGTGCAGGCAACCAGCAAAACGGCCGGCACGACGACGGCCACGCGGAAGGCTGCGAGACAAGCTCGAAACATGGCGCTAGGCAGAAGGAATAAAGGCTTCATCTCCCTGATGTTTCCTTTCAAACTTGATGAAGTTGAAGTAGCCGCACGCGTTGCCATTAGGGTAGTCGCGGCACACTTGCGGGCGTCCCTCATAAATCGTACAGCGCCGTTCGCTCTGGTCGAAAAACATGCACATCGACTTGTAAACGGTATCTTTGCGATGCCGCAACACCCGCATCGTTTCGCCTTCGTGCGTCACCTCTTTGGTGAATTTTTCGCGTGCCACGTCCACCGGAATCGCATGATGTTTTGCCAATCGCGTGACATCGCCTGGTTTGGTTTCGATGTAGTCGTAGCTACAGCAATAGCCGGGACATTTGCTGCAATCAAAGGTATTCTTCTTGGTCATGGCGGGCTGATTTCAAATTCTCGTCCGCGATGTTAATGGACTGTCGTCGCCCCGTCATAATCCCATGATTAGATTATGAGTTTTCTGAATCGAGTGTTGTGAGCGAGATAGAACTAAGGGGTGTGGGGAAGCTTTGGGGCGACGTCGTCGCGCTGTCGCCCACTAATCTGCTGATTCCCGGGGGTAGCTTTACTGTGCTTCTTGGTCCGTCTGGATGCGGCAAGACAACAACGCTTCGCCTGATTGCCGGTCTCGATAGCGCCAGTGCCGGACAAATTTTCGTGGGCGGGCGGGACGTTACCAACGAGCCGCCATCGCATCGCAATCTGGCGATGGTCTTTCAAAACTACGCTCTGTTCCCGCATTTGAGCGTCGCTGACAACATAGTGTTCGGCCTTCAGGTGCGCAAAGCGTCGAAGCAGGAACAGTCAGAGCGGCTCGCCCGCGTGCTTGCGCTGCTGGGCCTTGAAAAGCTGCGTGATCGCAAACCGTCGCAGCTTTCGGGTGGTCAGCAGCAGCGCGTGGCGCTGGCGCGTGCCCTCGTGGCCGAAACCAAAATTTGCCTGATGGACGAGCCCCTGTCAAATCTGGATGCCCAGTTGCGGCAAGAAATGCGGCAAGAGCTTCGCGCGCTGCAACAAAAGCTCGGCTTGACCGTTGTCTATGTGACGCATGATCAGGCCGAAGCGATGAGCATGGCGGATCTGGTCGTGCTGCTCAATCGCGGTCGCGTTGAACAGGTGGGCTCCCCCCGTGAAATTTATGCGCGACCAGCGACTGTCTTTGCGGCGCGATTTATTGGTACGCCGCCGATGAGCGTTATGGCGCTGGACGGCGAAACGATTAAAGGTTCCAAATTTGCGGTTGCTGGTAAGCCTTCCAAAGCAACGCATGTGGCGATCAGGCCTGAACATGTGAGCCTGGACGGTGACATACCCGCCACGATCACGGCCAGCGAATACCTGGGTGCGGATTCGCTGGTGCGCTGCCAGATCGGCAGCGAGCAAGTCGCCGTGCGCATTACTGGGCAACAGGTTTTCGAACCGGGGCAAAACGTCCAGCTTGCATGGTCGCCCCACGCACTTCACTATTTCGATAACGACGGTCGACGCGTCGAGCAACAAACACCTACTTAAACCAACGGAGGATGACATCATGAAATTCAACTTTACGGTCATTAGCGCGGCGCTCGCTTTAGCCGCCGCTGCGAATGTCGCGGCTCAGGTTACGGAAGTGCCGTTCTACTTTCCGGTGGCCGTCGGCGGCCCCATCACCAAGTACATCGATCAGTTCGCCACCGATTTCAACAAAGAAAATCCGACGATCAAAGTCTCGCCGATTTACGCGGGCAGCTATCAGGACACGATCGTCAAGGCGCTGACCGCCAACAAGGCGGGTATGCCGCCCGTTGCCTCGGTATTGTTGTCAACGGATACGTTCACATTGATCGACGAAGACGCGATCGTTCCCATCGACAACTTTGTGAAAACGCCCGACGACAAAGCGTGGTTGGCCGGTTTCTACAAAGCCTTCCTGCTGAACGGTCAAATCGGTGGCAAGACGTGGGGGGTGCCATTTCAGCGCTCCACCGTCGTGCTCTATTGGAACAAAGAGCTGTTCAAGGAAGCGGGACTCGACGCCAACAAACCACCACAGACCTGGGCGGAGATGACAGCGATGTCACAGAAGCTGACCAAGAAGGATGCAGGCGGAAAAATCACGCAATACGGCGTGCAGATTCCGTCAAGCGGTTTTCCCTACTGGTTGTTTCAGGGGCTCACCACTCAAAACGACGTGATCCTGTCGAACGATGCCGGGACGCAGACGAAGTTTGACGACCCGAAGGTGATTGAGGCCTTGCAATACTGGATTGATTTGTCCAAAAAGCACGGCGTGCATCCGTCTGGAATCGTGGAATGGGGCACAACGCCGAAAGACTTCATGGAGAAGAAAACTGCCATGATCTGGACGACAACGGGGAACCTCACCAACATCCGCTCCAACGCGAAATTTGACTTCGGTGTTGCCATGTTGCCTGCGGGCAAGAAGCGCGGATCGCCGACTGGCGGCGGCAATTTCTACATATTCAAAAAAGCGACGCCCGCGCAGCAGGAAGCCGCGTTCAAGTTTGCCAAATGGCTGACCCAGCCCGAACGCGCCGCGAAGTGGGGGATTGAGACGGGCTATGTTGCCGTATCGCCTGCCGCCTGGGATACCGCTGCGCTCAAAAAATACGCTTCCGAGTTTCCACCCGCGGCTGTAGCACGCGATCAGTTGCAGTATGCCGTCGCCGAGTTTTCGACGCACGACAACCAGCGTGTGACCAAAGCGCTGAACGACGGTTTGCAAGCGGCGTTGACGGGCAGCAAAACCGCGGAAGTCGCGATGAAAGACGCGCAGCGTGAGGCTGACCGGCTGCTGAAGTCATACAAGTAACTGTTCGTCTACAGATCATCCGGCAATGAAGATCGCGTGAACCGCCAACATCAAGCCCAAGCCTGGTTGATGTTGCTGCCCGCGCTTGTCTTGCTGGTCGCGTTCACGCATTACCCGGCGGTGGCGACGATCATCGACAGTTTTATGTCGACGCCGAAGCCGAACCGTCCGAGCGTATTTGTTGGGCTCGACAACTACGCTTCGATGATCGAGGATCCGATTTTCTGGCAGGCATTGCGCAACAACTTGTGGTTCGCGCTGGCGACGATTCCGCTCTCGGTGGGGCTCGCCCTGGCGATGGCGCTGTGGGTCAACGGGCCAATGACAGGGCGCGGATTTTTGCGCATGGCGTACTTTACGCCGACCGTTCTGCCGATGATCGCGGTGGCCAATATCTGGCTCTTTTTCTACACGCCGACGTACGGGTTGTTAGAACAAATCGGTGGTGTGTTCGGCTTGCCATCGCAGAACTGGTTGGGCGACAAATCGACGGCGCTGGCCAGCATCACGGTCGTTGCCGTGTGGAAGGAAGCGGGCTTCTTTATGATCTTCTATCTTGCGGCGCTGCAAGGCATCAGCCCCAGCCTGCGTGAAGCCGCGGCGATTGAGGGTGCGGGGCGCTGGTTCTTCTTTCGGCGCGTGCTGTGGCCTTTGTTGATGCCGACCACTATTTTCGTGTTGGTGAATGCGGTGATCAACGCATTCCGCATGGTCGATCACGTCGTTGTCATGACGCGCGGCGGGCCGGACAACGCGACCAGCTTGCTGCTCTATCACCTGTATGAAGTGGGCTTCAAGTATTGGGATCAGGGCTACGCGGCGGCGATTACGGTTGTGCTACTCGGAGCGCTCGCGACCGTGGCACTGGTGCAGTTCTTCGTGCTCGACAAGAAGGCGCATTACTGAGATGTCTGATCCTGCTTTTCAGCAAAAATCTCCGGTTGTGGACACGCTGGCGGCGTGGCTACTGGCCATCTTGTGGGTGTTGCCCTTACTGTATGCGGTGTGGACGGCCTTCCATCCTTCCGAGTTCTCGGCAAAGTTTTCGCTATTTGCGCCGCTAACCCTGGAAAACTTTGAGCGCGCCTGGACGGCTGCGCCGTTCGCCCGATATTTCTTCAACACAACCGTACTGGTTGCGATGATTCTCGCAGCGCAACTGGTTCTGTGCACGCTGGCCGCCTACGCTTTCGTTCGCTACGAATTTCGCGGCAAAAACATCCTGTTCGCACTGGTGCTCGTGCAGTTGATGATCATGCCTGACATTCTGCTGGTTGAGAATTACAAGACGATGAGCAAGCTGGGGCTGATTGATACGCTGCTTGGCATCGGTCTGCCCTACTTTGCTTCAGCCTTCGCGATCTTTCTATTGCGGCAAACCTTCAAAGGCATACCGAAAGAACTGGTCGAAGCGGCCACGATGGAAGGTGCGAGTTCACTGCAAATTTTGTGTCGTGTTTATGTACCGTTGGCAAAGCCCGTGTACGTGGCCTTTTCGCTCGTCTCCGTCAGCTATCACTGGAACAATTTCTTGTGGCCGCTGGTGGTGACAAACTCGGTGAGCTCGCGTCCGCTAACTGTTGGTCTGCAAGTATTTGCGTCAACCGATCAGGGCATTGACTGGTCGATCATCACCGCGGCCACGCTGCTTACCGCTGCGCCTCTGTTGGCAGCCTTTTTGCTGTTCCAGCGACAATTTGTTCAATCCTTTATGCGTGCCGGGATCAAATGAAAATTATTACCTGGAACGTGCAATGGTTCTGCGGCCTCGACGGCGTGATCGATATCGCGCGAGTCGTCAAGGACGCTCGCGACATGGCGGATTTCGATGTAATCTGCATGCAGGAAGTCGCGGTAAATTATCCGCGTCTCGATGGCAACGCATCACACAATCAACCACAAATTCTTAAATCTCTACTGCCCGGTTTTGAAGTTTTCTTCGGGGCGGCAGTCGATGAATTAAGCCCCGATGGCAGGTCACGGCAGCGTTTTGGCAATCTCATTGCGACGCGACTACCAGTTGCGCAGGTGCACCATCATGCGCTGCCTTACCCTGCCGACGCAACACCCGGTGGGGTGCGCAGCATGCCGCGCATGTGTACCAATGCAACCGTGATCACACCATTCGGTCCGGTGCGCTTCATGACGACGCATCTGGAGTTTTACTCACCATCGATGCGCATGGCGCAAGCGCAAGAACTTTTACGGCTGCACCACGAGGGCTGTGCGCACGCCGCCACGCCACCGCTGATTGACGACACCGGTTCAGCGTTTCAAAGCAAGCCGCACACGCTGCATTGCATCCTCACCGGTGACTTCAATTTTGAATCCGATGGCCCCGAATACGCGTTGCTCAATGCGCCCCAAGGCAGCGTAAACGCGATGCACGACGCATGGACTATGGCTCACCCAAACATTCCGCATGCACCGACCTTCCGTCTGCATGACCGGCGCTACGGCCCGGTACCGATTGCGTGCGACTTCATGTTCGTGAGCGATTCGCTGACCTCGCAGGTCAAACGGATGGACGTCAATCCTGATACCCGTGTTTCCGATCATCAGCCGGTATTGCTTGAGCTTGGTTAGCGTTTCCCTCCGACGCTCGATGATCGCAGCGGTCACCGTGCTACTTGCATCGCAAACATTCGCGTGGACGGTCAAGTCACGCGAGTTGGTCGATGTCGAAGTGTCAGCAAGCGGCACGCTAACGATCCTTTTAAGTGCGCCTGGAACCCCAGCACCCGGCTTGTATCACTGGAAGTCCGGAGTTGCCGAGCCAACAAAGATCTGCGCAATCATCGCTCCGTCGTTCTTTTCATTCAACCGTCGTATCGTGATTGAACGCATCCATGGCGAACACGATTCATTGCGTTTGTACGACGCTGCCAACTGCGCGGTCTTGGGTCACATCGAGACAACAGGCCGCGTGATGGACGCAGATGCGCGAGGCGCACTCGTCGCCGCCGCCGTCGACTATCCCGGCGAGGCGCGTAGCCTCGAACTTTATACAAAACGCGGAAAGCGCGTCGCTAAAACCGATATTGGCCGCAATGTAGAGCTGGGCTTCGCTCCGGATGGCAAAACGCTCTTGAACTTTGACTTGAGCGACGCCGTCAACGCTCTTTGGAAAATCAGATCACTAGATCGCGTGAGAACACCGCTGTGGATGAACAAGGATGAAGTGACATTCATTCCCGGTGCGCAATATGTAAAGCACTACTCGGAAGGCTCGCTGTCCATCGTACCGTGGTCAACCGGAAAACCGAAGTACACGCTACCGGTGGCGCGCACCGTACGGGTGCGGCAGCTTTCCGGCGATGGCCGTTACGGCGTCGTTCACCAGCGACTGACTCTAACTGATTCGGTGGCATGGCTTGACTTCGCGACAGGTACGCGCGTGCAACTGGGCGAAGGCAGTATTGATCACGCCGCGATTAATGCCAACGGTACCAAAGTGGCGTGGACGCAGCGTGGCGGACTTCTGGGCGACGAAGTCACCGTCCTGCGTGCAACGGTAGGCCCCACGGGCGCGATCTCATTCGAAAACTAGCGGCAATTTGCACGCAACGCCGCCAATCACGCATACACTCATCCCGCTATGCTGGCGTGTCGTTAAATCCTCACGCATTTCGTCTTAGGAGTTTTACGATCAGCATAGTTATGCGCATACTCAACACAGGGGAGAACTGAATAGTGGATTTTGCAAAATTGATAGAACGCGTCAAGTCAATCGTCCTTTCGCCAAAGTCCGAATGGGAAAAGATTGCAGCTGAACCCGCTGACGTGAAGTCGCTGTTTATAGGCTACGCCATGATTCTGGCTGCCATCCCAGCGGTCTGCGGCCTTCTGGGTTCGACGCTCATTGGCATCTCGCTACCGATTGTTGGCAACTTCCGTACGCCCGTCGGCAGCGCGCTGGTAACCATGGTTGTGGGTTACGTCTTGGGCCTTGCTGCAATTTACGTCGTGTCGCTGATTGTCACGGCGCTTGCACCAACGTTTGACGGTCAAAAGGACCCTGTTGCGGCACTAAAACTGGTCGTTTATTCGTCGACACCCGTCTGGCTCGCTGGCGTGTTTTCGCTGATACCGATGCTGGGAGTGCTTGGCATCATTGCGGGCCTGTATGGGCTATATCTGCTCTACCTCGGCCTGTCGCCGCTGATGAAAAACCCGCAGGAAAAATCGATCGGTTATACGGCCTTGATCATAGTCTGCTACATCGTTGTCGCAATGATCATGGCCATGATCGTCGGAGCCGTCGCTGGCACAGGTGCGATGATGCGCGGTCGCTTCTAGTCTGGTCGACCCGCGCAGAGAAAAAGGCCGCATTTGCGGCCTTTTTCTATTCAGTTTCCGCTGGATGCGGGAGTTCTGGATACGGTATCTGGGCGTCGGGGGGAAAGGTCATTCCCGACCCGAACATCCGTTCGCGGCGTGTTTGCAGTTTGCTCTGATGCAAAAAGCGCTCAAGCTCGCCGAGCCCGCGCTTGTACACATCGCGCTTGAATTCGATCACACCGTCCAGATCGACCCAATAGTCAGTCCAGCGCCACGCATCAAACTCGGGGCGATTATCGGCACGCAGGTTCAGATCGCTGTCGCGACCTACCAGCCGGAGCAGATACCAGATTTGTTTTTGCCCACGATAGTTGCCACGCCATTCACGCTTTATCCACGTGGATGGCACTTCGTAGCGCAACCAGTCTCGGGTTCTCCCGAGAATCCTTACATGATCCGGCCGTAAGCCAACCTCTTCATGGAGTTCACGGAACATGGCCTCTTCGGGGCTTTCGCCCAGATTAATTCCGCCTTGCGGAAACTGCCATGAATGTTCACGTATCCGTTTACCCCAAAAAACCTGGTTTCTGTGATTGACAATCACAATGGCGACGTTCGGCCGGAAGCCGTCTTTGTCCAACATACGCCATCCAATACATCTATTTGGATCGATTGTCACATACGTTTGACGAAGTTCATAGCGGGCCACCCACCGATACCTGATGCAGGCAGGTGGCACGATGCCGCCACGGAGTCGATGCATTTGCCTCTATTCAATATTTCTACTATTATTGAAATATGGAAACAAAAGACGCCGCCGCATTACTCGCTTCACTAGCGCAACCTACTCGACTGGACGTGTTTCGCGCGCTTGTCGTGGCCGGCTCATACGGGTTGGCAGCGGGCACGCTCGCCGAACAGCTCGGGGTCAGCGCGCCTGTGCTGTCGTTCCATCTAAAAGAATTGCGCGTCAATTCACTCATCGATAGCGAACAGCAAGGCCGATTTGTGATCTATCGCGCCCGCTATGACACGATGAACGCGCTGCTTGCGTTTATGACCGAAAACTGCTGCGCCGGAAGCAAGTCCGCTGACGCTGCCGATTGCTGCTCTCCTGTCCAACTTCCAAAGGAATTTCCCGATGAAACGATTTCACGTCCACGTCGCTGTTGAAGATTTAGCCAGCAGCACGCGCTTCTACAGCGCATTATTCGGCACTCCACCGACCGTTGAAAAGTCAGACTACGCGAAGTGGATGCTTGACGATCCACGCATCAATTTCGCGATCTCCAAACGCGGCTCAAAGCAAGGTGTCAATCACCTCGGGTTTCAGGTGGATTCCAGCGACGAACTCGCCGCGCTGCAATCGCAGCATGAAGCCGCCGAACTCTCAATGTTCAACGAAGGCAACACGCAATGCTGCTACGCGCAAAGCACGAAGCACTGGCTGATGGACCCGCAGGGTGTTGCCTGGGAGATGTATCACTCGATGGGCGAAATCAAAACCTACAACGGCGAACATGAAGCCGCCACGCCCGCAACCTCAACGTCGGCCTGTTGCAGTCCAACTGACAACGCTGGCGCACCGTCGGCCACTCAAACCGTTGCCGCAAAACCTCCCACAGGGCAGTGCTCGACGGCATGTTGCGCTGCGCCAGTCGTCGCATAAATTTCCTTCAACGTAGTCGCGCCATGATGAACCGTCCCTACAACGTACTCTTCCTCTGCACGGGAAACTCCGCACGCAGCGTGATGGCCGAGGCATTGATCACAACGCTCGGACAGGGCCGTTTCGTCGGCTACAGCGCTGGCAGTCATCCCACCGGCACAGTCAATCCATTTGCCATCGAAATGATCGCGCAAACGGGATACGATCTCTCGCAATTGCGCAGCAAATCGTGGGATGAGTTTGCGTTACGCGACGCGCCCGAGATGGACTTCATCATCACGGTCTGCGACAACGCTGCGGGCGAGGCGTGCCCGTATTGGCCGGGCAAACCTGCCACCGCACATTGGGGCTACGAAGACCCGGCAGCCGTGGTTGGAAGCGACGAGGAAAAGCGCGCCGCTTTTCACAAAGTATTCCAGCAAATCGCTGCGCGTACGCGGCTTTTCGCTGAGCTGCCGCTGGAGTCTTTGGACGCATTGGCCATCCAGCGCGAGCTAAAAGCCATCGGCAACACCGCAACTCTCGCTGCGTGATGTCATCACCGCCCGCGTCGCTCGGCAAACGCCTCGCCGCAGAAGCGCTCGGCTCGTTGCTGCTCGCCTGCACGGTTATCGGCAGCGGCATCATGGCGGAGCGCCTGGCTGCGGGCAACGCGGCAGTTGCACTCATCGGCAACACCCTGGCGACAGTGACCTTACTCGGCGTTCTGATCTACACTTTGAGCCCGATTTCCGGCGCGCATTTCAACCCGGTCGTATCGCTCGTGATGTGTTTGCGTCGAGAGTTGAGCCCGCGTGATTTCGTCGCCTACACCCTGACCCAAATCGTCGTCATGCTCGCAGGTGCCATGCTCGCGCACGTGATGTTCGGGCTCGCGCTTGTGCAGACCTCCACGCATGTGCGCTCGTCCGTCGGCGAGGGCATCGGCGAATGCGTCGCCACATTCGTTTTGCTGTTCACCATTCTCGGAACCGCTCGCCGAAACCCCGATCTCACCGCGCTCACCGTTCCCGCCGCCATCGCCGCAGGCTACTGGTTCACCTCCTCCACCTCGTTCGCCAATCCAGCCATCACGATTGCCCGCTCAATCACCGATTCGTTCTCCGGCATCGCCCCCGAAAGCATTGAACTTTTCGCGGTGGCGCAATGCGTTGGCGCTGGCCTGGCGGCGCTCGTCGCGGGCACACTTTGGCGCGCTGATTCAAGCAATTAGCTTTTTCGTGAAAGAACCACCACACAGGGGCTGCACGACGTTTTATTCACAAGTCGATAAACGTCATATTTCGCTTTCAGCCCATGTACATTGGAACTTTCATGCAAAAGCTGAATCGTAGGCCGCGCGTCAGAATGCGCACCACAGTTGCAATTGCGGTGTCCGTTGGCTAATTCCGCCGATGCCGTCGACCGGTGCGCGCTTTGGGCACACCGCACGTCTGGCTAACATCGCAGCATGACGCAAAACATCGCCGCCAAATTGGCTCCAACCCGTTACCAGCCGCAGCTCAGCAACGCCGCTCGCCCCTCTACATTTGAAGTCGCAACGAAGGATGAGCACGGGGCAGAAGGCACTGCTTTTGTCGCCGGCGAACACCCGCTCACCGTGTACGTTGACAAACGCGAAATCCTCACGCTGATGACGCTCGGTGCGGCTCCAGAGGCGCTGGTGATCGGCTATTTGCGCAATCAGCGCCTCGTCGATTCCATTGATGAACTGGTCGCGGTGCAGATTGATTGGGAAGTCAACGCTGCTTCGGTTTACACAAAAAACGGCCTCATCGACCTTGACGAAAAAATGGCCCACCGCACGAAGACGACAGGCTGCGGTAGCGGCACCGTGTTTGGTGATCTGATGGCGGACATCGACGACATTCATCTCTCAACCGATGCGAAGCTGACGCAGAGCACGCTGTATGCGCTGTCCGAACTGGTGCGCAAACATGAGACGATTTACAAGCAGGCGGGTGCGGTGCACGGCTGCGCCCTCTTCAGTGCGACACCGGAACTGCTGTACTTTGTTGAAGACGTCGGACGCCACAACGCGGTCGACGCCATTGCCGGGATGATGTGGCTTGACGGCGTTGATGGTGGCGACAAAATTTTCTACACAACGGGTCGGCTCACCAGCGAAATGGTGATCAAGGCGGCGCAGATGGGCGTGTCGTTGCTCGTGTCGCGATCCGGACTCACGCAGATGGGCTACGAGATCGCCAAACAGGTCGGCATGACGATGATTGGCCGCGCCGTGAACAAACACTTTTTGCTGTTCAACGATCCGGGGCGGTTTGTGTTTGATGTCGCGGCAGCCGGGGCGTCGACATGAACGGCATCACGGGCCTCGTATTGGCGGGCGGCATGGGCCGACGCATGGACTCACGCGACAAAGGACTCGTTGTCTTTCGCGGCAAGCCGATGGTCGCTCACGTCATCGAGCGGCTCGCACCGCAAGTCGAAACGCTGGTCATCAACGCAAATCGCAGCCTTGGCGAATACGTGACGTTTGGCTACCCGGTGGTGAGCGATGAGATTGGAGGGTACGCAGGCCCCCTCGCGGGGCTGCATGCGGGCTTGCGGGCTTGCCAAACGCCGTTGATTGTCACCGCACCCTGTGATTCGCCTTTTCTGCCGATTGATCTTGTCGCACGGCTGCATGCGGCGATGCAAGAGGACATTGCCGAACTCGCCGTCGCAAAAACAGGCGACCAGGCGCATCCCGTGTTCACACTATGCAGCACAACACTGTTGCCGAGCCTCACCGCCTTCCTCGAATCCGGCGGCAGAAAGATCGATGCGTGGTACTCGGCGCATCGTGTCGTTGAAGTTCAATTCGACGACGTTGCTGCGTTCGCCAACATCAATACGATTGACGAGTTGCAGCATCTGCAATAGCGCACGCCGCTCATTCGCGATCTGCGCTATGAATTGATTGTGGCTACCAAAAAACTCACCTACATTCTGCGTCCTTCGCTGCCGCGTCGCGCTGTCGTGTGGTTTCCGAAATTCGCCAATCAGCGCGTGATTGACCAGTTCCGTGGCAGCCGGGATCCGCTCGGCAATCTCATCGCGCCACACATTTCACTCGTGTTCCCGTTTCACTCTCGGCTGACACTGGATCAGCTCTCGGCTCATGTGCAAAAGGTAGTGCGCCGCTGGGCTCCTTTTCCAGTCGTGATGACAGGCGCGTGGTCCGCGCAAAACGAGTTCGTCGGTCTCGCTACACAGGTCGGACGTGACGCGCTAACGGAAATGCACGACCGCCTTTACCTCGGCCCGTTAAACGAATTTCTGCGGCCCGAATTTGAGTACGAACCGCACATCACGCTGGCTCGCGCGACACAACTCAACCAGTTCGAATCGTTCGACCGCGCCGCCAGTCTGATCACGCGCGACAGCTTTCGCGATGTCGTGCGAAAGCTAACCATCGTGCAGGTTGAAACCGACAGCGTCGCCGTCATTGAACGTGAAATCTACCTTCAGCACTGAGCGCTAAACTGCGATCCAAACGAGGAAAGAGGAAATACCGATGCGAACAATTCCAGCGCTCATTGCCGCAGCCGTCGCACTTTCATTCGGAGCGGCTCACGCCGAAGACGCGTCGCCTGATTTCAAGTTCACGGCAACAGGCTTCAAATTCAGCGAAAACGGCTCAGGCGTTGACGTCAACCTGCGTCACAGCTCCGATTTTGGTAATGCGTGGATCGGCTACTTCCGCGCACCGAAGCTCGACGCCAACCAATGGCGTGGCGGCTGGGATCGAAGTTTTGGCGAGGCCATTCGGCTACAACCCTCAGTGCAAATCGCTTCAGGCGGATTCGTCGGTGGCAGCATCAATCTGGAAACCGGCGAGCGCTGGTTTGCCGGTGTCGGATTCGGTCGCACCAATCTGCGTCCCTACTACAACCTGAACTTCGATCCCAACGATTCCTGGTCACTGGCGGCGGGTTACCGTGGCGAAAACGGGCAAAACTACTCGGCGTCCTACATCCGCGACAATCGCGAAAATCCCGATCAGCAACACTTCCATCTCACGTCACGCACGCCACTTGACGGCAAACAGCGCCTCACGCTCGACGTGCTCTACAAGCGCGGCCTTGTCGACGGCCAACGCATCGCTAAAGCCGGCGGCACGGTGACTTACGACTGGCCGAAATTTTTTGTACGCATCGCTTACGACCCTTACACCAATTTCACTGTGGACAACGTGTGGCGACTTAGTGTTGGAACGCGTTTTTAGACGCGACATAGCGCGAACGATGTCGCAGGGTTGCATCTACTGATATTTCTCGACCATTGCTTTCGCCGGGTCGGTTTGCTTTGAAAACCACGATACGTAAAGCGCGGGCAGCACCACCAGTGTCAACAACGTAGCGGTGAACAGCCCACCAATGACGACAATCGCCAAAGGCCTTTGCGTCTCAGCGCCGATGTCATGCGACAACGCCATTGGCAGAAGCCCAAGTGCGGCCAAAAGAGCGGTCATCAAAACCGTACGCAACCGCGCCAGCGAGCCTTCACGCACCGAGTCGGTCACTGATTTTCCAGTCGCTTCCAGTTGCTGAAATACCGACACCATCACCACGCCATTGAGCACTGCCTGCCCCGAGAGCGCGATGAAACCAATGGCTGCAGACACCGACAGCGGAATTGAAAAAATCCACAACGCAACAAATCCGCCAACCAGCGCGAGTGGCACATTGATCAGGATGAGCAGCGCACGTTTGAACGAACCGAAAGCATCGAATAGCAACACGAATATGAGCAGGAGCGATATCGGCACCACTACTGCCAACCGCTTCATGGCGCGCTCCTGATTTTCAAACTCGCCTGACCACGCAATTGTTTGACCCGGAAAAAGCTTGACGTTCTTTTCGACAACGGCCTGCATATCCGCAACCACTGAGCCCATGTCCCGGTTCTTGATGAAAATGCCGACGGCCATCATGCGCCGTCCGCCTTCACGGGCAATGTCCATCGCTCCTGCCGACTCGCGAATGGTGGCAACCGCACCCAAAGCGACATAGCCGCCATCAGGCGTCGCAATAGGGATCGCCGGTAGCGAATCGATCGCACGCCTCTCCTCTGGCAAGCGCACGGCAACCGCGAATTTGCGTTCACCCTCCCACAGTTGGGTCGCGACTTTTCCTGCAAGTGCAGACTCGATCACGTCTTGCACATCGCCCACATTAAGCCCAGCCCGCGCGGCGCGCGCTCGATCAATCTCGATCAGCAAATGTGGCACTTCGCCCGCTCGATCTATTTCGGCACGAAACACGCCGCGCACCTGCTTGATCTCATGCTCAATCGCCTCGGTGGTCTGCTTGATTTCAGCGAGATCATCACCAGACACCTTGATCACAATCTGACCGTCGATTTGTGAAATGGATTCGAGCACATTGTCGCGAATCGGTTGCGAGAAGCTGGGTTCCATGCTCGGAATCGCCGAAACTGCTTTGTCCATTTCGTCCAGCAGGCGCTCTTTGGTGTAGCCCTTGCGCCACGTTTCAATCGGCTTCAGGCCGACGAAGGCTTCGAACATGCTGATCGTTTTTGGATCAGTCCCATCCTCCGGCTGCCCGGCCTTCGACACGACCGTATCAACCTCCGGCACTGTGCGCAGGGCCGTGCGCACTTTCCTCGACACGCGGTCTGCCTCTTGCGTTGAAATGCTCGCGGGCAGTCGTAGATTGACCCAGATTGTGCCCTCGTTCAATTCAGGCAAAAATTCCGAACCGAGTCGGCTGGCGGTGACCACGGATAGCGCAAATGTAACCACGCCAAGAATCATCACTTTGCGCCGGTTGGTAATGGCCCATTCGAGCACTGGTGTGTAAATTTTCTTGCTGGTGGCGACCACAAAATTATCGTGATGCGGCACTTTTTTGCGCAACATCCAGAACGCCAGCAATGGCACCAGTGTCAGCGAAAAAATCAGCGATCCGATCAACGCGGTGGTGACCGACAGCGCCATCGGCTGAAAGATGCGCCCCTCGTGGCGTTGCAACGCGAAGATCGGAATGTGCGCCGCGATGATGATGAGCATCGAGAACAGTGTGGGGCGTCCGACTTCGTTCGCCGCATCAGCAATCACGGTGCGCCGCTGATCATTGGTCATCCCTTCCGGCTGCTGCGAAAGTCGCTGCAAAATATTTTCTATCACGATCACCGCGCCGTCGACAATGATGCCGAAATCCATCGCACCAAGCGACAACAAATTCGCAGGAACCCCCATGATCTTGAGGCCCAAAAACGTGGCCAGCAGCGCCAGCGGAATCACCACGACCACGGCCAGACTGGCGCGCAAGTTCGAGAGGAAAATGTAGAGCACGATGGAAACCAGCAACGCTCCCTCTACGAGGTTACGAAACACCGTCGACAGCGTTTTTCCCATGAGCCAGGTGCGGTCATAGAAAGGCACGATTTTCATGCCTGGCGGCAGTCCTTTGGCATTCAGCTTCTCGATGGTCGCCTTCACGCCCTTAAGTACCTCGCTCGGATTCTCGCCCTTGCGCATGACGACGATGCCAGTGACGACATCATCGTCATCGTCCTGACCGACCACACCCAATCTCGGCACAGCACCAATCTTTACTTGCGCCACATCACGGATCAGAATCGGCGTACCACCCCGCGATGACAGCACAATTTGTCCAATGTCATCAACCGAGCGTAAGAGCCCGATGCCGCGAATCGCATACTGCTGCGCGCCCTGTGCGATGTAGCTGCCGCCCGCGTTCGAGTTGCCGCGACCGAGCGCGTCGAGCAGGTTCTGGAATGTCAGCTTATAGGCGCGAAGTTTGTCCAGATCAGGCTGCACTTCGTACTGCTTGATTGCGCCCCCCATTGCCACCACGTCGGCGATGCCCGGCACCTGCCGCAAACTGCGCTCAACAACCCAATCTTCAACCGACCTGATTTCCGTCGTCGAATAGCCATCGGCGCGCAGGCGATAGCGCATCACCTCGCCGACCGGCGTTGAGTTTGGCGCAATATTGGCGTCAACACCGGCCGGCAAATCAACACCACGCAACCGCTCGTTCACCTGCTGCCGCGCCGACTGCACTTCGGCTTTGTCGTCATAGGTGATGACCGTATACGAGAGGCCGAACTGCGTGTGCGAGAACACGCGCAATGCATTCGGCAACCCTGAAACCGCGACCTCAATCGGCAGCGTCACCTGCTTCTCCACTTCTTCCGCAGCGCGACCGGGATACAAAGCGATGATCGTAACCTGAGTGTCCGTGACGTCAGGAAACGCTTCGACAGAAAGGTTCTTGAACGCAGTCACGCCAGCCAATACGAACAGCACCGTGCCGAGCACGATGAATAGCGGTTGCGTCAGCGCATACGAGATCAATTTTCTCATGGCTGCTTCGCTGTGCCGCCAGCTTTTTCAGCCGCCTTGGCTGGAGTCGCTTTTGCGTCGGCTGCAGGCACTTCGTTGCTCTCGCTCGTTTCCTGTGACAACGCAAACTGACGCGCCAGCAGCAGCACGTTTTCGCTAACCACTTTGTCGCCCGCCTCTAGTCCCCGCGCGACTACCGCCTGCTTGCTGTCCTGATACGAAAGCCGAACTTCGCGAGGCTCAAAAATACCAGGCCCTGATTGCACGTAAACCGTATGCTGCGTTCCACGTAGCACAACCGACGAAGATGGAATTACCAAACCGCCGCCAAGATGGCGCTCCAGCCGGGCGCTGGCAAGCATTTCCGCTTTCAATCGACGATCAGGATTGGCGACCTCTCCCCGTACTTTTATCGTTCGCGTCGTGGGGTCAATCGCATCGCTGCTAGCCAAAACTTTTCCGGCAAATTTCTCGTTGGGCAGCGATGGAACGATCAGGTCAAATTGCGAGCCAACTTTGAGACTACCCACATCGCGCTCACGCGCGTCGATCTGCACCCACAACGAGGTCGGATCCGACACCACGAACGGAGCGGGCACGCCGACACCGGATTGATCGGGTCGCAACTCCTGACCGGGATTCAAATTTCGCTCGACAACGATGCCGCTGATCGAGCTCACGAGCCCCAATTGCTGATTGACACCGGCAGCACCGCCGTAGAGCCTGGTTCGTGCTTGCGCACGCGCCACCTCAGTCTGCGCACGTGCCGCATCCGCTTCGGCTTGCTCAAAATCCTTTCGCGCAATCACGCCAGCGGCCAGCAACTCCTTTTGTCGTGCCAGACTCTTTTGCGTTAACTGCGCATCAACTGACGCTCGTGCGGCATCCGCCTGAGCCTGGCCGAAATCGGGCGATGCCATTTGCGCGAGCACGGCCCCCGCTTTCACTGTTTGACCGACATCCGCACGAATGGCTGTAACGCGCCCGGCAAAGGCCGGGAAGATACGCTGGGTGCGCGACTCGTTCCAAGTCAATCGCGCAGGCAAATCGATGGCCACTGCGCTGGACGGCTTGACGTCGACGACTGTCAAAAGCGCAAGTTGGGGGTTGCCAGCGGCATATCGCAACTGGTTGCCCTGCAGCACCGCGCTGGTCGCCTCCGGCGGCGTTGCTACGGGCTCGGAACAGGCTGAAAGAAACAACACAGCGAGCGACACCAAGGCAGCGCTTGCCACACGCTGGACGTGGAGTGAGGTCAGATAGGTCATGGGACGATCAATCGAGAATGGGTAGTGAACCTAGCGCAGCACGCGCTGTGGATCCGTGCGGAGCATGAGCGCAGTGCGCGCCTTGGCGAGATCAGCACGCGCAGCCAGCGCGTCCAACTGCGTCGTGCGAAGCGTGCGTCGGGCATCGAGCAGATCGGTTAACGACAATGCGCCGCGTTTGTAGGCGAACTCTGCCTGACTGGCGACCTGCGAAGCGCGCGGCACAATGTCCTTGTCGAAACTTTCGGTACGCCGCTCCATCGCCACCGCTTCTTCGTGCAAGCGCGCGAGCTCAGTGCGGGCGTCTCGCATAACGCGCTCAACTGTTAGCTCAGCCTGTTTCAGGTCCGACTGCGCACGCGCAGCTTCGCCCTGATAGCGATAGCCCCAGGTCAAAGGAATCTGCACCCGTAGCTCAATCAGCCGCGTCGACGTGCCCGGATAATGATCAAACGAAATGCCCCAGGTCGGATCGACTTTTTGCAGGGCGTACGCACTTTCAAGCGCGGACGTGGCAGCGGAAACGCGCTCGCGCGAGGCCCTCACATCGCCACGCATCGCGATGAGTGAGGTAGCGGCTTCGTCGACAACGGCTGCAGGCTGCGAGTAGTCCGTCACCGTCGGCCACTCCACAGGCCCGACCGAAGCAGCAGCCACGTCGCTGCGACGAGTTACCTGCGCAAGCGTAACGACTGCGCGCGCGAGGTCAAGTTGCGCAGTACTTTTGTCTACGCCAACACGCGCCGCGTCGATCTCAATACGGGACGCATCCTGCTGCGACAGGTCGCCCGCCTTCAGTCGCGTTTGGGCAGCGCTGACGCTTTCCCGACTAGCGAGCTCCATCATGGTCGCCAGCTGCACGCGTTCACGCGCGGCGAGCCAGTCAAAATACGCAGCCTGACCCGCCAACATTTGCTGCAATTGCGTTTCCTGAATTTCGGCCGCTGTTGCAGCCACCAGACTCTTCGCGGCACTGGTGCGATGCAGGCGTTTGTCGCCCCTCTCATACGTCCAGTCGATCCCGATCGCCTTATCAATGCGCTTGCGGCCCAGCCAGTCACCGGCACCCAGTCCATTTTGCAAATCAATTTGCGACAGCTTGGACGAGAGCACCGGAAGCGGCGCGTGATCGGCGGACAACACATCGGCCTCTGCACCCGCCTGAGCCTGACGAGCGAGGCGGACCTCGGCGCTGTCGTTGACTGCACGCAATACGTCTCGGAGCGTGATCGGAGCTTGCGCGGAAGCGAAAGACGCGAATACCGCGCTCGCCACAACTGCAAGTGCAGTCGCAACGATAGCTGCCACGGCTGCGGGCATGGGCGACAAACGCCGCGACTCCGCAGTCATAGTAGTTTTAATGTTTAACATGTGTCCCTCTAGCTGCGAACTATCGTGCAGCACGCCTGACCCTTGCCTGACTTTTTACGAGCGTCGCCTGTCTATGCGTTTTTTGATTGTCGAAGATGACACCGTTTTGCGTAACGTCCTGTCGCGAAGCCTCACCGATGCGGGTCACCGCATCGACGCGGCTGCGACGCGGGCCGAGGCAGAATCGTTTTTGCTGGTTCAGCCCTATGACGCCGTAGTGCTTGATCTCAATCTGCCGGATGGGTCAGGACTGACCACGCTGAAGGACTTGCGCCGGCGCGGCAACACGACGCCGGTGCTGGTGCTAACGGCACGCGACCGTACCGAGGAGCGCATCGCCGGGCTGGATGCCGGCGCTGACGACTACGTGGGAAAACCGTTCGAACTGGCGGAGCTGGAAGCTCGGCTTCGTGCGCTGGTGCGCCGCTCGCAAGGCGGCAGTGACCGCGTTGAAGTCGGGCGTCTGGCACTTGATCGGACGGCCCGGCGCTTTTACGTGGCTGAGACCCCGCTCGACTTGCCGGCGCGTGAATTTGAGGTGCTGTGGGAGCTCGCAGCGCGCCCCGGTCGCGTGGTGAGCAAACGTGTGCTTTCGGACAAGCTCTCGGGCTTCGATGATGCGTTAGGCGACAACGCGCTCGAAGCTTTCATATCGCGGCTTCGCCGGAAATTACAGGGCAGCGGGGCCACGATAAAAACGCTGCGTGGACTTGGCTATCTGCTTGAAGTGGATGCATGAGCGATCACTCGGCGTCGTTGGTCACACTTCGACAGCGGCTACTACAACATGTGTTGACGCCGCTGTTCGTGATGTGGTGCCTGGGCACTGCAACCACCGTCGGTCTCGCGTACTACTTCACACTCAAAGCGTTTGACCGGGCGCTGCTGGACGACGCGTTCGCACTGTCTGCGCACGTCAGATTGCAAAGCGACGAGCCGACGCTGGATCTTTCGCAACGCGAATTAGCTTCTTTGCTCTTCGACCAGTCCGAGAAAATTTTCTTCGCCGTCCAACGCCGGGACGGCAGTCTGGTGGCGGGGCATAACGGTCTGATCGCCACCATCGTCACTGAGAGCGCCGTCGTCAGTGACACACCGCGCACCGATGCGCGGTTCGCATTTGCTGATAGCGTGCACCTTGGTGTACCCGTGCGCACAGTCACATTGGCACCGACAGCCAGCAAGCCGTGGACGACCATCATTGCCCAAACAACCGGATCTCGTAGCGCCCTGATCGAGCGCCTGTTGCTGTATTCCGTTGTGCCGCAAGTGCTGCTGCTTATTGCGCTGGCAGCATGGCTGCTAGTCGCGATTGGCCGCGATCTCGCACCGCTAAACCGCCTGCGTGTCGCGCTTCAGGGGCGAGATACCACTGACCTTTCAACTATTCCAACAGCAGCCTCCTCGCGTGACGTCGCGCAACTCACTGACGCGGCCAATGCGCTGCTATCTCGCATCCAGCAGGCTATTCAGGCGCAGCGAGAATTTACGGGGAACGTTGCGCATGAGTTACGAAATCCCCTGGCGGGCATTCGCGCGCTTGCACAATATGGGCTGCGACAGAGCGACCCTGCCGTGTTGCGGGAGCAACTGCAAGCCATCGCAAAAAGCGAAATTCGCGCCAGCCATCTGATTGATCAACTGTTGGCATTGGCTTTGGCCGACGAAGCACGCGGGCAGATGGCGCTGACTCAGGTCAGCCTGAACGAAGTCGTTGAAGACTGTGTGACCGATATGTTGCAGCGGCTGCGCCAGAGCGGGCACAGCAACGTTGAGTTGACCGTGTCGGGCCTCGATCAGCCACTGAGCGTCATGGCTAATGAGAGCATGCTCAAGGGCTGCCTGACCAATCTGCTAAACAACGCCCTAGCGTATGGCGGACCGGGCGACAACGTCATTCCGCGCATTTCAATCAGCGTGCACGCTGACGCTAACGCGGGCCGCATTGCTTTGGCAGTCGTCGACAATGGCCCTGGCCTCGCGCCTGAACTGGCGAAACAGTTGCAGCAGCGCTGGGCTCGCGGACAGGGCAGCGAACGCATGCAGGGCGGAGCCGGTCTCGGTCTCGCCATCGTGGTGCGCTATGCCGAACTGATGGGGGCCACCTTCACGCTCGACAAGGATGAAACGTCGGGCGGTTTGCGTGCGTCGTTGGCGCTGCGTCAAGCCGAACTGGCAGCCTGACTAATTGCGCGGACTAGACCGACTTCGCCAACAGGCTGAAGTGCTCCACCACGGGCGGTTGCGCGAAGTACGGCCCGACGATCGCGCGCCACTCTGGAAATAGTGGCCCCTGACGAAACACCACCGTATGATCCTCCAGCGTCTCCCAGTAAATCATCAACAGGTAGCGCTCGGGCGACTCCACGCCTTTGTTGACCTTGAAACCACGAAAGCCTTGAGCCTTGGAGATGACGGTAGCCACGCCACGCTGAATGGCTTCATCAAATTCGGCTTGCTTGCCGGCCGGGATGCGAATGTCAGCGACTTCTAGGATCATGGATTTTTCTCGAGAGGTGATGTTGCGGTAATGCTAGCCGCACGCACCTATACTCGCGCGCCATGAGTTCAATCCTCGTTCTTCTCAACCCGCATGCCGGTGGCGGACGCGCCCTGCGTTTTGAGCCGGACATTCGAGCGCGCATTCGCACCGATCATCCAGGCGTGCGCTTCGTAGTCACTGAGTCAATTCAGGCGGCACATGCGCTCATAGGCGACACGGAACCGGACGCTCGCATCGTGCTGGTGGGCGGCGACGGCACTGTCAACCGCATCCTGCCTGCGCTGCTGGGGAGTGAACGGAAACTCGCTATCGTGCCGCTGGGCAGCGGCAACGACATCGCCCGCGCGCTGGGCCTGCACAAACTGACGTGGCAGCAGGCATTGATGCACGCCATCACCTCGCCCGTTTCACGCATGGATGTGGGTCAAGTTGAGTTCGATGATCGCACCGTGCCGTTTCTCGCGTGCTGCACCTCCGGGTTTGATTCTGCCGTTGCACTGCGCGCGCTCAACGGCCCGCGCTGGTTGCGCGGATTGCCGCGCTACCTGCTCGCCACGCTGCGCGAGCTGGCATCGTTTCGCATGTGGAATCTCACTGTGCATTCCAATGGCAAGCCGCTGCGCGCCGGAGTCGCGCTGTTTGCCTCCGCGCTCAACACACCCACATTCGGCAGCGGCATACCCATAACGCCCCAAGCATGCATCCACGATGGTCTGCTCGACTTGATCGTCGCGGGCCGATTCACGCTTGCCAGCACACTCGTTATGCTGCCGAAGCTGCTCATCGGGCGGCACTTACCTGACGCACGCATTCACAACTCTACATTTCAGGACATGCAGATCGACGCGCAACCTGCGGTGCCGCTAGCCGTGGATGGCGAATACATTGGCGAGACAACGCACCTCTCGGTGCGTGTGCTGCCCGCTGCATTGCAAGTGGTGGCGCGAACCGTCTAAAGCCCGCGCTGGATTCGGCCCCCTCTCCCCTTGCGGGAGAGGGTTGGGGTGAGGGGTACCGTGGCAACATAGCAAACGCAATTGAGACTTCGATCTATCGCCACCCAAGCCCTCCTCTTCGAAGAAGGGAACGTCTGGCGAACGACTAAACTCTTCCCTTCAATTCGCAACTCCGCCCCGCCATGACCGCAACCATTCGCGAACTCTCCTGCGCCGACGACTACGACCCGAATTCGATGCCGGTCGACAAGGCGCGCGACTTCATCAGCAAAGTGCTCATGCCGATCACAGCGACCGAGCGCGTGCATATTCGTGCAGCGTTGGGCCGTGTGCTCGCGGAAGACATCGTCTCGCCGCTGGATGTTCCGGGGCACGACAACTCGGCGATGGACGGCTGGGCCTATCGACACGCGGACACCCTTTCGTACATTCACCCAGAGGCACTCGCTGGTTCAGCAGGTGCCACGACAATGCGGCGCGTCGGCACCAGTTACGCGGGCAAGCCATACCTCGATCCAGTAGGCAAAGGCGAATGCGTGCGAATTTTCACCGGTGCGGTGATGCCCCCCGGTTGCGACACCGTGGCCATGCAGGAGCGCGCGACCGAAGACGACGCTGGCATCCACATTCCGAACGATCTGAAGCCGGGCCAGAACCGGCGTTTTCGTGGTGAGGATTTGAAGACAGGTGCAACTGCACTCAAGAAAGGCGCGCTCTTCAGTCCTGCGGCTTTGGGGCTGGTGGCAAGCCTGGGCATCGGCGAGGTCTCCGTCTATCGAAAACTGCGCGTTGCGTTTTTCTCCACCGGCGACGAATTGAAAGGCATCGGCTCAACGCTTGGCCCCGGTGAGATTTATGACAGCAATCGTTACACGCTCTACGGCATGCTGGAGCGTGCAGGTTGCGAGCCGATTGACCTCGGCAATTTTGTCGATTCGCCCGAAGCTATTCGCGGCGCGTTTCAACGCGCAGCGTCCGATGCGGATGTAATCATCACCAGCGGCGGCGTCAGCGTGGGCGAAGCGGACTTCATCAAGCAAATGCTCGACGAATTAGGCGAAGTGCTGTTCTGGAAAATCGCGATGAAGCCAGGTCGCCCGATGGCGTACGGAAAGGTCGGCGGCGCTCACTTTTTTGGCCTACCGGGTAATCCGGTCGCGGTGATGGTCACGTTCTACCAATTCGTGCGATCCGCACTCGCCACGCTGCAAGGCCGCACGGATTACGCGCTGCCGCCGATGGTGAAAGCGACGCTCCTGAACAAGATCAAAAAAATGCCGGGCCGCACCGAGTTCCAGCGCGGCGTGCTCACGATTACCGCTAACGGCGTCGAAGTCCGCACAACAGGCGATCAAGGTTCTGGCATTTTGTCGTCGATGACGCAGGCCAACTGCTTCGTCGTACTGGCAACCGATGTCGGCGGCATCGATCCGGGTTCCATTGTCGACGTGCAAATGTTTGAAGGCGCGATGTAGTCGTGTCTGTCAGCGCGTTAAATTGCGGACGCCCCTTAGCCTGCGCGCGATAGGGAAGAAGACGCTATGCGCTGGCCGCTCATCGCGTTATTTGCCGTGTGCGGTTGGGGCGGATACGACGCTTACGTCACACGAGCGCGCCATCTTCCGCCAGGCCAGGTTGCGGTGGATGCGCCCGTACAGCGTGATATTGAAAACGGCACACCCTTTCAAGTCAAGCGATTTTCGCTGACACCGCGCGCGCACTTCTCAACCACCGCACGCATCATCGCCAAAGAGCGCTACCGCATCGATAGCGGAGCCGAGCTCATGCCGCTGGATCTCGGCATTGGCTGGGGCGCGATGTCCGACTCCACGCTACTCGACCAAATCAAACTCTCCCAAAGTGGTCGCTTTTTGCGCTGGTCGGCGGATAAGCAGCCTACCGTTTCATGGGACGACATCAATCGCTCTGCGGCGAATCTGCACGTCATTCCCGCCAATGATTCGGTCGCCAACCGACTTTACGGCGCTCGCGTCGGTGACATTGTCGAACTCGAAGGCGATCTGGTCGACGCGCGGCGCAGCGATGGATGGTTTATAAAAACATCCCTGACGCGCGACGACACGGGCGCTGGCGCCTGCGAAGTGATTTACGTGCGCAGCGTCAACATTCGCAGATAACGTTCTGCATATCGCGGTGCAATCGAATGCCCGCTCCGCGCTGTCCTGACAATCGCCTCAAACCAGCTGCAAAATGTGCTGTGAAACCGCTACATTCACGTTCTACCTTCTTTTTACGAAGACAAAACGTCATGGCGAAATCCGCGCGCAACCCGCTCACCGTTGAACATCTCTGGCAATGCGAACGCCTCGGTACACCGAGCGTCTCACCCGATGGCAAATGGGCGGTCATCGATCAGTCCACTTACTCGATGGAAACCAACGAGAGCGCCACCCAGCTCTGGCTCTACTCGACCGATGGCACAACGCGCAAGCAGCTCACTAGCGCGGGTAAGAAAAACACCGCGCCGCAATGGTCGCCTGATGGCAAACTGATTGCCTTCTGCGCCAAACGAGGTGAAGGCAAAAACGCCGACACCGAGCCGCAGCTGTACGTGATCGCACCAGACGGTGGTGAGGCGCGCCGCGTGACCACGCTCGCAAACGGCGTTGACGGCATTCGCTGGTTCCCCGATAGCAAACACGTGGCGGCCGTGTCCTGGGTATGGCCCGATTTAAAGAATGATGCGCAGCAGGCGAAACGCGCGAAAGAAATCAAAGAATCCAAGGTTCAGGCGAAAGTCGTCGAGGTCGACAACTACCGCCATTGGGATAGCTGGATTTGCGACGGCAAGCGCCCGCACATTTTTGAAATCAACGTCAACAGCGGCAAGGCAAAAGATCTGTTCGCAGGCAAACCGTGGTCACTCAGTCAAGGCGATCCCGGCGCGAACGATTACGCCATCTCTCCCGACGGCAAAGAGATTGCATGGGTGCAACCACGGGACGTTACGCGCCTGACCGACCCGGCCACGCTGACTCTCCTCAATCTCAAATCGCGCAAAACGCGCACCATTGATCTTGGCGAAATGTGGCTCGCGTCACCCGTGTATTCGCACAGCGGCAAGCAGTTGATCGTCTGCGCCATCCCCACCGTTGCGCCGAGCAAACACACTCGCCTGATGCTCATCGATCACAAGACCGGCACCGCCGAGCGCCTCGCCGCGAACTGGCCGCGCTCGGTCGGCACCTATGGCAGCGCGAACCCGTTGTGGAGCGCCGACGACCGCACGATTCTCTTCTGCGCGGAGGATGCCGGCGTGCAGCATTTGTGGCAACTTCCGATTGGCACCGAAGCGCCCATCGCTATCGCTAAAGGCGGTCACGTCATGTCGTTTTCGCAATCGGCGGACAGCCAAACGCTCGTGTTCACCAAGGCCAGCATTGATCATCCAGCGCGTCTTTACCGTGTCGATGAGCAAGCAGAAAAAGGCCACAAACGCCTCGACCACTTAAACGATTTTCTCGAAAAAATCCCGCTGGGAAAGTGGCAAAGCCGCACCGTCAAAGGCTGGAACGGCGAGCCCGTTCAAACCTTCGTCTGCTTGCCGCCGAACTACGACAAAAAGAAAAAATACCCGCTGTTGCAGGACATTCACGGCGGCCCGCATGCCGCGCATCTGGACACCTGGCATTACCGCTGGAACGTGCAGGCGTTCGCTGCGCAGGGCTACGTCGTTGCGGCGGTGAACTATCATGGCTCGGCGGGTTTTGACGAACCCTTCCTCGGCAGCATCGACGGCGATCTCGGCGCGCGCGAACTCGCCGATACCGAGGCCGTCACCGATGTCCTCATCAAAGAAGGCATCGTCGACAAGAACAAACTCTACGCCGCTGGCGGCAGCTACGGCGGCTACATGGTCGCGTGGATGAACGGCCACACCGACCGCTACAAAGCGTACGTCTGCCACGCCGGCGTGTACAACTGGACCACGCAATTCGGCGACGACGGCTACCTCTGGCTCAATCAGGAGTTAGGCGTCTGGCCGTGGGAAAACCTCGAAAAATACCAGTCCCAATCCCCGCACGCCTTCTCGAAAAACTTCAAGACCCCAACGCTCGTCATCCACGGCGAACTCGACTACCGCGTCCCCTACTACGAAGGCCTCGAGTACTACAACACGCTGCGCGCCAAAGGCATCAAAGCAAGGCTCGTCGTGTATCCCGACGAGAACCACTGGATCCTCAAACCACAAAATTCACGGCTCTGGTATCGCGAGTTTTTTGCTTGGTTGAAGCGGTTTTGAGAACTACCGATGGCGAATTCACATGCGCGTAAATTTTGTTTCACTGTGAAACGTAACCCACAATGACCACTCCTGCCCAAGCGTGGCATTTGGACAATTTACGTTTGGCTTGGTTGCGCATTCGATCTAACGCTGATCGCGCCTACAAAGGTTACTTTCGTGATCTATACACCGCTTATTCTGTGGCAGATGAAGGGCAACTGAAGCATCTGCAGAACAGGTTGAAGCGTGGAATATTTGATCCGACCGACGCTTGCAAAGTTTTCTTCCCGAAGCCTTCGGGGGTGCTCAGGCCGTATTCTCTTCTTGCGGTTGAAGACCAAATTGTTTATCAGGCGATCGCAAATGCTATCGCCGAGAAACTCTACCCTCGTGTCAGGAAGCGATACAACAAAGAGGTATTTGGCCACCTCTATGCGGGCAGCGCCAGCCCATGGTTCTATCGAAAATGGTCGGAAGGATATAGCGCATTCAACAAAGCCGCAGGAGCCGCTTTTGAAGCTGGGTATAAGTGGACCGCGAGTTTTGACTTGACCGCGTGCTACGACAGTATCGACCATCATGTGCTCAGAAAAATGCTGACGGAAATCGGCGTTAGCCATGAGCTAGCGAACCAATTGACAGATTTTCTGACGCGATGGACGGCTACAGATACGCAGATTTATCACAACCATGGCATCCCGCAAGGTCCGCTTAGCTCTGGTTTGATCGCAGAATCTGTACTCCGCTACTTCGATGAGAATCGAGGCACTAAACACGATGTGAAGTACTTTCGATACGTCGACGACATTCGCCTTTTCGCAAAGGATCAAGGACATCTTCGCTACGCGCTTGTTGCACTAGACCTTCTAAGCAAAGACATTGGCCTCTTTCCGCAGTCGGGAAAAATTTACATACACGAAGTTGTTGATATCGCAGCAGAGTTGAAGTCGATCAGCAACCCTATTGAACCGGTACTGTCCGTACCTGACGTAAACCAAGATTCGCTACGTAAGCGACTTGCAGAACTTACTCCGGGAAAGAAAGGATACATAGTCACAGATTCAACGCGGTTCAAGTTTTTGATGAGTCGTGCGAAGCCATCGTCGCAGTTGTTAGACCGTCTTTGGAAAGTCTACGAACGAGCACCGCATTACTACACACAACTCGCGCAGCATCTTTCAAAATTTAAGTCAATTCCGGAAAAGCACGCGCGGCGCCTTGTGGTCGAGGTACGCGCACAAGAACTGTATCCGGCAATTCAGGCTGCTTTCATACATGCGTCCGTAGGTCGAATGCCACAGTCAGCGAGAAAGTTTGCTCGCGCAAAGTTCAAACCACTTTGGCGACTTAACCAAAATCAAGCCGACTTGTCCGAAGCGCTTTGGATTTGGTTGGTCGAGCAAAGCCACCTAACAGACTCTCAAATCAGATACGCACTCTTGAAAGCGAAGCCCAACTGGCTGCGAATGAGTCTGCTACACGGAGCGGACTGGGCTCAGATTGCAGCCGCCCGAAGGACTACCGTACTGAACGCATCATTGCGCGCCAGCAGTCCGGATGTTGCGATCAGTGCCGCATGGCTGTGCGTGCTTAATGGCGTGCCAGTTCAACTTCCAGTGAAGTCCATCCAAGCAAATGCGAAGATTCTGCTGAAGGGCGTCGGTTTGGTGCGACGTGCAGGACCGAGCGTTTGCGGAATTCGGCTCGCGATACACGAAATGACTGGAGCCGATATCCCGGTTAACTGGCGTAAGTTTTTTGGCGTTACGTACAAACAAGCCGAGGCACAGATCGTTACCTGTAAAGCCTACTTTAAGACGAGCGCTACGTCTTGGGTAAATTCGATGGACGTGTTTATCGACTGGCTCCTCAATTCTTTGTACCGGCTCGATGGCACCCTTGGCATCTACAAACTTGGCCACCCCGGCGCGGTTTTGAAAAGCACGAAGCTGAAATCAAAATTTCCAGAACTGTTTCGGCTCTTTACGTTGGTGCACGAGAAACGATACGAAAGCAATCTATCGCATCCCGTCGTCAAAGCGACCCAACAACCTACGAAAGTTATTCCCTTCCGTTGGATGACGAGCACGGGAGCGAAGGCTTTGCAACGCGCGTCGGCTGAACTTCACAAACAGTACTGAATGTCAAAAGATGTAGGTTGATTTTCCCGTAAATCTACCCACATCTATCAGCCAGAGCGACCACTGCACGGGGGCTAGCCGCCATTTTCGTCAAAAGTCGACTTCAATCTAAAACAACCACTGAGCCCCAATGCAGCGGTCGTTTCAGCCATCAGGTTGCTAAGCTAAATCTTCGCCAACCGTCCGCGCGCAGCGCAATGGCCTGCAGGCGCAAGTCATTGATTTAATTAGGCAGAAGCGGTTTTACCGCGATGATTCGTCGTTGCGGCAGTCGCGGTGGAACCGCTCCCACAGCGCGATCTGGCTGCTTCGTTCTTTGCCCGGCCGACCTGTTATTGAAACCCTTCAACAGGCTTCAGGACAACGAATCTCTGCCGTGCAATTCAGTGCGCTCCTGCAACTTCGCCCTGTCAACTCGCAGTGACTGATCCATCAGCGCGACGAAGGAAAGACTGACTGCAAAAGTCAACGAAATCTAGACCCGACGGTGCCGAGCTTTACAAGCTGGAGCTGCACGGTGGTGCGCCCTGCTCCTCGCGCCAAGCGAGCGCCAAGCGCCACCACCATCCATTGCCAAGTAAGCCCCGGTACTAGAGCCCTCGAACGCGGCAAGCGATGAGAACAAGCCCAAAGCCGATCACCCATGACCACAGAGCAACTTGTGGCGGAACACCGACGTGCCCGAATGTGGCCACCAGCGCGATGACGTAAAGCACCAACGAAATGACCCACACAATAAAGGTTGGGGCTTTGCCGGAATTGCGCATGGTGATTTCCTGTGTAGTTGTTTTGGAAGGTCAGCATAGCTCCTTAAGGTCTGGCTCACGAACAATCTTTTACTCCCCGCCAAAAACGAATAACGGTCACGCGCAAATTTCCTGAAATCCCACAAACATCTAACCGCTGGAACTCCCGTTCTATTTGGGCTAAACGCATATTTCGTTGAAAGTCGACTTCCAGTAAAAACCAGCTCCTAGCCCCTATGCAGTGGTCGTTTCAGCTATCAGGTTGCTAAACCAAATCTTCGCCAACCGTCCGCGCGCAATGCAATGGCCTGCAAGCGCAAGTCATTGATTTAATTAGGTAGGAGCGGTTTTACCGCGATGAATCGTCGTTGCGAAAATCGCGGTGGAACCGCTCCCACAGCGGGCTGGCTGCTTCGTTCTTTGGCTAGCAATCCGTTCTTCAAACCCTTCGACAAGCTCCGGGCGAACGGGAGATGGCGGATTTACGCTACTTCCGAATTTCGATGCGCGTAAAAATGGCGTGATAAACTAAGTCGACTAAGTCACATTTGGAGTTCCGATGCAACCGTCTTCAACTGTCAACATTCACGAAGCCAAAACACATCTTTCGCGACTGCTGGAGCGGGTGAGCGACGGCGAAGAAATCGTGATCGCCAAGTCGGGCAAGCCTGTGGCACGACTGTCTTCCGTTGACGTCAAACGCAAAGCCTTGCCTTACGGCCTTCTCAAAGGAAAACTGAAGATTCGAGCAGGTTTCGACGATCCGCTTCCCGATGATTTCATCGCTGCGCTAGAAGGTCGCTGATGCGGCTGTTACTCGATACTCATATTTTTTTGTGGCTCGCCACCGATGATCGCAAAGCCAGCAAAAAGCTGCGCGCACAGATCGAGACCGCGTCCGAGGTCTATGTGTCTGCCGCATCGGTTTGGGAGGTCGCGATCAAAAGCGCGTTGGGCAAACTCGACGGCGACCCGGAGTCCTTTCACCGCGCAGTCGATTCGTTCGGTTTCCGCGAACTCGCGATTACGGGCATGCATACGCTCGCCGTCGCGCGCCTCCCGCCGATACACAAAGACCCGTTTGACCGACTGCTCATCGCTCAAGCCATGACAGAGCCGTTATTGCTACTGACCGCAGACGAGACGCTCGCAGCGTACTCGGACTTGGTTCGCGTGGTGTAGCAGACGCATGGCCATGCACAATCCCTCTCACCCCGGCGAGCTGTTGCGCGAATGGCTGACCGGTGCGCAAATCAGCATCACCTCGCTTGCAGCGCACATCGGCGTGACGCGCTCCACACTATCGCGCATCATCAACGGCCATGCAGTCTTCACCGCAGAGATGGATCTGAGACTGCATCAAGCGCTCGGCAGCCGTCAGCGTCTGTGGCTGGACATGCAAATCCAATGCGATTTGTGGGAACTGAAGCAAGCGAAAGCGCCACCCATCAACCGGCTGCGTTAGGCGTTGCGGGCTGACGGTCGACTTCAAGCTAAAACCATATCCAAGCCCCAATAGAGTGGCCGTTTCAGCCATCAGGCTACTTATTCGAATCTTCGCGAACCTCCCACACGCTGTGCGCATAAAGTTGCTAAACAATTTCGTTCATGCGTTGGCGACGCAGCTGCGGGCATTTTCAGACTGCGCGGCGCGTGCGCTGCCGCCGTCGTGCTGGCGACCCGTTGCACGAGCCGCCTCGTTCGTATAGGATGCTTCCGATCAAAAGAGCTTAGGGGGCGATATGCGTTGGTTTGAGCGTTCTGGCAGTGCGGTATCGAGCGTCATTGCAGCGTTGTTGTTGGCTGCCACTTGTGGTGCGAACGCCGCCGTTACAACGATTGCGCAGTATCCGCTCGGTGAGCTGGATGCGGGCGCTACAGCGGGCGCGACCGGGGCAAACCCGACCGTCGCGAGCGTCGGCGCAGCGAACCTCGCGCGTGTTGGAACGCCGGTCTACTCGGCGCAAGTCGTGCCCCGGCCGTCGCCTTTGAGTGTGGCGTTCAACGGAACCACGGACGGCTATCGCGCGGCGACCACACTCAGCGCGGTGACGGACAACTTTGGCGTGGAGGCGTGGGTTCGTCCGACTGCAACCACGGGCAACGCGACGATCGCGTACAACGGCAATACGAGCACAGCAGGCTGGGGACTGTTCCGCGTCGGCAACTCATATGCGATTCTGTTCGGCGGCAATACGCTCACTCAGGCACCCGGATCGGTCGTGCTGAATCAGTGGACGCATTTGGCGCTAGTGCGCAGCGCGGGCGTGACGACGCTCTACAAAAACGGCGTGGCGATTGTTTCCACACCGATTGCTCCGAACGTGCCCGCTGGTACGTTTGCGATTGGCATAAACCCAACGGTGGCGCAGGAATTCTTTGCTGGCGCGATTGACGAAGTGCGCGTATTCACGTTTGCGGCGGGCCAATTCGCGACGACTGATTTGTCCACCGGGCTGTCGTACATCCCTCCCGTTCCTGTCGTCCCAACGCTGTCCTGGCAAGCGCTTCTGGCGATCCTCGTCGCGATCATTGCACTCGGTGCGACTTATTTGCGTCGGCGCCAGCCGCGATAGTCGTTTGCGAAAGTCAGCGGGGCTATGTAGCGCCGCCAAACCGTCCAACCATCGGGGTCGGCTCGGCAAGCAAAGCGCAGCTGCGGATACGTTTTTGCGGTACGCGAACGCACCGGGTTGAATCGTGATTGAGTAGCTCCGGGTTAATTCTTCCGGCTAAACCAGCCAGCAGCTATTGTCCCAAACGACCACTGCACAGGGGCTACCGGCCATTTTGTTCGATAGTTGACTTCAAGCTAAAAACACCATTTAGCCCTTATGCGTAAAGGCTTTCAGCGCTCAAGTTGAAAACTAGAATCTTCGCCAATCGTCCGCGCGCATGGCAATGGCCTGCAAACGCAAGTCATTGAATTTATTATGTGGGAGCGGCTTTAGCGCGATAGTTCGTCGTTGCGGCAACCGCGGTGGAACCGGTCTCAAAGGACCGTTGGGCAAAACGTTTTCGGTTCCGCAACACACGTTGCCAGCGCATCCCCCGATCACCTTTGCCCCGAGCGCCGCGACCTTGCAATTGGCGCACTTCAAGTGCAACATGAGGTTGTCCGTTGCGGAACGTTATTGACAACAATTAGAGGGGACACATGAACACAGAAAACCACTTGCGCCACAATCGCAGCACTCTATTTGCACTCGGGCTATCGGCGAAATCAGGCGTAACGATTTGGCGAAAACTGCGCTCAGATTTGACCCGCATCGCTGCCGGTGCGCTGCTGCTCGCGGCGACTGCGGCCACCGCAGTCAATACCTGTCCGTTCGACAATGGCGGCTCCGACGCGGTTAACGATGGCGTGGTGCTGACGCGTTATGCGCTGGGGATCACCGGCGCGCCCTTGGTGGCGAGCACGCGCTACGCCAGCCTTGATCCGGCCAACGTGAAGGCCAATATTGAGTGCGTCGGGTGCGCGCTGGACGTGAATGGCGACGGTAACGTCGATGCCGTGGACGCCACGATCATTGCGAGGCATTTGAGTGGATTTCAGGGCGCGTCGCTCACCGCTGGCCTCGCGCTGGGTGCAGGCACACGCAATACCCCTGCTGCGGTGCAAAGCTTTCTGGCCATCGGCTGTGGAATGACGGGCGGCACTGTGACCAGCATCATCGCGGGAACCGGGCTCATTGGAGGCACCATTACCACCAGCGGAACCATTGCCGCCGACACTACGTATCTGCAGCGGCGAGTGAGTTCGACCTGTGCGGCGGGCTCTTCCATCCGGGCTATTGCAGCGGACGGCACTGTGACCTGCGAGACCGCCTTCATCGGCGACTTCGCGGATTTCTATGCTCTGATGCCGAGCGACAATGCCGCGACGGTGGCCCCGGGCGGTGCCGTCCAGTTTCCGCAGAACGGACCCAACTCCGGAACCATCTCGCGGGTTGCAGCGGGCACGTTCTCGTTGCCCGTGATCGGCACCTACCAGGTGATGTTCCAGGTCAGCGTCAGCGAACCAGGTCAGTTGGCAATATCGCTCAACGGCGTCGCCCTTCCATACACGATAGTTGGACGGGCAACGGGCACCAGCCAGATCGTCGGCATTGCCCTGGTGACGACGTCCACGTCGAACACGCTGCTGAGCATCATCAACTCCGGAAGTGCGGCCGCACTGTCCATTACTCCGCAAGCGGGCGGGAGCAATCCGGTTTCGGCACATCTGGTCATCACGCGTTTGCGCTGAACGATCCGCAACACAATAGCGCTCGCGCACCTGATGTTTGCAAGGCGTGATTCATCGATTTGTCTCAGCTATACGCGCGAAAATTTCGCGCTAACATCAAGTCGATTTTTTCGGGGATGAGCTTGAAGTACGCAAAATTTATCGCCTTGCTGGCGAGTACGGCACTCGGTTTGCAGTTCGCATCCGGACTCGCGGCCGGCCTGTGGACGGATGTTGCGCCGTCGCAGATCGCAGCGCGCGGCGAACGATTTTCCGCACCGGAGACCGGCCGAACGATGGCGCTCAACTACGTTGCAATGGCGGAGCTGCTGCGCGGTGCGCCGCTTGAACGCAACGTCTTCGCGCCGGATAGTCCGCTAGAAGTCGAGTTGCCGCTGCCGGAAGGCGGATTTGGGCGCTTCCGCGTGGTGGAGTCACCCATCATGGAGCCCGGACTCGCCAAGCGTTACCCAATGCTTAAAACCTATCTTGGTCAGGGCATCGACAATCCAACCGCTACGGTCCGATTTGACATCACACCGCGCGGCTTCCGTGCGCAGGTGATTGCGAACACGCACACCACCTACATCGAGCCTGTGCAGCGCAGCGACATCGAGCACTATGTGGTGTTTAACAAGAGCGACTACCGCAAGCTGAGCGAGCCGTTCGTTTGCAGCGTGACCGGGCAGGAAGTCAAAAGTGTGTCGAATCTTTTGAAACGCAATGACGTCACGGCCATTTCTTCTGGCGGAAACCTTCGCACCTACAGATTGGCACTTGCTGCGACCGGCGAATACACCGCCGCGATGGGCGGCACGGTGCTCGACGGTTTGAGCGGCATGGTTACCACCATGAATCGGGTGAACGGGATCTACGAGCGCGAGGTTAGTGTGCGCATGGTGCTGGTCGCCAACAACGATCTCATCGTGTACACCAATGGAGCGACCGACCCCTACACCAACAGCGATGGCCCAACGATGCTGGGAGAGAATCAGGCCAACCTCAACGCTGTCATTGGTAACGGCAGTTACGACATCGGACACGTATTCAGCACTGGCGGCGGCGGTATTGCAGGGCTGGGTGTCGTATGCAACTCGGGGCTAAAAGGTAACGGCGTCACTGGATCATCGAACCCGACGGGCGACGCCTACGACGTCGACTTTGTTGCGCACGAGATGGGGCATCAGTTTTCCGGGAACCACACCTTCAACGGAAGCGGCGGGAACTGCGCAGCCCCTAACCGCGAATTCTCAACGGCCTATGAACCGGGCAGCGGCATCACGATTCAGGCGTATGCCGGAATCTGCGGTGGCGACGACACGCAGCCGCACAGCGAGGATTATTTCCATCGCCTGAGTTTGAACGAAATTTTGGGCTTCACCACCAACGCAGGTGCGGGAGGGAGCTGCGGCACGTTGACGGGCTCTGGCAACACCGCGCCGACAGTCACTACGGCACCTGGCTTTACCATCCCGCAACAAACACCCTTTGCACTGACAGCGACCGGCAATGACGTCGACGGCGACACGCTCACCTATCTCTGGGAACAATTCGATCTCGGCGTGGCGAATGCAGAAGGCGTGCTGTTCGATAACGGTGGCCCCCTGTTCCGGAGCTTCATTCCGACGGCGTCGCCCACGCGAATTTTCCCAAGCTTGCGCTACATCCTGAACAACGCAAACGTCGTCCCCGCCACGGCGCCACTGCCGGGCACGACCTCGCCGAACTGGATGACCGCCGAGCTGCTACCGAGCACCAGCCGCACGATGAACTTCCAGGTGACCGCACGCGACAATCGAGCGGGGGGCGGTGGCACCAACGCGGCGTCCACTGCGATCACGGTGACGGCAGCCGCCGGGCCATTCGCAGTGACCGCGCCTAACACCGCCGTGACTTGGGCCGCTGGATCAAGCCAGACGATTACCTGGAATGTGGCAAACACTGCCGCCGCACCGGTGAGTGCCGCCAACGTCGAGATCGCGCTGTCGCTTGATGGTGGCTACACCTTCCCGGTCATTCTGGCCGCCAGCACGCCGAACGATGGCACCCAAGCCGTAACCATCCCTACTGGTACGCCACCAACGACTCAGGCGCGCATCCGCGTGGCCGCTGTCGGCAACATATTTTTCGACATCAGTGACAGCAATTTCACGATCACAGGCAGCAACACCGCGCCAACGCTGACCATTACCGGTGCGGTTACGACGCGGCAGGGATCACCGGCTGCGACTGCTGTCGTCGCCACCGTAAGCGATACGCAAGACGCGGCAGGTAGCCTGACCGTCTCCGTCTCGCAGGTTCCGCTTGAACTCGCACTGACCGTCAGCAACGTCGGTGGCACGGTCAGTATGACGGCGACGGCCGGATGCACGCTGGTAGCGCCCACCAGCGGCAACAAGACCTACCCCGTGCTGCTGACGGTCACCGACAGCGCAGGTGCCAGCACCACACTGCCGGTCAACGTGCTCGTCGGCGCGAACCTGATACCGGCTGTGGGAACCTACAGCAGCATTTTCCTGGTGCGCGGTAACTCCGCGACAGTGTCGCCCAGCGCCGGTATCACCGACGGAAACAACAACCTGATCGCGCCCGGTGTGAGCCCCACGCTGCTGCCGGGCAGCGGCGTCGGTGCTGCGCTGGCAGTGAACAGCGCAGGCGTCGTCACGGTTAACACGGATAGCAACACAACAATCGGCGCCCACGTCGTGCGTGTACAAGCCAACGACAGCTGTGGCGCGGCACGGGTCAGACAGTTCACTGTCAACGTCACCACAACCGTCCCGCTGCTGGCTTATTCGAGCGCCGCTGTCACTGGCGACAACAATCGCCTGGACCCGAACGACTGCAACGCACTCGCGGTAAGTCTCATCAACCACGGAGGTGGCGTGGCGACCGCTATCTCAGCCGTTCTGTCGAGCACGACCCCCGGCATCACGATCACGCAGGCTGCATCGGCTTATGCGAACATCGCGGTGGGAGGGACGGGAGATAACCTCACTCCTTTCCAGATCTCGACCAGCAACAGCATCAGCCAGGGCAGTACTGCCAACTTCACATTGACCGTGTCATTCAGCGGTGGCGGCACGTCGCCGCAGATACTTAACTTTTCTCTCCCCGTCGGTGTGCAGACGAACTACGCGTTCACCCCGTCGACAGGGGCCGCCATTCCGGCAGGTGGCGCATTGGTGCCGGGCAGCAATGTTGACGACGATATTTTCAGCGTCACCACACCAGCTGCGTTTAATTTTTCAGTCTACGGCACGGTTGTCAGCGCGGCCTCAACCTTGCGTGTGAGCAGCAACGGCAATGTCCAAATCGTTGGCTCAGCTGGCAGCGCGGATTACACGAATCTGCCGCTGCCCGCCTCTGGCACCACCGACTTCGGTCAAGCTTTCCCTGCCAGCCTGCCGACGCTGTTGGTGAAGTGGAGTGACATGACCCTGGCCACGACCGGAGGCGGTATCTACACGAACACTGTAGGCGCGGCACCGAACCGTCAATTCATCGTTGAGTGGCGCGGTCGTATGATCAATGACGGCGCTGGCAGCGCCACCAATCATGTCTACGCGGTGGTGTTCAACGAAGGCAGTAGCGCGTTCCAGTATCGTTATGTGCAAACCGGCACTGGCGCAACGGGTAGTGGCGCGACGTCAACGGTAGGCGTGCAGGCAGCCACTACCGGCGCGACGTTCACCCAGTACTCACACAATCAGGCGATCGTCACTCCGGGACTGGTCTTGAGCGCGGCATTGCAATCGGGCACTATCGGTCCCGGCGTTTGTGCTGCAGGCCCAGCCTTACTCAACATTGACGACAGCAGCGCGCCCGATGTTTACAGTGCATCGACCGACGGCATACTGCTGATTCGTTACCTGCTCGGCATGCGCGGCACAGCGCTCACCGATGGCGCTCTCGGCACCAATCCGCAACGTAACGCTTTGCAAATCGAGGACTACATCGGGACAAATTTGGCACAGTTTGACGTCGACGCCGACGGCTCAACCAAAGCGCTGACCGACGGACTGTTAATCCTGCGCCGGCTGCTGGGATTGTCTGGCCCCGCGCTGACCAACGGTGCCCGCAATCCCGTCTCGACCCGTACCGACAGCGATATTGCCAACGCGATTGATGTGCTGAAACCGTAGCGATAAATCATCTCGTGGCGGGCGGCGTACATTCTGTGCTGACTGGCGATGGTGACATTTATGTGCGGACCATCGTGCGCCGCATGCCGCTGACCGACTGCCTGATACAGGCGCTGATCGCCACTCTGATGGCTGCCGACATTGCATCGGGCTTCGGTAAATCAGGCGCCGCGCCGAGGCCGAGAAGAAAGTGATAGTGCCAATGACTGTATCAGCTTAACTGGTAAACGACCACTGGATAAGGGCTATCGGCTTTTTACGCATAAAGTCAACTTGCCCCACAAATAACATTCCAGCCCTTTATAAATAAGGCTTTCATACATAAAGTTGTCACGCAAAAAATTGGTCTTTTGCGAACACGGCGCATGAGCACTGTGCTAGCCTAAACTTGACTTCGTTCCCCCTTTTGACCCGTCGCCCCGGAGACCCACTCATGAAATTTCGTCGCCACTTTTTGTTTTCCGCGTTACTGGCGTTCGCGCTCGCTGGCACGCAGGCTCAGGCTCAGGACAGCGTTCTTCGCGTGGGCACCGATGCCACATTCCCGCCGATGGAATTTGTTGAAAACGACAAGCGCACAGGGTTTGATATTGAGCTGGTTGAAGCGTTGGCCAAGGCGATGGGCAAGCGCGTCGAGTGGATCGATATTGATTTCAAGGGCCTGATTCCAGGCCTTGTCGCCAAACGATTCGACGTGGCGGTCTCCGCGATTTACATCACGGACGAGCGCAAAAAAGTGGTGGACTTCACCGACTCATACTTCGCTGGCGGTTTGGTTGCGATGACCAAAGACAGCAACACCGCGATCAAAACACTGGCCGATCTTGACGGCAAAAAAGTGACGGTGCAAGTTGGCACCAAATCGGTCAGCTACCTGCAACAGAACCACCCCAAAGTGCAGCTCGTTGAAGTGGAAAAAAATCAGGAGATGTTCAACCTCGTCGAGATTGGTCGCGCCGATGCAGCGGTCACTGGCAAGCCAGCGGCGGCGCAGTATGTGCGCACGCGTCCGGGCCTGCGCGTGCTCTCGCAACAGTTGACAACCGAGGAATACGGCATGGCGCTGCGCAAGGACACGCCCGATCTGACCAAAGCGATGAACGGTGCGCTGACGAAGGTCAAGGCTGATGGCACCTATGCCGCACTCGTGAAGAAATGGTTTAGCGGTTCGAACGCAAAATAGTGCTCCGAGGCGTTGATGCTGCTTCGCTCGCTCTCGCCAAACGTTGAAACGGGCGCTTGATGGAGCTTGATTTCTCGCCCGTATGGGCGGGCTGGCCGCAGCTCTTGCGCGGCGCGTGGGTCACCGTCGAGATCACCTCCGTATCGCTGCTATTAGGCTGCTTCATGGGGCTCATCGTCGGGCTAGGACGGCTCAAGCCCGAGCGGCGCATTGTGTACGGCCTGTGTACGGCGTACGTCGCGGTGATCCGTGGCACGCCGCTCCTGGTGCAGTTGTTCATTTTGTTTTTCGGGCTGCCGCAGTTCGGCATTTTGTTGCCCGCGTTTTTCTGCGGCGTGATTGGTCTCGGCGTTTACTCGGGTGCTTATGTGTCCGAGGTGGTGCGCGGCGCGATTCAATCGGTTGATCGCGGTCAGATGGAGGCTGCGCGCTCGCTCGGTATGTCGTCCGGCCTCGCGATGCGCTCCGTGGTGCTGCCGCAGGCGGTGGTGCGCATGATTCCGCCGCTTGGCAATGAGTTCATTGCGCTTATTAAAAACTCTGCGCTGGTGTCGTTGCTAACGATTCATGACGTGATGCACGAAGGGCAAAAAATCATCAGCGTGTCGTATCGCTCGCTTGAGGTTTATCTGGCGATTGCGGTGGTTTACTTCGTGTTAACCGGCGTCACCACGCTAGTGCTGCGACACATCGAGAAGCGGCTACGCGCCGGGGGCATGGTGCAATGAGCGACGTGATTGCCGCCGCGCCACTCGTGCGGATTCGCGCTCTGCGCAAATCGTTTGCAGATCACCTCGTGTTGGGCGGCATCGATTTTGACGTTGCGCCTTCGCAAGTGGTCGTGGTGATTGGGCCGAGCGGTTCCGGCAAGAGCACGTTTCTGCGTTGCTGCAACGGCCTTGAAGTGCCGGAGTCTGGCAGCGTCGAAATCTGCGGGCGCATGCTCGTCAATAACGGGCAGCGCCTGCCCGAAGCCGAGCTTGATTTGCTGCGGCAAGAGGTGGGCATGGTGTTCCAATCGTTCAACCTGTTCCCGCATTTATCGGTGCTCGGCAACATCTCGCTGGGGCCGCGCAAACTGCGTGGTTTGTCGCGAGTCGATGCAGACAACGAAGCCCTCGCGTTACTGAAAAAAGTCGGCCTCGTGGAAAAGGCGTACGCCATGCCCGCGAGCCTCTCCGGCGGGCAAAAGCAGCGCGTCGCCATTGCACGCGCGCTCGCTATGAAGCCGCGCGTGATGCTGTTCGATGAGCCAACCTCTGCGCTCGACCCTGAGCTGGTGGGCGAAGTGCTACAGGTAATGAAGTTGCTTGCCAGCGAGGGCATGACGATGATGGTCGTCACCCACGAGATGGACTTTGCGCGGGAAGTGGGCGACGTGGTCGTGGTGATGGACGGCGGCGTAATCATTGAGTCCGGCCCACCGGAAACCATCTTCACCAATCCAGTTGAAGATCGCACGCGGCTCTTTTTGCAGGCGGTGTTGACGCGGGCCTAAGCCTGCCGCGTCCGTTACGTGAAGGCGGGCTCCAAGCCGGAAGGGCTGCTACCAGGCCCCATAGTGCCGCACCACCCCACGCCAGAACGCATCCGCTTCCTTCGCGAGCGTTGTCGCACCTGACTTTGCGGTGGCGTTCGCAGTCGTCTGCACCATGACGAGTTTCAGCTGAGGATCGACGAAGATGAATTGGCCGTAGACGCCGAGCATCGCAAAGCGTCGCGTCTCTCCGGGGAACAGCCAAAACTGGTTGCCGTAACCGTAATACCGCTTTTCGAATCCGGGGCGAAACGGCGGATCGACGCGGTGCCAGTCGGTGGCATCCAGCAGGTATTCACGCGGAATGATCGCTCGTTTTTCCGGGTCATCCGGGCGCACGCCGTCGTTGGCGAGCACGATGCCGAGACGACCGTAATCGCGCAGCGTGGCATTGAAGTTTCCGCCTGCAATCGTCACGCCTTTTTTGTCCGACCACCACAACGCAGCGGTCTCGGCACCGATGGCTTGCCACAGGCGCGGCGCCAGATATTCGCTCACGCTCATGCCAGTCGCGCCGCTCAGTACGGCGGAGAGCATGTGCGTCTGCGCCGTAAAGTAAGCAAAGCGAGTGCCCTGTGGTACTTCGCGTTCGGTCAGCGTTTTCGCTGCCGCTTCGATGCCTTCACGCGTGATTGCGCCTGCAAATCGCGACGAATCGTCCTTGCCGCTGTAATCCTCGACGAACTTAAGTCCCGACGACATGCGCAGCAGATTGCGCACTGTCGTCTCCCCCATTAGCGTGCCCTTCAGTGCGGGCGCGTAGGCATCGGCGCGGTCGTCGAGCGACTTGATCTTGCCATCGCGCAGCGCCATGCCAACGGCGAGCGACGTGATGGATTTAGCCATCGATTGCGAGACGAAACGATGCTGTGGCGTGCGCTCATATTGATAGCGCTCAACCTGAATCACGCCGTCCTTGATGATGAGCAAACCCATGACGCGCTGCCGTGCCAGATAGTCATCGACACTCAGGTTTTTGGTGTCCGCAGCTGACCAGCGATAGGTCGGCTCTTGCGCCGCTTTTGGGAGCGACATGGGCTTGTCGCTGGCTGCCATCGTCTTGACCGTACCGCCTGAGATGCCGGGGATTTCACCTTGCGCAGAGAACGATCCGACTCGCACTTTCTCATCGAAGAACCATGTCCTCGCGCTGCCGACCGGATAGCCCTGTGCTTTGCCGAGTTTGTCCTCATCGGGCGCGGAATACGCAGGCGCGGCGATCAAGCTCGTCAATAGCGTAGCAACAACAAAAGTACGTGCATTCATGGGTGGGTCGGGTAGGAGTTTGTCCCGTATTCTGCAACGAGTGGGAATGCAGGCCGCAGGCACGCTACACCGCCGCATCGGGCCAAGGTGGCCACGTAACGGACGGCTTTGGGGTGCCGCAGGCAGTAGACTGCGGGTTACTTTTCCACGGAATGATCCATGTCTGAGACTGTTGACAAAACCGCTACGCCCGTCACCACCACCGACGATGAAAAAAAGCGCATGCGTGACCGGGTGGAAGCTTTGCTTAAGCTTCCACCCAGCGTCAGCACTGGCAGCGTCAGCATCGGCAAGAAGGCTTTGTCATATGCCGTGAGCGCCAGTTTTGTGCCGGTGGTGGCTAATATGTCCGACACCCACAAAGGGGAGGCAGACGCTGCGCTCTTTCTGACCAGCTATACGCAACACATCAAAGGCGTGCCGCTTGATGCGGCGGCGCGCCCGCTGTTGTTCGCGTTCAATGGCGGCCCCGGTTCGTCCTCCATCTGGCTCCACCTGGGCGCGCTCGGGCCGAAGCGACTGGTGATTCCTGACGATGGCAGCATGCCGCCGCCGCCCTATGCCGTGCAGGACAACCCGCACACGTGGCTTGAGCACTTCGACCTGGTGTTTATCGATCCGCCGCACACCGGGTATTCGCTCACCGCGAGCGACGCAGCACGAAAAAAAATGCTCAGTGTGGATGGCGATGTCGAAGCACTGGCGGAGTGCATCCGCGCGTATTTGACTCGCGCAAAGCGCTGGGGCTCGCCCATCTACCTGGCCGGAGAGAGCTACGGCACCACCCGCGGTGCGGCCTTGGCCGACAAACTGCTTGATCTGGGCATTGCGTTGGCCGGCGTCATTCTGGTGAGCTGCGCGATGGATATCCAGTCGCTCGACTTTGAGGGCAAAAATGATCTGGCCTACGGTCTGTTTGTGCCCGGTTTTGCGGCTACGGCGCAGTACCACGGCAAGCTGAACGGCCCACAAGCCAAGTCGGGTGCGGCGGCGCGGTCGGCGGCTGAAGAATTTGTGACGACGGAATATCTGACCGCCCTGCACCTGGGTGCTCGTCTACCCACCGCCAGGCGCAAACAGATTGCACAGCGGCTGAGTGAATTGATTGGTTTGCCGACGCAACTCGTTTTGGACAATGATTTGCGAGTCTCGGATGCCACCTTTTTTTCCGAGCTACTGCGCGACGAGGGAAAAATCGTGGGCCGACTCGAATCCCGGGTGACCGGGCCGCTGGGGGCGAAAAAGTCCCGCGCCTGGGACTTTGATCCTGGCCTCGAAGCACTGTTGGGCCCCTACACGATGGCGGCCAACGCGTATTTTCAGTCCGCGCTGGGCGTAGCGAGTGACCAGAAATACGCCGTGTTCTCGGAGATCGCGCACAAAGAGTGGAACTGGCTGCAAGGCGAATCCAAGGGCAACAGCTATACGTCGACCAGCAACTCGTTGGCCCGCGCCCTGCGGCGGAATCCACATCTGCGCGTGCTGGTCGCCAGCGGCTATTACGACCTTGGCACGCCCTATTCGGCGAGCGACTGGTCGCTGGCACGCCTAGATCTGACGCCAGAGGTGATGGCGCGCATCACGCACCACTATTACGAGGCGGGGCACATGATGTACACCCGCACCGGCGATTTGCTCAAGCTCAAGGCGGATTTGAAAAGCTGGTTGCAGGCTTAGCGGCAGTCGGGCAAAAGCGTCCGCATTGTCCTGCACGCCGTGGATACTTCGCCCATAGCGTGAAGCGCTGCTCGTCTCAGGGCTTAGTCGATGCCGGAATGCGCACCGCTTTGCCCAAATGAATGCCAGAATCGAGCAGCATCAATTCACCCGTAATCGTGCGTGCGCCGTCGATCAACCAGATGATCGCGTCGGCAACGTCTTCAGGGGTACAGGCCCGCGCAAGCGGCGTACCGTGCTCGTAACCCGCTTTGACTTTTTCGTAGCCTTCCTGCCCGATGCCATCGACGAACCAGCGCGATGTGATGAGGCCGGGGCAAACTGCATTCACGCGAATCTCCGGCGCGAGTTCGCGTGCGAGATACAGCGTCATCGCGTTCACCGCACCTTTCGATGCAATGTACGGCACGGCCGATCCGATGCCTAACGCGCCAGCAATTGACGAGACATTCACGATGGCACCGTTCGCCGATTTCTTCAAGTGCGGCACTGCTGCGCGCACCATCTGGAATGTGCCAATCGTGTTGACGCCGTAGATGTGGTTGAATATTTCAGTGTCAAGTACGTCCCAATTTGCAGCTCCGGTGAAGGTGCTGATGCCTGCGTTGTTCACCAGCGCATCGAGTCGTCCCCATTTGTCGATCACCGCTGCGACCATCGCTTTGCAGTCGGCATCTTCGGCAACATCGCCACGCATCAAAAGCGTGTCCGCGCCCGCAGCGCGGCACGCACTCTCCGACGCTCGCGCTTCGCTTTCACTCTTGGAATAATTGATCAGCAGGTTGTATCCGCGCTGCGCAAGACCCAGCGCCGTAGCGGCACCTACGCCGGTTGCCGAGCCGGTCACAACCGCAACTTTTCTATCGTCCACGTTTTGTCCCCTACCTTGATCAATTGGATTTGAGGTGGAGTTTACGCTTCGATTTCGCGATGACGTGACTGGCTTAAATGAAACTATTTGTTAACAGCTTTTATGTGAAACTGCCACTGCACCGGGGCTATACGTCAATTTTATTGAAACTCGACTTATTGCATAAATTGCGTTTAGCCCCTATGCAATAAGCCTTACAAGAAAATGCTGCCTCAATAATTCGACTTATTTGCGCTTCTTTTCTTCGTCTTCTTTGTCTTGCTTATCGTCCTTTTTCTCGCCGCGTTTGTCGTCTTTCTTTTCCACCACGACGCGCGGCTTTTGCTCGGACACTTCGGGTTTCGGCGGCGGATTGACGGCTCTGACCGGTTCTGGCGCTCGCACTGCGGCAGGCGCGGCTGGCATGGCGGGCGTCGGCCTCACCGCTTCTGGGCGCTCAGGTCGTCCGCGCTGCGGTTCGTTGGGACCACGCTCAGTCGGCGCGACGACCGCTGGCGCAACGGGCGCAGGCTGAATCACAGGCGGACGAATCGGTGCTTCGCGCTGCTCCCGTGGCGGGTTACGTGGTTCACCCGGTGGCAGTTGTGGTGGCATCGCGCCGGGGACGCGCGGCGCAGGCGGTTGCACGACGGGCGCGGGCGCTACCGGCTGCACTGGTTTGGGTGGGTTCGGCAGATTAGGCACGGCGGGTGGTTGCACCGGCGCAGGCGGATTGCTGCGGATCGGCGCTTCAAGCACGGGCTGACCGCGCTGCTCAGGCGGCCGAATACCGGGCCTCGCAGGTTCCTGCGGCGCAGGTGCCGCATTTGGACGAACTGCTGGTGATCCCTGCGTGGGCGCAACGACGGGGTTGGGATCGCGTGGCGTTGGCGTCGCCTGTGGCTGCTGCGCGGGGTTCGCGCGGCGCTCGGTCGGAGCCCTGGACGGCGGTGGCGGCGGCGCTACGGTGGCCTGCCCCACGGCTCGCGGTTGCACGATTTCAACGTTTGGACGTGTTGCCGCAGAGCCAGCCACCGGCTGGGCAGCGTTGCCTGGCCTCGCATTGGGTGCTCGGGGAGCCGCATTTGACATGGGCGGCGCGACTGGTTTGAGCGCTTCGAGCGCAGATGGCTCCATTGGCTTGCCGGGATTGGCCATCAGCGCACGCTCTCGGACCGCAAAACCGACCACCGCAGCGGGTGGCATGCTTTGCGCGACGACGCGACGTTCCACCATTTGTGGCGGTTTCTGCCGTTCTTGCGCGGCTCCAAGCACGCTGATTCGCTGTGGAGCGACTGCGGCCAGAGTGTTCACGGGCGCACGTGTCAGCGCGGCTTCCGACACGCGCAACTGAGCCCGTGCGACTGGCTGAGACTGCACGAACGCCGATGTCGGCACCGTAACAATTGCGCCGCGTACGCTCCGGTTGGCATAAAACGCGTCGGTGAGCGCGGGGGCGTTCCGGTTGTTGTAGTTGTTAACGATGATCGTGTTGTTGATCACCGTATTGCTGACGTTCACGTTGGTGAAATAGTTGCGGCTCACGGTGTAGGCCGGGCGATACACGTCACGCGGGCCGAGCGGAAACCAGCCCACCGCGCCGACATTGCCGGTCGACGCGCTAATCTGAAAATTACTGCCTCCGATAAAGGCTACCAATGCGGGTGCATAGACCGGACGCGCGGCAATCGGCCCCGGAACCCAAGCCCAACCGCGCTGCGTATTAGTCCAGCGACCGTAGTGCGAAACGGTGAAGCCCCACGGCTGATCATCAACCCAGGTCCAGCCCCACGGCTCGATCCACGACCAATGTCCGTCCCGGTACGGTGCCCAGTCGGCGGCAACGCGCGTTGGCATCCAGACATTGCCATAGTCCGGCACGGAAGACCAGCTTCCGTACTGATCAAGATCCTGATAGCCGATGACATCGCGCGACACATAGCGCGCAGAAATCGACGCGTCGTAGCCGCGATCTCGGGCTTGTGCCCAACGATCAAAATCGTCGAGGCGCGAGTTAGCCAGGACATCATAGTCACGGAGGCCAGCACCAAAGAATCGATAGCCGCGACCGGAGACGACGCTATAGCTGACAGCTTCGTCATAGACGTCGGCGCGACCACTGCGCGTGGTCACTTCGGTAGAGTCAGCATCAGCATTCACGCTGATGCGATATTCGCCGGGTTGGTTGATCACGAAGGCGAGATTCGGCGTGTCAACTTCAATGACCTGATCGCGAGCCATGCCTCGCACGCGCAACAGCAAAGTGCCCGCTTCCAAATTCATCTGCGCGATGCGGTCATCAAGATTTGTCAGAGTAAACAACGTGCCTTGGGCCAAACGAACCGCCGCGTTGCCGATCTGCAGTTCGGCGCGCCCGTTCTTGTCCGCCCACAGGCGATCGCCCGTAATCAAAGGCCGATTCAAGCTGCCCAATACCCAATCGTTTTCGCCCGCAGGCGAGAATGTCACCTCGCCCGAAAGGTAACCCAGCCGCGCCACACGCATGGGTGGATCGGCCATTGCGAGTCCGGCTAAAGCCAGCGTCAGAGCTGCGGCGAACAGACGCATAATCATTGCGGCAAATCCGCGTTGGGGATTGATGAGTCTTTGCATAAATATTTCCTTAATAAGGCGGGAACCGACTGAGGCAGAACGGCACACGCAACACCCAAAATGGCAGGCACCGACTAGTTAACGGAACTGCGTTGCAACTCGCTGACACCGCAGCCACCAACACGCCGAATGCGCATTCCGTACTAATAGCGAAGACTCTTGCAGAACTGCCGGGTCAGAGCTGCGCGGCCATTTGTAGCTGTAGCGCTGCATCGTTGTCAGGCTGAGGGTCTCAACGTGTTGTACCAATAGTGTGCCTCGTATCATTTGATTTAGCCGTAGGACAGAACGACGTTTCGGCGTCGGCGCATTCGCGCAGTCACATGCCGCTCTTCCGGTTCACCAGATAAATCCCCGGCAACACCATCGCCATCGCCCACGCGTGATACGCGTGCAGCACCTCACCGAGCACCAGCCACGCGATAACCGCCGCGTAGATCGGCCCAAGATAAAGCACCACGCCAACGCGCGCGACACCGAGCTCGCGTTGCATGATCGAATACGCGAGATACGCGCCGTAGCCAGGAAACACCGCGACGGCTAGCACGAGGCCGATGCCCTTCGGCGTCAACACTGGCAGGGGATTGTTCACTGCCTCAAAGAAAGCAAATGGCAGCATCACGAGTACGCCCGCCATCGCGATCACCGATAGTCGCGCACTGGCGTTGAGCGTACTGGGCCACTTGCGCAGCAACAGCGAATAGGTGGCCCACGCAATCGTCGCCCCGACGATCCAGCCGTCACCGGGCACCAGCGTCACGTTGCCAAGCGTCGTCCATTCGCCCTTGAGCACGACGTGCAGCACGCCCGCCAGCGCGAGCGCCACGCCGATGCCCTGGGTCGCGCTGATGCGGTCCTTCAACCACAACGCGGCAGCGAGCACGATCAATACCGGCGAGATGCTGTAGATCAGCGAAATATTGATCGCCGCCGTCGTGCGCCCGCCGATGTACACCCACGCGCCGCAAATCCACATGCCGAGCGCACCGAGCACCACATAGCGCATCCATTCGCGTCCAATTTCATCGCGCGCTTTCCAGATTTCGCTCCAATGGCCCAGACTAAAAAGCAGGCTTGCGATCAACCAGCGAAAAAGTGCCAGCGCATGCGGCTCAATGACGCCGGGCGCACTGCGGGCGACAAGATAGTTCACGGCCCACAGCGCGGGAGTGATGAAGATAAGCGCAAGCGCGACGCGGTATTGGGGGGTAGTTGGCATCTGCGTATTGTGTACGCAGTGGAGTAGCGCGACTGAACTGCTCGATCAGAATGCTGAAGGCATGTTTTGGCTGGCTGGACGGCGCGCGGTCAGAGGAACCCGCTTCGTCCTGGTTTCGTGTGGTGTCTAAGGCCCGAGTTAGACACCACGATCCAGAATTTGCTTGAGCACCACCGCCTCATTATTCAACTGATTTTTGGCCGCATAAATGAGGGTAATGTCGCCTTGACGCGCAAGCGCTCGTAGCTCCGTCAAGGCGAGATTGTCTTTCAGCTCCGCACGATATCGCTTCTTGAACTCTGGCCATTTTTCAGGGTCATGCCCGAACCATTGGCGAAGCTCGGTGGAAGGCGCGACCTCTTTGAGCCAGAGATCGATTCTGGCATTAACCTTGGCTACCCCGCGCGGCCAGAGCCGATCTACAAGAATCCGTTGACCGTCAGTTTGGGCAGGGCGCTCGTAGGCTCGCTTCAACATCACATTCAAAATGAACTCCCTTATCGCACCCAACGCCTGAAAAAAGCGGCATGCCGACGGCACGTTTGAATCGGCGCTCTCCATCATTGCGACACAAAGCAGGTACAGCTGCGCTTCATTGGGTACGGGAATCAGCGTCGACCATCGAAAAGAGTCTGTTCTAAATGCTATTCCCGTTGCCATTGATTTGGCAAAATTAATGGTTGATCTCGCTGTGGCTGATCGGTTCTGCTGTTTGGTGGAGACGATGTGGCGTTGCAATGGGCTATAGGTGCCCTAGAGTTGCTTTCGACCTCAAATGCTCCGCATAAGATGCGGAAATCTAGGTCGGTTTGTTTCGTAGTGGCCAAGGAATGGGGATGCGCAACCTGAAGCGCTGGCTGCAACGCGCTAGCCCAGCCGCGAAAACTCCAGCACCCCGTCGTTCACTTTGCCGTAGCGGAGCAGCATGATGTCGCGCGGGTAGTTTTGATAGAGCCTCCACGGAGCCCGCGAGCCTTGCTTTGGGAACAGATGCATCGAGCGTTGGAAATAACTCGACGAAAAATCGACCCACGGTTCGGGCGTGATGCTGGCGTCAATGTTGCGCGGTGTGCAGTGCGTGATGCCGCGCTTTTTCATGTAGTTGAGCAGGCGGCAAACATATTCGCAGGTGAGATCGCACTTGAGCGTCCACGACGCATTCGTGTAGCCGAACGATGATGCGAGGTTCGGCACGCCGCTGAACATTAGGCTTTTGTAGTTGAGTGTTTTCGCGAGATCAACTGCTTGCCCGTCGACGGTTAGCTTCAATCCGCCCAGCACTTGCAGGTTGAGCCCGGTGGCAGTGATGACGAGATCAGCATCCAGGTGCTCACCGGATTTAAGCGCGATTCCGGTTTCGGTGAAGGCTTCGATGTGATCGGTGACGACAGACGCTTTTCCCGAGTTGATCGCGTGGAAAAAATCACCGTCCGGCACCAGACAGAGCCTCTGCTCCCACGGGTTGTAGTGCGGCGTGAAGTGCTTCTTGACGTCGTAATCCGGCCCCAGCGCCATGCGCACGCCGCCGAGAAGTAATCGCTTGACCTTCTCGGGCTTTTGTCGACTCAGGCGAAAGAAGTAAATGCCAAGTAGCACGCGTTTCCAGCGCGTAACGGTGTAGGCGAGCTTTAACGAGATGTTGCGTCCCAGCCAGTTGGCCATGCCGTCCACGGACGGACGCGCGACGACATACGTCGGTGAGCGTTGCAGCAGGGTGACGTGCGCGGCAATCTTTGCGAGTTCCGGCAATAGCGTGACCGCCGTTGCGCCGCTACCGATCACGACGACACGCTTGCCGGCATAGTCAATGTCGTCAGTCCATTTCTGTGGATGCACCACGCGCCCAGAGAAGTTCTCAATGCCTGAAAAATCTGGCGTGTAGCCAGCTTCATAGCTGTAATAGCCCGAGCACATGAACAGAAAATTGCAACTGATTTTCACCGGCGCTTTCGCCTCGCCTATCTCCGCCTCAATCGTCCATCGAGCATCGGATGTCGACCAACTCGCGCTCCTGACCTGATGACCGAATCGGATGTGCCGATCAATGCCGCCCTCATACGCGGCGTCCTGCACATACTTGAGAATCGACGGCCCGTCGGCGATGGCTCTGGGCTGCTCCCACGGTCGAAACGAGTAGCCGAGCGTGTACATGTCCGAGTCAGATCGGACGCCGGGATAGCGAAACAAATCCCAAGTTCCTCCGATGCTGGCGCGGCCTTCGAGAATCGCGTAGCTGTGCTTCGGGCAGCGCGTTTGCAGGTGATGCGCCGCACCGATGCCGGACAGCCCTGCACCGACGATCAGCACATCAAAATGCTGGGTGGTCATGATTGATCAGTTGGGCGCAACACGAAACAATTTTCCGTTTCTGTCATCGGTCAAAACGTAGATAAATCCGTCCGGCCCTTGACGAACATCGCGGATGCGTTGGCCCAATTCGGTAAGCAATTTTTCTTCTGCAACCACGCGATCACCGTTGAGCGTGAGGCGCGCGAGATGTTGGCCAGCGAGTGCGCCGATGAATAGCGAATTTTTCCATTCTGGAAATTTTGTTGCGGTGTAGAACGCCATACCCGAGGGCGCGATGGATGGCACCCAGTAGTGAATCGGTTGCTCCATGCCGTCTTTCGCGGTGCTGTCATGCAGCTTCGCGCCGGAGTAATCAATGCCGTAGCCGATAACTGGCCAGCCATAGTTTTTCCCCGCACGCGGGATGTTCAACTCGTCGCCGCCACGCGGGCCGTGCTCATGCGTCCACAGCGCGCCGGTGACGGGGTGGATCGCCGCGCCTTGCATATTGCGGTGACCGTAGCTCCAGATTTCCTTGAGTCCGTTCGCCGTTTTGGCGTACGGATTGTCAGCCGGGATATCGCCATTCGCCGTGATGTGAATGACTTTGCCCAGATGTGAATCGAGCGATTGCGCCCTCGCCTTTTCGCTGTAGCGCTCGCCTGTGGTGATAAACAACGTTGCGTCATTGGCAATGGCGATGCGTGATCCGAAGTGATGACCGCCACTGACCCGATCTTTCTGCCCAAAAATGACCTTCACATTTTGCAAGCCATCATCAAGTAACTCGGCGCGCGCAACGACCGTGCGTGCGCCTTCACTCGAAGGCTCTGCGTAAGAGAAGAAAAGCGTGCGATTGCTAGCGAACTGCGGCGAAAGCACGACGTCGAGCAAACCGCCCTGATTCACCGCATGCACTTTCGGCACGCCTTTGAGCGGTTCGCCAACTTTACCGTCCATCGTGACGATGCGCATACGACCCGCCCGCTCGGTCACCAGCACGCGCGGCATCGTGCTACCCGCGACCGGCGGTAGCCATGCCATCGCCCAGGGAGACTCCAGTCCTTCGGCAACCAAGGTTGCGCGAGCCCTGCCAACGGTCGCGCTGGAAAGCGTCGGGAGGCTGCTGAGTATTGGTGTCTGAGCGATGCTCTGCCCGGCCAACATGGCGAGGCTAAGCACTATGCATGGTGCGATTGATTTGAAGTGGCGAAGTGGCGAGCGCATGACCGGTGTACCTTTGTTGATGCTGTCAAATGATCGGCAGAAACCGCAAGACTTACAGATCGCCGCGAGCCATCTTGAGCAGCCGATCCAATATGGCTTCGCCATCGAGGCGCAGTCCGTTGTGCTCATATTCGCTGGTGACCCACAGTTTCATGTTCGGCACAATCCGCGCTGTCTCTTCCGAAAATTCGCGATGCACGTACATGTCATCGTAATACACGGCTGCGGCAACTAGCACACGATTTTTTTGTAAACGCTCGACGTCATAGAGCATTGACCAATCGGATTTTTTGGCGAGTAATTCAGCCGCAGCCTTGAGCGGTTTCAACTGCGGATACACCTCCATCATCCACGGATAAACCATCTCGCCGGTAAACAGAATCGGGCCGTCGTCACCGTGATTGAAAGCGGGGAATTCACCAAGCAGGCGCTCTGCCGACCAATCACTCGTACTCGCCTGCGTGTAGCAGGCCTCCTGAAGCAACGTGTAGATCGGATGCGTATCGAACGACTGCGCATGTTCAATGCCCGACAAGAAGTTCCGGTTCATTTCGCGACCCTGAGGGGTCTCAACAAACGCATCTTCAACCAAATAGTGCACCGCCTCGAAGCCATCGCTCATGCCAAACGAAATCCCGAGTTGCAGGAAACGTTGCACCGTTAGGCGGCCACCTCCGGGCATTTGCACGTCATTGTCGGAAAGATATTGAACGATGTCGCGCACCCGCTGCACATCATCCGGGTAGCGCTCGTAGTAGCGGCGGTTTTTCGCGATCACACGCGGATAGGTGGCGCGATACACGTCATCCGCCGTGCCGGTCAGCGATGGGATGCCTCCGGTAATCAGCACCTCCTTCAAACCTTCAGGCGCGAACGACAAATAGTTCATCGCGCAAAAGCCACCGAAACTCTGCCCGAGAATGCTCCATTGCCTTTCGCCGATCAGCGCTTTACGAATTGCTTCGGCATCGCGCACGATATTGTCAGCGCGAAAGTGTTGGACATAGTCGGCCTGCGCTTCGGGTGTACTCAGGTGACGCAATGTTTGCGCCGTGATCGGAGTCGATGCACCGGTACCGCGTTGATCCAGCAGCAGCACGCGAAACTCCGAGAGTGCCCGTTTGATCCAGCCGCTTGCACCGCCAGGACGCGGCGAACCGGAACCCGGTCCTCCCTGAAAGAAAACAAGATACGGCAGATCGGCGTTCTCTTTGCCCGGCGCGACCAGCTCGCGCGCAAAGACGCTGATTTTTTTCGAAGGGTTTGCATAGTCCAGGGGCAGATTGAACCGATGCGATTTGAGGATGAGTCCGGGGATGACGTGGGTAGTTGGAAGCATGGAGCAGATTTGGGCATCGGAAGAATGATTGAAGAATAGCTTCTTGTTTGATATCGCTCAGACACGGGGACTTCAGCGAAGTGCATACTTCATGCTTACCCACTTTGCTTTCAGGAGTCCATCCGCATGGAGTTTCGGGACTACTACCAGATTCTCGGCGTCGGCAAGACAGCTGATGCCGATGCGATCAAAAAAGCGTTTCGCAAGTTGGCGCGTAAATATCACCCGGACGTGAGCAAAGAGCCTGATGCTGCGGCGCGCATGACCGAGTTAAATGAGGCCAATACCGTGCTGTCTGACCCGGAAAAGCGGGCTGCGTACGACAGGCTGGCGGCAGGTGGGCAGGGTCACCGCGCGGGGAAGGATTTCCGGCCACCGCCTGACTGGAATGCCGGGAACGAGTATTCCGGTGACGGCATGAGTGCGGCCGAGGCGGCGCGCTTCAGCGAATTTTTCTCTAGCATGTTTGGCGATTCCGCGCGAGGCGACGCTAATCATGCAGGAGCGCGCAGAACGCGCAGCACAGGTGAGCAACAAGTGCGAGGTGAGGATCATCATGCCAAAGTGGTGATCGATTTAGCCGATGCCTACACGGGAGCTACTCGGGCGATCAACCTGCGCGCCGCACGGCTTGACGAATCGGGGCACGTGGTCGCCGACGAGCGCACGCTGAACGTGAATATTCCAAAAGGACTCAAAGAAGGACAGCACATTCGTCTCGCCGGGCAGGGCAGCCCGGGCTTTGGCGGCGGGCCATCGGGCGATTTGTTTTTAGAGATTAGTTTCGCGGCTGATGCGCGCTATCGCATTGACGGTCGCGATGTGACTGCCATCATGCCGCTCGCGCCCTGGGAAGCGGCCCTGGGTGCCACGATCGAAATGCCGACGCCGTCCGGCAATGTGCAGGTAAAGGTGCCGTCGGATTCACAGGCCGGGCGCAAGCTGCGCCTGAAAGGACGCGGCATTCCCGGCGAAACAGCGGGCGATCTATATCTTGAAATCTCGGTGGTATTGCCTCCGGCCGACACCGAGGCTGCGCGAGCCATTTACGAAACGATGGCACGCGAAATGCCTTTCAATCCACGCGATGCGGCAGCCGCCGCGAAAGGAGTATGAGCATGAATAGTGACAGCATCATTTCCGGCGTGCTCATCGATGAGGCCACGCTTACGATTGTCGAGCTGGCCAATGCCTGCTCGGTCGAATACACCTGGGTGTTGCAACACGTTGAGGACGGCCTGCTTGCGCGCACCGACAGCTCGATGACCTCAGCGATTTCGCGCGCAGATGCTGCCGAATGGCGATTCGCCAGCGCGGCATTGATCCGCGCGCGCAGACTGGCCAATATTGAGCGCACGTTCGACGCCAACGCGGAGGTTGCGGCACTGGTTGTCGACCTGCTTGAGGAGGTGGCAACATTGAAGCAGCAGCGCTTTTCAGAGCACAGGCGATAGCCACAGCACCAATAACAAACAGAGCAAAAAGAGGAGGATCTATGCAACACCCGGAAACCAGCAAACTTATTCTCGACTACGTCTATGAGCACGAGTCCACGCGGCCGAACCACCTTTGGCTGACGCAGCCATCCGATGGCGCCGTTACCGATTACACCTGGCAGCAGACCATGGATCAGGCGCGCCGCATGGCCACACACCTGAAGAGTTTCGGTCTCCCACCGGGCGCGCGGATTGCTATTCTCAGCAAAAACTGCGCACACTTTTTCATGGCAGAACTGGCGATCTGGATGGCTGGTGGCACCACGGTCGCGATCTTTCCAACGGAGACGGCAGACACGGTTCGCTACGTGCTCACGCACAGCGAGGCGAGCCTGCTCTTCGTTGGCAAATTGGATACGTGGGAGCATCAGGCGAGCGCCGTGGCTGCGGGCCTGCCGTGCATCGCATTCCCGTTGGCACCAGCGTCAGCGCTGTCATCGTTTGCGGGATGGGATGCCATCGTTGCCAAAACCGCCGCCATCGATGGCAAACCTTCACGGGCCGCCGACGACATCGCAATGATGATGTACACCTCCGGCTCGACCGGCACGCCGAAGGGCGTGATGCATCGCTTTGACCGCATTACGCGGTGTGCGGAAGGCATTATCGGGAATGTGCGCGACGCCATCGGTCCGACCGATCAAGTTCGAGTGCTTTCGTATCTCCCGCTGGCGCACGTCATGGAGCGCGCATGGGTTGAGTGCGGCGCCATCATCGAGGGACAGGGTCACATCTTCTTCGCAGAAACGCTAGACACCTTCGTCAAAGATTTACAGCGCGCTCGACCCACCATATTCGTGTCGGTCCCCCGGTTGTGGCTCAAATTCCAGCAGGGCGTTTTCCAGAAGATGCCGCAGAAAAAGCTCGATCTGCTGCTTTCGATTCCGATCGTTCGCACGATCATTGGTCGCAAAATCCTCACCGGGCTCGGGCTCGATTCGGTGAAGCACGCTGGCAGTGGCTCAGCGCCGATTCCCGCGCCACTCATTGCCTGGTATCGAAAACTTGGGCTGAACCTCGTTGAGGGCTATGGCATGACCGAGGATTTCGCGTATTCGTGCACCACCTCCATCGCGCTCAACGCGCCGGGCTACGTCGGTTCGCCGTTGCCGGGCGTCAAGATTCGCATCAGCGACGACGGCGAAGTGTTGATCAAATCGCCGGGGCAGCTTGCGGGCTATTACAAACAACCCGAGCTCGACGCGGAGAGCTTCACCGAGGATGGATTTTTCCGCACCGGTGACCTGGGCGAACTGCGCGCCGACGGTATGCTGAAACTGACGGGTCGCAAGAAAGAATTGTTCAAGACTGGCAAAGGCAAATACGTCGCACCCGCCCCGATTGAAAACACGATCAACGCCAACCCGATGATCGAAATGTCAATGGTGTCGGGCGTGGGCCAGCAAGCACCTTACGCAGTGGTGGTGCTCGTCGACAATATACGACCGACCGTCGCGGACCCGGCAGTCAAGGACAAAATCACGGCCGAGCTGGGCGCGCTTTTGAAGGAGGTTAATCGCGATCTTCCCGACTACGAAACCATTCGCATGATCGTGGTCGCGCGCGATCCCTGGAATATCGACAACGGTTATTTGACGCCCACGATGAAGATCAAACGCGCCCGTATCGAAGCGGCGCTCGCCCCGCAGGTGGAAGGCTGGTACGCACGACCCGGCCCGGTGGTTTGGGCTTGACTGGGCACAAAGCAACACGTGTGAACAAAGCCAACCGGGGGCGGCTTCACGGTTCGTGGCCGATATAGCTTTTCGCTATAACCTATATTTCATGGGGGATATGTTCGATAAATCGCATTTATCGACTTTTGCCAAAATTTCGTCTTAGCCCCTATGCGGCGGTCGTTTCACGAAAAAGCTGAATTCTGATTGTTAGCGTGCGCATCCGCAAACACGGAGGCGTACCTGCCCGCCCGCTTCGCCCATCGCCGCAGTGATCGATGCGCCGAAGGGGATCAAGGTTGGCGCATCTTTAACCCCATTTCACGTCTAAGCTCGTTACACCTATCTCACCCTTCATTGGAGAGACCCATGAGTAACGCAGCCTTCGGCGACCACGCCGCTTCGTCAATGCGGCACGCAAATTGGCGAGCCAAATGGCTTGGTAGCGCAGCGATTGCCGTAGCGCTGACGACCGTTCTCGCGACTTCGGCGCATGCTTTCTGCGGCTTTTACGCCGGCAAAGCGGACGCGAGTCTGTTTAACGAAGCCAGTCAGGTGGTGCTCGTTCGCGACGGCAACCGCACAGTGATCTCCATGTTGAATGATTACTCGGGTCCGCTCAATGAATTTGCGCTGATTGTGCCGACGCCGACCGTGCTGAAACAGGGGCAAGTGCGCGTTGCCGAGAAGTCGACCTTCGAGCGGCTTGATGCGTATTCGAGCCCGCGACTGGCCGAGTACCACGACAACGATCCCTGTCAATTCAATCTGAATTGGGGTAATGATCTCTATCCCCCTATGATGTACGCCCCGGCCGCCGCTGGCGGAGCGGTTCGCACCGACATGCTGCGCAGCCGCGCCAAGGCGCTCGGCGTAACGGTGGAAGCGCAGTACACGCTGGAGGAATACGACATCGTGAGCCTGTCGGCCACCCAGTCCGATGGGCTGGAAACGTGGCTGCGAGAGAACGGTTACACCATTCCAAAAGGTGCGAGTGCCGCGCTGAAACCCTACATCAATCAGGGCATGAAGTTCTTCGTAGCGAAGGTGAATCTGAAAGAGCAGTCGCGCCTCGGCTACAGCACTTTGCGCCCGTTGCAATTTGCGTTTGAAAGCGAAAAATTCATGCTGCCGATGCGTCTCGGCATGTTGAACGCACCGCCGAATAAGCCGCAGGACTTGATTGTTTACGTACTCACCAAAAACGGTCGCGTGGAGAGCAGCAACTACCGCACCGCGAAGCTCGCTGCGAACGAAAATATTCCACCGTTTGTGAAACCGAAGTTCAAGGAGTTTTATAAAGCGCTCTACGACAGTTCGACTGCCCGCGAGGACTATCGCGTCGTGTTCACCGAATACTTTTGGGACATGGGCTGGTGTGATCCATGCGCGGCTGACCCGCTAACGCAGACGGAGCTTCGGAAGGCCGGCGTGTTTTGGGTTGGTGGCGATGACGTACAAGTTACAGGGAGTACGTCATCGCCGCCGTTCGCGCAACCCTTGCCCGGAACCTCTCGCCTACCCGCTCGCCCGATGCCGCCGATTGGTGGCGGCGCGCAGCCTGTGATGCTCACGAGGCTGCACGTTCGCTATACGGCAAACACATTCCCAGAAGACCTGATGTTCACGCAAACCAAGGATCGGCAGAACTGGCAAACGCGCTACGTCATTCAAAACCCGTATGGCGGTTCGGTTGCAGCGTGCAGCGCTGTCGTGGCCAGCAAAGACTGCGAAGCGATGTGCAAAGCGAAGGTGACCGAAGTGTCGCGCGCCGCACCCGAGGAAAGCAGATCAGGATGGGACAGCATCAAAAAGTACATCGGCAAATCCAGTGACGAATTGGCAGCCGATTGCTCTCAGGCGTGTGCCACAAGCAAACGCAGTACGCTGGAAGCCGCTACCCGTTACTACGAACGCGACCTGCCTGTGCGACTGGCCGCCGAGAAGCAGACGCTCGCGACACTCACTGGCTGGTCAATGGCCGACATCGACAAAATGGCGAACGTGAACGGCACAGCGCGCACAACGGGCGACCTGAAATCCGTTGTCGGTGATGTGCAGGTGCCTGAATCACGTACATGGTGGCAAAAACTGTTTGGCGTTTCCGCCGCGTCATCGAAAACGGCGAACGCATCATGAACACCGCCGTCGTTTCTGCTGCAGCACCTTCTGTCGACAGCGCCCTGATCAATCTGCAGAACATGTTGAAGCGCATTGATGCCCGCTGGTTTCAAATCGCATTCCTCGCAAGCTTTCTGCTGTTTGGCGCACTGGCCAGAGACTTTGCACTCACATGGCAACAGGTCGTGCTCACCTTCACATCGGCGCTAGTGACGCAGGCGGCCTGGCAATGGGGCCTCCAACTGCCCAACCGCAAAAGCTGGGGCGGGTATTTAAGCGCCATCATCTCGGCATTCGGCATCACGATTCTGGTGCGTGCGGACTCGCTGTGGGTTCATCCGTTGGTGGCGTGCATCGCGATGGCATCGAAGTACTTGTTGCGCGCCGGACCGGCAGCCTGTCGCAGCCACGTCGCGAATCCGGCGAACCTCGCGGCGTTTACGGCATGGGCATGGCTACCCGGAGCGTGGCTATCGCCCGGCCAATGGGGCGCTGCATCGCTCGCCGCGCTGTGGTTTCTGGCGTTAGGTGGCCTGGTTACACAGCGCATTCAGCGCTGCGACATCAGCATGGCATTTCTCGGTGCGTGGGGCGCCCTGCTCGCGCTTCGCGTGGTCTGGCTCGACTACAGCGCAGACGTCGCCTGGGCGATGTGGCTACAGCAAATCAGCAACGGCGCCGTACTGCTGTTCGCATTCTTTATGATCTCCGACCCGATGACCACGCCACAGCGGCGCGGCGCACGTATCGCTTATGCGATTGCGGTAGCAGTTTGCGCATTTGTGTGGCAATTTGTTCTGTTCAAACCCCATGGATTGATCGTGATGCTGTTTGCAGCGAGTGCGCTGGTTCCGCTGATTAATTTGATTGCGCCCAATCGCAGGTTTGAATGGCGGTAATGCAGTTGCATCGTATGATTGCGTAGGTGTCCCGCGAGGGTCGGCTTCCTTGATCGCACTGCACCTAAGGTTTCTGTTTAACGACTTTCGCCCGAAGGCAGAATTCGCCGACTGCAATTTCATCGGAAAATAAAGTGTTCATTCCTTGCTTACACGTTTCGCATCACTGTTAGTCCTGGTCGTCGCAGCACAGGCCGCGCAGGCGCAAACGCTGCGCGCCGAGTTCTCACCATTGGCCAATTTTGCCTATCAGCTGGACTGCGTCAGCGGCGTGCGCAGCCAGTCGCAGTGTGCTGGCGCGGATGATTTCCGCGCCCTATGGAAGCGTGAGTTCGGTATCGATACCGCGACGTCATCGGCGGTCAAGCGTTGGGTTGAGCTACGTCGTGAATATGCAGCGATGGCACCTAACAATCGTGACGATCGCGTTGATGCGAGCAGCCGCGTTCTAATCGCTGCGTTTGCCGCACGAGACGAAGCAGACTATCGATCCCGACTATCGCTATTGCTGCCAGATCGGCTCGCACCGGAAGGCGTAGACATTGTGCAAACCCTCTTCCCAGCGTTTGAGCGGTGGTGGCAAACCGAAGGATCAGCAAGAGGCAAACCAGCGTCGGATGCAATGATCGCGGCACTAGAAACTCAGGCCATCAAACGGCACGTGACGGAGCTTTTCGAGTTCTACGGTGCTCCAAAAGCAGCGAAGGCAGCGCACACCGCCTACCTAATGTATCGACCAGGTCTCGTAGACGCAAAAAATACTTCGGGTGCGAATTTCGGTTCCACCTCAGTGGTCGAATTTTTTGCAGAAACTGAATCTCGCGGGCAAACTCCCGTGATCATCCACGAGTATTCGCATTATGTATTTGGTGTCATTCCGAAAGCGAAAGCGCTCGCGCTCCGCAACGATGTTGTGAGGGCCGGTGGCGAAATCGGATTACCGTTGTGGGGGCTCCTCGATGAATCAGTCGCAACCGCCCTCGGCAATGGTCGAGTATCCCGCACACTGATGAGCGAGCAGCGCTATGCGGAGTTTGCAGCGAAGGAACGTTCTTTCTACAACGTCACTAACGTTGATCTCGCAGCCAAGGCGATGTTGCCGCACATCGATGCATTTGTGTCCTCAGGGCGCAACATCTTCGATCCCATGTTTCCGGAGGTGTTCGCGAAAGCTGTGGGGGACAAGCTTGGCGACGCGCTCAACACGCCCGAGATATTCATGAATGAGTATTCGCTCATCGTCGATAGTGCGCTCGGCAGTGGCCCGGAAGGGGGTGCTCCGTGGGCGACGGAATTCAAGACACGCTCGAGGTCGATGTCGGTGCTTGGATGTTGCAATGACAAATTTTCAGAGATCCTTAAAGGAGCAATGAACGGCACGACGGTCATTGCGATTGCCAGTGCCAACGGCGACAAGCTTGCAAGCGTGCTGCGTCTGTCGGACGACAAGCAAGCCTCGCTTGACGCGGCCCGCCGCGAACCAGGCGTCGTCGGCGCGTTGCTCGTTGCGCGCGAAGCGGGGTCGCCACCGTTAATTCTTGCCATCGTGAACGATGGCGTCGCTCTATCTCGTGCGGCAAAATTGATGGCTGCCATGCCCACTTTGAAAGCGGGCGTTGTGAGCGTGAAGTAAGCTTAAGCGTCCGACTCATTAGCCCGAAGATCGCCATGATTACTGTTGAATATTGCAAACGCTTCGCCCGTTACAACCGCTGGCAGAACCAGTCCATTTACGCGGCCGCTGCGACGTTGCCGGAGGGCACGCGGCAGCGCAATATGGGTGCGTTTTTCAAGAGCATTCACGGCACGCTGAATCACCTGCTGGTTGGCGATCAGTTGTGGCTTGATCGTGTCGACGGCACGCCCACGACGATCACGTCGCTCGATCAGGAACTTTATAACGACTTCGATGAACTGCGCACGCAACGTGAGCGCGCAGATAGCCGACTGGATCGGTTGGTAGCATCGCTTGATGACGCCAGACTCGCCGGCACGCTGACCTTTCGCCGGCTGTCAGGAGATAGAAGCGAACTAACGTTGCCGCTTGCGCTTATGATGATGCAGTTCTTCAATCATCAGACGCATCACCGCGGGCAAGTGACGACACTACTCATGCAATGTGGCGTCGATGTGGGTGTCACGGACTTACCGATGTTGCCAGTAGATTTTGTGTCGCCGGTGTTTGGAAAGTGATCGTCGTCGAGTACACCGATGCGCCGACTTTGTGGCGCGAGGCCGAAGCCTTTCTTTCCCGCGATCCGGCGAACAACACCCATCAGTTGAGCGCAATCAAACGCATTCTTGATCTCGGCGCGCGTGGTGGCGAACGTTTCTTTGTGATACGCACCGAGCAAGATGCGCTGGTCGGCAGCGCGGTAGCCGTCGATACGCAGACGCTGTTCCTGTCATTAATGGATGCGGCCACGGTGACCGTGCTGGCAACGCACCTGCGTGATGCAAAGGTGCAGCTTTCGGGTGTGATCGGGCGGGAGGATGTACTTAAAGCATTCACTGAAAGCTTGATGAGTCCTTTCAGCACTCACGTCAATTTGATGCTCTATCGCCTTGAAGGAAGCCCGGAGTTCGGGCGCGCATTAGGCGGCGGGCGATTAGCAACGATGGATGACCTGTCGTTGCTGGTCGATTGGCATGCGGCATTTGAGCAGGAGGTCAGCATGATCAAGGTTCCGACGCCACTTGAGGAACGCGTCACTCGCCGAATTCGGGATCGGCAATTGACTCTCTGGATCGATGATGGCCGAGTGGTGTCGTTCGCCGGCGCAAATGCGCTACCGGCTGCGTCGGCGCGCGTAGGGCCGGTGTACACACCACCCAAATTGCGCGGTCGGGGCTATGCCCAGGCGGTCACTGCTGCGGCGAGTTTGCAGGTGCAAAGCGATGAACCGCGCACGGTGTTTCTGAACACCGATGCCATCAATCCGGCCAGCAACAAGGCGTATCAACGCATCGGTTACCGACACATCGCCGATCACGCGCATTTGCTGTTTCACGCTTGAGTGGCGCCCTCTTCCCTTGCGGGAGCGGGGACAAAATACTAGGCGCCGTACGTCAGTTCCTGCGCCTTGCCCCAAAAAATCCGGTAAACAAAGATCGTGTAACCGATGATCGCCGGTAGCGTAATGAGCGTTCCGACGAGCAGGATTACGAGCGAACTGGTCGCGCTGGCCGCTTCCCACACGTTGAGCCGGTCAATCACTACGTAGGGGTAAATTGAATACGCAAGCCCCAGTGTGGCGAGAATCAAAACAAGCACGGTGGACGCAAATGCGATCCAGCCGTAACCCGCATCGATGATAGATTTTTTGCCGGTCACATGCCACAGCGCCATGAACGCGGCAGCGGTCACGAGCGGTATGGGCAACAAGGCAAAAAAACCTGGCAGATGAAACCACTTCTTGTAGATCGTCTCGCTGATGAGAGGCGTTGCAATGGATACGACCGAGATGCCCAGCGCAAACGGCAACACGGCCTTGCGCGCCCAGACGACAGCACGCGCCTGCAACTCACCTTCGCCTTTCATGATGAGCCAGCCAGCTCCCAGCGCGACGTAGGCGGCAGGCACCGTGAGCGCGATCACGGCATTGAACGCCCATGTCCACCAGTCGTCGCGAAAGCCGCTCACATAACTACCCAGCATCCAGCCTTGGGACGTCGCTGCGACCACTGAGCCGATCGCAAACATTCGGTTCCAGAACGGTTTTCGTGCGTCATGCGCCTTGGTACGAAAGTCAAACGACACGCCACGAATCATGAGGCCAAGCAGCATGATGGCAACCGGTAGATAAAGGCCCGAGAGCACCACGCCGTGCGCAGCGGGAAACGCCACCAGCATGATGCCGACTCCAAGCACTAGCCAGGTTTCGTTGGCATCCCAGAACGGGCCGATGGAGGCCACCATCATGTCCTTGTGGTCGTCGGGCGCGAAGTGCAACAGGATGCCAACACCCAGGTCATAGCCATCGAGGATGACGTAAATCAGCATCGCAAGGCCCATGATGCCCATGAAGATCAGCGGAAGGACGGTTTCCATATCAATCTCCCGCAGTTTCAGCGCGTGAACTCGAATCGACTGATGCGAAGCCCGCGTCTATTTTTTGAATCGGTGCAGTTGGCAACTTCGGTGGCTGCCCGCGCGTGGGTTTTTCGGACAAATTCTTCACCACCAGCACATACGAAATCAGCAGGAAAATATAGAGCGCGAGATAAGCAGTGAGCGTCAGCCCGATCATTGCGGGCGCATGTTTGGCTGCCGTTTCTGCAGCCGTAATGACGCCGTAAACAATGTACGGTTGCCTCCCAATTTCGGTGACATACCAGCCTGCGACCGTTGCGATCCAGCCGGAGAAAGCCATCGCCGAGAGCGCGATCAGGTAGAGCCGCGGCATCGTGTTCACCGTACGTTTGCGCAACAGATAAACACCGAACCAGCTCAACAGAAGCATCAGCATGCCCATACCAACCATGATGCGGAATGCCCAGAAAACAGGGGCGACCGGCGGGTGCTTCCCTTCAAATTCATTTAGGCCCTTGATTTCGCCATCGGGGTCGTGCGTGAGAATGAGGCTCGCAATCTTCGGGATTTCAATCGCGTAGAGGTTCGACTTCGTCTCCTTATCTGGCCATGCGAACAGGATGATCGGCGCGCCTTTCTCTGTCTTCCACACGCCTTCCATTGCCGCAATTTTTGCGGGCTGATGTTTGAGCGTATTGAGGCCGTGCAGGTCGCCGACGTAGATTTGAATCGGGATCAGAATCGCTGCGGCGACGAGCGCAGTTTTCAAGGCGTGATGGGTGGCTTTGCTGTCCACTTTTTTGACCACTTGCCATGCGCTAACGCCTGCAACGACGAAGCTGGCCGTCAATCCGGACGCCATCAGCATGTGCGTGAAGCGATACGGGAACGACGGATTGAACAGAATCGCCAGCCAGTCGGTCGCCATGATTTTTCCGTTGACAACTTCAAACCCCACTGGTGTCTGCATCCACGAGTTCAGCGACAAGATCCAGAACGCGCTCATCGTCGTTCCAAACGCGACGAGGAACGTCGCGATCAGATGCGTGCGCTCCGAAACTCGACCACGCCCGAACAGCATGACGCCCAGAAACGTCGCTTCAAGGCAACGCGCGACGAGTCGTGGGAAGAGGCGTATTACTTCTGGACAAAAATTTTCGCACTGACCTTCGCGCTCGGCGTCGTGTCGGGCATCACGAAGAGCTTTCAGTTTGGCACCAACTGGCCAGGCTTCATGGAGAAAGCGGGCAATATCGCGGGGCCGTTGCTCGGCTATGAGGTGCTCACCGCGTTCTTCCTCGAAGCGACGTTTCTGGGCG
>JANXNI010000025.1 GCA_025354165.1 Burkholderiales bacterium | reverse complement strand
CGCGAACACTGGACATCCACGGTTCGCGCCTTTCGCCGCTCCTACAACTGCCCACCGTCTCTGCTAGATTCTCGCCATGAATTCCCCGCTCGCACTCATCGTCATCGTGCTCGCTGCCAGCGTGCTATCGGTGGGGATTTGTCGACGCTTGGGTTTGCCATCGCTCCTCGGCTATCTGATTGTTGGCATGTTGCTGGGGCCGCAGGCGTTCAAGCTGATTCCGGACTCAGAGCAGGCGCGCGCGACGGCCGAATACGGGATCGTGTTTTTAATGTTCTCGATCGGGCTTGAATTTTCGCTGCCGCAATTCCGTTCGATGCGGCGGTTGGTCATGGGCTTGGGGTCGGCGCAGTACGTGTTGTCGCTGTTGCTGTTTGCGCTTTTGGCATTGGCGCTTTCGCAAACGCTGGCCTCGTCCATCGTGCTCGGCGCGGCGCTTGCCATGTCGTCCACGGCGATTGGTGTCAAGCTGTTGGCGGAGCGAAACGAGCTTTCGTCGCCTATCGCGAAACCCGTCATTGGCGTGCTGTTGTTTCAGGATTTGGCCGTCGTGCCGCTTTTGATCCTGTTGCCCGCTCTCGGGGTGGGCGCCGGTATGACCGCGATGGAGATTGGCTGGATCGCGCTCAAGGTCGTGGTCTTGCTTGGCGTGCTGCTCGGCTTCGGGCAACCTGTTCTGCGCGGCTGGTTTCGCATCGTGGCGCAGAGGAAGACGAGCGAGCTTTTCATGCTCAATGTGCTGCTGGTCACGCTATTTTTGGCATGGCTATGTCATCTTGCGGGCTTGCCGCACGCGCTGGGTGCGTTTGTCGCGGGCATGTTGATCGCAGAGACCGAATACAAGCATCAGGTTGAGGATGACATCCGGCCGTTTCGCGACGTATTGCTTGGCATGTTTTTCATCTCGGTAGGCATGCAGCTCGATGGCCCGTTCGTGGCGTCGCAACTCGGTTGGGTGCTGCTGACGCTGGTGCTTCTACTGGTCGGCAAGGCGCTCGTCTTGCAACCGCTGGCGCGCCGATTTGGAATGAAAACGGCGGACGCGAATATTGTGGCATCGCTCCTGGCTACGTCGGGCGAGTTCGGCTTTGTCATTCTCACGCTCGGCATGACTACAGGCGCGCTCGACGCCCGCGCCTCACAAATTGCAATTGCCGCCATGCTGATTTCGATGCTCGCCGCGCCGTTCCTGCCGCGACTAGCAGAACGCATCAACAAGCGCATTATGGCGAACGACTTCCTCGCGCGTTCGGCCGATATTTTCAAAATCGCGACCGAGAGCATGGAGCGGCAGGATCACGTGATCATCTGCGGCTACGGACGTAGCGGACAGTTCCTCGCGCGGTTGCTGGAGGCGGAGCAGGTTCGTTTCGTGGCGCTGGACAACGATCCGGAGCGTGTGCGCGAGGCGATGGGAAGCTCGGCCAGCGGCAATGTGGTGTTCGGCGATGCACAGCGCCGCGAGGCCCTGATTGCGGCTGGTGCCGAGCGCGCGAGCGCGCTTGTCGTGTCGTTTGCCGATGTTGATGCTGCACTAAAAATCATCGCGACCGCCAAGGCGATCCGTCCGGAACTCCCCATCGTGGTGCGGACCACAGATGATGAGCCCATCGAAAAACTGCTCGCGGCCGGTGCTACCGAGGTGGTTCCGGAAATTCTGGAAGGCTCGCTGATGTTGGCCTCGCACTCGCTTTTGCTGCTTGGCACGCCGCTGTCGCAGGTGCTGCGACGCATCCGTGCAGTGCGCGAGGAGCGCTACAGTTTGTTTCAGGGGTTCTATCGCGGTGCCAGCGACGGCAACGAGGCCGAGGCCGATGCGCGCGTGCTGCACACGGTTCATCTGGCTCCGTCAGCGAACGCTGTCGGACGCCCTTGGGGCGAGATCGCAGCCACGTTTCGCGGCAGCGATGTCGAGATTAGTCAGGTGCGGCGCGGCGGCAGACGGCTCACGCGCCCGGACGAAGATTTCGTGTTTGAGGCGGGAGATGCTGTGGTGTTGCTCGGTACGCAAACTGGCGTGGCGTCGCTTGAGCTGCACCTCATCGGGTGAGACCGAAAAGCGTGCATTAGGGATTTCCCGAAGTGCAGCGCAGCACACGCTCTATTTTCTAAATTCCGTATCATGGCATGCCGTTTGCGTATGCAAGCGATCTGAATCTCTGGTGTAATCGCCAGTGAACGCACTAAAACAGTAACGATGCCCCGACCGGGCAATCCGAACGATCTACGTTCAAAAACTTTTTCTTGAAGGAGACTGCTTAATGATTAACACACGACTCAAAGTCGCATTCAGTGCCATGCTGGCCGCCACCGCATTGACCGCTCTGCCTGCTCACGCTGGCAAAACACTCGACGCGATCAAGGCCAAAGGCCAAATCGTCTGCGGCGTGAACACTGGCCTCGCTGGCTTCTCGCAGGCCGATGCCGCCGGCAACTGGACCGGTATCGATGCTGACACCTGCAAGGCAATCGCAGCAGCCGTCCTCGGCGACGCGACCAAAATCAAGTGGGTTCCACTGAATGCACAGCAGCGTTTCGCCGCACTGCAATCGGGCGAAATCGACATCCTCGCGCGGAACACCACGTTCTCGCTGACGCGTGACGCATCGCTCGGTCTGCATCAAACCGCCGTGACTTACTACGATGGTCAGGGCTTCATGGTGACGGCCAAGTCGAAGATCAAGGATGCCAAACAGCTCAAGGGTCAAACCGTTTGCGTGCAATCCGGCACGACCACGGAGAAAAACCTGACGGACTTCTCGAAAGCCAACGGCCTCGGCATCAAGCCAGTCGTTTTCGAAAAAGTGGAAGCGGCAACCGGCGCATATTTCGCTGGCCGTTGCATCGCCTACACCACCGACGCATCGGGCCTTGCCTCGGTTCGTAACAAGGAAGCCAAGGTTCCGGATGACCACGTAATCCTGCCACAGCTGATCTCCAAAGAGCCACTTGGCCCGATGGTTCGCCGTGGTGATGACGAGTGGTTCGCCATCGTCAAGTGGGTGATCTACGGTCTGCTCGAATCGGAAGAGTATGGCATCACACAAGCCAACGTTGATCAGATGAAAACCAGCCAGGATCCAGTCGTTCAACGTATTCTCGGCACCACCGAAGATACGGGCAAGCTGCTTGGTCTCGACAAAGAGTGGATGGCACGTGCCCTGAAGTCCGTTGGTAACTACGGCGAGATGTTCGAGCGCAACGTCGGCCCGAAATCACCGCTCAAGCTGCCACGTGGTGCTAACAATCAGTGGAATAAAGGCGGGCTCATGTACGCCTACCCCGTTCGCTAAGTCGGACTTGCTGCGCGGGCGCATTGCCGCGTTGCTGTTCGACTTGCGTACTGAAGTACGCGTCGTCGAACAGCGGCTTGCACTGCATCCCGCTCGCTGCGTCCTTTGTTAGCGAACGTCGTTCGCTCTTTGGCGCGCAGATTCCCTCTCCTTTGAGAGAGGGTTAGGGTGAGGGGGTTGGTGAGAAATCACAAGCCTCTTCCCTCTAACTAGAAGACACGAAAAGCTCCAAACAATTTAGCGGGGAAATACGTATGGCCGAAGCCAAGGTTGCACCACGAACTCCACCCAGCAAACGTGACTGGTCGTGGCGAAGTCAGGCTTTTCGCGGCTTGATCTACCAAATCCTTGCCGTGTTGCTGATCGGCAGCGCCGTATGGTGGCTGGCGCACAACACGTCCGAGAACATGCGGATTCGCGGCATTAAAAGCGGCTTTGATTTCCTCGCCGCTCCCGCTGGTTTTGACATCGGCGAATCCCTCTTCCCGTTCGACTCAAACAATCCTTACTGGAAAGCGTTCCTGATCGGGATCACCAACACCTTGCGCGTGGCAATTGTTGGCATCATACTGACCACGATACTCGGAACTTTGCTTGGCGTAGGACGTTTTTCGCGCAACGGACTGGTGCGCGGGTTATGTCAGACATACGTCGAATTTTTCCGCAACGTACCCGTGTTGCTACAGCTCTTGATGTGGTATCTGCTCTTTACCGAGCTGTTACCCGACATTGCGGACGCCAAACACTTCGGTGGTTTTTTTCTCAGCAAAGGTGGCCTGTCATTCCCCGATCCGGTATGGGCCACGGGACACCTTTGGGCGGTAGGCGGCTTGGCCGTGGGCGCGGTGCTTACCTGGGCCTATCGTCGCTGGGCGCGGCGCTCGTTTGAAGCGACGGGACGGCTTCGCAGTATGTTCTGGGTGCCCGTGGCGATTGTGCTAGCGGCGGGTGTCGTGGGTTGGTTGATCGGCGGTGCGCCGTCAGAATTTAATTTCCCGAAAAAAGGTGAATTCGCGGTGGAAGGTGGCGGATCGTTAACGCCTGAATTCATGGCCGTGCTGCTTGGATTGACGCTCTACACCTCATCATTCGTTGCCGAAGTCGTGCGCTCCGGCATTTCTTCAGTGGCGCGGGGGCAAGGCGAAGCGGCACAGGCACTAGGGCTCTCCAAGGGGCAAGAGATGCAGAAGGTGCTGCTGCCGCAAGCGCTGCGAGTGATCATCCCACCGGTAACCAGCCAGTTTTTGAATCTCACCAAAAACTCATCGTTGGCTGTTGCGATAGGTTATCCCGATGTAGTGTCAATTGCAAACACGGCGTTGAACCAGACGGGCCGCGCCGTTGAATGCATCGCGCTCATCATGCTGGTATATCTCGTGACATCGTTGTCCACCTCCATATTTATGGGTTGGTACAACGCGAAATCAGCCATTCAGGAGCGCTAGATCATGGCTGAAACCATCATTTTCCAATCGCTTCCTGCGCGCCCTGCGCCCACTAAAACCGAAGGACTTGTTCCGTGGGCCAAGGCCAATTTGTTTGCCAACTGGCAGAGCACGGTGACGACTTTCGTAGTCGGCGGTTTGCTCCTGTATTTCATTCCGCAGTTCCTTAACTGGGCGGTATTGACGGCCACCACCGTGCCCAATGCGGACGCCTGCCGTGCGCCCGGTGTCGGTGCCTGCTGGGGCGTAATCACGGAGAAGTATCGACTAATTATTTTTGGTCGCTATCCTCTGGAAGAGCAGTGGCGCCCGTTGGTTGCAACGCTGCTATTGCTGGCGCTTCTGGTTGCAAGCTGCACGCGCGCCTTCTGGAACAAATGGCTGCTGGTGCTCTGGGCCGTTGTGGTCGCAATTTTCTTCGCGTTGATGTATGGCAACGTGCTCGGCCTTTCCAAGGTAACTACGGATCGTTGGGGCGGCCTGCCATTGACCATCATGCTCTCGTCAATGTCGATGGTCATGGCATTTCCGCTGGCGATTGCCGTTGCACTGGGTCGCCGCTCGAAGCTGCCCGCGATCCGCACGTTTTGCACGATTTACGTCGAACTCATTCGTGGTGTGCCGCTGATCTCGGTGTTGTTCATGGCGTCGTTCATGTTCCCGCTCTTCATGCCACAGGGCGTCACCATCGACGTGTTGATTCGGGTATTCGCTGGATTGACGCTGTTCGCGGCGGCCTACATGGCTGAAGTGATTCGCGGCGGGCTGCAGGCGATGCCAAAAGGGCAAGCGGAAGCCGCTGCATCGCTAGGCTTGTCGTACTGGCAAACACAGGGCCGCATCATCCTGCCGCAAGCGCTTGCGCTCGTGGTACCGAGCATCGTGAACAACTTCATCGGCCTGTTCAAGGATACGTCGCTCGTCGGCATCGTGTCGTTGTACGAGTTGACCGGCTCGCTCGGTCTCGCGCTAAACGGTGACGCCGACTGGCGTCCGTTCAAGCTCGAAGGTTACGTTTTCATCACTTTCATTTACTTCGCCTTCTGCTTCGCCATGAGCCGCTACAGCTTGTGGATCGAGAAGCAGGTCAACAAATCCAAACTGCGTTAGTCGGAACCCACCTATGAGCACCAATCTGGAAGGCGCCAAAGACGTTATCGTTTTCGATAAAGTCAACAAATGGTATGGCAATAGTTTTCATGTCCTGCGCGACATCAATCTGAACGTCAAACAAGGCGAACGCATTGTCATCTGCGGGCCGTCGGGTTCCGGCAAGTCAACGCTGATCCGCTGCATCAATCGCCTTGAAGAGCATCAGGAAGGCCATCTGTTTGTTGACGGGACTGAACTCACGGACGACGTGAAAGCCATCGACAAAGTCCGCAAGGAAGTCGGTATGGTGTTCCAGCAGTTCAATCTATTCCCGCATCTCACGGTGCTGGAAAACCTGACGCTGTCGCCGATGTACGTCGGCAAAGTGCCCAAGAAAGAAGCCGAAGAAAAGGCGATGATGCAGTTGAAACGTGTGCGCATCGCCGAGCAGGCGGGCAAATATCCGTTGCAACTCTCAGGCGGTCAGCAACAGCGCGTAGCCATCGCCCGCGCGCTATGCCTGACCCCGAAAATCATGCTGTTCGACGAGCCCACGTCCGCACTTGATCCCGAGATGATCAAAGAAGTGCTCGACGTGATGGTCGCGATGGCCGATCAGGGCATCACCATGATCTGTGTCACCCACGAAATGGGTTTTGCCAAAGCCGTAGCCGACCGAGTGATCTTTATGGATCAAGGCCAAATCGTCGAGCAAAACAACCCGCACGACTTCTTCAATAATCCGCAGACCGATCGGTCGAAGGACTTTTTGTCGAAGATTTTGGGGCATTGAGCGAGCAGTTTGCTGCTATGAAAAAAGGGCCGCTTTTGCGGCTCTTTTTTTGTTATCTGCGCCTCGCTCAGCTGTTGCCGCCGGCAAGGCGCCGATCCACTTCATCACACATGCGCTCGGCCACCGCACTCAGCATCGGCACTGCATCGTGCGCAGCCAATAACGCGCCCTCAAGCACCCGGCGATCCTCCACATATTCGTGAATCATCTGGTTGCGCAGCGCGCGAATGATCCGCCAAGCCTCGACCGAAGCGATCCAACCCAATCGTTCGCCCCGGTTCAAATTGTCAATCGCAGCACCTACCGGTTCGGCGAGTGCAGCGAGTAGCGCGGGCAACAATTTGTCTCCTAAACTGTCCTGCAATCGGGCAAAGCGGGCGACAAAGGCATCGAGCCGTTCAGACAACGCTGCGGGCAAAGCGCCCGCAGGCAGCGTCCATAAATCTTCACCGTGCCTATCGAAGAGCGTCGCAGTAGTTTCATTAAGAAGCGCGGTTTCCCGCCGAACCAGCCGCTGCAAAAAGCGAAGGCGCTCGGTTTCGTCGGTCGGCATACTCACAAAATCACGCCTGTCTGAAGGGCAACGCGATGAATCGGTAGCTCGGGTGTTGCAGGGTCTCGTAACACGACGTCAATGTGACGATCACCGAGATAGGTTTGTGCGCGCGCGACGATTCGAGCTGCGATCCAGGCAGGATTGTCCACTTCGGTATCGAGCTCAACATAAAGATCCAGATCACCCCCTCGACGGTCGTCGTCCAGCCGCGAGCCAAACACGCGCGCCGACGCGCCGTCACCGACGATCTCCTGCACCGCCTGCTTCAATTTGTCGCGATCATGCTGGGAAATGCGCATTCAGACATTCTGCCGCAGAACATACTCGCGCAAACCAACCCGTCGTCTAAGGCCTGAGCTATAGCTGACGGCATGGCGTTCAAATACGATATCCGTGACAGCCTACAACGCATCATACATCACGCATCAGATGCGATAAAATCTTTGATTTCAACTGCGATCCACAGAAGAATCATCATGCGCACCACACTCGACATTGACGACGACGTTTTGATGGCGGCTAAAGAAATAGCGAAAGCCGCCAACAAAACGGCCGGCAAGGTAATCTCCGATCTCGCTCGAAAAGCTATGACAACCGCGCCCAGCTATGCGGCTCAGGAACCACAAGCGTTCTACGGAATACGTCCATTGCCGCACCGGGGTGGCATAGTGACCTCGGAAATGGTTCGGCGACTCATGGATGAAGAAGGCATCTAACGTGCGCGCGTTATACGACGTCAATGTCCTGATCGCCTTATTTGATCCGCAGCACACTCAACACGACAAAGCCAAAAGGCGGCATGCGCAATCGCAAGCGCTCGGCTGGGCAAGTTGCCCGCTCACGCAAAACGGACTCCTGCGTATCATGTCTCGACCACGCTACACCAATCCAGCAACCGTGGCTGAGTTAATGGCACTGCTGGCAGAGGCAACCGCCGATCCTTCTCACGAATTCTGGCCCGACGATGTTTCGCTGGCCAACCCAAGAACAGTGCTACCGGAAGCCCCGCTGACGTCAGGCGCAATCACCGATGTCTACTTGCTCGCGTTAGCCGTAAAACATGAAGGATGCTTAGTCACGCTGGATCAGCGCATTTCGCGAAGCACAGTCATCGGCGCAACGCCTTCGCATCTGACTGTGCTGTGAGTACGCGGGTTTTTAAGGGGCCAGGCTCAATTTAATCGAAACTCGCAATCTTCCTCGGCCTACCGCGTGGCATCACCGCTCGTCGGTGCCCCGTCACCGCTTCAATTTGCGCGCTAAACCGACTATCCCCTAGCGGCTGTCCCTGTTGCAGCGCGGCGCGAATATCGATGAGCAGAGGCACGTCTATATCACTCACAAACAATGCACGATAGGCGGCGATGACGGCCTCATCATCGCCGCCCAGCCCCCTGTACAGTGCGTGCGGCGTCAGCAGCGGATCAGCGTGTCCGAGGGCGTTCGCGCGATAGCTGCTCCAGCGATAGTGCGCGGGCTCATCGACCATGCGCGCGCGCACCGGGTTCAACTCAATGTAGCGCTGACAGGTCAACAGGTAGCGCTCTTCCTGCACAAGTGATGACTTGTAGCAGCTGCCCCACAGCGTGCGTGTACGCTGATAGGTTTTGTTGATGTACTGAACATAGCGACGGCCTATTGAGATGATGAAACGACTCACTGCCTCCGCCGATGGTGGCGTCACCAACAGATGCACGTGATTGGTCATCAACACTTACGCCTGAAGCGTGCAGCCGGTCTGCGCCAACGCCTCGCCCAGCCAATGCCTCGCCCAGCCAATGCCGATAGCTTACATAGTCGTCTTCGCCAAAAAAGCAAGCATCGCGATTGTGACCCCGCTGAACGATGTGTAGCGGAACGTTGGGCAGGTGGATTCGCGTTCGCTGGGGCATATTCGATTCTAGTTAAAACTATTTCATCGAGCCTAGCCGCTTTTATTTGAATTCCTCACTTGGACTACGCGCGACGTGGCGAGAAAAAACCCGGCATAGCAGGGTGTCTTACACCAGCTCGACGTAAGCGATTAGCAGTCAAATTGACCCGGTTTCGAACCGCGCGCTGCATTTGTGCAAACAGTGCCCGAGTTGACAAAACGCAGCACTGAGTCGCCCGCTACTATTGGTTGTGGTGTCAAGATGGCAGTTAAACCAGCGCCTGCGGTGGTGGTCGCGCCGGTCGTGGCGCGAATTACGCCAGCAACGATTGGGACTGACGCAGTAATATTCTTCGTGGCAATGATATTGGGAACACCAGCCGCGCCAGTAATACATGCACCGTACAGGCCCTGGTTTTCTTGCGCGCATAAGCCAATTGAAGTGCGAACCGACGCCAGCTCCGCAGCGGCGCCAGCAGCGCGTGAGCGCGACGTATAGTCAGAGTATTGTGGGATGGCGATTGCAGCCAGGATACCGATAATCGCAACTACGATCATCAATTCGATGAGGGTAAAACCCTTTTGGAACGTACGTTTCATTTTCAATTTCTTTCCCCGGATTGGGACTTGATTAATCCAGCGAACTCCGCTGTTTGGGTCACATAAGGCAGTGGTTGTGCCAGCAGAAACAGCAAATTAACTTCGGTTAACTAAGTCATTGATTGAATTAACATTTATAAACAATAAAGCACTATCAAAGCCTGAAATGAATTTGCTACAGAACCCGTGCGTTGGGTTTTGTCTCCGTTTTAGTGCCGCTATGTGTCAGCGATTGACGTGTTATGTCGCCATGACTGAGAAAGTTGTTGCTAGGGAAACTCCGCGTAGAGTCACGCTTTGGCAACGCCTGAGCACGGCAAATTGGTCTACCGACTTTCCAAGTGGTTCGCCGTAGACTCCGACTGGACTTGGTCTTCGGCGCAACGCTATTGCCGCTTTTGGTTCGATTTGATCGCGCATTTGATCAAAAACACAGGCCAGCTCCGAGCGGGAAAGGCGCTTGATAGCGAACTACGGCTTGAACGGAGCAATCCCGGCAACAGCGGCAGTCTTGGCATCAATGACAACAACGAATTCGCTGGCGCGAATTCTGATGGGCTGGAATCGTGCTGTATTCGCGTCTAAATTGTGCTTCCGCAGCCAGGCTGCTATTTCATCCGACTTCCCGGGATTACTAGCGATCAGCGCTGAAATCGGTTTTGATTTTTCGAGAATTTCACTGGCCATTGATTCGTAGGGAATGTGCAATTGTGGGAAATGACCACGACCGCCACCAATTTCCTCCACATCCCGAACCGCGTCTGTATCGTAGCGGCCTGTAGGCGCCTTCGTACCCACCCATAGCGGCCCAAACCATGGCAGCGTCGTTTTCGCTTTCGCGATATTTTGGTCCGTTATTTCCACGGCCTGCACAACCTGAAAGTGGTCGCCAAGCGCAGCGACGTACGCCGGCCGCCCCTCAAGAAGGAAACTTGCGCCGTAGCACATGGCGCCAACTTGCATGGCTGCGATTACGGCTAAATCAAATTTGAGTGACCGCTTTTTGGTGTTGAACACAACCAGAGTCAGCACCGGCCCAATGATGACATCAATGGAAATAATCAACAGAAAAATCTCGTGCCCGCCGATCGCGATCAACATCGGTGCCGGATACCAGACAAACCAAAACAACGCGAAGAGCGTTAAACCAACGCAACCGCTGATCAGCAGATGTATAGCACTGGCGCGATAACGACTGATTTCTTTCATAGGGTACGAGTGAAAAAAACGCTACGGGAAGCGCTTGCAAACAGAGTGTTTCAACAGCGAAAGTAAAGTCAAAAGCACTGCGGCATGAATTGCCGACTTTGCGTCAGGTCTATGGGCAATCGCCTTGCCCCGGCCGCAAACCGCGTGCCGCGTTAGTACAGACCGTTCCGGTATTGAGAAAGCGCTGAACTGAATCAGCGGCCACCAACGGAATCGGAGCAATCACAACGGTGAGTGGGAGGCCAGCCGTAGTTGTCGCGCCTGTTGTTGCTGTGAGCTGTCCGCCCGCCACCACCGGCAACGCAGTCACGTTCGCCGTGACATTGCCAGTTGGAATGCCCGCGCCCGTATTGCAAGTCGTAAAGACGTTTTGATTCTCGTATCCGCACAATCCAATCGCCAGACGAATTGAGCCGAGCTCTGCAATAGCGCCGGTAGCGCGCACGCGCGACGTGTAGTCGGAATACTGTGGGATCGCAATGGCCGCGAGAATGCCGATGATGGCAACGACAATCATCAACTCTATCAACGTGAAGCCGCGCTGTAAGTGGATTTTCATTGGTGGCACTTTTCCGATCTTATCGATTTGTGTGATGTTCAGATGCGGGTTGACAAAACCTATACGTCATCTACCTTGCAACTTGTGCGCCAGTAGATTCACGGGATTTTCAGAGTGAACCTGCGTCAATAATGAGACGGAGCAAACAGTTCCAGCGCGTTGGAAGCTCTACGAACTCGACATCAAATGTCTGCAATCGACGCGCTTGCACGAAGGAGACTTTCTAATCAAAAGCACAGTCTCCCAAAACAAAACCCCGCCGAAGCGGGGTTTGTCACACGCTAGTCGAAATCAGCGATTAGCAATCAAACTGACCCGGTTTCGAACCTCGCGCTGGGTTCGTGCAAACAGTGCCTGAGTTGACGAAACGAAGCACCGAGTCACCAGCTGTCATGGGCTGTGGCGTGAGAACGGCGGTTAAGTTGGTGCCCGTCGTAGTCGTGGCACCAGTCGTAGCAGTAATCACACCCGCAGCAACGGCTCCAGTCGTGATATTTAGGGTGGGGATGATGTTAGGGATCCCGGGAGCCGCTGTGGTACAGCCAGTGTAGAGACCTTGGTTTTCTTGGGCACACAAACCAATCGCGGTACGAACAGATGCCAGCTCAGCAGCGGCACCAGCGGCGCGCGAACGCGACGTGTAATCAGAGTATTGTGGAATGGCGATAGCAGCCAAAATACCGATAATCGCCACGACGATCATCAATTCGATCAGGGTGAAACCCTTTTGAATAGAACGTTTCATTTTCAATTTCCTTCCCCGGATCGGGATTTAAGTAACTCAGCGAACACCGCTGCATGGGTTACACAAGGCAGTGGTTGTGCCAGAGTTTGTTGAACGTCCACGTATCCTACGTAAATTATTGATTTAATTGCATTTTTTTATTGCGATGGTATTTCACGATTTGAACGATAAGAATGCTCTGGTATGCGAACGTCATGTAAGAGTCGCTTAACTGACATTATTCGTCACCCGTGTGACGGGTTTCGGCGAATTCGCCGTTTGACCACGATCTAGCAAAAAAACAGCGTGCCGCCGCAGCACGCGGCTGGATTAAACGTATGGCAATTGACAATTAGCGCTCTTGCAAATGCCCCCGAAGCCAATCGGCGAAGGCCGCTTCGCTGATGTCGCTGGCGGCGAGTCCAAGCACCGCTTGCGTTGCCTCCGATTGTCCGACTATGAGCCGTTGGCCGTTGAGCGCCAGGAATAGACCCGCCGCCAAAATTGCGGCGCGCTTGTTACCGTCAATGAACGGGTGATTTTTGGCGAGGCCGTAGGCGTAGCTCGCGGCCAGTTCCGCTAAATCCGGCTGCCCATAGGCTGCGAGGTTTTCAGGTCGCGCCAAGTCGGATTCGAGCAATCCTTCATCTCGAATGCCGCTGACGCCTCCATGCTCCGCCAAGCTCTCGTCGTGCAGGAGTAGCAGCGCGCGCTTGCTTATCCAGCGCATGACTCATTGGCTCCGATTCGGCCTCATTTGGCGAGCGCGTGAAACGTATTGCGATACTCTTTCATGAATTCGCGCCCTGCCCTCATCTCCTCGTCGAGCGCTGGATCGTACGGCGTGATGAAAGCGCCGTTGACTGCTTCAGTGAGGAAGACGCTGTCGCCTTTTTCGATGCGCAGTCGACCGAGCACTTCTTTTGGCAAGACGACACCGACAGAGTTGCCTATTTGAACTAATTTGAGGGTGTGCATGATTTGATTTGTGCGTTGGATGACGTCGTTATATTATTACAATTGTAATTACAAACGGTGCGTCGATGTTGATACAGCCCGGTAAAGTGGGACGCATGTTCATGGTTCTACAAGCTCACCACGAACGGGAACATCAATAATTCACAGGGCTGGAGCAGTAGCAAACCGACGCACGTTTAGTCTGAGCGTTTCGTCGCACGCAGCGGCCGAAACACATCGATATCGTCGTAACAATTGGCCTGCTCGTTTTCAGCAAACCAGCCCGGCACGCCGACGATCGGTAGCGGCAAACGATGCTCGTTGTCAGCTAATAATTGCCCGGCGCTGATTTGTTGGCTCATCCACGCGTCGACCCCGTTCAACAGCGTGTCGCGTTGCAGCGGTAGCCACAACGCCTTCACCGTCAACCCGCGATGCGGGTTGCTGCCGAGTTGTTCCAATGCGCCGTGGCCGAACAGAATCGGTCGCGCCTCGTTGATGAACTCCTGGCGGTGGCCGACGAACAGTTCGCGCCATTGATGGCCTTCGTGCAGTTTCTTCAGATCGTCACGCTGGCTCAGGATGATGGCCCCCGCCTCATCGAACAGGGTGAGCACGTCGCGGCGGCGCGGTCTGGTTTTGCCGTCTGCCGTGACGCCAAGCGCGACATGCGCTTCGCTGATGGCGCGCTTGGTTTTTGGGAAGGTGAGCCAGACGAGTGCGTTCATCACATCATGCAAGTTGTCGGCGCGAACAATAAGCTCGTTTTCCTCGACGACGCGGCGCTCGAACGCGATAGCGCTCAGGTTGCGTGGCGGTGGCGGGACGAAAAATGGAACGTCGGGCGGCACAGCGCTGCGGTTTGGGATGATGTTTTCATACATCGCGAGCGCATCGATATACGGCGCAAACGCCGGATGCGTTTTTAACTGCACTTGAATCACGTCAATTCACGACCAAGCAATTGAGAGCGGCAAGCACGTCACCACCCACCGTGCGATTTGCATTGTGGGAGCGGTTCTACCGCGATTTCTCCAACGATCAGCCATCGCGGTAGAACCGCTCCCACAGAATTCGGCCAAGGCGAAAGTGCTGCATGCGAGACCGATGTTCTTAATGCCGCCGACCACCCATGCCGCCGAGCACAATCATCGCGACGATCAGCACGGCGATGACCGCCAGCGTGATCTTCACCCAGCTCTTTGGATATTCGCCGTCGATCTTGCCGGTAACGGCGTTGATGAGCACCTGAAAATCCTTCGCGCCGTAGGTGTAGGTCATGAGCCACACGGGGGCGAGGATGTGTTTGAACGTTTGCCGCGAAAAATCGGCGTTGACTTGCAGGTTGCGCTGGGTGTCGCCGGGCACTTCGTTGGCGCAGAGTTGCTGCGTTTCGCCGGTCATGCGCTCGCGGCTCAATTTGGCGGCGGCGATGAGGTCGATCTGGTAGCGCTCCACCGTCCAGCCGCTGACGTAGGCCGCGTCGTAGGGTTTAAGCGCTTTGCTGGCGGCATCCGTCGTGGGGAAGGGTTCAATTGAGCGCAAGAGCGCAGGGTGAACGCCTTTTGAGCCGCAAACGAGGGTGTCGTCGAAGAAATGGTTCAGGCTGCCGGACGCGTATTCCCAACGCGTGCGCTGCACCTGGCGCGACTTTTGTTCGCCGTTGTCGTAGTAGGTTTCGGTCTCGTAGTAGTAGTAACCGGCCTCCGCCTGCCAGCGTGCGTCGACCAGCGCGTCGAACGTCCAGTACGGCAAATACACGCCCTTGACGGTGTCGGTCATGGCCTTCGATTTGAGCTTGTTCGGGGCCCACCAGAGCTTGCCGTACCAAGCGCGAATCGTGTCGCGCGCCTTCGGCTCACTGACCTGAAACGGCATCACGCCTTCGGGGCGAATCACGTCGCTGGTTTCGTCGTAATCGACGATGGCCGACGCGCCGCAAAACTCGCAGGCTTTGGCCTGCTTGGCCGGATCGAACACGCTGATCGCCTGACAGGAATTGCATTTGATCATGCGCTTGGTCAGCGCCCAGCCGCGTGCTTCGCCCTGAATATTGCGCAGCGCCGCGGCGAGGTCGTGCTCGACCACGTCGGTGGCCTGAATTCCGGGAATCGTTTCTGACGCGGGTGGCAACGGCGCTTCAGTACCGCAAAACGCGCAAACGAGCTTTTGCTTGGCCGGATTCCACACCGCTTCGCCACCGCAGGCGACGCAGGAATACTTGCTGCGCGCGGATTTCTCAGGGGCGGTTGCGTCGGAGTGGGTGGCGGTGGGGGTGGTCATTGCGAAATTCAGGTCTTAGCGCGAACGTAGGTCATACGGAGGCAGACGTAAACGCCAAGCCCAGCTTGCGCTATGGCTGCGGGGAGCGCAGTGCCCTCAACAAACGTTGGAATCAACGCACAAGCGCCGCAAAGAATCGCAAGTATGAGCTTTTCGACCACGCTCACGTCGATGACAATCACGAAATAAGCGAGGATTAGCAGAATGAACATGGTGGCCATTTTCTACCCGCGCGAATCATCGTGCGCTGTGACGTTGTCCAAAGAGGCGTATCAACATTTATACGAAAGCGTTATTTCATTGGGGCTGCACGGCGAAATATCTAAAAGTCGACTTTCTGACTTATCGGACTGAGGCCCTGATGAAAACGTCATTTAACTAAAAAGCTGCTAGTGATGCGGTCCCTCCCGCAGGCACTTCACACCCCACCACGCAGTAAATCCGCCGACGATGACTGAAAACAGGCCGGCAGTCCAGGCAATCGTTGATGATCTGAGCAGCGCCGCACCAAACAATAACAGTGCGGCCCCAAAAATCACCAGCGAAAAGCCCACGGCTCGCACGCCGTCTATCCCTTCAAAAACGCGTCCACCGCATCCCGCGTCACGCGCCATTGCGAGCCGATTTTGCGGCCCTTCAACGTGCCAGCGTCAAGTTCGGTCAAAACGTCGGCTTCGGTGACGCCTAAAGCTTGCGCCACTTGCGCCGGGTTCATGAGATCCATTGCCGGTGCCGCGGCAGGCGCGGCGGCAGCGACCGGTGCGGCCATCGAGCCCGGCACCATGCCCTTCGGCGCATTCGGGTTGACCCCCACGGTGCCGCTGGGCTGATTCGCCATCTGTTGAGCAACGCCCAAGCCCATCGCGAATTCAGCGCCCATGCCCATCGAGCCCGCTTTGCCTTCGGCCATAGCGTTGGCCATGTTGTATTTGATGTAGTCGCCCATGTCGCCGATGGTCGTCATCGCGCCGCGCTTGTCAATCGCCGCCTCGACTTCGGGTGGCAGCGAGACGTTTTCGATGTTGAACGAGGTGACTTCGATGCCATATTTCGCCGTCGTGATCGGATTGATCGCGGGCAACAATGCCGCGCCAATTTCGCTGTAGCGGGCGGCGACATCCAGCGCTGGAACTTTGGCGTTGGCAATGGCTTCGGTAAAGACCGTGACGATCTTCGAGCGCATGACGTCGGCGAATTCGTCGAGGCGGAAATGGTTGTCCGTCCCAGCGACTTCTTTCAGGAACAGCGGCGGGTTGACGATCTTGAAATCGTATTGACCGAAGGCGCGCATACGGACGACGCCAAAGTCAGCATCGCGCATCATGATCGGGTTGGCGGTGCCCCATTTGTTTCCGGCAAAAGTGCGTGTGGTGACGTAATAAACGTCCGCTTTGAACGGGCTTTCGAAGCCGTATTTCCAGCCAAGGATGGTCGACAGAACGGGGATATTCGCGGTAGTAAGCGTGTGCTTACCTGGTTGCAGCGTATCGGCGTATTGGCCGAGGTAGACGAACTGCGCGACCTGCGATTCGCGCACGATTATCTGCGCGTTGTTCTTGATTTCCTTGTCGTCATCAGGCCAGCGATACGACAGCGTGTCGCGTGAATCATCCTGCCAGTCGATGATTTCGATGAGCTGCTTTTTGATGAAGTCCATGAGGGCCATTGTTGTCTCCCGGGTTTCGAAAAAGGGCGAAGGACGTGACGAAAATTATCTGGCGGCGACTTTAGTCTGAGCCGCATTCAGACGCGCTTCCAGCTGTTCTTTGGGGATCGCGCCAGCGATCATTCGGCCGTCTGACAGAAAGAATGAAGGCGTTGCGCGAACGCCAAGCTTCTGGCCGAGGGCGACGGTTGCGTCGACCGGGTTAGCGCAGTCGCCCTTCTGATTCGCGTCAAACTTCTTGAGCAGCACGGCGTTATGCCACGATGCCTGACGGTCTTTGGAACACCAGATTGCTTTTTGTTTGTTGCGCGCCGCCGGGTGCAGCGAATCGATTGGGAACATGAAGTTATAGACGGTCACGTTATCGGTGTCCTGCAACGTTTGCTCAAGTCGAGTGCAGAACGGGCAATCCACGTCAGTGAACACATACATCACGCGCTCGCCCTTGCCACGAACGACTTTGATCGCGTCCGCGAGCGGCAATTGTTTGACGTCGATGGCGGTCAGTTCGGCGCTGCGCTCTTCGGTTTTGTTGGTCATCGTGGCCGCTTCGATCAGATTGCCGACGATGAAATGGCCGAGCTTTTCGTCAAAATAAATGACGTCGTCACCGACCATCGCTTCGAACAGACCAGGGAACACCGACGCGCGCAGGCCTTTGATCGGCGCGCCTTTAAAACGGGTTTCAATGGTGGTTTGCACTTCGGCGAGCTTGGCAGCGCTGACGGCTTCACGCTCTGGCGCGGCTGCGGCTGGCGCAGCGACAGCAGGGGGCGCAGTAGTAGCGCCCGAAGGCGGCTGTTGCGCGTTGCAGGCAGCGAGCAGGCCAGCGGCAATCAGCAAGGCGGCAAGAGTTCGTTTCATGGGAGTCCTTTGATACAACGAGACGGATGTTAGAGAGAAAAGCGCTTATTGCAGCGCGCTGGAAGACAGCGTGCGACGAAATGCGGGTAGACGACCGAAAAGACGCATTCCAGCGTCGCCAGCCGCCATAAGGAAGGGGTGATCTACCTGATTGTAGAGTCGGAAAAGACCGTCGGTCGCCAGTTGGATGGCGAGCGTCGGGCCGTAGCGCTGGCGCCGGTAGCGCGATAGCAGGAGCGCATGACCGGGGTCGCCGTGCACGTCAGGCGCGCTTTGCCAGAGATCGAACAGACAACGGGCGTCGGCCAGACCCACGTTTACGCCCTGGCCCGCCAGCGGGTGCATCGCGTGCGCGGCGTCGCCAACGGCGAGAAAGCGCTGACCAACTGGGTTTGGCAGGCGAAGCAGGCCGAGCGGGAAACTGCGCGTACCGCTGATCACGGCGTGCACATTCACTGCGCCCGCGCTGGCGGCGTTGATTTCGGCGAGTAGTTCCGATTCGGGCAGGGCGCTCAGAAGTTCAGCATGCTCGGTTGCGGCTGACCAGACCATCGACACGGACGGTGTGCCCTCAACTGACGGCAGGGGCAACAGCGCAAGGATCGACCCATCCGGCAAAAACCATTGTCGTGCGATGCCACGATGCGGTTCGGTGCAGCGCAGATTGGCGACCACGCCGTGCTGCGGATATTGGTGCCACGACACATCCATTGCCGCCGCTTCGCGCAGTCGTGAGTGCGCGCCGTCAGCGGCGAGCACCATGCGCGCTTGCAGCAGGCTGCGATCCGCGAGTTCCACGGTTCGGGTGCCGGTTTCGGCATCGCCGTCATGCAGCGCAATGCATTCGCCTGCGATCAACGTTACGCCCACCTGTTGCGCGCGCTTCGCAATCGCTAGTGCCAACGCCTCGTGCTCAATCACGCGTGCCAATTCATTCAGGCCTGCGTCATTTGCGTCAACGTGCAGGGAGTCGCTGCCATCGCGACCAAACACCTGAATGTCGGTGACCGCTGCGCTTCGCGCTTCGTCAATCTTGACGCCGTGTTCATGGATCCAAGCCAGATTGCCGGAAGCAACGGTGTACACGCGCGCCGATATCGGATCGTCCGCGTTGACGACAGGCAATGGATCGCGTTCAACGACAGCAACTTTCGCGCGTTTGCCAAGCGAGATTTTGGCTGCAAGCGCGCACGCCCAGCCCACTGGGCCACCGCCTGCGACGACGACATCAAACAGACCGTCGTTCACCAGCTGAGCTCTTCAATCGTGTGATTTTGATTGGTGTAGATGCAGATTTCGCCAGCGACCTTGAGCGATTCGGCCACGATGTCATGTGCCGACAGTTGACTGTGCTGCGCCAGCGCACGCGCAGCAGCCTGCGCAAATCCGCCGCCCGATCCAATGGAAATAATGCCGTGCTCCGGCTCCAGCACGTCACCATTACCGGTGAGGATGAGTGAGGTCGATTGATCGGCCACCGCGAGCATCGCCTCCAGCCGCCGCAGGATGCGGTCCTGCCGCCAGTCCTTTGCCAGTTCAACGGCAGCACGCGTCAAATGACCCTGATGTTTTTCCAGCTTGCCCTCGAAGCGCTCGAACAGCGTGAACGCATCGGCCGTCGCGCCGGCAAAGCCCGCCAGAATTTTGTCGTGATACAGCCGCCGCACTTTACGCGCGGTCGATTTGACGACCATGTTGCCGAGCGTGACCTGCCCGTCGCCACCGAGTGCGACCGAGTTGCCACGACGAACCGACACGATGGTCGTGCCGTGAAAATCTAGTTTGGAATCCATAAAATTATTGGTGCCGCCACCGGATTCGGCGCTGGCCATTAAGCTTTTTACGCTTTCGCGAACAGACCTGCAGGCGTTCCAGTAAGTTGCAATAGCGTTTGAATAATCGGAGTCGCCGACACGACGCGAACATCTATGGCCTGCGCCATGAGACGTGTGAAGCTGTTGGCAATCGCGCCGCCACAGACAAAATCCACCCGCAAGACGCGGCGCATATCAACGATCACAGGGTTCGTTGTCACCGCCTCCAGCGACAGCGTTTTCAGGCAGTGATCAGCTGGGCCTTTCAGCTCACCAATCCACACAATTCGGTCATGGGCGAGGGCTTCGTCAGTCGCAGTCACATCAGCGGCACGCGCCGTAAGCACGCTTCGTTGCACGGCGGTCAGAGGCTCCATTGACGGCGGCGAAATACCAAATGTCACCGCAAAATCTACTGCCCGATCCTCGAACATCTGGCTTTGCGCCGACCATTGCAAAAGCTCAAGCACGAGATACCAGAGCCCTTTGTGCGTCGCATCGCCCGCCTGCAACATTGCGGAGAGGCGCCGCGTCGTTGCGTCAAGGCCGCGAATCGAAATGACAGCGCCTTTGCGCCGCAGCGATGCCAGCGATCCGGCTAGCAACAGTCCGCACACGTCGCTCGCTCCGTCAAGGTCAGCGATGTCCAGATCAAATCGAGGCGGCAGGCCGTCTTTGCGTTTTGAGGCTTCCACAAGCGCCACGATCACGGGAGCTTGAGGATCGGTCAGCTCGCCACGCAACAGCGATTTGGGTTTGACGCGGGCGTTCGATGCGGTCGGGTCGGAACTGCTGGCACCGGCCATCTCATCCCACGCCGGCGCGGAACGCTCAAACTGAACCACGAAGCGCAGCGCCAATTCTTCAAACGCCGTGCGGTCATTGCCGCGCGCATGCAAATCGAACAGACACATCCACACCATCTGCTGTGAACGCTCCGACGTATCGAGCGCGTGTGCCAATGCCGCCTTGGCTGCGCTCTCGTTGCCGTGGGCAAACATCAGCGCGGCATTTTCAAGCGACGGGCTCAGGCCGCCCTCTTCCTCAACCTCGATGCGACTGGCGTGTGGAGCCCAGTTGAGACTCGTCTCGGTATCGCCTGCACGCGTCCCACGCGTGTTGTCATCGACCAGTTCCAGCTTGGTAGCGGAGCCCGGTTTCTGTGACTTTGGAAAGATTTTGAAGGCCATAACGGAGAACTTACACCCTTAACGCGTCACTTGCAACCATATCGCCCCGCACTATTGCGCAGGAACGGCGTCAACAATACGGTAGTACAAACCCGCCGGATCGTCCCTGAGCACTTGTAATTTGCCCGATAGCGCCACGGCGTCAAAGCCATAGCGAATGTCTGATTTAGCGCGCACTTCGATCATCGCGTCCGGCCCGGCGGGCAGGCAGAACGCGCAATGCGGCGGCGCAGCAACCAGCAGGAACCGGCGCTGCTTGTCGCCAATATCGAGCGGCATCATGAAGCCCTGCACCTTCACCACCTTGCCGTCCAGCGCCGTCACAGCGGACTCAAACTTGGGCACCATCTTGCGATCCAGTTTTACCAGCTCAACTTGCGCGAGAACACGCCAGGAGGTGAAGCCCGGCTTCTCGGCGAGGAATTGCGATGCCGGTGGCAGCGCACCTTCGTTCGGAACCGGGGTCACCGCACTGCTGGACGCGACGAACAACGCAGGAATAAGTGTGCCCAGAAATGAGCCAAGGAATTTACGGAAACGCATGTCAGTTACCTCGACGAAAGTTGCGCGGCCACATCGATAGAAAGGCAGCGGCGGAGCACCGGAATAGTAGCAAGAGCGGCCAGCAGCGAGGCGATCCCGAGCCCCGCAACCCCATATAAAAGCCCTTCGCCCGCATCGATTGCGACACCGGGCTGCGCAAACGTCTGGAACGACCACGCCGCCAGCACCACCAACCCACCCGCCACAATACTCGCGACGGTGATCAACACGAGCGATTCACCCAACATCAGACTGGCTAGCGTGAAACGAGTTGCACCCATCGCGCGTAAGAGCGCCAGGTCGGGTTCGCGACGGGCCAGAGCCTGCAACAGCGCGCCCAGCAGCGAGGCCATCGCCGCCACTACGAGGATCCCGGCGAACACCTTGACCACCAGTGCGACCCAATTGAAGCTGGTGAGCAGGCGCGCCGATTCCAGCGCGGGAACCGCCGCCTGCAAGCCCGGTCGGGCGTTGATCAGACGGGGCAGCGTGGCGACGCCGATGGGGCCTTTCGCCTGAATGAGCGCGAACGTGGCCTCGGGCTCGGTGCTGGCGCTATGGCCTTCATGCACCAGCCACACGCTCTCGAGCGGCGTCACCACGGTCTCATCAATCACGCGACCGGTGGGGTTCAGGATACCGACCACGCGGTAGGGATTGGCATCGTGAGCGTCGCCGGATTCTCCAAGGCCGTGTGCGCCGACGAAGTGGTCGCCCAGTTTGAGCTGGGTGCGGCGAGCCACGCCCGCGCCGATCACGGCCTCCATTGGCGCGGCTGGCAGCGTGCCGGACGCTAACGTGCCGCCGTAAAATGGGATGAATTCGTCGGTGGTGCCAACGATGCGCGCACCGGCGACAGAATCGCCGACGCCAATCGGGATGGCTTTCGCGACCTGAGGATTCGCTCTCAGCGCGTCCACTTCCTTGAGTGAAATGTTGCCGTTCGGAACGTCAAGGTAATACACCGCCGCCAGCACGTTTTGCAGCGCTGAGCCCTTAGCACCGACCACGATGTCAATGCCCTCCGCTTGCCGCCGCGCATGCTGCTCTAGCACCGACTGCAGCCACACGATGGCAGTCGCGCTGGCCATGCCGAGCGCACAGAGCATCACGGCCAGCGCGAACTGCCACGGACGGTCGGCGAGGAAACGGCGGATGAGCAGAAAGGTCATCGCGGCAGCTCAATTTCGGCAAGCACCGCTTTGCCGCTGGAAGCTGTGTCCCACAAGGCATTAATCGCCGGATCGTGGCTCGCAATGATGGCGGCACCGCCGCTCTGGACGTAACGCGCAATTTGCTCGATGACGAGTTGCGACGACACGGCATCGAGCGCAGCGGTCGGTTCGTCAGCGAGTAGCAGTCTGGGCTGCGTGACCAGCGCACGGGCAAGACTCGCGCGCGCAGCTTGCCCGACCGAGAGCGTTTGCGGACGTAAGTGCGCGAGATCGGCGATGGCGAACGATTGCAACAAGTGCATCGCCCGCTGACGCGCCGGTTCATCGGCGCGACCCGCCAATAAAGCCGGTAGCAACACATTTTCAAGCACCGTAAGACTTTGCATCAAAAACTGTCGCTGCGGCATCCAGCCGACCGTGTAGGGCCGCAGAGCGTCGCGTTCTGAGCGCGTCAGAGTTTGCAGCGATTGCCCGCAAAGCACCGCAGCGCCGGATTCCGGCTGAATCGGCAGAACGCCGCACAGCAAATGCAGAAGCGTCGATTTACCCGCGCCCGAACCGCCTCGCAGCAGCAGCGCCTGACCGCCGTCGAGCGAGAAACTGCCGAATCGAATTTGAAAATTCGCAACATTCGCGTTATAGCGATGTGATAAGCCCGTGACCCTTAGCACGTCCGAATGTCCTTGTAGGAGCGGCTTGCC
>JANXNI010000011.1 GCA_025354165.1 Burkholderiales bacterium | reverse complement strand
CAGATATTCGCCAATAGCCAGCGAATCCCACACCTTGATGTCGGCGTCAACTAGCACCGGCACTTTGCCATTAGGCGAGCGCTTACGCGACTGAATTTCAGCAGCGAATTCCGGGGTATCGAATACGTGGCGCTCTTCGGTGAACGGCACGCCGAAAGCGTGCAGCAGCAGCCACGGACGTAGCGACCAGGAGGAGTAGTTTTTGTTGCCAATCAGGAGGGTGTAGGACATAGCGGCGTTGTGTGGTGGATCGGGGCAACTACTTTAGTTTGATGGAGCGAATGGTGTTTGCAAAATTTGCTGGGTAGGCTGCGTTTAGTTCCCTCTCACGCACTGCGGGAGAGGGCGTAAGAACTACTGCATCGGAATCGTCTTCCCCGGATTCATGATGTTGTGCGGATCGAGCGCCTGTTTGATGGTTCGCATCACGTCAACGCCTTCACCGTGCTCGGCCTTAAGTGCGTCCAGCTTGTGAATGCCGATCCCGTGTTCGCCCGTGCAGGTGCCGCCCATTTCGATGGCGACTAATGCGATGCGAGACGCGGCGTCATCTGCACGTTGATGTTCGTCCGCATTGTTCGGATCGAACGTGATCTGCACATGAAAATTGCCATCGCCGACGTGTCCGACAATCATGCAGATCAGGCCGCTGGCGTCCGCGATGCGCTTGGCCTCGGTGATGCAATCGGCGAGTCGTGAAATCGGCACGCAGGTATCGGTGGCGAAGCACTGCTTGCCCGGCACAAAGTTCATGCCCGCCCAGTACACGTCGTGACGCGCCTTCCAAAGCTTGCTGCGATCTTCCGGCTTGTCGGCGAAGCGGTAATCGCTGCCACCGTAGTCAGCGGTGATCGATTTCATCTGCTCGATCTGTTCGCTCACATAGGTGTCAGTGCCGTGGAATTCCATGAACAGCGTTGGCACGGGCGCAAGACCTTCGAGCTTGCTGTACTTGATGCACGCCTGCATTTGCACATCGTCGAGCAGTTCAATGCGCGCCATCGGAATACCCATCTGCATCGCCATGATGACCGTGTTCACCGCGCCGTGCAAATCGCCAAATTGACAGACGGCGGCACTGATGCGCTCGGGCACGCCGTAGAGTTTCAACTGGATTTCGGTGATGATGCCAAGCGTGCCTTCGGAGCCGATGTAGAGACGCGTGAGGTCGTAGCCAGCGCTGGATTTACGGGCACGGGTGCCAGTTTTTATGATACGTCCATCGGGTGTAATGACTGTCAGGCCCAACACGTTTTCGCGCATGGTTCCGTAGCGCACAGCGTTGGTTCCACTGGCGCGCGTAGCGCTCATGCCACCGATGCTAGCGTTCGCCCCCGGGTCAATCGGGAAGAACAAACCGGTGTGGCGGATGTCCGCGTTCAACTGCTCGCGCGTAACGCCCGCCTGCACGCGGCAGTCGAGGTCTTCAGCGTTGATTTCGAGCACTTTGTTCATGCGCGAGAGATCAAGGCACACACCACCATATAACGCTTTCAGATGACCTTCCAGCGAGGTGCCAGTGCCGTACGCGATCACCGGGATGCGCGCCTGATTGCAAAGCTTCAGGATGCTGGCAATTTCTTCGTTGGTCTCGGGGAAGACGACGACGTCGGGGAGCGCCGCGTCCTGCATGCCTTCGCCGTGACTGTGGTGTTCACGCACGGCGTGAGCGGTTACGGCGCGGTCACCGTAAGTTGTTTGCAGTGCGCCAACTGTGGTGTTTATCGTGGTTTCGCTCGGGCGTTCGAAGGTCAACATTTATTTCTCCTGAATCTGTGTTACTCCCCTCTCCCCCGGAGGGAGAGGGGTTGGGGGAGAGGGGGACGATGGACTGGAGAAACACGATGGCTCCCCGCGTCACGTTACCCCTCACCCTAACCCTCTCCCGCAAGGGGAGAGGGGACAATACCTCGCGACTTCAACCATTCGCGCAATGCGAAATGGGACGAATCAAAATCTTGGCAAATCCGCAAACGGCATCGGCTTGCCTATACCAATTCGCATCTTGCCAAACTCCGCACAACGATGCAGCGTTGGCACCGCCTTGCCGGGATTCAACAAACCGTGTTCATCGAATGCGTGTTTGATTTCGTGCATACGCGTCAATTCTTTCGGCGAGAACTGCACGCACATCTGATTGATTTTTTCGACGCCGACGCCGTGTTCGCCGGTGATCGTGCCGCCCACTTCAACGCACAACTCCAACACTTCCGCGCCGAAATCTTCCGCACGCTCAAGCTCGCCGGGCACATTCGCATCGAACATGATGAGCGGATGCAAATTGCCGTCGCCTGCATGAAATACGTTGGCGCAGCGCAGGCTGTATTTGATGGATAGCTCGCCAATCACTCTCAATACGCGAGGCAATTGTGCGCGCGGAATGGTGCCGTCCATGCAGTAATAATCCGGCGAAATTCGACCCGTTGCCGGGAACGCATTTTTGCGGCCACTCCAGTAGCGCAACCGCTCCGCCTCTGTCTGCGACACCTTTATATCGGTCGCGCCCGCGCTCCTCAACACCTCGGCAACACGCGCCATTTCGTCGGCGACTTCTTCGGGTGTGCCATCGCTTTCGCACAGCAAAATCGCTTCGGCGTTCAGGTCGTAACCCGCATGCACAAAGCCTTCCACGGCTTCAGTCGCGATTTTGTCCATCATCTCAAGGCCCGCCGGAATGATGCCCGCCGCGATGATTTCGCCGACCGCTGCGCCTGCTGCTTCAACGCTCGCAAACGAGGCGAGCGCGACTTGCGCGAGCTGCGGTTTTGGCGTGAGCTTGACGGTGACTTCGGTGACGATACCGAGCAATCCTTCGGAGCCGATAATCAGTGCGAGCAAATCGTAGCCCGGTGAATCGAGCGCGTCGGAGCCGATCTCAACGATGTCGCCCGTCATCAACACCACGCGCAATTTGCGAATATTGTGAACAGTGAGACCGTACTTCAGGCAATGCACACCGCCCGAATTTTCTGCAACGTTGCCACCAATAGTGCAGGCGATTTGCGACGACGGATCAGGCGCGTAGTAGAGGCCGTATTGCGACACGGCCTCAGAGATGGCCAAGTTTCTAAATCCGGGCTGGACGACCGCCGTGCAGGCGAGCGGATCCACCGAGATGAGACGCATCATCTTCGCGGTCGACAACAAAAGCGCATCCGGGCTGGGCATAGCGCCGCCCGAGAGCCCCGTGCCTGCGCCGCGCGCGACTACGGGAATTCGGTGCCTATGGCAAAGCTTCATCACAGCCGCAAGCTGCGCTTCATCCTCCGGCAGCGCCACGCATTTCGGCAGCGCACGATACATCGACAGGCCGTCACATTCGTACGGGCGCATGTCCTCTTCTGCAACCTTGAGGTTCTCTGCGGGCAGCAGAGCAGCGAGGGATTCGAAAAAACTGGCGGATTGCATGGTTAGACTTTCTTGTCTGTCACAACGACAACGACAGCGCGTTCATCAATGCGGCGATTCACCCGATCAATCGCGCGCTGGACATGCGCATGCGAGAGTCGTTTGGCTTTGGCCGCATCACCGCCGTCGATGGCTTTGAGTATGGCGCGATGATCGTCCTGGCCCACCTCGGTGATGCCGACGCCGTAGCCGGTTTTGTCCCAGGTGGCTTTGCGCGATGCGGAGAATTGGGCACCAACGAATTCGACGAATTTTGTGAGTTGCGCGTTGTGAGTCGCGGCGGCGATGGCGTTGTGAAATGCATCATCCACATCGGAGCCATCGCTCTTCTTTTCCAGCGCACCGTCCATCGCATCCACCGCCGCGTGGATCGCCGCAACATCAGCATCGGTGCGACGCTTTGCGGCTAACTCGGCCGCACCGGATTCAACAATTTGTCGCAGTTCCAGCATTTCGCGCTCGGCGATATCGGCAGCATCGGCCTCGGGTTCCGTGGTGCCAACACCACCTGATTTTGCGAAACGAAACGCTGCAATCTTGTTGCGATCCGCGACGACTGCGCCCGAGCCCTGCCGCGTTTCAATTCGTCCATCGGCCTTAAGCCGGGCCAGCGCCTCGCGCACCACCGGACGCGACACGCCCAGTGATTCCGCTAGCGCCATCTCGGGTGGCAATTTGCTGCCCACTTGCCACAACCCCATCTCCAGTTGCATCAGCAATTGACGATACGTTTCATCGGCGAGCGACTGGGGTCGCGCGACAGCATTTAGCGGCGCACGTGCAGAGCCGCTCAACCCTTCGGCAGCGTGAATCAAACCTCGCTCAAAAACAAAGTTGTCTGACAGCATGACAACATTGTAGGCTTCATTACATTACGTTGCAAGTCCCAAATAAGCATTTGCGGCGGAAGCCAATTACTGTATAAATTAACAGCAATGAATGCAATGTTCTACAACCAGTTAGCTGCAAACCATCCCGTCGTACGTGATCACGTTCGGCTGGGCGTGGAGGAGTCGCAAAGTACACCGCTTATTCCTGTCGCTCCCGGCATCGCTACGAGCTTCGCTGTGCTCGATGCGTTTCTCCCCTGGCACGGCTGGCCAGTGGGCGCGATGACAGAGATCATGGCTGACACCGTGGGTTGCGGCGAACTCTCGTTGCTGCTGCCCGCAATGGCACGTTTGAATCTGGAAAAACGTCCAATTCTATGTATCGGTGCACCGCATGCTCTGTTCGCTCCGGCGCTGAATCACGCAGGCATCGACCCGTCACGTATTACCCAAATAAACCCCTCCTGCTCCGCAAAGTCATCAAAGGAAAATCTATGGTCAGCCGAACAAGCGCTCAAAACTGGTCTGCCGGGCATGGTGGCCCTGTGGAGCCCGCCGCATATGAGCTACGCACCCGAAACCCTGCGTCGCCTGCATTTGGCCACGCTCGGGCGCGAGACAATGTTGATCCACTTTCGCGGCGCATCCTGTATGTCACAGCCCTCACCGGCCTGGTTGCGCTTTGGCTTTGCGGCGGATGACACTCATATTCGTCTACAGGTCCTCAAGTGCCGTGGCCGACTGCTGACCCGACCGCTCATTGCGCTGGATCGTGCTTCAGTTCAGGCACGGCTTTACGGGCAGTTGCGCGCGGCGAACAAGCTAAATCTGGCCGTGGCGGCGGGGCTTACTGCAACTCACGAAGCAATGCAGCAACATCCCATTTCGGGATTGGTGAATAAGCAAGTCACTGCGGGATTTACTCAATTCACACGCGCCGCAAATCACCCCGCGCTTCGAGCCACGCATTAACGCAATCCGCAGGGTGCATCGAAGACCATCGTGTGGCTCGCCCTCTACATTCCCGCGCTACCGCTACAGGCCTTCTCGCACACGCTGATTGAGTCTGCGCCGGTTGCCATTTTTGAGCGAGAAGGACGCAGGCCGCGCATCGTCGCTCGCAACCAGAAGGCGGCGCGTCTGGGCATCAGTCTGCAAAGCTCTCTGGCTGAGGCCACCGCGCTCACCGATGCGCTGATCACATTGCCGCGTGAGCCGTTGCGCGAAACCGCATTGCTGACGCGTCTAGCCGAGGCGACCAGCCGATTGACGCCCAACGTGCACATCAGCGAGTCGTTCGGTCTTCTGCTTGACGTATCTGCTTCGTTGACACTGTTCGGCGGTACACATGCTTTGCAGCAGCAAGCACAAGCCATCTCGCACACGCAGCACACACGCACCCATGTTGTGCTCGCACCCACCGCGCTTGGTGCGCGCTGGCTGGCCCGTGCGCATCGGCAACTGGTGGTGGACAGCAATATCGCCCCGTGGCTGGATGACTTGGGTCTCGACACCACGGATTTTTCAACGGAATTAATTGACGAGTTGCATGCCCTTAACCTGCACAGTCTCGCCGCCCTTCAAAAACTGCCTGCGTCCGAGCTGAGTCGACGTTATGGCACAGCGATGACGCTCGCACTGTCTCGCGCCTACGGGCAAACGACGGAGACCTTGCCGTTCTGGCAACCCGTAGTGCGCTTCGCCGAAACCGTTGAATTTCTTGATCTGGCACGCGAGCAGGATCACTGGATGCCGGGCGTTGAAGCGCTGTTGCTGCAATTGCAGGCTTTTTTGATCTGCCGCGCGGCAACAAGCGCAGCGATTAGCTTCCGCTTTCATGAAGGTAGTCTCAAGCTGACTGAATTTTCGTTGCAAGCTGCACATGGAATGCACCTCGCTTCAGACTGGTTGCGCCTCTTTAATGCTCGCATCGAGCGACTGCCGATCCCGCATGAAATCTCAAGCCTCAGTCTCACGTGCGAAAGCATCGAACCGATGCAGTTTGCAGATGTCGATCTATTCGACAAATCAAGACAGAGGGATCGGGAATGGAGCGCGCTGACCACGCTGCTCAAACTGCGGCTGGGAGACGGGGCACTGCGCCAGCCTCGAGGCAACGCCAATGCGCTACCAGAATCCGCCAACACGTCACTGAAATCAATGGCAAACAATCTGCAAGCAGGCGACAACGCCGATATTCGCCCCGCATGGCTGGTCGATCCACCGAGACGGCTGACAGAGCGCGAGGTCAACGCCTTCACACAGTCAATCCATTTGCAACAGCCGGAGCGCATTGCCGAACACTGGTCGCATCCTGACGGCAGTCCCAGCACGCAGCGTGACTACTACATTGCCCGTACGCCCGATCATCGGGCGCTATGGGTCTACTGCGAACGGCCGCGAAACGACTGGTTTTTGCAAGGCGTTTTCGCCTGACGTACGTAACAGCTTTTTCAAAAAAACACCATTTCATTAGGTCTAAGTGCCCATTAATCAATATGTCGACTTTATTGCTAATTTAACGACAGCCCTCGTGTAATCCTATTTACAGAGAAAAGCTGTATGCGTATTCCGGCCTTACTCAAAACACCCGGAGCACGCAGCCCGATCCACTGCCACTCTTATGCTTCCCGTCTACGCAGAACTGTATTGCCGCAGTAATTTCAGTTTTCAGGTGGGTGCCTCGCACCCCGAAGAACTCGTCGAGACGGCCTACGTTCTCGGCTATCGTGCGTTGGCCATCACCGATGAATGTTCGTTGGCAGGCTCGGTGCGCGCTCACATCAAATGGCGCGAACTGTTCAACGCGAAAAACGATAAACCCCTTAGTCAGAAAGGCGCACCCGACTTTCACGTCATTACCGGTTCATGCTTCGAAATCGATGGCAATACGCTGATCCTGCTCGCTCAAACACGCCACGGCTATGGCACCCTGACGGCGCTCATTACCCGCGCAAGGCAGCGCGAAGTAAAAGGAAAATATCAACTCGAACCAAGCGATCTTGCAAGCGTTCGAGCGTGCTACGCGATTGTCATTCCAGCATTACAGGCGGCCAATAGCGAGCACCTGCTCAACGCCGTCGCTCACCTCCCGCGTGCCCTCGGCTACTCGCGTTTGCTCATCGCCACCGACGCCCTGCGCTTCGAGCAGATGAATGAACTATCGCAACTTCACCGCATTCCGTTAACCGCCTGCGGTGACATCCTGACCCACAAAAAAACGCGCCAACCGTTACAGGACATTCTCACCGCAGTTCGCAACAGAACGACCGTCGATGAACTCGGTGCACTGGCCGAACAAAACGCCGAGCGCGTACTGCGCCCCATCAATTCACTCGCCCATCTCTATCCGAACGAATTGCTGATTGAGAGCGCGCAAATCGCCGAAACCTGCACTTTCACGCTAGACGAACTGCGCTACGAATACCCCGACGAAGTCGTGCCTCCGGGCCATACCGCAACGACTTATCTGCGCGAACAAACCTATATCGGCGCTCACCGTCGTTACGGCAAACGCGTACCAACAAAAGTTCGAGCGCTGCTGGAAAAAGAGCTCAAATTGATCGCAGAGATCAAATACGAGCCGTATTTCCTCACCGTTTACGACATCGTAAAAGAAGCGCGCAGGTTGGAGATTCTCTGCCAGGGGCGCGGCTCAGCGGCGAATTCTGCCGTCTGCTATTGCCTCGGCATCACCGAGCTGGACCCGAAGCGAACCAGCGTTCTGTTCGAACGATTCGTATCCAAAGAGCGCGACGAACCGCCGGACATTGACGTTGATTTTGAGCATCAACGGCGCGAAGAAGTGATTCAGTACATCTATACAAAATACGGGCGCGAACGCGCCGCCTTATGTGCAGTCGTCTCAGCCTATCGCACAAAAAGTGCCCTTCGTGATGTCGGCAAAGCGCTCGGTTTTTCACTCGATCAGATGGATCGTCTGACCAAAAATTTAAGTTGGTGGGACAAGCGCACTGAGTTGCCGCAACGTCTGATCGAAATAGGCTTTGATCCCACAGTGCGTCGCGTCAGACAACTGATCCAGTACGCTGAAACGCTCTACGGATTTCCGCGTCACCTATCGCAACATCCCGGCGGTTTTGTCATCGCGCGCCACCGCCTCGATCATCTGGTGCCCATTGAAAATGCCGCGATGCCGGACCGTACGGTCATTCAGTGGGATAAGGACGACGTCGAAGCGCTGGGCCTCATGAAGGTAGACGTCCTGGGGCTTGGCATGCTCTCCTGCATTCGCCGTGCGCTGGAACTTGTAAGTCAGCAATTGCAAAAGCCCTTCGTGATGCAGAACATCACAAAAGAAGACCCCGCCGTGTATCGCATGCTCTGCAAAGGCGAAAGCGTAGGCGTGTTTCAGGTGGAATCGCGCGCGCAGATGAACATGTTGCCGCGACTAAAACCCGTCAACTACTTTGATCTCGTCGTGCAAATCGCCATTGTTCGACCCGGCCCGATTCAAGGCGGCATGGTGCATCCGTATCTGAAGCGCAGGCAAGGAATCGAGAAGGTCAGCTATCCGTCTGCAGCAGTTGAAAAGGCGCTCAAACGTACGCTGGGCATCCCGATTTTTCAGGAACAAGTCATGGAGCTGTCGATGGTCGCGGCCGGTTTTTCCGCTGATGAAGCCGATCAATTACGCCGTTCGATGGCCGCATGGAAACGCAAAGGAGGCATGGGTCATCTCGAACAAAAACTGACGAATGGGATGCTGGAGCGCGGCTATACGCTTGAGTTCGCAAATTCAATTTACAAACAGATCGAAGGTTTCGGTAGCTATGGCTTCCCGGAGTCGCACGCAGCCAGCTTCGCTCTACTCGCGTACAGCTCTTCCTGGCTCAAGTTGCATTTCCCGGCTGCTTTCTGCTGCGCACTGCTGAACAGTCAGCCGATGGGCTTTTATTCGGCATCACAACTGATACAGGACGCGACCAAGAATGGCGTCAACGTGTTACCCGTCGACATCAATGAAAGCGACTGGGATTGCACGCTGGTTTATGACAGTCTTGCGGGCAAAGGAAGAACGCGTGCAACGACCTTTTTACGCCTTGGATTTCGGGTCGTCTCCGGCATCGGTCGAGAAGTCGGCGAACATCTGGTCGCATGCCGGGGAGCCAATCCTTTCGCAGATATGCGTGATCTCGTGCAGCGCACCGGACTCGACGTCAAAGCCATTAACGCGCTAGCCGATGCCGACGCATTCAAATCACTGACGGGGCACCGCATTCAGTCGCGCTGGATGGCGAGTGGCTCGCGGATCGCTGATTTGCCGCTTGCGCCTACGATGAACGATCAATCGCCAGCGCCGCTCATCCCGTTGACGCTAGGTCAGGAAGTCATCGCCGACTTCCGCAGTACGGGACTTACGCTTCGCGTTCATCCGCTAAAACTTTTGCGTGGATTACTTCCGGGCATCTATCGCGCCGAAGATCTGAAGAAGGTTCCATCCGAGCGGCATATTCGCGTGGCAGGTCTCGTAACCTGTCGGCAGCGCCCCGGCACGGCAAGCGGTGTGACATTTGTCACGTTAGAAGACGAAACCGGCAACACCAATGTGATCGTGTGGCGTGATCTGGCAGAGAAAGAACGTCGCCCGCTCATTGCCTCGCGGCTGATGATTGTGCATGGTCAATTGCAGCATCAAGGCCCGATCACGCACCTTGTCGCGCATCACATGGAAGACGCCTCACATCTATTGGCGGATTTGATGGTGGTATCGCATGATTTTCATTAAAAACTCAGCCGAGTCACTCACGAAATCCTAATCGCTCCGAAATCGCTTGAGCTGTGGCTTTAACGTCCCTGGCAATCGAGCTCGCCCAAGTCACATCAAACTCAGCCGCAGAGCCCAGCACCGTCAACGCCAGCGCGATCTCGCCGGTGTGATCAAACACGGGGGCCGAGAAGGCGTTAACGCCGGGCACGGGATTACCTTGCGCCCGCGCCAGGCCGCGTTGACGTACGGCCGCGAACTCGGGCTCTAACGCCTGAAGCGCACGCTTGGCGGTGGCTCGTTGCCTGACGTCCGGCGAGGTTGCGGCAAGCGCCGCGTCAATTTGCGCAGAGGTGACGTGCGCCGCGAACACGTAGCCAGTCGCCGTTTGCGCAAGCGCCATCACGGTGCCAGTTCGCATATTCACGTGAATCGGACGAATTGATTGTTCGAAACGCACGATCGTCGGGCCGTAATTGCCCCAGACTGCGATAGCGGTGGACTGGCCCGTACGTTGGCTCAATCCCGTCATCTCACGGGTCGCGATTTTTACTGCGTCCATGCGATTGAGGCTAACCAGACCCAACTCAAGCGCCAGTGGGCCGAGGTCGTAGCGGCCTGCAGCGGCGTCCTGCTCCATCAGGCCGAGCTTGCAGAAACTCACCAGATAGGCGTGTGCTTTGGCGGCCGGCATATCGGCTGCTTCAGCCAATTCCTTCAACATCATCGCGCCATCGCTGCGAGCGAGCGCGTGAAGCAGGCGACCACCGACGTCGATGGACTGGATTCCGCGCTGGATTTTGGCCATTTCTATAATTTGCCATTAACGAACTAATTTACTTTTAGCGAATCCGTGGGTAACATGCAAGCCGTCGCACAAAAAAGGAAGAGCCATGTCGTCGCCCAAAAAATTCGCTTCTCAAGCCGATCTCGAAGTCAAAAAAGTAACGTTCGACAAGCTCTCAAACAACGCCTACGCGTATACCGCCGAGGGTGATCCGAATACTGGAATCATCATCGGTGACGACTGCGTGATGGTGATCGATACGCAGGCCACGCCGCTCATGGCGCAAGACGTGATCAAGCACATTCGCACGGTAACCGACAAGCCCATCAAGTACGTGGTGCTGTCGCACTATCATGCGGTTCGCGTGCTCGGCGCGTCTGGCTACAAGGCGGAAGGTGCGGAGCACATCATCGCCAGTCAGGACACGTACGACCTGATCGTTGAGCGCGGCGAGCAGGATAAAGCGAGCGAGATCGGGCGTTTCCCTCGCCTCTTTCAAAACGTGGAGTCGGTGCCACCGGGCATGACTTGGCCGACGATGACGTTCAAGGGTGAAATGACGCTGTGGCTCGGCAAACTGGAAGTCAAGCTCATGCAGGTCGGGCGCGGACACACCAAAGGCGACACCATCGCGTGGATTCCGTCACAAAAGGTTTTGTTCTCGGGTGATCTCGTCGAGTTTGATGCGACGCCTTACGCGGGCGATGCGTACTTTGAGGATTGGCCGGCGACGCTGGATGCGTTGGCTGCGCTGAAGCCATCAAGCCTTGTTCCCGGTCGCGGTGCCGCGTTGAAAACGCCGGAGCAAGTGGCAGCTGGATTGAAAGGCACACGTGAGTTTGTGAGCGAGCTTTATGCGTCCGTCAAAGCGGGCGCGGCAGCAGGCAAGGACTTGCGCAGCGTGTATCGCGAAACCTTTGATCGCCTGAAACCGAAATACGGCCATTGGGTGATTTTTGATCACTGCATGCCGTTTGACGTGACGCGTGCTTATGACCTCGCCACCGGTCATGCAGACCCGCGCATCTGGACCGACAAACGGGATCAGGAGATGTGGTTGGCGCTGGAGGGCTAGTTCCGGACCGCAACGAGGCTCTCGCCGTGACGGACTATCAGGCACGCCGCTTCAATTCACGCCGCCACGCGGATCAAGACAGCACGGTGGCCGCTTGCCACCCCGTCGTGATTGTTGGCGCGGGGCCTGTCGGAATGACGCTGGCACTTGACCTCGCGCAACAGGGTGTTCGCGTAGTGTTGCTGGATGATGACGACAAACTCTCTGTGGGTTCGCGGGCGATTTGCTTCGCAAAACGTACGCTGGAAATTTTTGATCGTCTCGGCGTCGGTGACGCGATGGTCGCGAAAGGTGTGTCGTGGAACGTCGGTAAAGTCTTCTCGAAAGGGGATCACGTCTATACCTTCAACCTGCTCAATGAAGACGGTCATCGAAGGCCCGCGTTCATCAATCTTCAGCAGTATTATGCGGAGGGTTATCTGTGTGACGCAGTTCTTCAGCAGCCGAACATAGATATCCGCTGGAAGAGCAAGGTGATTGGGGTGGACAATCAATCCGATGGCGTCGAGCTCACAATCGAGTCGCCCGAAGCGACTGAATCGCTAACGGCCGACTATGTGATTGCGTGCGATGGTTCGCGCTCACCTGTGCGCAGCGCGCTAGGATTGGAATCAAAAGGCCAGGTCTTTCGTGACCGCTTTTTGATTGCTGATGTCAAGATGACCGCGCCCTTCCCCACCGAGCGCTGGTTCTGGTTTGACCCACCGTTTCATCCCAATCAATCGGTGCTCCTGCACAAGCAACCCGACAACGTGTGGCGCATCGATTTTCAGCTCGGCTGGGATGCCGACCCCGAAGAAGAGAAAAAACCTGAGAACGTACGGCCACGTGTACAAGCGCTTCTCGGGGCGGATGCGGAGTTTGAATTCGAATGGATTAGCGTCTACACCTTCGCCTGCATGCGCATGGAAAAGTTTCGGCACGGGCGCGTTTTATTCGCGGGCGATTCAGCGCATCTGGTGTCACCATTTGGAGCACGCGGCGCGAATTCAGGCGTTCAGGATGCCGACAATCTGGCGTGGAAACTGGCGCTCGTGTTGCGTGGTGAAGCGCCAGATCGCCTGCTCGATACGTATGCGAGCGAGCGCGAATTTGCCGCTGATGAAAATATTTTGAATTCGACGCGCGCAACGGATTTCATCACCCCCAAGAGCGAAGTCAGCAAGGTGTTTCGCGACGCAGTGCTTGCGCTGGCGAAGGAGCATCCTTTCGCACGACGCGTAGTGAATTCGGGAAGGTTGTCAGTGCCAGCGACGCTTCATGAATCGCCTTTAAATACGCGCGATTCGGATGAATTTTCTGGGACGATGGAACCGGGTTCGGCTGCCATCGATGCACCGACGCTGAAAGATGGCGTAGCAGCATGGTTTCTCGCTTGCCTTGGATCGGAATTTGTGTGCGTGACATTGGGTGGTTCGAACGAGTTGCTTTTTGCCTCCGCTACCCCGGCGGGTGAGGTTAGAAACGGGCAGATCATCGCCTCTGCAGAATGGATCGCGCGCTATGACGCCCGCCCCGGCACGACCTACCTCTTCCGCCCTGACCAGCATGTCTGCGCGCGGTGGCGACAGTACAACCAAACAGCAGTCCGAGCGGCCATAGCCCGCGCAACCTGTAACGATTGAGGAGCAACAGAATGGCAACGCTCAACATCGAACCAAACATGAAGAACTTCGACGCGTTTTATGAAGTGCTTATCGACACGCATCGTGATTTGTCACCCGCGCAGAGTCACGAAGTTAACGCAAAGCTAGTTCTGCTACTCGCCAACCATATTGGCGATCTTGATGTTCTAAAAGACGCCATGCAAAGGGCCTTGAAATGACTCATTCTCCTATGGCTTATCAAACCGGTTTCGGCAACGAATTCACGACCGAAGCGCTGCCGGGTGCTTTGCCAATTGGGCAAAACTCACCGCAAAAGTGTCCCTACGGCCTGTACGCCGAGCAGTTGACCGGCAGCGCATTCACAGCGTTGCGCGGCGACAACAAGCGCTCCTGGCTCTACCGTATTCGCCCGTCCGCGATGCACTCGCCGTTCAAGCAAATCGGCAGCGGGAGGCTAGTCAGCGATTTCGGCGTTACACCGACACCACCTAATCAATTGCGCTGGAATCCACTGCCAATTCCGACGGAGCCCGCCGATTTCATACAGGGCCTGATGACTTACGCTGGCAACGGCGATGCGCATGCACAATCGGGTTGCGGCATTCACCTCTATGCCGCCAATAGATCGATGACGAATCGCGCCTTCTACAACGCCGATGGCGAGATGCTGATCCTGCCGCAACAGGGTCGCCTGCGTTTTGTCACGGAGCTTGGCGTAGTCGAAGCCGAGCCGCAGGAGATCGTGGTGATACCACGCGGCGTCCGCTTTCGCGTCGAGCTGATGGACGCGAACGCTCGCGGCTACATCTGTGAAAATTTTTCTGCGCCTTTTCGCCTTCCGGACCGGGGCCCTATTGGTGCAAATGGGCTTGCTAACCAACGCGATTTTTTGACGCCAGTTGCTGCCTACGAAGACAAAGATGAGCCAACCGAGCTAGTCGCCAAATTTGGCGGTAATCTGTGGTCCGCACAGATGGAGCATTCGCCGTTCGATGTCGTGGCTTGGCATGGCAACTACGCACCGTACAAATACGACCTGCGTCGTTTCAACGCGATTGGATCAATCAGCTACGACCATCCCGATCCGTCGATCTTTCTCGTGCTGCATTCAGCATCCGACACGCCAGGTATGAGCAATATCGATTTCGTGATCTTCCCGCCGCGCGTACTCGCGATGCAGGACACTTTCCGCCCGCCGTGGTTTCATCGCAATATCGCGAGTGAATTTATGGGTTTGATCCACGGCGCATACGATGCGAAGGCCGACGGATTTTTGCCGGGTGGTGCGAGCCTGCACAACTGCATGACGGGCCACGGGCCAGACGCCGAAACGTTTGAAAAGGCGTCGAACGCTGATACAACCAAGCCGCACTACATTATCGACACGATGGCGTTTATGTTTGAGACGAGAACAGTGATTCGCCCAACGCGGCAAGCGTTGCAATCACCCGAGCTGCAGCAGAACTATTTTGAATGCTGGAGGGGGATTAAAAAGCACTTCGATCCCAGTCGACCGTGACGAAACTGCCTCTACTGCAGCGCAACAGAGCGAAACGACAAGAAAACTGACCATGAATCAAATCAACGAAACTCACGACGCCGCTCTCAAGTCCTTTATTGAAAGTGCAAACGACGGCCTTACAGATTTCCCCCTTCAAAACCTGCCGTTCGCGGTCTTTCGCCGCGCGGGTACGAGCGAAACTTTTCGAGGCGGTGTGGCCATCGGCGATCAAGTGCTTGATCTCGCCGCTCTCGCAGCCAAGTCGGTGCTGGCCGGTGATGCGGCCGCGGCGTGCACCGCCGCCAGTGAGTCGACACTAAATCTCCTGATGGCAATGGGGTTACCCGCCTGGTCGGCGTTGCGACTCGCGCTTTCGCGAGCACTACGCGTCGGCTCAGCACATGAACCGCAAATCCGCGCTTGTTTGCTGGCCCAGCACGATGTGGAATACGGCATACCTGCGCAGATTGGCGACTACACCGACTTCTACACTTCGGTTTATCACGCGACGAACATCGGCCGCCTATTTCGCCCAGACAACCCGCTGCTTCCGAACTACAAGTGGGTGCCGATTGGTTATCACGGACGCGCCTCATCCGTCGCTGTCTCGGGCCAGAGTTTCCCGCGCCCGGTTGGGCAAATCATGCCGCCCGGTGCCACTGAGCCGGTGCTCGCGCCCAGCAAGCGCATGGACTACGAGCTTGAGCTGGGCATTTTCGTCGGGCAGGGCAACGCACTGGGTAGTCGTGTCACCATTGCGCAGGCAGAATCACATGTGTTCGGTGTTTGCCTGCTCAACGATTGGTCAGCGCGCGATTTGCAGGCGTGGGAATATCAGCCGCTCGGCCCATTTCTTGCCAAGAACTTTGCCACCACCATTTCGCCGTGGATCGTCACACTGGAAGCGCTTGCACCGTATCGCGCTGGATGGACACGCGTCGCTGAAGATCCGCAGCCACTGCCCTACCTTGACTCGTTGGAAAACCGCCAGCAGGGCGCATTCGATATTCAGCTCGAAGTGCTGATCGAAACCCCACGTATGCGCGAGCTTGAACTGCCACCAGAGCGGCTGTGCCTGACCAACTATCGCCACGCCTACTGGACTCTCTCGCAACTCGTCACGCACCACACTGTCAACGGCTGCAACCTGCAGCCGGGCGACCTGCTGGGCACGGGGACACTATCCGGCCCAACCGCTACCGAAGCGGGTGCGCTGATCGAACTCACAGTCGGAGGAAAGCAGCCCGTGGCGCTGTCGACGGGTGAATCGCGCACTTTTCTCGAAGACGGCGATGCTGTCATCCTGCGTGCTCATTGCGAAAAGCCGGGCGCTGCCCGCATCGGGTTTGGGCAGTCCTATGGTCGAATTTCACCAGCAGCTGCACTATAAGTTTCACAGGGGTTTTCGCTAGCGCGCGGCCGAACTGTTGGCGCTAGCATCGGTCGGGTTTTGTAATCAAAGGAGGCGGAAATGAAATTAACCATTAAGGCGGCGGCGCTGGGGGCAGCGATGTCGCTGGCGGGCGCTGCACAGGCGCAAGAAATCACGTTGAAGGTGTCGCACTTCTGGGCTCCCAACGCGATGGCTCCGACTAAAGTGATCGGTCCGTGGTGCGACAAGATCAACAAGGAATCAGGCGGAAAGCTCAAGTGCCAGATTTTCCCGGCCATGCAGCTTGGCGGCACACCTGCGCAGGCGTTTGATCAAGTCAAGGACGGTGTAGCTGACATTGCATACACACTGCCCGGATACACGGCGGGTCGCTTCCCGTTGATGGAGGTGTTTGAGCTGCCGTTCATGAACGAAAACGCGGAGGCCTCATCGCAGGCCGTGTGGGAGTATTACCTGACGACGCCCGCTGTGCAAAAAGAATTCGCGGGGGTCAAGCCGCTCATGTTTCACACGCACGATGAGGGCTATGTTCACACGCGTGACAAGCAGATCAAGACGCTCGCGGACTTCAAGGGTCTGAAGATGCGCGCGCCGACGCGGCAGACCAACAAGCTGTTATCGAAGCTCGGCGCAACACCCGTATCGATGCCGCTTCCGGCGATTCCCGATGCAATCAGCAAGGGGGTGATAGATGGCTTCATGTTGCCGTGGGAAGTTATCCCAAGTGTGAAGCTGCACGAGATGGTGAAGTTCCACTCGGAAACCGATCCGAAAGAACGCGCGCTCTACAGCGCGATTTTCATCATGGCGATGAACCCTGCGAAGTACGACTCGCTGCCAGTTGATCTGAAAAAAGTCATCGACAACAATTCGGGCGCAGCGCTCGTCAAGCAGACTGGCAAAACGTGGGACGAATCAGCGGCGCCGGGGCGCAAGGCGGCGGAAGATCATAAGAACACGTTCTATATGATCCCGGCGAGTGAGCTTGCGAAATGGCGCACGGCGTCGGCGAGTTTGTATGACGAGTGGGTTGCCGAGGCTACGGCGAAAGGCAATGATGGCAAAGCGTTACTGGCGAAAGCGCAAGGGTTGATCAAGAAGTACGAAAAGTAGGGAGTCATGTCCCCTAAGCCTCTATCAATCTGCCCCCTCTCCCCTTGTGGGAGAGGGTTGGGGTGAGGGGGCAGGTGGCGTTATCAGGCAACGTTGATCCTCGCGCAACCAACCCCCTCACCCTAGCCCTCTCCCGCAAGGGGAGAGGGAACAAAACACACACCACAATTCGCAGGGAAACAAGTTGAACTGGACACGCTGGATTGAGCGGATATCGCTCTGGTTTGCCTTTGTTGGGGGCGTGATGTTGATGCTCCTCGCGGTGATGACGGTTGTTTCGGTGATTGGCCGGGCAGTATTTGGCCAACCCGTGCCCGGCGACATTGAGATCACGCAATACGTGATCGCTGTGGCCATCTCGGCATTTTTTCCATACTGCCTGTTCTCAGGCGGCAATCTGATCGTGGATTTTTTTACAGCCAAAGCGAACGAACGCACGCGGCGCGTGCTTGATGCGATCGGCGCGCTCACACTTGCTTTCGCCATGGGGCTCTTCGCATGGCGCACCGTTGTCGGCACGATTGCTGTGAAAAGCTCGGGCGAAACTTCGATGGTGATCAGCATGCCGCTGTGGTGGACTTACGCGTTGATGGCACCGGGCTTTGCGCTGGCCACACTCGCCGCGTTGGCACTCGCGGCAAATATTCTGCGTGGCGAAACCGACAACGAAGCAGCGGATCAGGTGAAGCCATGACGACACCGATGTTGATCGGACTTGGGCTCCTGGTACTCATGATGCTGTTGATGGTCGTTCGCGTGCCCATCGCCGCGACCATGTTGATTCCCGGCTTTATCGGCTACTGGTTGCTCGCATCGCCAGAGGCATTGCTTGCACACATGAAAGGCGTGGCTTTCGCGCGCTTGTCGGTGTATGACCTTTCGGTAATTCCGTTGTTTTTATTGATGGGATATTTCGCAACGCAGGGTGGCCTGTCGCGCGACTTGTTCCGCGCAGCGAACGCAATGATCGGCCACGTCAAGGGCGGCATGGCAATGGCCGCTGTGCTGGCTTGCGCGATGTTCGGAACCGTTTGTGGTTCGTCCGTCGCAACGGCAGCGACCATCGGGCAGGTTGCGATCCCGGAGATGAAACGCCTAGGCTACAGCGGACGTATTTACACCGCAACACTCGCGGCCGGTGGCACGTTAGGCATCCTCATTCCGCCTTCGGTGATCCTGATCGTCTATGGCATTTTGACCGAGCAGAACATTGCCAAATTGTTCGCAGCCGCAATCATTCCCGGCATCATCGCGACGATTGGCTACCTGTTTGCCATCATGTGGTTTGCCCGCAAATACCCCGAGCATTGCCCGCAGGCGCCGCGTCAATCAAAGGCAGAACGCATCGCGGCGTTGAAGCCCGTGTGGCCCATCCTGATCATCTTCATTATCGTATTTGGCGGCATTTACGGCGGCCTGTTTTCACCCACTGAAGCAGCATCGGTGGGAGCGCTCGCAACCTTCATCGCAGCCTTGGCCAAAGGTGAACTCACGATGAAAGGCATGCAGGAAAGTTTCCTCGGCACCGCATCCAACACCGGCATGATCTTCCTGATTTTTCTCGGCGCAGACTTGCTCAATTCTGCTTTGGCCCTATCGCAAATGCCCGCCCAGCTTGCGCAGTGGGTATCAGCCTCCGGTGCATCGCCCGTGTTCATCATTGTGCTGATTTTGTTGTTCTACATCATCCTTGGCGGCGTAATGGATGAGATGAGCATGATCCTGTTGACCCTGCCCATCGTTTTTCCGATTGTGATCGGTCTCGATATTTACGGCATGGATGTACAGAGCAAAGCCATCTGGTTCGGCATGCTGATTTTGATGGTGGTACAGATCGGTTTGATTGCGCCACCGGTGGGACTCAACGTCTATGTGATCAACGGCATGGCTAAAGATGTGCCGATGGCGGAGAGCTATCGCGGCATCATGCCGTTTCTGGTGACAGACTTTATTCGCACGGGGTTGTTGGTAATCTTTCCTTCGCTTTCGCTCTGGCTCGTCAAATTTATGAATTGAGGCGTGAGCGGTGACTGCATGTCACGCCACGTCTTTTCGCGACTTTCGTCGCTCCTACACACGCCTATTTATGCCAACTTTTTTAATTACCGATTTCGACGCATCTCATTTCAAAATTGAAGAAAGACTCTTCGCCGATGCGGGCATGCGCCTGGTCATCGCGCAGGCGAAAACCGAAAACGAAGTCATCCGCGCCGCAGCCGAGTGCAATGCTGATGGCCTGTTAGTCCAGTACGCACCCGTCACCGATCGCGTGCTCACTGCATTGCCTCGCGTGGGCATCTGTTCACGCATCGGCGCGGGTTACGACACGATTGATCCGAAGGCGTGCGAAAAGCATGGCGTATGGCTTGCCAATTCGCCTGACTACGGCGTCGGCGAAGTCGCGACGCATGCGCTTGCACTCGCGCTCGACATCGTTCGCGGCACTACATTTCACACGAACGACATTCGCGCGGGCAAGTGGCACTACGAATCAAACGGCAAGCGCCGCCGCGCCACCGAAATGACGCTCGGCATCGTGGGGCTCGGTCGTATCGGCAAACGCATGGCGCACGTGTCGCGCAATATTTTCAAGCGCGTTGTTGCCTATGACCCTTATTTGATTGACGGTGACTTTCCAGCTTTTGTCGAGCGCGTACGCGATCTGCATGAACTGTTTGCACAAGCTGACGTGGTGTCACCGCACGTGCTGCTCAATGACGAAACCCGTGGCATGATTAACGCGAGTTGCTTCGCTGCAATGAAGCCAGGTAGCTACATTGTCAACACATCGCGCGGTGCTGTGATCAATATCCCGGACCTACTCGCCGCGCTCGATGACGGTCAGCTCAATTCAGCCGGTTTGGACGTGCTACCGACCGAGCCTGCGCGTCCCGGCGACGCACTCACCGAACATCGTCGTGTGGTACTCACGCCGCACTCAGCGTTCTACTCAGTCGAGAGCGAAATTGAACTACGCACCAAGGCCGCACGCAACCTGATTACTTGGGCGAAGACCGGGCGACCTGACTACCCGGTGGTTTACGGTAAAAGATCGATTCAACTTTAACTCGCAACACCTACTGCGCCCCCGCATTATGAAAGCTCTCGTTTGCAAACAGTTCGGCCCACTGGATGATCTGACCATTGAAGATTGGCCGATCCCCGTACCCGGTCCCGGCAAGGTGACGATCCGTATCAAAGCGGCATCGCTTAACTTCCCCGATGCGTTGACCGTGCAAGGGCTCTATCAGGTCAAGCCGCAAACGCCATTTGTGCCGGGTGCCGAGTTTGCGGGCGTCATTCATGCCGTGGGCGAAGGGGTTACCAACGTGAAGGTGGGCGACCGCGTGATCAGCGCCGGACGCGGTGGATTCGCCGAATATGCCGAAGCCGAAGCACGCCTCCTGATGCCGATTCCGCCCTCCATGAGCTTTGAGCAAGCCGCGGCGTTTGTATTGACGTATGCCACTTCGTATCACGCACTGAAAGATGTCGGCGATCTGCAACCGGGCGAAACACTGCTCGTTCTCGGTGCCGCCGGCGGCGTGGGCACCACGGCCATCCAGCTTGCAAAACTGATGGGCGCTAACGTGATCGCTGCCGCATCGACTGACGAAAAATTGGCGCTGTGCAAATCACTTGGCGCCGACCATTGCGTGAACTACTCGAATGCCGACTGGCGCGATCAGGTCACGGCTATCGTTGGCAAGAAGGGGGTCGAGATGGTTTACGACGCGGTCGGCGGCCCGTATTCTGAACCAGCGATTCGTTCTCTCGGCTGGCGCGGGCGCTTTCTCGTGGTGGGCTTCGCCGCTGGCGATATTCCGAAGATTCCGCTGAATCTCGCGTTGCTCAAAGAGCGGCAAATTCTCGGCGTGTATTGGGGCGACAGCACAGTCGTCAACCCGAAGGGGCATCTGGCCAACATGCAGCAGCTCGCTGCATGGTTTGAGAGCGGCAAACTTGCGCCCAGCATCACAGAAACGGTGACGCTGGAAGGCACCAAAGACGCGCTGAAACGGCTGTCATCGCGTAAGGCGATGGGCAAGATCGTCGTCAAGCTTTAGCGATCAATTTGACGCCGCGAATTGCATACGGCTTTAGGCTGTGATGACGCTTTCATCGGGGCTATGGCCAATTTTTTCCACTAATCGACTTCCGCGCTAATTTGAATGTAGCCCCTGCTGAAAGGTCATTTCAGCCCAAAGCTGATCAGCGGGAAAAACTCATTCAAGCATGCCCTGATGCTTGATGAAGGCGACGATATCGTCAACGCCTTTGCCAACTTTGAGATTGGAAAAAATAAACGGTTTGGCACCGCGCATTTTTTTTGCGTCATGTGCCATCACTTCGAGCGATGCGCCGACGTACGGTGCCAGATCAATTTTGTTGATCACCAGCAGATCACTTTTCATAATGCCAGGCCCGCCTTTACGCGGAATTTTTTCACCCGCCGCAACGTCGATCACGTAGATCGTCAGGTCAGACAATTCGGGCGAAAACGTCGCCGCCAGATTGTCGCCGCCGCTCTCGACAAAGATCATATCGAGTCCGGGAAAGCGCTTGTTCAGACGATCTACGGCTTCCAGATTGATCGAGGCGTCTTCACGAATCGCGGTGTGCGGACAGCCACCGGTTTCGACACCGATGATGCGATCCGCCGCCAGCGCTGAGTGATCCACCAGAAACTGCGCGTCTTCCTTGGTGTAGATGTCGTTGGTGACGGCGGCGATGTTGTGCGTGTCGCGGAAGCGTTGGCAGAGTTCTAGTGTGAGCGCGGTTTTTCCGGAGCCGACGGGGCCGCCGATGCCGACGCGCAGAGGGCCGTGGTCGTTCATTGATCAGTCCTTGTAGGAGCGGCTTGCCGCGACCCGACGTGGCCTTTGACCAATGACAGATAGGGGGAAATCGGTCGCGGCAAGCCGCTCCTACAAGATGCGAATCGAATCATGATCTAAACAATCGTGAATATTGAGTTTCGTGTTTCATCTGTGCGATCGCGAGCCACGGCGACGCGCTCGACCAATCAGCTTCATCCAGAAGCAGTGCCGAATCAACGGTAGCGGTCACCGCATCGCCAAGCGCGAACAACAATTTCTGCGCAGCGATCTGCCCCATCGGAAGTGCTTTCGCCATCACCATCACCTGATTTTCGGTGAAGCCGAAGACGTAGGCCAACAGGCCATCGCGCACGGACACGCCGCTGGCGAACGCTGCAAGCGAGGCGCCAACAGGCGCACACACCCGATCAGACGATGCCAGCGTCGCGCGGTGTAATTCCGTCAGTGTCGCCACTTCGCGGCACCACGCGGCGTATGAAAATCCCACTTGCAACGTCTCCGCACGCGGCTCATCGGATTCGCGTGAAGCGATGAATTCCGCGTTCAGTCGTGCAATTTCCGGGGCGTCTTCCCGTTGCCACGCATCAAAACACGCGGCATAAACCGGCGCTTCAAAACGCGAAAATACGAGCGATAAATGGTCCTCGATCCAGCGCTGCGCCGTCGCAGAATTCGTGACATCACCGCTTTCAATCGCCCACTCCAGCCCTTGCGAATAGCTATACGCGCCGACTGGCAACGCTGGCGAGGCAAGCTGAAGCAAACGCGGGAGCGCGCTCATCGATCTTCATTCCTTGGCGCGAGATGGTCATGAATTCTTCCGCCGTGTCCCTGATCATCATGCGAATGATGTACGTGGCTGTGGCCGTACGCACCACTCTCGGGCTGAAAGCCACGCTGCACTTCGGTTACTGTTCCGCCCAAGCCTTCGACCATCGCTCGCAAGACATGATCCGGCAGCATCAGCAGATACTCACCTTCAACTTGCAGCGGCACATGCCGATTGCCGACGTGATAGGCAATGCGTGCAAGCTGCGCAGAGCTTCCCGCGCGCACTTCATGTAATGATTCGTTCGCAGCGATCACCTCAACGATGCGGCCATCATGCAACGCGAGCTTGTCTCCATGCGAAAGCATCGTGCCGATCTTTAACTGAATTCCGATCTCCTCTGCATTCGTCATCGTCACGCGCAGACGAGATTTTTCGCGTTGATCGAATGTGAGTTCAACGGATTCAATCGCCTGAATTTCGCGCGGGACTAAGTGCGTAGCAAGTTGCATATCAAAATAAAAAATATCGCTGCGCCATCGGCAGCACTTTCGCTGGTTCACAGATGAGCAGTTGCCCATCCGCGCGAACCTCGTACGTCTCAGTGTCGATCTCCATATGCGGCATGTAGCCGTTCAACACCATGTGCTGTTTACGCACTTTACGAATCCCCTTCACCGGAGCGATATTTTTCTGCAAGCCATACTTTTTCGCGACGCCGAGCTTGAACGCTGTGTTCGAAACAAACGTGATCGAAGACGATTTGAGTGCACCGCCAAACGCGCCAAACATGGGCCGACCATGCACTGGCTGCGGCGTCGGAATCGACGCATTGGCGTCACCCATCAGCGCCCACGCGATCTGGCCTCCCTTCAAAATCATCGACGGCTTTACGCCGAAAAATGCGGGTCGCCAGATGACGATATCGGCCCATTTGCCCTCTTCGAGCGAGCCCACTTCGTGCGACACGCCGTTAGCAATCGCTGGGTTGATTGTGTATTTTGCGATGTAGCGTAGGACACGGAAATTGTCGTTTCTTGAGAGCGCTCTTACGCCACCGCCCCCCTCACCCCAACCCTCTCCCAAAAGGGGAGAGGGGGAAGACGGCGCGAGCCAGCCGCGCTGCACCTTCATCTTGTGCGCTGTCTGCCAGGTGCGCGTTATCACCTCGCCCACGCGGCCCATTGCCTGCGAGTCGGACGACATCATCGAGATCGCACCGAGGTCATGCAGGATGTCCTCCGCGGCGATCGTCTCACGGCGAATGCGCGATTCGGCGAACGCAAGATCCTCAGCAATAGCCGGGTCAAGGTGATGACACACCATGAGCATGTCGAGATGCTCATCAATGGTGTTGACCGTGTACGGCATCGTGGGGTTGGTGGATGCGGGCAGGAAGTTGTCAGTGCCGATGACTTTCAGAATGTCCGGCGCATGACCACCGCCAGCGCCTTCGGTATGGAAAGCGCAGAGGCCGCGGCCTTTTGTCGCTGCAATCGTGTCCTCAACAAAGCCGGATTCGTTCAAGGTGTCAGAGTGAATCGATACCTGCACGTCGTATTTGTCGGCGACGTTCAAACAGTTGTTGATCGCGGCGGGCGTCGTGCCCCAGTCTTCATGCAGCTTGAGGCCAATCGCGCCCGCTTCGATTTGCTCGGCGATAGGTTTCGGCTGGCTGATGTTGCCCTTACCGAGTAAACCAAAATTCATCGGAAACGCATCGAGCGAGCGCAGCATTTCGCGCATGTGAAAAATGCCAGGCGTTACGGTCGTCGCGCTTGTCCCCGCTGCGGGTCCCGTACCGCCGCCGAGCATGGTGGTTACGCCGCTTGCGAGCGCTTCTTCGATCTGCTGCGGGCAGATGAAGTGAATGTGCGCGTCGATGCCGCCCGCAGTGACAATCATGCCCTCGCCCGCGATCACTTCCGTTGCGCCGCCAATCGGCACCGTGACGTTCGGCTGAATGTCAGGATTTCCAGCCTTGCCGATCTTCCAGACGCGACCGTTTTTGAGGCCGATGTCCGCCTTGATGATGCCCAATTTCGCGTCAACAATCAGCGCGTTGGTGATGACCGTGTCGGCGACTTTGGCGGCAGGCAATTGCGATTGGCCCATGCCGTCGCGGATGACTTTGCCACCACCAAATTTGACCTCTTCACCGTAGGTCGTAAGGTCCGTTTCAACTTCGATGAAAAGGTCAGTGTCGGCGAGACGAACACGGTCACCCGTAGTGGGGCCGAACATTTCGGCATAGGCGCGGCGGGAGAGCGTGCTCATCGTTTTTCTCCATTCGTTGCAGGCTTCTTCGCGACCGGTTTTGCCTTCACGGCAACCGGAGCTTTGGTAGTTTTCTTCGCGACGGTTTTTGCCGACCTCGCGGAAACTTTTACCAGCGCTCTTTCCAATAACGCACCCATCACTTTTCCCTGAAAACCGAACACCGTCTTGCTACCTGCAAGCTCGACCAATTCAATCGTGCGCGACTGCCCCGGCTCAAAGCGAACTGCCGTTCCCGCCGCTATGTTCAAACGCATACCTCGCGCGGTCTTACGATCAAAATCGAGCGCATTATTCGTCTCAAAAAAATGGTAATGCGAGCCGACCTGAATCGGGCGATCCCCCGTATTCGACACCGCAATTTTTTGCGTCTTGCGCTTGACGTTTAGCTCGACGTCGCCATCGAGTGTGAGGATTTCACCGGGGATCATCTGGAAACTCCTGATTTCGATGCAAACGAAAAAGAACAAGGCGACGAGGCGCAGACAGTGCGCATGCACGGCAAGGCGAAGGCAACGCAGTAATTTTTCGTTTTCATCGAAATCACTGAATCGGGTTATGAACGGTCACAAGCTTCGTCCCATCAGGAAATGTCGCCTCCACCTGAATGTCGGGGATCATCTCGGGCACGCCTTCCATCACATCGTCGCGTCCGAGAATCGTGGTGCCAAAGCTCATGAGTTCAGCCGCCGTGCGGCCATCGCGAGCGCCCTCAAGAATCGCCGCCGCGATCAGCGCGACAGATTCGGGGTGGTTCAACTTCAGACCGCGCGCTTTGCGCCGCTCCGCCACCAGACCGGCGGTGAAGATGAGCATCTTGTCTTTTTCTCGCGGGCTTAAGTCCATAACGATTCCATGAAGTTTTAGGTGCTCCAGATGCGCGGCAATTCGGGCTTATGTCCGAACACCTGCATTCGTATTTTGCTCCACACGGCAATCAGCAAGTTGCGTACCGTTTCCGGCGCGTCGCCGATAACTTTGACGACGATCAGACCCGGTTCGGGTGACGAGGCAGCCGCTTGCGTTGCATCGTTAAGTGCTGCGCGAATTTCGCTGAGCAGCGCCGCCGAATCCTGCGCCTCGGGCGGACACACGATCCATGCTGTCGCCATCACCGGCAGGCCGCGCATCCCCAGCGGTGAACTCAGAAGCGGATCGTTCCCGAGCAAAAGCATCGACTCGCGCCACATCGGTGCATTCTGATGAGCGTCTAAATCGACGCGCACCAATCGAATGCGCTGCCGAAATTCTCCGTTCGTGAAGCGCTCGCCGCGCGTCGTACGGCCCAGACAAAGCATTTCCCAACCGAAGAAACGCGCTCCCGGTGCCAGCACGATATCAAGGACTTGCGCCGCCCATGCCCCATCAAACACCATTGTTTCCTGCGGCATCCATTCGAGCGACGCGCTTTCAGCCACGCGCAGTCGGGTGACCGCGTGGGCCTGCTTTCCGCTGGATCGATACCATTTTTGTGTGCCCGGCGTGGTAATGAGCGCGTTGGCATTTGCATCAAGCTGCACATCAATCGCCAGACTGTCGCCCGCCACGATGCCGCCCGGCGGATGCACGATCACGCCGTGGCAAATGTCGTGGCCTTCAGGGTAGAGCGGCTTCAGAATGCGCAACGGACCAAAGTGATTGCGCTCGGTCATCACGGTGCGTGCCGAACCTGATACTTCGCGCGCTTCAAAACGCAGATTCAATCGCGCCGACCAACCCGGTTCGGGTTCGAGCCCCTCCCCCTCAGGGGGGAGGGGAGCCTCGGCCAATCCACGCATTAAGTAGTCCGCCGATTCAAAACCACCATCGCCACCACACCTGCCACCAAGCCCCAAAACGCGCTGCCAATGCCAAACATCGATACCCCCGATGCCGTCACCAAAAACGTAATGATGGCGGCCTCCCGGTTCTTCTCTTCGGTGACAGCAGCAGCCAGACCATTACCAATCGTGCCCATCAGCGCGAGTCCCGCCAACGCCACGATCAACTCACGCGGAAACGCCGCAAACAAGCCGCCGACAATCGCACCGAACAGCCCGATCAGACAATAGAAAACACCCGCCATCACGGCCGCGGTGTAGCGCTTGTCCTTGTCCTCATGCGCCTCACGACCCATCGCAATTGCAGCCGTAATCGCCGCGAGATTGAGCGCAAACGCGCCGAACGGTGCGAAGATCAGATTGATGACGCCAGTGGTCGTAATGACGGGCGAGATCGGCGTGTCATAACCCGCGCCGCGCATTACGGCCACGCCGGGCATGTTCTGCGACGCCATCGTCACCAGAAAAAGCGGCAGCGCGAGCCCGACGATGGCGTGAACCGAAAACTCAGGCGTCACCCAAACTGGCGTTGCCCATTCCACAGTCACCGCAGACCATTTCAAAGCATCCGCACTCTGAGCAAACGCAAGCCCCACAGCGAGCACACCAACAACGCCGTAACGCGGCCAGAAGCGCCGACCGAGCAGATGCAGCGCGAACATCGCTAGCACCATCGCCGGAGCCGTTTTGATCGAACTGAATGCTTCAAGCCCGAAGCGTAGCAACACGCCCGCGAGCATCGCCGACGCGATGGCAACCGGAATACGATTCATCATGCGCTCGAACAATTTCGAAGCACCCGCGATGATGATCAGCACCGCGCAAAGCACGAACGCGCCGACCGCCTCCGGCATCGTCACACCGGACGCGCTGGTCGCGATCAGCGCCGCACCGGGCGTCGACCACGCAGCAACCACCGGCTTTTTGTAAACGAGCGACGGAATGATCGACGCGAGGCCCATGCCGAGTCCCAGCGCCCACATCCACGAATTGACTTGCGCCTGTGTCGCGCCGAGCGACTGCGCTGCCTGAAACACCAGCGCGCCGGTGCTGGTGAACCCAACTAGAACAACAACGAAACCAGTGACGACGGCAGAAAGGGAAAGATCGCGAAAGAAAGACATGAGACGAATCAACGAGGCGCAACAGTCATTGTTGCAGAGCGCGAAGTGGCTCTGCCGAGAGCAGCAGTCAAACGTCGTTCCATTGTCAAATACGATTCAGCTTTTCATTGAAATGACCACTGCATATGGGTTAGCTTCGCGAATAGCAATTTATCGATAAATAGTCAAAATCACGTCTACCCCCAATGCAGTGGTCATTTCACAGAAAAGCTGTTGGCGAGATTCCCCGTATTTTCTATTCAAGCCGAATGCCCGCCGCTGACGCCTCGATCAGAATTTGCAGACGTTTGGCTCGCGTCGCTTCGCGTTTGGCGCTCGTCACGCGCCAGCTCATCTGCCGGCGATAACCAGGCGGTTGCGCCTCGAAAAATTTCCATGCCGCTTTGTGCTTTTTGAAGGCGAGAACGTCTGCGGCGCTCAACTCCGGCTTGTCCTGCTCGAAGGCGTAGATGCCCGTTTTGGCGTGCGAACGCGCAGCAAAAGCTGCGTTCCCGGACGATTGCATGCGCCCTTCAGTGATCAGAACCGCCACCCGATTCACGTTCACCACGCTCCAGATGCCGGTCGGTTTGCGCGGCGTGAAACGGATCACGTAACTCGCTTCGCCGAGACTTTTGCGAACGCCGTCAATCCAGCCAACGCACAGCGCCTCGTCCACTGATTCCGGCCACGTGATGCTGGCCACGCCGCTGCCCTTCTTGTGAAAACCAACCCAAAGTTCGGCAACGCTCGCGTGATGCTTGGAAAACCATTTCTGCAATTCTGCGGGCGCACTGAAAAAGGTAATGTCGACCGGGGTAATCGCCACGCGAGCTATGCCTTTTCACGCTTTTTAGCGTGCGCTTTTTGGTGATACGTCAACGCCATTGCCACACAGATGCGCAACGCCTCAACGGGCACTACGTGAGCTTCCTCAAACACCAGCGCCCGATTGCCTTCAAACTTGAACGCCGTCGGAAACATCGTCTTGAACGAATCTACCAGCGTGGTCTGACAATTGAAGTACATCGCGTATTGCTTGGGCTTCGTTTTCTTCCATGCGATGCGAACAGTGCTGCCGCTCTTCGATGCCGCCGTTATGTACGCTGGCTCACCCCACTTGAGCGATTCCTCCAGTTCGCCGACACCTTGCGTACAGGCGGCAACATCGAGCATCAATTCGCGTAGCTTGAGTACTCGCTTACGAATTTCCGGCGGATAGGATGCGAAAGTCGCTGCAACTTCGGGCGGTGGTTTCGTTGGCATAGACAGTTCAAAGTTGGTACCCAACGCAACGTTAGCGCGTCGACGTAACAATCGTCAACACGACGACGAATTGCGCGTAGGCAGACGAGCGCCACGTTTGAAATCGTGGCACTAAGTGTGCGCGCTATCCTTCGGAACTAAACATACATGTGCAAGGAGCCACCACCATGACCGAACTAGTCACTGTAGCCGTAGACGGTCCTATCATGACGCTGTCGATGAATCGCCCCGACAAGAAGAACGCGCTGACCAACGCGATGTACGGCGTGCTCGCTGACGGCTTGCAACGCGCCCAGGACGACCCCGCGATTCGCTGCATCATTATTCGCAGCGAAGGCGACAGTTTCACGGCGGGTAACGACCTGAGCGACTTCGCCTCGATCTCTGTTGGCTCTGGCCCGACGGTGCGTCACGTCACCCGTTTTCTGCACGGCCTTGCCACAGCGGACAAGCCTATCGTCGCCGCTGTGCACGGTCTCGCCGTCGGCGTTGGCACCACGATGCTGCTGCACTGCGACGTTGTCTGCGTCACCGAACAGGCGCGTCTGGTCACGCCATTCGTCAATCTCGCATTGGTGCCCGAAGCGGCATCCAGCCTGCTTTTGCAGGCGCGCATCGGCTACGCGCGAGCTTTCAGCATGGTTGCTCTAGGCGAACATGTTGACGGCAAGACGGCTGTGGAGTGGGGACTGGCGCGCTATCTGGCTGCGCCTGAAGCCCTGCGCGCAAAAGCATTGGCCATAGCACACACGCTCGCTGAAAAGCCCATCGGCGCATTACGTGCCACCAAGCGCCTGATGCGCGACAGCGCACTAATAGCGCAGACAATGGATCGCGAAAGTGAAGTGTTCGCCGAGCGCCTGAAAAGTCCGGAGGCGGCAGAAGCATTCCGCGCGTTTGCTGAGAAACGCGCGCCGAATTTCGTACAGTTTAGCTAGCGCGGTGAAGCCGCCGCAGGCACATCAACGTCGATGTACTCAATGCGGCCCACTCGCGTCACCATTGCTTCTTCGTAGGGTTTCACGCGACCGATCACCATAAACAATCGTTTGCCATCTTCGCCGCCCAGCGCACAGGCGATACCTTGATTCGACACCGGAATGCGGCGCGTGATGGTGCCGCCTTCCAGTACGCGAACGAACTCGTTAGTGCGCGGCGACGCGACCCAAACTGCGCCTTCGGCATCGAGGCAAATGCCGTCTGGCGCGAGTTTGCCGAGATCAGCCCAGACACGGCGGTTTGACAGCGTGCCGTCGTCGGCAATATCGTACGCCGTGAGCTTACGTGCGAACGTTTCGCCGATGATCATGGTGCGGCCATCGGGCGTGATCACGGTGCCGTTCGGAAACGCCAGGTCGTTTGCGGCGACGGAGGCTTTACCTTCACGAGACACCATCATCAGCACGGTTGGTTTAGGCACGACGGGCTGCGTAAAAATGTCGAAACCGAAGTTGCCGATGTAGGCGCGGCCCTTCGCGTCGACCACCATGTCGTTGCAATGAAAATCTGCGAGTTGACTCAGGTCGGCGACTTCAACGAGGCCCGTTGGATCAAGCCGCATGAGCTTGCGATCAAGCATAGAAACGACGAGTAATCGACCGTTTGGCAACCAGCCTAAACCTGATGGCTGATTCGGAACTTCGATGACCACATGCGCACGACCTTCGCGGTCAACGCGCATGACCTGATGCGTAAAGAAATCAGAGAACCAGAGTTCGCCATCATGCCAGCGTGGAGCTTCTGCAAAAGCAAGATTTTCGATCAGGCAGGGATAGTTGGACATGGATAGCTACTTCGTTATGACTCTGGGCAAAGCGCCGCTTGCTATGGGAGCGGTTCCACCGCGATTTGTGCCAACGGCATTCGCGGT
>JANXNI010000094.1 GCA_025354165.1 Burkholderiales bacterium | reverse complement strand
GCCGCGACCGATCCGACGACGTCGCGGGGTCGCGGCAAGCCGCTCCTACAGGGACGCACCGCCGAAGTTCATAATTCGTATGCCAACAATAAAGGAGGACGCAATGCATCAACTTTCCAATACCCGTCGCCAGATGCTGCTCGCTACACTTGCCGCGCCAACGCTTGCGGGTCTGCCAAGTTTCGCTCAGGCGCAAATGCCGCAGCAATCAAAAATCATCGTCGGTTTTGCCGCAGGCGGTGGCGCGGATCTCATCGCTCGCCTATTGGCAGACAAGATGCGCGACGGCCTGCCGCCGGGCTCGCAAATCATTGTTGACAACCGGACGGGGGCAGGCGGCAAGATCGCTGTGGACGCATTGCGCGCCTCGCCAGCAGACGGCAGCGCCATGCTGCTTGCGCCGCTCGTCACGCCGGTGCTTTCGCAGCTGACATACAACCATCCTGGCTACAACCCCGCCACCGACATGACGCCGATTGGCATGGTCGGCCTCTTCCAGTTCGCGTTGGCGATTCCACCGAGCTTGCCTGCGAAAAACATGGCCGAATTTGTGACCTGGCTCAAAGCAAACAAGGACAAAGCCAACTACGGCAGCCCCAGTCCTGGCAGCCTGCCGCACTTTTTTGGCATCATGCTCGGTCGCTCGATTGGCGTGGACATGGTGCACGTACCCTACAAGGGCGGCGCGCCGATGCTGGTTGACCTGATGGGCGGCCAGATCGCGTGCGGCATGGACACGCATATCGAGCTCACCGAGCTGCACAAGGCGGGCAAGATCCGCATCCTCTCCTCATTCGGTGAAAAGCGCAGCGCCACGTTGCCAGATATCCCAACGATGGCGGAACTTGGCTTTAAGGACGCGACAGGAAGCGGTTGGTACAGCCTGTGGGCACCCGCCAAGACACCGCCCGCCACGATTGCCGTGCTCAACAAAGCGCTGAACGGTGCGCTCGCCACTGCCGAAATCAAAGAAAAATTCGCCCGCACCGGGACTGAGGTTGCCACCAGCACGCCGGAGGGGTTGGAGAAGTTTCGGCTTGCGGAAATTGAGAAATGGCGGCCAGTGATTGTGGCGTCGGGGTTTAAGGCGGACTAAAAGCTGCTCTAGCGCGGCGGACGCTTTGTCCCCTTTCCCCTCGCGGGAGAGGGTTAGGGTGAGGGGGCAACCCCCAACCGGCGTCATCCTCGGCGCAGCCGGGGATCCAGTTCGTAATCCGCGCGAAGCGCAAGAATCCGTTCGTGGTGAGGTTGTCGAACCATGAACGTGAATTGAAGAGCAACCTTGGACTGCACGCAACCAGCGCGCTCTATGGCCGCGCGGGGCCAGTCACTTTTGCCAATCGCGGCAAAAGTAACCAAAAACGCTCGCCCCTGCACCCCGCTTCTCCCTCCGGTGCTCGCAACGGGCGGGACGCGTCAACGGCACACGAAAGCTTCGCTGACGCTTCGCACAGTGTGTGCCGACGACGCATCTACGACCGCCCGTTACTCCGCTCCTCGGCGCGGGCTGAAGGGGCGTTCCGACCGAAAGTTGATCACTTCGCGATTAGCAATCCTACGACCTAGACAGGAGCATCCGGGCTACTAGCTCCCGAGCTGGGCGAAGGGGACGCTTGCGGCGAAGCGCTGCGCCTGTCATAATTCAACTTGGCTCTTCGGCCCGCGAACGCTCAAGTTTTGCTTGGGACTCTTTCTAGCGGTCGCGGAGCCTTTTCTTTTGGTAATTTAGATTTTTCTCTCGATCGCGCGGAACGAAGGACCAGTGGCGGTATTGATCTAGCCAGAAGTTGCGCGAATCACCGCGATCACTGGTGTTGATTCCGATATTAAAATTAGGCACCAGCAGACGAATTTTTCCATTAATGTGTTTGTACACGCGTTCTTTGGCAATCGTTCTCTTCCCTCGAAATCGAGACCCTTCTGCTTTCACCAGATGCTTGTCGTTTAGACGAAATTGCATTGCTCCAAGCACGATATCTAGAGCCTGAAGAGTGACATGATCCTTTGAGTCGATCTCCGCAATTTGATCTGGCAATATTCGCACGCCACTAGAAACAAAGCGAGATGAGTGGTTTAGGCCTAACAAATGGCCTTTAAATGCGGCAGATTTTTCGTTCGTGTCGGGCAGGCGGTCAAAATGCAGTCTCACGCCCACCCCGGTCTCCCGGCTTGTTGAATATGTCAGTCCAAAAGCGTGTTTAATGAACTGGAAGTACAGCATGAAGTATTCGTTCTCGACTTGTTCACGACTCAGACCAACTGGTGACCAATTGTTCTGCCGAAACATAATCCGAAGCTTCAACTTGCGTTCGCCAAGCAAACTGAAGACTTCATCCAAGAATGCAATGTATTTGTCAGCGTAGGCTTCGCTAATCTTCTGCCACTTCAATTCTCCGAAAAAATTTAGCTCGAGTTTTTTGGCAGAGAGTCGCTCGTTGACCTCACGGATATGACTCGACTCTACAAGGACGCCCCCGTAAAAATTCGAGTACGAACGGCCAGCACCAATACTTTCGTCGCAATACACAAATAGTTCACGCATTTAGATAGTTTAGCGGCGATTCTCGGGGCGTCGAACGACTTATCCACAGGCGAGTTGCGCTGGCTTGCAAACAGACTGGTAAGGCACTTCGGCAGTGATAGCCACTTTATGCTTTGGTGAGCTTGTTCTAACGCCCCTTCAGCCCGCGCCGAGGAGCGGAGTAACGGGCGGTCGTAGATGCGTCGTCGGCACACACTGTGCGTAGCGTCAGCGAAGCTTTCGTGTGCCGTTCGACGCATCCCGCCCGTTGCGAGCACCGGAGGATGAAGCGGGGTGCAGGGGCTAGCCTCTTTGCCTACTTTCTGGGCAATGCCAGAAAGTAGGTCGCCCCGCGCGGCGACAGAGCGCGCTGGTGGCGCACGAGCACTCTCCCCTTTATCAGACCCTTCGACAAGCTCAGGGCGAACGGTTGATTTGCGCTTCGCGTGGTTTTACGAACTGGATCCCCGGCTTTCGCCGAGGATGACGGCGGTTGGGGTACGGGACTGCGGTAAGCTTTCCCCATGAACTCTCGCCCCAATTTCATCTTCATCCTTGCCGACGACCTAGGCTCTGCCGATCTCGGCTGTTACGGCGGTGCAGGCGCATCGTTCGACGTGTCGCCGAACATTGATCGCATGGCGAAAGAGGGCATGCGCTTCACGCACGCGATGGCAAATTCACCCGTCTGTTCGCCCACACGTTTCGCGCTCATGACGGGGCGATATCAATACCGTTTTCGTGGCGCAGCGGAAGAACCCATGGGCGGGAACGCGCGTGGCAGCTCGGTGCTTGGTTTGCCACCGGACGTGCTAACGCTCGCCAGCCGTCTGCGTGACTCTGGTTATCGCACCGCGCTAACCGGCAAGTGGCACTTAGGTCATGGCCCAACCTTCGGCCCACGACAGAGCGGTTACGACTATTTTTTCGGTGCGACCGCAGGTGCGGTCGATTACTTCACGCACATGGATTCGCGGGGCAATCACGACCTGTGGGAGAACGAAACCGAGATTCATGAGGACGGCTATTTCACCGACATGGTGAGTGACCGCGCGGTGAAGTGGATTGATGAGCAATCGGCGGACAAGCCGTTTTTGCTCTCCGTTCACTACACCGCGCCGCACTGGCCGTGGGAGACGCGCGATGATCGTGAAGAGGCGCTGCGCATCAGCCCAAAAATCAGTCACGTCGACGGTGGTTCGCTCGACACATACTGGCGCATGATTCATCACATGGATGAAGGCATTGGGCGCATGATGGCGGCGCTTGAGGCAAAGGGCCTTGCGGACAACACGCTGGTGATTTTCACGAGTGACAACGGCGGTGAGCGCTACTCGAAAAACTGGCCGTTTGTCGGCGGCAAGATGGATTTGCTGGAAGGTGGTTTGCGCGTGCCGCTGGTGGCGCGCTGGCCCGCGCGCATCGAGGCGGGAGGCGTTTCCGCGACGCCCAATCTGACGATGGACTGGACTGCGACGATGCTTGCGGCGGCGGGCGTGGCGGACGATGCCGCGGCGCCGCTAGATGGCGTCGATATGGCTCCCGTGCTCGCCGACGCGACACGCAATCCACCGCGCAAGTTCTACTGGCGCATGAATCATCGCAAGCAGGCCGCCATGCGTGATGGTCGCTGGAAATACCTCGCCATCGATTCGCACGAGTATTTGTTCGATGTGGATACCGATCCTCGTGAGCGGGCGAATCTGGCAAAGCGCGAACCGGTTCGACTGGAAACGATGCGCGCGGAGTGGCACGCTTGGGCTGCAACCATGCCCGGCATTCCGGCGGATGCGCAGGTGCATCTGGTGTTTACCGAAGCGGAACTGCCAAGAGCCACTTTTTAGGTTTCCACCTTTTTGGCGTCATTCTCGCGACGCAGGAGCGGGAATCCAGAAGGTGCCTGAGCTGCGATCATCGAAGAGCAAATAGGCGTGCCTATCTGGATTCCCGCCCGTCGGAATAGTTGTCTGGGCATTGCTTGTGTACGGGGCGAGAATGACGGCGGTTGTGGTGGCGGTGGGGTTGACGGTTGTGATGCTTGCGTGGTTAATGCAAAGCTAAACTCACGACATGCCATCGCCTTCTTCCGCTTCTGCCATGACCAAAGCCGCAACGTCTGCGCCGCGCCGCGAATCTTTCACCATCACCGATCTGGCCGATGAATTCGCGCTGACCACACGCGCGATTCGTTTTTATGAAGATCAGGGTTTGCTGTCGCCGGAGCGGCGGGGGACGCGGCGCATTTATAGCCAGCGCGAGCGCGTGCGCCTCAAGCTGGTATTGCGCGGTAAGCGGCTCGGCATGAGCCTGGCGGACATTTCAGGCATCCTCGATCTCTACGACGCGGATCACAACGAGCGACCACAGCTCGTGAAATTTCTTGAGGTGCTGGCAGCGCGACGAGTGTTGCTGGAGCAGCAGCGCGAAGATATTGACGTGGTGCTGGAAGAAATCTCGGCCATTGAGCGCGACTGCCGCAAACGGCTCAAAAACTCGGCTAAATAGTTTGATCTTGTAACCATCGTCAGCTCGAACAGGAAAACCCTTACGTTGACGTAAACGTCAACTTTAGCCTTAGAATTACGGGCTATGCTGACCGCACAAAAAACCGCTGACATCCTCTCGATCTTCAATTCGCAAGGTGCGATGAAATTGATTGGGGCGCGGTTGACTGAGGTGGATGAAGGTATCGCTGAGTTCGAAGTCGAATTCAAACCCGAGCTTTCGCAGCAGAACGGTTATTTTCATGCCGGCATCATTGGTACGCTGGTGGACACGGCAGGCGGTTGCGCCGGAGCGACGTTAATGCCGCCGGGCAGCAACGTATTGACCGTTGAGTTCAAGCTGAACCTGCTCGCCCCCGCCGACGGCGAAAAATTACGCGCTCGCGGTGAAATTATCAAATCCGGCCGAACGTTAACGATTACTCAAGGCAAAGTTTTTGTAACGGAAGGCGGCAAAGAAACGCTCTGTGCGCTGATGCAACAGACGTTGATTTCGATTCCGGCTAAATAGTCCCTTGTAGGAGCGGCTTGCCGCGACCTTCGCACTTCCAGTGAAGATTGGTCGCGGCGAGCCGCTCCTACAGGAGGCCACTATGCAATTTCCCCAACTCAAATTCGATCTTGGCGAAGACATTGAGATGTTGCGCGATTCAATCGCTGCGTTCGCGGCGAATGAGATTGCGCCGCGCGCTGCCGAGATTGACCGCAGCAATCAGTTCCCCATGGATTTGTGGAAAAAGATGGGTGACCTCGGCATCCTCGGCATCACGGTGCCCGAGGAATATGGCGGCGCGGGCATGGGCTATGTGGCGCATGTGGTGGCGATGGAGGAAATCAGTCGTGCCAGCGGCGCGGTAGGTCTTTCGTACGGCGCGCACTCGAACCTTTGTGTGAATCAGCTCAAGTTGAACGGCAGCGACGCGCAGAAGAAAAAATACCTGCCGAAACTTGTTTCGGGTGAACACGTCGGTGCGCTCGCGATGAGCGAACCGGGTTCGGGCTCGGACGTCGTCAGCATGAAGCTGCGCGCCGATCTCAAGGGCGATCACTATGTGCTGAACGGCAACAAGATGTGGATCACCAATGGCCCCGACGCAGACACGCTGGTCGTTTACGCCAAAACTGACTTGAGCCTCGGCTCGCGTGGCATCACGGTATTCATCATCGAAAAAAGCATGAAGGGCTTCTCAACCGCGCAAAAGCTCGACAAACTGGGCATGCGTGGCTCAAACACCTGCGAACTGGTGTTTCAGGATTGCGAAGTGCCGGTCGAAAACGTGATGCGTGAAGTCGGTCAGGGCGTCAAAGTGCTTATGAGCGGACTCGATTACGAGCGCGCGGTGCTGGCGGGCGGTTCGGTCGGCCTGATGGCGGCGTGCCTAGATGCGGTATTGCCTTACGTTCACGAACGAAAGCAATTTGGCCAGTCCATCGGCGAATTTCAGCTCATGCAGGGCAAGTTGGCCGACATGTACGCGACCTATTCTGCTGGTCGCTCCTACCTTTACGCCGTCGCGCAGGCGTGTGATCGCGGCCAAGTCACACGCAAGGACGCGGCTGCGGTGATTCTGTACTGCGCCGAAAAAGCGACCTGGATGGCGGGCGAAGCGATTCAGGCGCTGGGCGGTAACGGCTACATTAACGACTATCCTACCGGCCGCATCTGGCGCGACGCCAAACTCTACGAAATTGGCGCGGGAACGAGCGAAGTGCGCCGCATGTTGATCGGGCGCGAGCTTTACAACGAAACGAAGTGAACACGCGACTGAGACGAAACTGAGCAAGCCCATGCCTAAAGCCAATCTCGAACGATTATTTGCCAACAACCGCGCCTGGGTCGCCTCAGTGCTCGCGGACGACGCGCAATTTTTTGAGCGATTGAAGCATCAGCAGGCGCCCCAATATTTATGGATTGGCTGTTCGGATTCGCGGGTGCCGGCGAACCAGATTATTGGGTTGCCGCCCGGTGAAGTTTTTGTGCATCGAAACGTTGCTAACGTCGTGACACATACCGATCTGAATTGCCTGTCGGTATTGCACTTCGCGATAGAAATTTTGAAGGTGAAGCAGGTGTTGCTCGTCGGTCACTATGGTTGCAGCGGCATCGCAGCGGCGTTTGACGGCGAGCGGCTGGGCGTTTCCGACAATTGGCTTCAGCATGTTCGTGACACGCTTGAGCGGCATCGCCCGAGCATCGACGCGCTGCCTGATCGCGACAGCAAACTGCGCAAATTGTGCGAGTTGCACGTCGCCGTGCAGGCTGTGAACGTGGCTCGCACCACGGTGGTTCGCGACGCCTGGTCGCGCGGCCAGTCTCTGGCGGTGCACGGGTGCGTGTATGGGCTTGAGGATGGCTTGCTGCGTAACCTGGACATTGATTTGACTCACCCTGACAGCGTTCGTGAGGTTGCCGCCAAAGCCTTCGCGGCGATTGAAAAGCGGGCCGGTGAAGGCCTTGAGGCGTGAGAAGCTGGCAATGACGCGAAATCACTGGATGCTGCTCGGCTTTTTTCTGATGATTTCAGGCATGCTGGCTTATGCCGCGATGCCGATGCCCGGTCGTCTGTTGATCTGGTTGGGCGTGGCTTTGGCGTGGTTTGGTATGGCTATCGCCCTACAAAACCAGCCCTGGTCAGCAAAGGGAAAGCTATTTCTGCAAATATTGATAGGAGCGGCTGCTCTGGCTATCGCCATGAGCGCCACACGGCTGTCCCTCGCAGGCATTACCCTGGCTGCGGTACTGGGCGGCGTCATCGGCGCATTTGCGTCACAATGGAGTATGTGGATCGCCCGCCGCCCCAACTAGGCTAACCGTTACCCACACTCAAAAAATTTCTGGAGAGAACATCATGTCGGATCCCGTAGTCATCGTTAGTGCAGTGCGTACGCCCATGGGCGGAATGATGGGCGACTTCGCGTCACTGTCTGCCTCCGATCTGGGCGCAGTTGCAATCAAGGCCGCTGTCGAGCGCGCCGGGCTGAAGCCTGAACAAATTGAAGAAGTGATCATGGGCAATTGCCTGATCGCCGGTCAGGGCCAGGCCCCTGCGCGTCAGGCGACGTTGAAGGCGGGTCTGCCCAAAGGCGCCGCCGCCGTGACGCTCACGAAAATGTGCGGCTCCGGCATGAAAGCCACACAGCTTGCGCATGACGAAATCATGGCCGGTACGCGCGAAATCGTGGTCGCGGGCGGTATGGAATCCATGACCAATGCGCCGCATATGTTGCCGAAATCCCGCGCAGGCTATCGCTACGGCGCTGTGCAGATGCAGGACCATATGGCGACTGACGGCCTCGAAGATGCGTATGACCAAAAGGCCATGGGCGTACACGCTGAAAATTGCGTCAAGAAATATGAATTCACGCGCGAAGCGCAAGATGCGTTTGCGATTGCGTCGACCGAGCGCGCCAAAGCGGCCACCGCGAGCGGCGCGTTCAAGTGGGAAGTGGCTCCGGTCACCGTAAAGGGTCGCGCTGGCGACACCGTGATTGATACCGATGAGCAGCCACCGAAAGCCAAGCTCGACAAGATTCCCGGCCTGAAGCCTGCCTTCGTCAAAGACGGCACGATCACGGCAGCGAATGCATCGTCCATCTCCGATGGCGCAGCGGCATTGGTCGTGATGAAGCTTTCGAAAGCGAAAGAACTTGGCCTGACGCCGATTGCAAAAATCGTTGCTCACGCCGAGCACAGCCAGGAACCGGAATGGTTCACCACCGCCCCCGTTGGCGCGATCAACAACGTGTTCAAGAAAACAGGCTGGACGGCAAAAGACGTTGATCTGTTCGAAATCAATGAGGCCTTCGCGACGGTCACGATGGCTGCGATGAAAGAATTTGGCATTCCGCATGACAAAGTGAACATTCACGGTGGTGCTTGCGCGCTGGGTCATCCGATTGGCGCGTCCGGCGCTCGCATCATCGTCACGCTGATTGGCGCGCTCAAGAAAACAGGCGGCAAAAAAGGCGTCGCCGCGTTGTGCATTGGCGGTGGCGAAGGGATCGCCATGGCCATTGAAATGATCTAAAGCGAAACAAGAAAAAATAATGGCGAAAACTGTTCTTGTCATCGGGGCCAATCGCGGCCTCGGGCTTGAATTTGCGAAACAGTACGCGGCGGATGGCTATGACGTCATCGCCACGTGCCGCCGCCCGGCCGAGGCGGCCGAACTTCGCCGCGTCGGTGTGCGCATCGAGGCGCTGGACACCAGCACCTCGTCCTCCATTGATTCGCTCGCCGAGAAACTGAAAGACGACTCCATCGACGTGATGATCTGTAACGCGGGCGTTTATGGTCCGCGCAGCGACGGTCTCACCGACATGCCGACGGAGGACTTTGATCTCGTCATGCGCACCAATGTGTTGGGGCCGCTGCGTTTGACGCTCGCGTTCTCGGACAACGTTGCTAGAGCGCGCGGTGCGATGGTATTTATGTCGTCGCGCATGGGCTCAATTTCTACGATGAGCAGCGACTCGGGCATCGCTTATCGTGCCAGCAAAGCTGCGCTAAACGCGGTGGTGAAGGCAGCGTCGCTGGAACTTGGCAAAAAGGGCGTGCGCGTGTTGGCGCTGCATCCTGGCTGGGTGCGGACCGACATGGGTGGCCCGCAGGCCTCGCTAACGCCCACCGAGAGCGTCGCCGGCATGCGTCACGTCATCGACAAAGCGTCTGATTTGCACGGTGGACTTTACGACAACACGGGGGCTTTGATTCCCTGGTAACGACACATTTGAAAGCAACAGCTTTTCAATAAAACCGCCGCCGCATGGGGGCTAACGCAGTAAATCGTATGAAATCGACTTTAGCTTATTTATCCTCCTTGCCCCCGTGTGGGCTCGGTTTTAGGCTAAAGTTGCTTGCTGCGTGTGAATCGCCGAATCATGCGTAGCGCCCTTGATCTCGTCGCCGCCGCCGAGCGTGAAATCACGACGCTCTCGTTCGACGAAATGCGCGCGGCGATGGACGATCCGAACACGGTGATCGTCGACATTCGCGACGTTCGCGAACTGTGGCGCGAAGGAAAAATCCCCGGTGCGATGCACTCGCCGCGCGGCATGAACGAATTCTGGATCGACCCGACCTGCGAGTATCACAAGCCGGTTTATGCAAGCGGCAAACGCTTCGTGCTGTATTGCGCGGGGGCGTGGCGCTCAGCGCTCGAAGCGAAGATGTTTCAGGACATGGGGCTTACTAATGTTGCGCACATGACGCAGGGCTTCACCGCCTGGAAAGCGGCTGGGATGCCGGTAGAAATTGTGGAGCGTAAGTAAGTGGTGTTGACTGAAGAGCAGCGCATGGTGCGCGACAGCGTGCGCGCTTACGTGCAGGAGCAAATCGCACCGAAGGCCGCGGCGTGGGACAAATCGCACACTTTTCCAGCGGCAGAGCTGAAAGGTTTGGCCGAGCTTGGTTGCTACGGCATCGCCGTACCCGATGAATACGGCGGCGCGGGGCTCGACTACACCTCACTCGCCATCATCCTGGAAGAAATAGCGGCGGGCGATGGCGGCACAAGTACGGTTGTGTCCGTCAACAACTGCCCCGTCTGCTCGATCATGATGAGCTTTGGCAATGAGCAGCAGAAACAGGATTGGTTGGTGCCGCTCGCGCGCGGCGAGATGCTCGGCGCGTTCTGCCTGACCGAGCCGCAGGCGGGCTCCGATGCTGCTGATCTGCGCACGACGGCGACACTGGACGGCGATCACTACGTACTCAACGGCGTCAAGCAATTCATCACCTCGGGCAAGAACGCCGACGTGGCGATTGTGATGGCGGTAACCGACAAAGCTGCGGGCAAGCGCGGCATTAGCGCCTTCATCGTGCCCACAAAAACACCGGGCTACACCGTCGCGCGCATTGAAGACAAACTTGGCCAGCATTCAAGTGATACCGCGCAAATTCTGTTTGAAAATTGCCGCGTGCCAGCGTCGCTACGTATCGGCGACGAAGGCGCGGGCTACAAAATCGCGCTCGCGGGTCTTGAAGGCGGTCGCATCGGTATTGCGGCGCAAAGCGTGGGTATGGCGCGCGCCGCGTTCGAGGCTGCACTTCGCTACGCGAATGAGCGCTCGACTTTCGGCAAGCCCATCTTCGAGCATCAATCGGTGCAGTTCAAACTCGCGGATATGGCCACGCAAATTGAAGCTGCGCGGCAGTTGATCCATCATGCTGCAAGTCTTAAAGACGCCGGGAAACCTTGCCTCACGCAAGCGGCGATGGCGAAACTTTTTGCAAGTGAAATTGCCGAGCACATTTGCTCCGACGCGATTCAGATTCACGGCGGATCGGGCTATGTGTCGGACTTCCCGGTCGAGCGCATTTATCGCGACGTCCGGGTGTGCCAGATTTACGAAGGCACGAGCGACATTCAAAAAATACTGATCGGACGCGGTCTTACGTCCGGCGCTTACGAAATCTAGGGGGCAGTAAATGGCCGGTGCAATCGACTTCTACTTTGACTTCTCGTCGCCGTACGGCTATCTCGCCGCCGAGATGATTGAAGCGCTCGGGCAGCGCGTGAATCGCGCCGTGAACTGGCATCCGATTTTGCTGGGCGTCGTGTTCAAGTCCACAGGCGGGCAGCCGCTCACGATGGCACCGATGAAGGGGCCGTATTCTGAGAACGACTTCCGGCGCAGCGCGGCGTTCTACGGCATTCCTTACCGAGCGCCGGGCGTATTCCCGATCGCCACTCAGAACCCGGCGCGCGCCGTGCTCTGGATGCAGGAAAAGCATCCTGCGCATGCAAAGAAATTTACGCTCGAACTCTATCGCGCCTTCTTTCGTGGTGATCGCGATATCAGCAAGCTTGACGTCATTGGCGACATCGCTGCCGGTCTCGGTTACAGCGCCGACGAAGTAATCGCCGCCACGCAATCCGACGACATCAAAAGCAAATTGAAGACGAACGTTGAGGCCGCGATTGCCAAGGGCGTGTTCGGTTCACCGTTCTTTATCGTTGATGGTGAGCCGTTCTGGGGCGCAGATCGCCTTCCGATGCTGGAAGCGTGGATCACTAAAGGCGCTTGGAAATATTAAATGCCTGCCATTGAATCCAAACTGAATCCACGCGATGCCAGCGTACTCGCATCGCGACAAGCGATTCAGACGCTGGTTGACGACTTGCGCGCAAAGCACGCAGCCGCAGCGCTCGGTGGTGGAGATGCTGCGCGCGCAAAGCACACGGGGCGCGGCAAGCTGTTGCCGCGTGATCGCGTGAAACACCTGCTCGATCCGGGCTCGCCGTTTCTCGAACTCTCGGGGCTCGCCGCCTACGAGATGTACAACAACGAGTCCCCCGGCGCGGGCATCATCACCGGCATCGGGCGCGTGAGCGGTCGTGAGTGTGTGATCGTCGCCAACGACGCGACGGTGAAGGGCGGCACGTACTATCCGTTGACGGTGAAAAAGCATTTGCGCGCACAGGAGATCGCCGCGCAGAACAATTTGCCGTGCATTTATCTCGTCGATTCTGGCGGCGCGAATTTGCCGAATCAGGACGAGGTGTTTCCGGACCGTGATCATTTCGGGCGCATTTTCTACAACCAGGCGACGATGAGCGCGGCGGGCATCGCGCAGATCGCAGTTGTCATGGGTTCATGCACGGCGGGCGGTGCGTACGTGCCCGCGATGAGCGATGAATCCATCATCGTAAAAAATCAGGGCACGATCTTTCTCGCAGGCCCGCCGCTCGTGAAAGCCGCGACCGGCGAGGTGGTCACGGCGGAAGATCTGGGTGGCGGCGACGTTCATACGCGCTTGTCTGGCGTCGCCGATCAGCTCGCGCAAAACGATGCGCATGCGTTGGGTCTCGCGCGTCAGGCAGTGGCCAATCTCAATACGGTCAAACCCGCGCAGCTTGCGATGACGGAGAGCGTCGAACCGCTATTCGATCCGCATGAGTTGTACGGCGTGATTCCTGTCGATACGCGCAAACCGTTCGATGTGCGCGAAGTGATCGCGCGCATTGTGGACGGCAGCGATTTCGACGAATTCAAGCCCCGTTACGGCATGACGTTAGTGACGGGGTTTGCGCGAATCTACGGCATGCCGGTCGGCATCATCGCCAACAACGGCGTACTGTTCTCCGAGTCAGCGCTGAAAGGCACGCACTTTATTGAGCTGTGTTGCCAGCGCAAAATACCGCTCGTTTTCCTGCAGAACATCACCGGTTTCATGGTGGGTCGCAAGTATGAAAACGAAGGCATCGCGAGGAACGGTGCGAAGATGGTCACCGCCGTCGCGTGTGCCAACGTGCCAAAGTTCACCGTCATCATCGGCGGCAGTTTTGGCGCAGGTAACTACGGCATGTGCGGTCGCGCCTACAGCCCGCGCTTCTTGTGGATGTGGCCGAATGCGCGCATCAGCGTGATGGGTGGCGAACAGGCTGCGAGCGTTTTGGCGACCGTCAAGCGCGACAATATCGAAGCGAAAGGCGGCGCCTGGTCGAAAGACGAAGAAGCCGCTTTCAAAGCGCCGATCACCGAAAAGTATGAGCGTGAAGGGCATCCGTATTACGCCACCGCTCGACTATGGGACGACGGCATCATCGACCCCGCCGATACGCGTCGCGTGCTCGGCCTCGGGCTCTCGGCCAGTTTGAACGCGCCGATTCAGGATACGAAGTTCGGCGTCTTCCGGATGTAATGCAATGAACACCATCAGAATTGAACGCGACGCACGCGGCGTCGCAATGATCGCGATGAACCGGCCCGAGGTTCACAACGCATTTGATGAGATCATGATTCGCGAAATCATCGAGGCGTTTCGCGATCTCGGCGAAGACGAGAACGTTCGCGTCATCGTGATCGCGGCCGAAGGCAAGAGCTTCTGCGCGGGTGCTGATCTCAACTGGATGAAGCGTGCGGCGGACTACGACGCGGATCAAAATCGTGAGGATGCGGGGGAGCTCGCACTCATGTTGAACGCAATCTACGCCTGCCCAAAGCCCGTCATCGCGCGCGTACAGGGCAACGCATTTGGCGGCGGCGTGGGAGTGGTCGCGGCGGCTGATATTGCCATCGGTGTGGCCGACGTGCAGTTTTCGCTCTCGGAGGTCAAGCTCGGCATCATTCCCGCAGTGATCAGTCCGTATGTGATCGAAGCGATCGGTGCTCGCTATGCGCGTCGCTACTTCGCAACCGCCGAGCGATTTAGTGGCGCTGAAGCTTTTCGCATTGGCCTGTTGCACGATCTGGCGTCAAGCGCGGAAGCGATGGATGAGCAGATTGCGGGGCTCTGCACAACCCTGCTCGCGAACAGCCCAAAAGCCATTGAAGCGGCCAAACACCTCATTCAGGCGGTGTCGCAAAAATCAATCGACGATGAGCTGATGGAAGACACCGTCGAGCGCATCGCGCAGATTCGCTCGACGCCCGAGGCGAAAGAGGGCATTCGCGCCTTCCTTGAAAAACGCAAGCCGTTGTGGATCAAAGAGTAGAGACATGTTCACCAAAATACTGATTGCCAATCGCGGCGAAATCGCAGTTCGTGTGGCGCGAACCGCGCGGCGCATGGGCATTCAGACGGTCGCCGTGTTTTCGGATGCAGATCGTAATGCGATGCATGTGGCGGCTTGCGATGAGGCGCATTATCTCGGCGGCGCGGCCCCGAAAGATTCGTACCTGCGTGGCGACAAGGTGCTCGAAATCGCAAAACGCACGGGGGCGCAGGCCGTGCATCCCGGCTATGGATTTCTGTCGGAAAATGTAGCCTTCGCGCAGCAGTGTGCCGATGCGGGGATTGTGTTCATCGGGCCGCCACCCGCCGCGATTGAGGCGATGGGACTCAAGGCCGAATCCAAGCGGCTAATGGAACGCGCCAGCGTGCCGCTGGTGCCCGGCTATCACGGCGCGGACCAGAACGAAGCATTGTTAGCGAATGAGGCAAAACGCATTGGCTTCCCGGTACTCATCAAGGCGAGTGCGGGCGGCGGTGGGAAAGGCATGAAGGTCGCAGAGAACGAGGGCGAATTCTTGTCCGCGCTGGCTTCTGCAAAGCGTGAGGCGAAGAATTCATTCGGTGATGACAACGTATTGATTGAGCGATATCTGCAACGTCCACGCCACATCGAAATTCAGGTGTTTGCGGACGAACTCGGGCATTGTGTTTACCTGTTTGAGCGTGATTGTTCGTTGCAGCGGAGACATCAGAAAGTGATGGAAGAAGCGCCTGCGCCCGGCATGACCGAATCGCGGCGTCGACAGATGGGCGAGGCGGCGGTCGCCGCTGCGAAAGCGGTGAGCTACGTAGGTGCGGGTACCGTGGAGTTCATCGCGGAACATGATTTCGCGACCTCGGGACGCTTCTATTTCATGGAGATGAACACGCGTCTTCAGGTCGAACATCCGGTGACCGAGATGATCACGGGCCTTGATCTTGTTGAGTGGCAATTGCGGGTTGCGTCTGGCGAGCGGCTGCCCAAGCTTCAGGATGAGCTGCGCATCAACGGACATGCATTCGAGGCACGCGTCTATGCCGAGAATCCACGCAACCAGTTTTTGCCGGCGACGGGCACGATCAATGTGTTGCGAACGCCATCGACGAGCGACGTAGTGCGGATCGACACGGGTGTGCGTCAAGGCGACGAGATTTCGCCGAACTACGATCCGATGATTGCGAAGCTCATCGTGCACGGCGAGAACCGCGAACAGGCGCTTCAACGTCTGGCTTTGGCGCTCGACGAATATGCGGTGGTTGGCTTCACCAACAACGTCGAGTTTTTGCAGCGTGTCGCGCGGCATCCGGCATTTGCCGCGGGCGACATTGATACCGGATTTATCGGGCGCTATTCGGACGATTTGTTGCCGCCGCTTCCCGCGCCAACAGACGCTGCGCTTGCGGCCTGCGCATTGGTTGAATGGTCGGTGGCCCGGGACGCCTGTCGCGCTGCGTCGCGCGCGGCTGGGGAGCCTGCGACACCGTGGGCACTCGCTGACGGATTCTGGCCGAACCAGCCTGATAGCAGCATCGACTTTGACTACGCACAGGGCGAGTTGCGTTACGCAGTTGGTATAGTGCCGAGCGGCGACGGGTTTATGTTGCGCTTGCCGAACAGCAAGCCAAGCGCAGCGATGCGTATCGATGGAGAACACGTCACATTGGCGCTTGGCGAGAGACAATTCACCGCGCGTGTTCTGCGCTCCGACGCGCATCGCGTTGTGCTCCTCGCGGGCGAGCGCTACGAATTTGATGCAGTTGATCGCTACGCACCGCCCGAAGCGGACGAAGGGCATGGCGGGCATCTGACCGCTCCAATGCCCGGTTCAGTGGTTAGCGTGCTGGTCAATGTGGGCGACGCTGTGAAGAAGGGCCAACCGCTCATCATCATGGAAGCGATGAAGATGGAGCACACCATCGTCGCGCCGCTCGACGGCGTGGTCGAAGCGATTTATTTCGCGGCCAAAGAACAAGTCAAAGAAGGCGCAGAGCTAGTCGCGCTTGCGTCATCCGATGTGACCCCAACCACAACCGCAAGCGCATGAAAATTCTCGTTCAGTCCACTGGCCTCGACATCGTTCCCGGCATCATCGCCGAGCTGAAAAAGCATCAACCGGACTGGCAATACTTCGCTTGGCCCTCGGACGAGCCGTGCGACTACGTGGTGGGCTGGAAGCCGCCCGCAGAATTGTTTGAGCGGCAACCGAAGCTCAAAGCCGTGATCAACTACGGGGCTGGCGTCGACGCGATTCTGGCGATGCATGCCGTGCCTGCGCACATGCCGATCATCCGCCTGGAAGACGCGGGCATGGCGCAGCAAATGGCCGAATACGCGATCTACGGTGTCATCCACCACCAGCGTCACATGCAGATTTACCATGCGCAACAGCGCGCTGTTCACTGGGAACAGCACGAAGATCGAGGCAATGTGCGGCGACCGACGGTGGGCGTGATGGGGCTTGGCGAGATGGGCGGAACGGTGGCCACAAAGCTCGCCGGATTTGGTTACTCGGTGCGCGGTTGGTCGCGCTCGAAGCATGAAATTGAAAATGTGTTGACGTTTGCCGGTCACGAGACGTTGCCAACGTTTCTTTCCGGCTGTGATGTGCTCGTTTCGATGCTGCCGCTCACAGACTCAACCAAAGGCATCCTCAATGCGTTGAGCCTTGCACAGCTTCCACGCGGCGCATTCCTCGTGAACGCGGGACGTGGTGGTCATCTGGTCGATGCGGACGTTGTAGCGGCGCTTGAGAACGGGCAGCTCGGCGGCGCGTTGCTTGATGTGTTTCACGAAGAGCCGCTGCCGAAAGATCATCCGTACTGGACGCACCCGGATGTGATCGTGACGCCGCATATCGCGGCCACGACGCCCATCAAGGACGCTTGCGCGCAGATTGTCGCCAAGATTTCAGCCCTGGAGCGCGGTGAGGTTGTGTCAGGCATCGTTGATCCCAACGTGGGATATTGAGCCAACCATGAAATACCCCAGTCACGTCAACATCGTAGAAGTCGGAGCCCGCGATGGGCTGCAAAACGAGAAGCAGGACGTGCCCGCGTCGATCAAGATCGAACTGGTCGATCGCCTGAGTGATGCCGGTTTTCGCAACATCGAATCAGGCTCATTCGTATCGCCAAAATGGGTGCCGCAGATGGCAACCTCCGCAGAAGTGATGGCGGGTATCACACGGAAACCGGGCGTGATTTATTCGGTGTTGACGCCGAATATGAAGGGCTTTGAAGGCGCGCTGGCCTCAAAGGCTGATGAAGTCGTGATCTTCGGGGCGGCGTCCGAAGCGTTTTCGCAGAAGAACATCAATTGCTCGATTGCCGAGAGTATCGAGCGGTTTCGTCCTGTCGCCGAGGCGGCGAAAGCGAACGGCATGCGTGTCCGCGCGGCGGTGTCCTGCGCGCTCGGCTGTCCGTATCAAGGCGAGGTGTCAATTGAGTCGGTGGTCGATTGTGTGTTGCGATTTGCCGATCTCGGTTGCGACGATATTGGCATCGCGGACACCATCGGAGTCGGCACGCCCGCGCGCGCGTCTGCCGTGTTTGAGGCGGCTGCCAAAGTGTTTCCGCTTGCCCAGATTTCTGGACACTTTCACGACACCTACGGGCAGGCATGCGCGAACGTGTTGGCTTGCCTTGAATTGGGCGTGAGCACGTTTGACACCAGTGTCGCGGGACTCGGCGGATGTCCGTACGCGAAAGGCGCAACCGGTAACGTTGCCACCGAAGACATTCTTTATATGCTTCACGGAATGGGTATCGAGACGGGCGTTGATCTCGACAAAGTCTGCGACGCCGGGCAATTTATTTCGCTGGCATTGGGACGTGCGCCGCACTCGCGCGTGAACCGCGCGCTGGCCGCGAAGTTGGCAAATGCGCGGGCGGCATAGCGTCGGTGTGGATCGATAGTCACTGCCATCTTGATTCGCCAGAATTCGACGCAGATCGTGACGAGGTGGTCGCGCAGTCGCTGGCAGAAGGCGTCGAGGCAATCGTCAATCTTCCGGGTCATGTCGATCACTTTGCGCAAGCCAAAGCTACGCGCGAGCGTTACGGCTGTTTAACGGGTTACGGCATTCATCCACTGTGGGTTGCGGGACCAGCTGGCCGTTCTTTGCGTGAGCACATTGGCGAACTGCGCCATTGGGTGAGCCGCGAGAAGCCAGACTTGATAGGCGAAATTGGTCTCGATTTCTTCGTCGCTGATTTCAATCAAAGCGAGCAGGAATGGTTCTTTTCCGAACAGTTGAAGATTGCGCGAGACTTTGATCTTCCAGTCTCACTACACGTTCGGCGTAGTCAGGATCACGTCCTGAAGCATTTGCGACGCGTCAAAGTGCGCGGTGGTTTTGCTCACGCATTTAACGGCAGCGCGCAGCAAGCCGCAGAATTCGTCAAGCTTGGTTTCTGCCTTGGTTTTGGCGGTACGGCTACGTTTCCACAAGCGCAGCGAGTTCGGGCGTTATTGCGCGATGTTCCACTTGAAAATGTCGTCGTTGAGACGGACGCGCCCGATATTCCGCCCAGCTTTCTGGGCACGATGGGTTCTACCGCGCGCAACAGCCCTGTCTTCCTGCCTCAGATCGGCGTAATTTTGGCGTCGGTGCGCGGCATTGCGCCGGAATCGTTCGCTGTGGCGACAACAGATAATGTTTGCCGGACAATCGGCGGTAAATGATGATGACCGTATGAGTTTTCGCGAACTGTTTGGAGTGGATGCACACGTCGGAGAGGCTCCGTCACCGTGTATCCAGATTTGCATCATTGAGCCTGAAGACGGGCTTTGTGTCGGCTGTGCGCGGACGTTGGACGAAATTGCCAATTGGGGCACTATGTCGAACGAGGCGCGTCGTGCCGTGCTAAAGAGCTTGCCGCTTCGTCGCCCCAAAGACACTAAACTGGATTAATAGCTTTATGCTGAGCGCCTTGTGTGATTGGGGCTAGTAGCCTGAATCCTCATAAGTCAATTTGTGCTATTTTTGGCTTATAGCCCCTGATTGGCGGCGCATTCAGCGCGAAGCTATAGGGGAGTCGTGTAGTTCCGCTCGGCTAATTGATTCAATGTAGCGCTAGATTTTCGCCGCCGTCGTCGTCATGATCCTGGCGGACGCTCGCATGAGTGCCTGCAATGACCTTGGCAGCGCCTCTGCACCCAGCGCCCGGGCGGTCTGAGCGTGCTGCGCCTCGTCCCGTTTCATTTGCTCAACGATGGCACGGCTAGCTGCGTCGCCCGATGGCAGACGATGAAGATGAGTGCCCAGATGCGCCTCCACCTGCTCTTCCGTGGCTTGCAGAAATCCCAGCGACGTTTTGTCGCCTATGACACCCGCGACGGCGCCCACTACAAATGCGCCCGTGTACCAGAGTGGATCCAGCAAACTAGGGCGTCCACCGAGTTCTGTCAGACGTTCGCGCGTCCATGCCAGGTGATCTAGTTCTTCGTCTGCCGCGTGCGCGAGCTTTTCCCGGATTTCGCGCGTTCTGGCGGTGAGCCCTTGCCCTTGATAGAGCGCCTGCGCGGAAACCTCGCCCGCGTGATTCACACGCATCAGTGCTATCGACTCATTGCGGTCATCATCCGACAAGCTGGGCGCGGCGAGATCGGCTGCGGGGCTGGCACGTCGCGCTTGCGCGCTGCCGCTGAGCGTTCGTATCGCGCGATCAAAGGCCAAAACTAAGGCATCCATACGATTTACGCTTTCTTTAGGACGCCTCTAAAAATTAGTTTGTGGGTGCGCCGTTTCGTCACGCGGTGCTCGCGCATTTGCCAAAAGCGCTCACGTACCCCGGCGTAAGCGAAAGTTGCTGCGCTCCGCGCTCCCAATACTGCATCCTCAAACGAATTTTAGCGGGCCCTTTTAGTCGTAAAAAAAGGGCACCGAAGCGCCCTTTTTTAAGATCATCCGATTAGAACTTGTGGATGATACCGATGGCTGGTGTGTTCACCTTGCCGCCAGTTTCGTTCTTCATCGAAGAGTAGTACGCGTATAACTGCGTGCGTTTCGAGAAGGCGTAGTCATAAACCAACGAGATGTGCTTGCCGCCACCCAGAGTCCAGTTATTAATCAGCGACGACACCGTAGGGGCAGCGTAACCGACTGGTGGGGAGTAAGCCCAAGCAGCACCGTTGTCACGTTGGCTGTATTGCAAGCTAGCCGTGCTGGCGCCGAACGGAACTTGAACCGCAGCGTCAAAGTATTTCATTTTGAGCGTACCTGTCGGCAGCTTATAGCTCGTGACGTCGTACGAACCGTCGATGCGTGCCACGCCAAAGTTGTAGCGACCGTAAACGCGCCAAGCATTCTGGTCGTGGTTACCGGTAATAACGCCAGCGAGACCGCCGAAGTCTTTGTGCAGAGCGTACACCGCACCAGCCGTGATCGGGCCGTTCGAGTAGATAACTGCGGTGTCCCACAGACGTGCGCGTGGCGTAGCGGCGGACTCCTGAACGAGCGAGTACATTGTGCGCAAGGTAAAGCCGCCCATATTTGGCGATGCGTAGCTGATTGCGTTTGCGGCGCGAGCATCGAAGTTGCCTTGCGACTCGCTGAATGCGACGCCACCACGACCATAGCCCGTGAACAGTTGCTGCGTTGCAAAACCGGGGCCGCCAGAAAAGCCGTTGTTACGGTTTTGCAGGCCGGTCGAGCCGATGTTCTGGTGAGCTAAACCAAGCACGTCGTCATACGGTGTCAGACCGTAACCGACTTTGACTTCGCCGAAGCCACCACCAATTCCTACCCACAACTCACGACCCCACATAACAGCCGCGCCGTTTCCGGACGGGATGGCAGCAGTTGCAGCTTGCGCAGGAAGGCCGCCGTCATCGCTGTTGAAGCTGTTTTCCAGCTGGAACATGGCGTAAGTACCGCCACCAAGCTCTTCGCGACCACGGAAACCGAAGCGCGAGGAGTTTGCCGTCATGCGGTTGATAGTCGAGCTAGTCGGCGTTTTGCCAACCGTGTTCGCGCCTTGCGAACCGCGATTGGATTCGATCGATGTGTTGATGTAGCCGTACAGCGTAACGTTTGCAGTTTGAGCTGAGGCGGCAACAGAACCCACGATTGCGGCAACTGCGAGAGCTGTCTTAGTGAATTTCATATTTGACCTTTTGGGATTTTGATGACTTAGGTGAGCGATCAGCGTTAGGACAGCGGCATTACTACCGCTGTTACTTATGCCTGATCGCAATCACAAAGTGCTATTAAAACTTGTGCTTGATGCCCAAGCCAAATACGCTAGCCGACTGTGTATTGATCGTAGCGGTAGAGTTCGCTACGTTGCCGTCAGCAGAGCAGGCCAAGCCTTTGTTTTTGCACTGAGCGTAAATAGCGTATAGCTCGCTACGCTTGGACAAATCGTACTCGCCGAGCAAACCGACGCTGGTGGCTTTAGCGCCACCGTCCATTTTGGACTGTGCAAGTTGCAGACCGATGCGCGCTGCGCCAATCGGCACCGTGACGCTACCGATAATTGGCTTGGTTTTCACGCCGGTTTCGGATTTGTTCTCCATGTACGTCACGCCAGCGTATGCAACGCCGAAGTTATACGTCGCGCCGAAAATAAACTGCTTTTGCGATGCCGTTGCAGCTGGGTTCTTCAGATCACTGAAACCAACACCGATGTAGAGCGGGCCATTTTTGTACTCGACGTTGCCACCGAGCGTGCGGGAACCACTGGATGTACCAGCAACTTCACCCATTGCCCAAGAGATGGTACCCGTGACGCCACCCATGTTTGGCGTGCTGTATTTGACCTGGTTGTTTTGACGCAACGTGTTTGCGTAAAAACCACCCATGTTGGCCACAGCAGAGAAACCTGTAAGGCATCCGCCAAACGTGTCATCACTGTTACAAGCCACGAAGAAGTTTGGCGAGTAGTCGCGACCGATGGTGACGGTACCGAAACCGCCATTGAGGCCGACGAATGCACGGCGACCAAACAACAGACCGCCCTGACCCAGCGCACCGCTATCGCTAGCAAACCCGTTTTCCAGCGTGAAGATGGCGTTCATGCCACCGCCGAGCGATTCAGAGCCACGCAGGCCCCAACGCGATCCGGACAAACCGCCGCCAGTAACCATAGTCGTGCTTTTTGCAGCAACCGCGCCTACGCCACCAATTCGCTCAGACGCGAGGTACGTATCGACAATTCCGTAAAGCGTAACGTTCGCGGTTTGCGCCGAAGCGACACCTGCGGCAACCGCACTCAGTGCTAGTGCAACGAGTTTTTTGTTCATAACAGTCTCTCCTCAGTATTTGACGTCTGACACCTTTCCCCGACCGGGGGGATGCGTGCCAACAATTTTTCTTCCAACGTAATCTCGGAAGCTGCTTTAATTCTGCCAAATACCGGCCATTCGTCCAACGTTATTCGGCTTTGACACGCTTTGTAGTGGCCTGCCGATGTTGTCAAATTGCAACACGGGCATGAGCCGAGCCCCACTTGTCCACGCCACTTTATTCGACACGATATTTTGCGGTAACTCATTGAAATGAAACAATATTTATGACAACTTGGTGGCTGATTGGTGGCATTTGCGTCGCAATCAGTGGAGCAGTGTGTCTGGCGATGTTGCGCGGCTATTTTCCAAGCCCAGTGAACCTACCAAGTGAGCGCTCACTTCACAACGTCCCTATTCCCCGTGGCGGCGGTCTCGGTATCGCTGCGGGCTTGTTGTTCGGGTGGGTCTGCATTGATGCGCCAGTCAGTCTCGTACTCGCGATCGCAGTGGTTTGGGCAATATCTGCGTGGGATGATTGGCACGGCAGTCCGCCGTGGTCGCGATTGGCGCTTCAGGCGCTCGCGTCCTGCCTGATTGTGTTTTCTTCAGGTCAACTTCACCCAATTGTCGCGATCTTTGGCTTAATCGCGTTGATTTGGTCGATAAATCTATTTAATTTTATGGACGGATCAGATGGCATTGCGGCCGCCACCGCGGTCACCGGCGGCTTGACCTTGGCAGCGCTCGCTCTGGCGGGATCATCCATTGCCAGCAGTGACTTTGTCGCTCTGGCAGCGATGCTCGTCGCTGCGGCAGCCGCGGGATTCCTGGTTTTCAACCTTCCACCCGCACGAATATTCATGGGCGACGGCGGATCGACCGTACTCGGGTTGGCAATAGGCGCGTTGAGTTTGTACGGGGTGACGCACCATGTTTGGTCGGCAGCCGTCCCCCTTGCTGCGTTTGTACCGTTTTGGGCTGACACGACCTACACCTTGCTGCGGCGCACCCTTGCCGGCAACAATCCCTTACAACCGCATCGAGACCATCTGTATCAACGACTAGTGCTCGCAGGGTTGGGGCATCAGGGCGTTCTCATGTGGATCGCCGGATGGAACCTGCTGTCGTCTGCACTCGCTTATGCACTGCGACTCGATCAGGGTTGGCTTGGCTTGGCTATTGTGGCGCTTTACGCGCTGATTTACATCGTTGTGACTGAATGGACACTACGCAAACGCCCCAATTTGCTAATCAATCCGCGCGCTTTTCTCGCGCTGCTCTACGACCTCGCCGCCGCAGCGGGAGCGTGGTCACTGCTTTTTTGGGCGCGCTTCAATTTCAACATTGACGCCGCCGATTTCACCGGGCGTGACGTTGCTCGCAGCCTTGCATTCATCATTCCGGTGCACGCGATGGTGTTCGTGGGTTTGGGTCTCTATCAAGGGCTCTGGCGGTTCGCGAGTCTGGCTGACTTGCGGCGCATCGTGCTGGGCGCGTTCATGGCAGCGGCAGGCACAGCCGTGCTGTTCGCGTTAGTGCGACCTGACAGTTTCATCTGGCCGCGCTTCGTGCTGGTATTGCAACCGTTTCTATTGATCGTTTTGATGGGGGGCGCGCGGTTCGCGTATCGCAGTTGGCGCGAGCATCGACTCTATGGATTAGCGGCAGCCAAAGGTGAGCCCGTGCTGGTGCTGGGCGCTGGTGCGGCCGGCGCGCGATTGGTCAGCGAGCTGGCGAAATCCGAGACGTGGCATGTGGTGGCACTGCTCGATGACGACCACGCAAAAATCGGGGCACGAGTACATGACACGCGCGTCGTTGGCCCAATCGATCAGGCACCTTTTGTAGCGAAACGATTCGGTGCTCGCCACGCGATTATTGCGATGCCAAACTCCAATCATGAGGCACGTCGTCGCGCCGTTGCGCTTGCAGCGGAGGCAAATCTCATTACGCTGACGGTGCCCTCGTACGACCAACTTTTATCGGACGATTCACCGCTGGCAAAGCTGCGCTCTATTGAGCTTGAAGATTTGCTCGGACGCGACCCAATCACACTCGACACGTCCGGAATTGAGAACTGGCTCAAGGGAAAAACCGTGCTCATTACAGGCGCGGGTGGATCGATTGGTACTGAGCTTTGTAATCAGGTCGCGCGCTTCCATCCTGGCAAACTGATCATGGTGGATATCTCCGAGTTTGCATCGCACGTAGTCCGGGAATTCATGATTACCCGCATGCCGATCGAGCGGCTTGAAGTGTATGTAGGCGATGTCCGCGACCGCACGCGCATGCGCGAAATATTTTCTGCCGAACGACCTGCCGTGGTGTTCCATGCTGCGGCGTATAAACATGTCCCGCTGACCGAATCGGTGAACGCATGGGAAGCGGTACGCAACAACGTGCTGGGCACGATGGTCGCCGCCGAATGCGCGCGCGAAGTTGGATCTGAGAAATTCGTTCTTGTATCGACCGACAAGGCGGTTCGTGCGTCGAGCATCATGGGTGCCAGTAAACGACTTGCGGAGCTGGCGATATTAAGTTTGCCGCCAACACCAACCCAATTTGTTGGTGTACGTTTCGGCAATGTTTTGGGCAGCAACGGCAGTGTGATCCCGAAGTTTCGTGAACAGATCGCCGCAGGCGGGCCGGTGACGGTCACGCATGCGGACATGACTCGATTTTTCATGTCGATTCCTGAGGCCGCACAGCTCGTTATTCAGGCCGGGCTGATGGGTCAACCGCGTTCGCTCTATGTATTGAACATGGGTGAACCGGTTCGCATCGTTGAACTGGCGGAAGAGTTAATTCGCCTGTCAAAAGGGTCTGCGAATTCAATCGCCATCGTCTATACCGGATTGCGGGCTGGCGAAAAGATGCACGAGGAACTCACCGGTGACGACGAGCGCTTCGTCGAAACCGAACACAGCAAAGTGCGTCGCGTCATCACCGAGCGCGACGTAGCGATTGATCTCGACAGGCTGGCAGTGTGGCTCGATCAGACGTCGCCGAAGGACGTGCGCGCCGCGCTGAAGCAATGGGTGATCGACTTCAGTCCGCCTGTCGGGCAAGCAAACGGGCATACACGCCCGCCTGCTGGGTAAGACTCGCGTGGGTGCCGCGCTCGACCACGCGCCCGGCATCGAATACGAAAATTTCATCAGCGTCACGGATCGTGCTCAGACGATGGGCGATCTGCACGACAGTATGGTCACGCCCAAGAATTCGCAATGTGTCGTGTACCAGGCGCTCTGAATCGGTATCAAGCGCGGACGTCGCCTCATCAAACAATACGATGGGGGCTTTTTTGTAGAGCGCTCGTGCGATTGAAATTCGCTGACGCTGGCCACCGGAAAGCAGGCCACCGCCCTCGCCGACAATGGCGTCAAAAGCACCTGGCAAGCTTTCAATGAAAGTCGACGCACCCGCTGCCTCGGCAGCCCACCGCACACGCGCTGTATCAATCGCGCCAGACTTCGCGCCGAAGGCGATATTCGCCGTGACCGTGTCGTTGATCAACAAAACGTCCTGCGCCACTAACGAAACGTTATCGCGCAGCGCACCAATGCCGATATTGCTGATCGAGGTGCCGTCTACTTTGATGTCACCCCCTTGTGGCATGTAGAAACCCGCCAGCAGCGCCATCGCGGTTGATTTACCGCTACCTGATGCGCCGACGAAGGCGACGTGTTTGCCAGCTGCAATGTCAAACGAAACACCGGTGAGCGCGTCGGTGTCGCGGCCAGCATAGCGAGCCGTTACAGCGTCAAAACGAATGCTGCCTTTCAAAGGCTTAGGCGCATCGGCCATTCGCGTGTGCTCCACGGGTTCATCCAGCACCGAGAAGACACTGGTCGCCGCAGCCAGCCCGCGCTGCAGCACGGCATTGATGGACGACAAACTTTTCATCGGCGGCAGGAGCGACAAAAGTGCCGTGAAGAAGACGAAGAAATCGCCCGCCGTCATCGCACCGCGCTGACCCTCTTTTATGGCCATTGCGACAATTCCGGCAATGGCGAGTGACACGACCAGATGCATCAGTGGCGCGCTCGCTGCGTTAGCCGTTTCCTGTTTCATGATCGTCCGCCGAACGCGATTGCTGCGCTCGGAAAAGGCTTTGATCATCTGATCGAACGCGGCGTAAATCTTCACAGAGCGCTGGTTACTCAGACCTTCATCCGTAAAACGTGAAAGCTCTCCCATTTGCGCCTGCAACGCGACGCTGGCGGCGCGCAAACGCCTCGTGAGCATTCGTACGACGACGGCAACAATCGGGGCGATGACAAACACGCCCAGCGTGAGCTTCCAGCTAATGGACGCCATGAGCACGAGCGCGACGACGAGCTTCAGCGAATCCTGCACTAGTGTCGTCAACGCCTGACTGGTGACCGCGCCGACCTGCTGGGTGTCGTAGGTAATTTTCGACGTCAGTTCTGCCGTCGCGTTGCGATCAAAAAAACTCACCGGCAAGCGGAGCAGATGGGCAAACGTCGCGCCGCGCAAATCAAACACTACACGGCTGGCTACCCAGTGCAGCGCCAGATCGCCGAGAAAGTTGGCGATACCGCGCAGCGCAAAAATCGCCACCAGCAGCAACGGAAACCACAGAATTGGAATCGCATCGAGTGCGTTGGTGAGTGGCGCAAGAAACGACTGCGTGAGCGCGCTTTGCGCCAGCGGATTGGCGACGGTCGATGCTGCTTTCGCCGTCCCTTCAGCCACAAACGCCCGATCAAGAATGCGCGAAAACGCGATCGAAATCACCGGTTCCACCAGCGAAACAACCGCCAGCATCAAGGTGCCCGCGATCAGCCGACCACGATAAGGTTTGGCGTATCCGAGGAGTCGTCGGTATCGCTGAAAATCGGTTGCGCCTGTTGCCATGCTCAAATTGTTGCACGGCTCACCTTTCACCATTTTGCGCGGAGTGACCTGACGCGCCAACTCCACTATCATCGACACTCCCGATCCGCTCGACGCGGTGCCGAATCAACATGAGTAAAGCCTTCACCAAAGAGAACCCCGATGCGCCGGATGATGACGAAGATATCGTCCTTCCGGCCTTGCCTGTGGGCACCAAAAATTACATGACGCCGGGCGGGCATGGCCGCTTGAAGGCGGAGCTGGAACATCTGATCACGGTGGATCGCCCCGAAGTGACGCGCGTGGTGTCGTGGGCGGCGAGCAATGGTGATCGCAGCGAAAACGGTGACTATCTTTACGGCAAAAAGCGTCTGCGCGAGATTGATCGCCGCATGCGTTATCTCGTTCAGCGACTGGATGCTGCGGAGGTGATTGATCCGACGACGCGCGACACCGATCAGGTATTTTTCGGCGCGACTGTGAGCGTAGTGAACCAGCGTAGCGAAGAAAAGACGATTTCGATTGTGGGACTGGACGAGGTCGATCCGCAGCGTAGTTACGTGAGCTGGGTGAGTCCGATTGCGCGCGCGCTCACCAAAAATCGCGAGGGCGACATCGTGATGATGCCAACGCCCGGGGGCATTGAAGAGCTGGAAATTCTCTCAGTGGAGTACAAAGCGCTCGATACGCATCTCGCCCCGAGTCACACGCAACTGACCACGCTGCAAGCAAACGCCGCCGCTGCTTGAGAGCGCGTCTAAAAATTCACTTTGTAGGGATGCAGTGTTAGGCGCCGCGCGCGCAGCAACCGCAATGTACGCTCTGGTACATGAGGATTGCGAGCAGGATGCAACGACGCAATGCGCCCTAGAAATGAATTTTCAGACGTGCTCTTGATATAGTTAAGAGATGACCTCCAGCCTCGACGAACTCGAAACAGCGTTAAATACCGTGACGGCGCGATTGTTGGCGCTATCCGAAGAGAATGCGCGCCTGCGGGCTGCGCTCTCGGAGCAGAGCGAGCGCATGCGCGCCGCAGGACACAAATTGCGCGTCGTGGCCGAGCGTTTGCCGCAGCCGGCTGCCGACGTTGCGACGGATCCGGTGCCGCAAGAAAAAGCCGCATGAGCACGACACTCGAAGCCAATATTCACGGTCGCCAGTTTCGCATCGGCGCGCCCGAGGGCGAACGTGCTGCGCTGGCTGAGGCGATTGCCATTGTTGAAGCTGAATGCGCGGTCATTGCCCAGAAACAGCCAACCGCTGAAATCGAGCGTGTTTTGCTGCTAGCAGCACTTGAGTTGGCGGCGACTAACCCGGCAGTTGAGGCTGACCCTCGTGTTGAGTCTCGCGTGCTGGCGATGACGGCGAATCTGAAGCGCGCGCTTGCTGCAACGCAGGCAAATTAGCGCATTTTTGCGCGCTGATTTCGGCGAGCAACAAGCGTAGAATCTGAACTGCTCCTGCGGTGTGTGTAGCGGTCGAAGATTCTTTGTACCAATGCGCTTGTCGCGAGGATGCTCTTCTATCACGGCCGTGTGCGCGGCTCTTCCCTAAAGCGAAAGCTCTGGGTCGCCAGCTGTACCTTGTAGTCGCGGTGGAGCATCCACTCTTGAACCCCGGTTCAAGGTGACGGCCGCTCACGGCATTCGCGGGAGTCTGAATTTTTATGAAGGGAGTCTGCGGACTCCTTTCGTTTATGTGGGACTGGAGATATGCATGGCCTACTGGTTAATGAAATCCGAGCCGGGCGAATACAGCATTGACGACCTGAAGCGCGACAGGCAAAGCGCCTGGTTTGGTGTGCGCAACTATCAGGCGCGCAATTTCATGCGCGACGATATGAAGGTCGGCGATCAGGTGTTTTTCTATCACTCCAGTTGTCCGGAGCCGGGCATTGCGGGCATCTGCAAAGTCGCCAAAGCCGCCGCCCCGGACGTGACCCAGTTCGATAAAAAAGACTCGCACTACGACCCGAAATCGAAGCCCGAGAACCCGTTGTGGGTCTGCGTCGAGGTCGCGTTCGCCAAGAAATTCAAGCTGATTCCGCTCGCTGCGTTGCGCGCAGCGCCCGAATTGGCCGAAATGCGCATCCTGCAACGCGGCAATCGGCTGTCGATCACGCCGGTTTCAGATGCGGAGTGGACCTACATTACAAAATCGCTCGTCAGCGCCTAGTTTGTGTCTTACAGCTTTATCGTGAAATGACGCTCGATTAAGGGCTATATTCGAATATTATCAATAGTCGATAAATGACATAATTGATGTATATGCCCTGTAAAACGGCCATTGCAGCCTAAAGCTGCTTCCAAATCTACGTCGTCAGGATGCCCCACAGCATCTTAGCGCCGAGCACATAAAGCATCAATGCAAAGCTCCTCTTTAGTGTCTGCACCGGCAGCCGATGGGCGAGTCGGGCACCATAGGGCGCAACCAGCACGCTGGCAATCGAGATCCCCACCAGCGCGGGCAAGTAGACGAATCCGAGCGACGGTTGCGGCACATTGGGCACACCCCATCCGTTATGAACGTTGCCGATTGTCGTGAACAGCGCGATAGGAAATCCGAGCGCCGCCGAAGTCCCAATGGCATGATGAATCGGCACGTTGCACCAGGTCAAAAACGGGATCGCGAAGAAGGCGCCGCCCACGCTCGCCATCGCCGACAGAAACCCCAGAAGAACGCCTGCGAGACTCATACCAACCGCGCCGGGCAACGTACGTGCAGCCTTGGGCTTGAAATTGATGAGCATCTGCGTCGCGCTGTAGAACATGAAGCAGACGAAAAAGATCGCTAGAAAGGCGGTTGACAGATGCGAAACCACGCGCGAACCCATCAGTCCTCCCACCAATATCCCCGGCGACATCAGGCCGATCACGCGCCAGTTCACTGCGCCCTTGGCGTGATGCGCACGCAGCGATGAAATCGAGGTAAACATGATCGTCGCCATCGAGGTAGCGAGAATCACCTGAAAGCGCGTCTCATACGGAAACCCCTGCGCCGGAAACATGAAAGCAAGCACGGGCACCATCGTCATGCCGCCGCCAATGCCGAGCAGCCCAGCGAGAAAGCCGACGACGATCCCTAGGGCGATGTAGCCTAAAAACCAGACATTGAGATATTCCATGCGATGTACAGACAAACAGTTAAAGTGAACTAAGGTGACATTGTCAACGAACCGACAATGACCTACGATTCCGCAGCTCACAATCGTGCGAAACCTGGCATGTATGACATCGGGTTTTCCCGTGCTGTTTTTTCGCGCGAATTGATCCGGATCAATAGGACAATACGTGCTCAGAATTTGCAATCTGGCTGCGGCCAACCCACAACACCGAAGAAAGTAACCAACGTGACTCAATTACGCTTTTCAAAGATCAAAGTCGCGCTGTCGGCGGCACTCGTCAGCGCAACCGCACTGTGCGCAAGCGCCGCGTTCGCGTGGGAACCCACCAAGACGGTCGAATTCGTCGTGCCCGCTGGCACGGGCGGCGGCGCGGATCAGATGGCGCGGCTGGTTCAGGGCATTGTCACGAAGCACAACCTGCTCAAGTCCTCGATGGTCGTCGTCAACAAGGGCGGCGGCGCAGGCGCCGAAGGTTTTCTGGAGATGAAGAACGCCAAGGGCGACGCCCACAAAATCGTGATCACGTTGTCCAATTTATTCACCACGCCCGTTGCAACGGGTGTGCCGTTCAGCTGGAAAGACATGACCCCCGTAGCGATGCTCGCGCTCGATGAATTTGTACTCTGGGTGAACTCGGAAAGCCCCTACAAAACGGCGCAGGAATACATTGCAGCGGTAAAAGCGGGTGGCGGAAAGCTTCGTATGGGCGGCACAGGGTCGCGTCAGGAAGACCAGATCATCACCGCTTTGATTGAAAAAGCCGCTGGCGTCAAATTCATCTACGTTCCATATAAAGGCGGCGGTGAAGTCGCCGTGCAACTGGTCGGCAAACACATCGAATCAACCGTGAACAACCCGATTGAAGCAGTCGCGCAATGGCGCGGGGGCAAACTGCGTCCGCTCTGTGTGTTCGACGGCAAACGCCTCGCGCAAAAAGAAAAGATTGCAGATATGAGCTGGAGCGAAATCCCGACCTGCAAAGAGAGCGGCCTCGACATCGAGTATCTGATGTTGCGCGGCGTCTTCATGGCCCCGGGCGTGACGCCGGATCAAGTGGCGTTCTATGTTGATCTGATGAAAAAGGTGCGTGCCACGCCCGAGTGGGCGAAGTTCATGGACGAAGGCGCGTTCAACACTACCTTCATGAGCGGTGCTGAGTACGCTGCCTGGGTGGCGAAGGAAGACACGCGTCATCGTGCGCTCATGCAAGAAGCGGGTTTCGTCGCGGCCAAATAGCCTCACGTCCCTTTGCCGACGCCCCATTAGCCCCGACTCAGAGCACTGAGTCTGCGGGCAGGGCCGCATTCACTCAAAAAAAAACACCAAGAAAGCCAACCATGTCTGAGCCCGCAGAGCCGAGCGCCGCGTCAACACGAACACTGGAAATCATTACGTCGGCTTGCCTGTTATTGCTAGCCCTTCTGATCATGTGGGACAGTCGCCGCATAGGCGCGGGCTGGGGGCCAAGCGGCCCGGAAAGCGGCTATTTTCCGTTTTATATCGGCACGCTAATGGGTCTCGCGTCAGCAGTGAATCTAGTGAAAGCGTGGCGTATGTCGCGCGACAAATCTTTTGTTTCGGTGGAAGAAATTCGCCTGGTTTCGGCCATGTTTTTCCCCGCCCTGGCCTTTGTGTTTGTAATGCAGTGGTTGGGCATCTACGTGTCAGGCGCGCTGCTAATCGCATTTTTTATGCGGTGGCAGGGCAAATTCAGCTACGCAAAGTGTGCTGCCGTTGCCGTCGGCACATCGCTTGTGCTGTTCGCGATGTTTGAAATCTGGTTCAAAGTGCCTTTGCTCAAAGGCCCGCTTGAATCCCTGTTCGGTTATTAGGGCGCATCATGGATGAAATTCAGGCCTTGATGCAGGGGTTCTCCGTAGCCCTGTCGCCCACTAATCTTGGGCTCATGTTTTTGGGCATTTTGCTCGGCGTGATTATTGGTGTGCTGCCCGGGTTGGGCGGCGCCAATGGCGTAGCGATTCTGTTGCCGCTCACATTCAGCATGAATCCGACCTCCGCGATCATCATGCTCTCGTGCATCTATTGGGGCGCGCTGTTTGGCGGAGCAATCACCTCTATCCTGTTCAACATACCGGGCGAGCCGTGGTCGGTTGCGACTACCTTCGACGGTTATCCAATGGCGCAAAACGGGCAGGCTGCGCAAGCACTCACGGCAGCCTTCAGCTCATCGTTTTTTGGCGCGCTGGTCGCCATCATCATTATTACTTTCCTTGCGCCATTGGTCGCGAAATTTGCGCTGCAATTCGGACCACCCGAATTTTTCGCCGTGCAGTTACTGACGTTTTGCAGCTTCGTTGGCATGAGCAAAGAGCCTGCTTTCAAAACGCTTGCCGCGATGTTCTTCGGGTTTGCGCTGGCAGCCATCGGCATGGACAACGTGACCGGGCAATTGCGATTGACGTTCGGTTTCGAACCGCTGATCAAGGGCTTTGACTTCCTGATCGCGGTGATCGGTTTGTTCGGCATCGGCGAGATTTTGCTGACGATGGAGGAAGGCCTAGCGTTCCGTGGCAAAACCGCAAAGATCACTCCCGCCGTCGTCTGGGAAACCTGGAAGATGCTGCCGAAATACTGGAAAACCTATCTGCGCAGCGCCGCAGTGGGCTGCTGGATGGGCATCACGCCGGGTGGCGCAACACCGGCGTCGTTTATGGGTTACGGCATCGCCAAACGGTTCTCGCCGAACAAAGACAACTTCGGCAAAGGCGAGATCGAAGGTGTACTCGCACCGGAGACGGCGGCTCACGCGGCGGGTACCTCTGCCCTGTTGCCAATGCTTACGCTGGGTATCCCCGGTTCGCCCACGGCGGCCGTTCTGCTTGGCGGTTTGCTGGTGTGGGGATTGCAGCCGGGGCCACTGCTCTTTGTCGAGCAAAAAGACTTCGTATGGGGCCTGATCGCCAGCATGTATCTGGGCAATATCGCCGGACTCGTCGTGGTACTGGCCACCGTGCCGTGGTTTGCCGCGATTCTGCGCATCCCGTTCTCGATCATCGCGCCGGTGATTCTGGTGATCTGCGCTGTCGGTGCGTACACCGTACACAGCTCGATGTTTGATGTGTGGCTCATGATGGGTTTTGGCGTCATTGGCTATGTCTTCAAGAAGCTGCAATATCCGATGGCACCGCTGGTGCTCGCGCTCGTATTGGGTGATATGGCCGAAAATGCGTTTCGGCAATCGCTGTTGTCGTCCAGCGGCAATCTATCCGTGTTCTTCTCAAACCCACTAGTCGCGACGATCACTACGGTGGCGCTCGTGATGCTGGTATGGCCAATGCTTCAGGCATTGCGCGGTGCGACAAAAAAGTGACTCAAATTTTTATCAGTAACGCTACAACGGAGATTTCCCCATGAGTAAGGCCCTCGACGGCTACCGAATCCTCGACTTCACCCATGTGCAATCGGGACCCACGTGTACGCAACTTCTGGCTTGGTTGGGCGCGGACGTGATCAAGGTCGAGCGCGCCGGCGAAGGCGACGCCACGCGCGGTCAGCTGCGCGACATTCCCGGCGTCGACAGCCTGTACTTTACGATGCTCAATCACAACAAGCGCTCTATTACCGTCGACACCAAAAAGCCCAAAGGCCGCGAAGTGCTGGAGACGTTAATCAAGCACTGTGACGTGCTGGTGGAGAACTTCGCGCCCGGCGCGCTTGATCGTATGGGCTTCACGTGGGAGCGCATCAACGAGCTAAACCCGCGCATGGTGGTGGCCTCGGTCAAGGGCTTCGGCCCTGGCAAATACGAGGACTGTAAAGTCTACGAAAACGTCGCGCAATGCGCAGGCGGTGCCGCATCAACCACCGGTTTTGACGATGGCCCGCCGATTGTCACTGGCGCACAAATTGGCGACAGTGGCACCGGCCTTCATTTGGCGCTTGGCATTTTGGCAGCGCTGCTACAGCGCGAAAAAACCAATCGTGGTCAAAAAGTATTGGCCCCCATGCAAGACGCTGTTTTGAATCTCTGCCGCGTGAAATTGCGAGATCAGCAACGACTTGAACGCACCGGATCGCTGTCCGAATATCCGCAGTATCCTGATGGTGAATTTGGCGACGCGGTGCCGCGCGCTGGCAACGCTTCTGGCGGCGGTCAACCGGGCTCGATCCTCAAGTGCAAGGGCTGGGAAACCGATCCCAACGCCTACATTTATTTCATCACGCAAGCGGCGGTGTGGCCCGCGGTGTGCAAAGTCATCGGTGAAGAAGGCTGGATCACCGACGAGGCGTATGCAACGCCTGCGGCGCGCCTCTTGCACCTGAAGCCCATCTTCGGGCGCATCGAAAAGTGGACGATGACGAAAACCAAATTCGAGGCGATGGAGATTCTGAACGGCTACGACATTCCCTGCGGCCCGATCCTGTCGATGAAAGAAATCTCTGAAGAACCTTCACTACGTGCGACCGGCACCATCGTCGAAGTCGATCATCCGACCCGCGGCAAGTATTTGACCGTCGGCAATCCGATCAAGATGTCGGACAGCCCGACCGAGGTGACGCGCTCGCCACTGTTGGGCGAGCATACCGAAGAAGTGCTTGCGCAGCTGGGTTACAGCAAGGCGCAAATCGATGTGCTGCGTGAGGAAAAAGTCATTTAGTGCTCAGTTCAACTTTGGGTCGACGGCCACGCATTGAACGCGACGATTTCTGATGAAAACAGCATTGCGATACAGAGCCCAACATCTGGAGTGCCACGCGGCTACCCCACCCACGACGCCTAGAATAAGCGTCGCTTTCTGCGCAGGAGATTCTGAGTGACAACACCACCATTGAGCGCCCGCTGGGTTCGCTTCGCGCACGACGGCGGCACCGGTTATGGAACGCTCGACAACGACTCGATTCACATTCACCGTGGAGACATGTTTAGCGCGCCGGTAGCGACGAATCAGCACTTACCGCTCGCTTCGGTTACCTGCCTCATGCCGACGGTGCCGGGCAAAGTGATTGCGCTGTGGAACAACTTCGTTGCGCTAGGTGAAAAGCTGGGACTCACCGCTCCGCCGGAACCGCTTTATTTTTTGAAATCACCTAATTCTTTCGCCAACCCCGGCGACATTATTCGCAAACCACACGCGGACGGAAAAGTGGTTTACGAAGGCGAGCTGGGTATCGTCATCGGCACCATCGCGACAGCGGTCACCGAGGCCGAAGCGATGAGTCATGTGTTCGGCTACACCTGCGCCAACGATGTCACGATGGCAGAAATTTTGAATCGCGACGCGACGTTCCCGCAGTGGGTTCGCGCCAAGGGATTCGACACGTTCTGTCCGATGGGGCCAACCATTGCGACCGGGCTGGATCCGTCAACACTCGTGGTGAAAACGACGCTCAACGGCGACGTTCGCCAAAACTATCCAATCAGCGATATGCGCTTTTCGGTCGCGCAATTGGTCAGCCTGATTTCGGCCGATATGACGTTGTTCCCGGGGGACGTGATCCTCTGCGGCACGTCGGTCGGTGTGGGCTCGATGAAACCGGGCAGCGATGTCGAAATAGAAATCAACGGTATCGGCAAGCTCTGCAATCGATTCGAGTAGTAACGCAAAAAATTCAGCCTTGGGAGAAATTATGAAAATTGCAATTATCGGAGCTGGCGCTATCGGCGGCTACGTCGGCGTGAAGCTTGCGCTCGCGGGTGAGGACGTCACGTTTATTGTGCGCGGAGCCAATCTGGAAGCCATTCGCGCAAACGGTATGAAGCTCATCATGGCTGATGGCAGCGAACACGTCGCGAAGAAAGTGCGCGCCACAAACAATTACGCCGAAGCGGGCGCGCAAGACCTCGTAATCCTGGCAATGAAGGCGCATCAAGTCGAGGCTGTTGCCAACGATGTGCCGAAGCTTTTTGGCCCCGACACCGTCGTGGTGACGATGCAAAACGGTGTGCCGTACTGGTACTTTCATCAGCATGGCGGTGAACTCGCGGGCTCCCGCGTGACAAGCGTTGATCCGACCGGCATCATCGGAGCCAACATCCCGGCCGAGCGAGTCATCGGTTGCGTGGTGTATCCGGCCTCTGAGCTGATCGCACCCGGCGTCGTGCGCCATGTCGAAGGCGATCGCTTCCCGCTGGGCGAACTTGATGGCTCGTCGAGCGAGCGCGTCAACCGTATCGCCGCCTGCTTTACCAACGCTGGTTTCAAGTCCCCGGTGCTCGACAATATCCGTTCGGAAATTTGGCTAAAGCTATGGGGTAACTTAACGTTCAATCCCATCAGCAGCCTTGCACACTCCACTCTCGAAACCATCTGCCAGTTCCCGCTCACACGCGAGCTTGCCGCGGCCATGATGACCGAAGCGCAGACGGTTGCCAACAAGCTGGGAATCACCTTCCGCGTCACGCTGGAAAAGCGGATTGCCGGCGCTGAAAAAGTTGGAAAACACAAAACCTCCATGTTGCAAGATATTGAGGCGGGCCGTGCCCCGGAGATCGACGCACTGGTCGGCTCCGTGGTCGAACTCGGGCGACTCACGCAAACGCCAACACCGCATATCGACACCGTCTATGCGCTGGTCAAACTGCTCGGCAAAGAGATGGACGAGCAGCGCGCCAATGTGCGGATGTTGCCGATGGCGACGACCGCCGCCTAGTCAGCATTCACCGTTTTGGGCGGTGGTTCGCCGGGCTGCATCCTCAAGCGCAAGGACGCGCAGCTGACAATCCGATCAAGATGTCCGACAGTCCGATCATCGTGACGCACTCGCCGCTGCCCGGTTGACACACCGAAGAGGCGCTCACCCAAATCGGCTACAGTGCCGTACTAATCGCGGCAAGGCGCGAAGGAAAGGTGATCGAGGATGAAATTCGCGGTGATCCCTATTGCGGCTCAGGCAAGCACTCAAACGCGCAAGCGACAGGCTCCGAAGGGACGTTGCGTTGACGCCGAAGCGCTGGCGCAGATTCAGGCGTTGCTCGGTGATGATTCACGTCAGCGTGACCTGCTGATCGAGCATCTGCACAAAATTCAGGATCGCTTCGGTCACCTTTCAGCGGCGCATCTCGCGGCGCTCGCCCAAGAAATGCGCATTGCACAAACCGAGGTCTACGAAGTGGCGACCTTCTATCACCACTTTGACGTTGTGAAAGAAAATGAGGCCGCACCCGCATCGCTCACCGTTCGCGTCTGTGACGGCCTCTCGTGCGAGATGGCGGGTGCAAAAGATTTGCTCGCAAAATTACCTGCAATTCTCGGCAAAGCAGTGCGTGTCATCGCCGCGCCGTGCATCGGACGTTGCGAGCAGGCACCTGCCGTTGCCGTGGGGCAAAGTCCCGTGCCGAACGCGACCTGTGAAGCGGTCGCAGCCAAGGTCAGTGCCAAAGCCGTATCGCACGAACCGTCCGGATTTATCGACCTTGCGGAGTACCGCGCAGCAGGTGGTTATGCGCTGCTGAAGGAATGCATTTCCGGTACTCGCGACGTCGAAGTCGTGATCAAGGCACTTGAAGATTCGGGCCTGCGCGGCCTCGGCGGCGCAGGCTTTCCAGCGGGGCGCAAATGGCGCATCGTGAGAGCCGAAGCGAGCCCACGACTGATGGCCGTCAACGTCGACGAAGGCGAGCCCGGCACGTTCAAGGATCGCGTGTTGCTTGAGCGCGATCCGCATCGCTTTCTTGAAGGCATGCTGATCGCGGCATGGGCCGTTGGCATCGCACAAATTTACGTTTATCTCCGCGACGAATATCACGGCTGCCGCGTGATGCTGGAAGCCGAATTGGCAAAGCTGTGCGCCGATCCGCCAATGGCCGATATGCCGTCGATCCTTCTGCGGCGCGGTGCTGGCGCGTACATCTGCGGCGAAGAGTCTGCGATGATCGAATCCATCGAAGGCAAGCGCGGCATCCCGCGGCTGCGCCCACCGTACGTCGCACAAGTCGGACTCTTCGGTCGCTCGACGCTGGAGCACAACTTTGAAACTCTGTACTGGGTGCGTGAATTGCTGGAAAAGGGCGGCGCATGGTTCGCTTCGTTCGGTGCCAATGGTCGCAAAGGTTTGCGCTCGTTCTCGGTGTCAGGTCGCGTCAAAAACCCTGGCGTGAAACTCGCGCCAGCAGGCATCACAGTTCAGGCGTTGATCGACGAGTATTGCGGCGGCATGTTGCCCGGTCATACGTTCTATGGTTACCTGCCCGGCGGCGCATCGGGCGGCATTTTGCCCGCGAGCATGAACACCATTCCGCTTGATTTCGATACCTTGCAACCGTACGGCTGCTTCATCGGTTCGGCAGGTGTCGTCATTCTGTCCGATCACGACACAGCGGTCGCGGCAGCGCGCAACACCGTGCGTTTCTTCAAACACGAATCCTGCGGTCAGTGCACGCCGTGTCGCAACGGCACGGCCAAGGCTTCGGCGTTGATTGAAAAAAACAAGTGGGATATCGCGCTGCTCGCCGATCTATCCGCGGTGATGCGCGACGCATCGATCTGCGGTTTAGGTCAAGCCGCACCGAACCCGGTTGATTGTGTGGTCAAGTATTTCCCGCAGGAGCTAGCGTCAATGCACAACGGCAGCACAGCATGAACGCAATCACCCGGCGCGAATTGGCAAGGCTTGATTCGCCCACTGTCACGTTCGAGCTCAATGGTCGCAGCGTCACTGCGCGCGCCGATCAAACACTGATTCAGGTGGCCACCCGCGAAGGCATTGAGATTCCGCATCTTTGCTACACGGCGGGTTTGGCGGCCGTCGGTAACTGCCGTTCCTGCATGGTCGAAATCGCCGGTGAGCGCGTGCTCGCCGCTTCCTGCTGCCGCATGGCGACTAACGGCATGAAAGTCACCACGGACAGCGAACGCGCTGTGAAGTCGCAGCAAATGGTGCTCGAACTGTTGCTCGCCGACATGCCAGAGACGAGCTACACGCGGCACAACGAAGTTGACCAGTGGGCGCAGAAATTGGGCGTCGGCAAACCAAGATTTGCGGCACGAGAGCCGGTAGCTGCCGATCTGTCGCATCCTGCAATCGCGGTAAACCTCGACGCCTGCATTCAATGTACCCGCTGCCTGCGCGCTTGCCGTGATGAGCAGGTCAACGACGTGATCGGGCTTGCCTTCCGTGGCGAACACGCAAAGATTGTCTTTGATATGGGCGACGCGATGGGTGCGTCCACCTGCGTGGCCTGCGGCGAATGCGTGCAAGCCTGCCCGACCGGCGCGCTGATGCCGGCACGCGAAGTTGCGCTAACAGTGCCGGACAGACAGGTCGAATCGGTGTGTCCGTATTGCGGCGTGGGCTGTCAGCTGACCTACAACGTGAAAGACGACAAAATTCTTTTCGTCAATGGTCGCGATGGGCCGGCGAACCATGAGCGTTTGTGCGTGAAGGGTCGCTATGGTTTCGACTACGCCCATCATCCACACCGCTTGACCAAGCCGCTGATCCGTCGCACCGAAGCGCCGAAATCTGGCGACTTCGTAATGGATCCGGACCGTGTGATGGAGGTATTTCGCGAAGCCTCGTGGCAAGAAGCGCTTGAATTCGCGGGCGGCAAGCTCGCGCAAATCCGCGACACGCATGGCAAAAAATCGCTCGCAGGATTCGGCTCAGCGAAGGGGAGCAACGAAGAAGCGTATCTCTTCCAAAAGCTCGTGCGCACCGGCTTCGGCAGCAATAACGTCGACCATTGCACGCGCCTGTGCCACGCCTCGTCAGTCGTGGCACTCCTCGAAGGCATTGGCTCCGGGGCGGTGTCGAATCCGGTGATGGATGTGGCCAAAGCGGAGGTTGTCATCATCATCGGCGCCAACCCGAGCGTGAATCATCCGGTCGCCGCGAGCTGGATCAAGAACGCGGTCAACAACGGCACCAAACTGATCATCTGCGACCCCCGCCGCTCCGACCTCGCGCGTATTGCACATCGCTTTCTACAGTTCAAGCCCGACACTGACGTCGCGTTGCTGAACGCGATGATGAATGTGATCGTGACCGAGAATCTGGTGGACGCCGACTTTATCGCAAGCCGCACGATTGGTTACGACGATCTGCGTAAAAATGTTGAGGGCTACACGCCCGAAATGATGGCACCGATCTGCGGCATCGACGCCGACATCATTCGTTACGTAGCGCGACTGTATGCGACGTCCAAGAGCTCGATGATTCTCTGGGGTATGGGCGTATCGCAACACGTTCACGGCACCGACAATGCGCGCTGCCTGATCGCGCTCGCGCTGATGACTGGGCAGATCGGTCGCCCCGGCACCGGATTGCACCCGCTAAGGGGCCAAAACAACGTTCAAGGCGCGTCCGACGCGGGCTTGATCCCGATGATGTACCCGGACTATCAGCACGTCTCCAACGCCGAGACGCGTGCACGCTTTGAATCTGCATGGAGAGTGCCTGCCGGTTCGCTCGACGCCGAGCCCGGCCTGACCGTCGTCGAGGTCATGCACGCTATACGAAAGGGCAGCATTCGCGGCTTGTACGTGGTGGGCGAAAACCCCGCCATGTCTGACCCTGATGCCAACCACGCACGCGAGGCGCTCGCAGCGCTCGATCATCTCGTGGTGCAGGACATCTTCCTGACTGAGACGGCGTATCTCGCCGACGTGATCCTGCCCGCCAGTGCATTCCCCGAAAAGACCGGCAGCTTCACCAATACCGATCGCCTCGTACAGATGGGTCGTCAGGCGATCAATCCGCCGGGCGACGCGAAGCTGGATCTGTGGATCATTGAGCAGATTGCCAAACGTGTTGGGCTCGACTGGAACTACGGTCACGTCTCTGAAGTGTTCGACGAAATGCGCCACACCATGCCAAGCATTGGCGGCATCACCTGGGATCGTCTGGAGCGTGAGCACGCGGTCACGTATCCGTGCCTCAAGGAGGGCGACCCCGGTCAATCGGTCGTGTTCGTCGATGACTTTCCGCGTGAAGGGGGTCGTGGGCGCTTCGTGCCTGCTGACATCATCAGCGCCGATGAGCGCCCTGATGCCGAGTATCCGATGGTGCTCATCACCGGACGACAACTGGAGCATTGGCACACCGGCAGTATGACGCGCCGCGCGACGATGCTCGATGCGATTGAGCCTGATCCGGTGGCGCTGGTGCATCCGCTTGACCTCGCCGATATGGGCGGGCAACCGGGTGATGTGATCACGATAACTTCGCGTCGCGGCCAGGTTGTTTTGTATGCGCGGGCGGATGACAGCTCGCCGCGCGGTGCGGTGTTTGTGCCGTTCTGCTACTACGAAGCGGCCATCAATAAATTGACCAACGCAGCGCTTGATCCGTTCGCGAAAATTCCGGAATTCAAGTATTGCGCGATCAAAGTTTCGCTCGGCGGGACGCTGGCTGAGACGTCGAGTTATGGCGGCGGCAAAGCGTTCGCGCGCACGACGGCACCTGCCGGACACTAATCGTCAGGCGCTAGACGGCCACTCCGGCGCATGCGTTCCCGGCGGCATCGAGGGCCGCGCCCAGCGCGTTGGCGTACGTGAAAATTTCGCGCAGTGGGCCATCGCGGCCAGCTCACCGAAACCAGATGCCGCAGTCTCGATGTAGGGCGTTACTTTCGGGCGTTCGACGGAAAAACCGTTCGCCACGCGACCGAGGCTGCGCAGCCAATGCCCCGTTTGTGCGAGCGAAACCTTCACATGCCAACTACCGCCTTCGAGCGCCTGCCGCCGCCATGCAGTGGTCGCGGCGAACGCCATGAGATGCCCTGTGGCGTAATCGAGAATCTGCATTGGCAGCGCTTTCGGTTCCGCAGAATTTGCAGACTCTGCTTCGGCGAGATTGAACCCGGTGGCAGTTTGCACTAGCGAATCAAAGCCGCGTCGCGTTCGCCAGGGCCCGGTGTCGCCATACGCGCAAAGCGACACGTAAACGATGCCGGGATGCAGCCGCGCAGCCTCTTCAGGGCCGAAGCCATGTTCAGCCAATGCGCCCGGTCGATAACCTTGCACGAAGACATGGCTCGTTGCCAGCAATTTTTTCAGCGCATCACGACCCGCAGAAGTCTGCAAATCGACATGCGCCGAAAGCTTGCCGCGACTCGTATCAGCAATGGATTCAATGTTGGGCAAATTCGGCGAGTTGATGAGCATCACGTCCGCGCCGTACGCAGCCAGCATGCGTCCGCACACGGGGCCTGCGAGGATACGCGTGAGATCAAGCACACGAAGGCCCGTGAGCGGGCGATCATCGTCGTGCAGTGGGGGTAGCGTGCGTGGCTCTGCCTCATGGGTGTTAGCGATGCGCTCAATGGTGAAGAGCGGCAAGGCAGCGACGGCCTGTCCTTGTGGATGCGCGTCCCATTCAGGAAAGCTGCGACAAGCAGCGACGACAAGTCCGGCATCGGCCGCCGCCTGCTCAAAATCAAGCGCTTGCCACGACAGCAATGTGCGCTCGGCATCGGCGCGTTGTGCCGTATCCGCCGAGAGCCCAAGCAATCGCAAAGCACCGGCCCGATGATGCGCAAAGTTTGCGTGAATGCGCACCCAGCCATCGGCGCAGCGATACAGGCCAGAAAATTTGTCCCAAACGTTGGGCGTTACGGCGTTGAGGCTAAACCAGCCCGAGCATTCCAGCGCGGCATGCGTCATGTCCACACTGACTTGCTGGTGCGGCTGACCGCGAACATGGCCCAATTCGACCGCCGCCAGCGCGGCCGCAGCGACGCTTGCCTGTGCGGCCGTGCCGACCGCGAAGGACGACGGCAGCACGGGGTCCGCGCCGGTCAGGTCTGCGTGCTGCAACGAGTCTGCTGGCAGTTTCGCCAGTTTCCACAGGGTCGAGAGCGTGTCGGTCGCAGACATTTCGAGCCTTTCTCACAGCACTTCCCAAGTACAGCTTTTCGCTAAAAGCGCCGCTGCATTGGGGCTAACTGGCAATAAGCGCTACAGTCAACAATAGCACAAAATCACCGCCACCCCTTATTGACCCTTGCTTTAGCTGAAAAGCTGAACTTAGAAATCTAAGCCTGCGGATGCAAATAACGATTGCTGATCGCCTCAATTTCCGCGTAAATTTCTGGCGGCAATTTGACGTGATGCGCATTAAAGCTTTGCTGCAATTGCGGCACGCTAGTCGCGCCGAGAATCACGCTGCCGACGAACCATTTGTTCACCGCAAAGGCAATTGACAGGTCGAGCAGACTCATCTGGTATTTCTTGGCGAGCGCCGCGTACTCGTCGGCCGCGACCAACGCGAGCGGTCGACGGAAGCGGCCAAAGAAGTCGGGGAACGTCTGAAAGCGCGAACCGACGGGCATCGCGCCTTTCGAATATTTGCCGGTCAATGCGCCCATGCCGAGCGGGCTGTACGCCAAGAGCGGCACCTGTTCACGATAGCTCACTTCAGCGAGATCGCCCTCAAAACTGCGATTCAGCATGCTGTACGTGTTCTGAATCGAGGCAGGTTTTGGCGCGCCCAGCTCGTCCGCTGCGCGGCAGAACATCGTGGTGCCCCAGGCAGATTCGTTCGACAGGCCGTAGCCGCGAATTTTGCCCGCTTTGATCAGCGTTTGCATCGCCTCAACCTGCTCGATGATAGGCACGGTTTCGCGCTCTTTGCTGCTATCAAATTGCCATGAGCCAAACGCCGCCACATTGCGATCCGGCCAGTGAATTTGATAGAGATCGATGTGATCCGTTTGCAGGCGTTTGAGCGAGCCTTCGCAGGCGTCGATGATGTTGGCTTTGGTGAGCGACGTCGCGCCGTTTCTGATCCAGTCACGACGGCCTGGCCCCGCAATTTTTGTGGCGAGCACAATCTTTTCGCGGTTGCCGGGACGGCCCAGCCAGTTGCCCAGAATGATCTCGGTCCGCAGCCCGGTTTCAGCGCGCGGCGGCACCGGATACATCTCGGCAGTGTCGATGAAATTGATGCCGTGCTGCATCGCCCACTCGAGCTGCGCGTGGGCTTCAGCCTCAGTGTTTTGCTCGCCCCAGGTCATGGTGCCGAGACACATGACGGAGACGTTCAGATTGGCGTGAAATAAGGGGCGGCGTTCCATGATGAATCCAGTGAATGAGTACGTTGATTTAATCAGTATCGCGACCGGCGCGCTAAACGCCCAACCGCTTCGGCGACACGTAGTTCTGGCGATACGTCTCGAACGGCATACTGTCGGACGCTTCGATACGCTTTTGCTCGGCGACGGATTCTTTCGTCATCGCTTCGTATCGCGCCTGCTGTTCGGCGGTGAACGGCAAGTTGAGCAAATACTGCCGCGTCTTCGTCGAGTGTGCGCGCACGAAGCCGACGAATGAGTTGTTGAAGTCAGCAGCCATCGCGGAGAGTATGCGCGCGGAAGGCAGAGTGTCCGGGTTTTGCAACGAGTGCTGCGCGGCAGCGACTGCCTCCGCGTACAACGTGCCGCCGAGTGCAGCGTCCATCGCCGTCGCAATCGGCACGCATTGCTCGATCAACTGAAGGCCCCAATCCAACAACGCAACTTCGGTTCCGTTGCGCTCAAGCATCAACCCCGGTTCGCGCCCACGCGCCGCCGTTTTGTGCTGGTTACGCGCCAGCGCCGCGATTTCTTCCGGCGAGTCGGGCGGGCTGTCGCTCATCAGGCAATGCAGCAAAAACACATCGATGAATCGCGTCGTCGCCTCAGTGATACCGACCGGCACAAACGGATCGAGATCCATCAGCCGCACTTCAATATATTCCACCCCGCGCTCACGCAGCGCATGCAGCGGTCGCTCGCCCGGATGGATCACGCGCTTCGGTCGAATCGTGCCGTAAAACTCATTTTCAATCTGCAACAGCGTGGTGGCGAGTTGGTTGTAATCGCCACCTGGATTCTGGATACCGACGGCCTCGTACGCGGGATAGGTGCGCGTTAACGCGTCCTGCAACGACGCGCCGTAGCCTTCGAGGCTGTTGAAGCTGACGGCGAGCGAGGACTGCGCGTCGCTCTGATAGCCAAGCCGCCCCATGCGCAAAGAGGTGCCATACGGCATGTAGCGCGTGAATTCGGCAAGCGTTTGCAAATCGTGCTGACGCCCTTCAACGAACGAAGAACACACAGCGGGCGATGCGCCAAACAGCGTCATCAGCAAAAACGCCTGACGCCTGAAATTGCGAATCAGCGAAAAATATTCTTCACTCGTCACACCCGGCAGTGACCAGTTGTAATGAATGCCGGAGATCGTCTGCATGCGCCGCCCGTAACGGTGGCCGAGGCCCATGCGATACACGCTCTTGGCGCGGCCGACGTTGGACGAACCATAGCGACCGATCGGAATGGTTTCATCCGTCGGCAGACCGCAGGGCATCGACGACACCCAGAGCATCTCGTTGCCCGCATCACGAAGCTCTCGATAAGTGAACTGGTGAATCTCTGTGAGTTCGGCCAGACAGGCCTCGGCGTCGGCATGAACGCCCGTAATCAGCTCCACCTGAGATTCGCTGAAATCGGTGGTAATCCGGGAGTGCGTGAGCGCGGAGCCCAGCGCGGCGGGATGCGGCGTTAACGCGAGCCCCCCCGTCGGCAAGGCGCGCAGGCTTTCTTTTTCAATGCCGCGACCGATGCCTTTGATGCGTTCAGTGGAAAGTGCGGCCAGCCGCGTGTGCAAACTCGTCATGTCGTGTGCTTCGATAAATCTGTGAGTGGCTCAGTGAAGGGCGCGGGGCTGAACGGTAGCACGCGGATGTGACTACGTTGGGGCGGGTTGAGGCGAACTCAACTGCGATCCTTGCGCCGGTTGGGCGACGTCCAGCAACCATCAGCTTTTACATCAATCCACGGCTGCATAGGGGATAGCACCATAAAAATGCATAAGTCAACAATTGCACTTTTCAGCACCTACCCCTTAATTAGTATGGCATTGAACTAAAAAGCTGATAGCTCAAATATCAGGCGCACCACAAACCCCATCCACCTATCAGCCACGCGTCGCCACGCGACAAATTCACCCGCCGAGCGGAACGAACGGGTGCAGCCGACTCTAGTTTGTGCACTTGCATTAAAACTGTACAGTATTACAGTATAAAAATATTGTGTGCCCGTCGGCAAAGGTTGCCGCGCGATCCATCCAAAATGGGGAATGTGCGTATAAAAATATATGCTTGCGATGCAAATTTATATTACGTTAGGCATCACTCAAATGCGCGCTCGTCAGCTTCTATTGATCGTTTCGGCACTAGCTGCTATCTCGGTCGTAGCCACGAGCTGTACGTACGAGTTCAAAGCGCAGCGAACCAGCTCGGAACTCTTTGAGAAAGTAAAGAGATCCGCAATCGCGGGCGACACACGCGTTCAAGTTGAACGAGCTCTTCAGAAGGAAGGCCTGCCGTATCAATACAGCGCGCCATCCAATGCCATCATCAGCCCTTGGATTCCAGTGGGAAGATTCAGGTTGTTCTGGGAAACGCAGTTCTATTTCCAAATCAACTTTGACGAAAATGGCAAAGTCACAGGGTTTAGAACCGAACGGTTCAACGAAGGTCTGTAGTCTCCAGAACAATCACAGCGGCGATACCGGCGGCCACGAAAAGCGATGCCTAACCCTTCCATCGAGCGGACTCGCTCCGGCAGGCCGCCTCCGCGAGCCACTCATCTCAAACGTTAGCTCTCACTAAACCACCCAAAGTCGCAAGCCATGCTGTTACGCGGAAGCTGTCATTGCGGAAACATTTCGTTTCGGCTCAATTGGTTACCTGAGCCTGCCGAAATACCCGCGCGCGCCTGCACGTGCTCCTTTTGCCTGAAGCATGGCGGCGTGTGGACGGCGTGCGCCACGGGCGCGCTTGAGGTTGAGATTCGAGACAAGGCGCACGTTTCGGAGTACACATTCGGCACTAAAACAGCCGTGTTTCACGTCTGTTCACGCTGCGGCGCGGTGCCCGTTGTGACGAGTGAAATCGCCGGAAAAACCTATGCGGTCGTCAGCGTCAACGCACTTGATAACGTTGATCCCGGTTTATTGAAGCGCGGGCAGGTTTCCTTTGACGGCGAAGACGAAGCGAGCCGACTGTCAAGGCGTGCAAAAGGCTGGATTCCCAATGTCCGATTTGTTGGAGAGCCCTGATGCCAACTTCTAAAGTTCAACCCCATAGCGAAGTGGCTCCCGCAGCGACGCCATCCGAGCTGATCGACAAGCGCATTAGCGATCTCGGAGATTGGCGCGCAGAGACTTTGAGTCAGATGCGAACGCTCATCAAAGCGGCCATCCCGGACGTTGAGGAGCAATGGAAATGGATGGGCACGCCGGTCTGGTCGCATGACGGAATCATCTGCACCGGCGAGACTTATAAAGCGGTCGTTAAACTGACCTTCGCCAAGGGTGCGGCGCTTGCAGATCCGGCCAAGCTGTTCAACGCAAGTCTCGACGGCAACGTTAGGCGCGCGATTGACATTCGCGAGGGCGAGGCGGTTGACGCCGACGCGTTCAAGATGCTCATTCTGGCCGCCGTTGCCCTTAATTCCGCAAGCGTCAAAGCAAAGGCGACGGCGAAGCGAGCGAAGTGACGCCACGCTCGCTCCGGTGCGACGCCCGCGAAACGGTTAGATTGTCCTGTTGAAAAAAACCTGACGCGCCGCCCACACGAGCACACCGAGATCATCGAGCCAACCGACGACGGGGATGAAATCGGGAATCAAATCGAGTGGCGAAATCACATAGAGCATCGCAAGGACTGCGATGATCACGCGTTTCCATTTCGCTTGCGATTTGAGCGGCTGCCGCTTTGCCGGAATGACGACGGGGATGGCGTTAATGGTTGATGCGGGCATGAGGCACTCCTTGAGAACAACTATTTCACTGACAACGCCACGGTCATTTCACACACAACGCCAGCGTCATTTCACGGACAACGCAAGCGTCGTGGCAACCTGATCCGGCGTGCTGGATTTCACAGGTTGCGATGCAGCGACGCTAACGCGGGCTGCGTCGAACTTGTTGACAGCGGTGAGCGTGGTTTTGATCACCCCGGCGCGGAAGCTGGCGAGCGTGGCGTACGCAGTGTCGGGCACCGCCTGCTTCGTGTGCATGAGCTTGAACAGCGCCGGGTAGTACTTGCCGCGTGCGTCGGCGGCTTCTGTGCGGCCCTTTTCGGTCAGGCGTTCGCGGGCGTTTTGCAGCGCGCCGAAGACGGCGTTGCTTGCGGGCGGGAGGTATTGCGCGCGCAGTTTCGTGGCGTCATCGCCTGCGGCAGTCGCGAGTTCATCCAGTGCGGCCTGCACCTTGGCATCAGTGAACGAAATGATCAGCGGCTCATTAGCGCCGGGAGGTTTCATGCCTGCTCGTTTGCTGATTTCAAGCTTCAAAATATTGTCGGCCAGCGCTTCGCGATCACGTGTTTTATCGAAGCGGCCAACGACTTCGAGTTTGAGCTGCGGACGCTGCTCCAGCGCTTTGGCAAGCTTTGCCAGCTTTTCGCGCTCCGGCGGTAGCAGGCGCGCCTCGCCGGGCTCGAAATTCACGGCTTCGAACTCTTCGCCGCTGCCCCCCAGCAACGCGCCGAGCGCACGGAACGGTGAGGTCGCGATTTTGGTCAGCACATTGACGATCACCTTCCAAACGAGTCCGCCGAAGCTGAACTGTGGGTCGTCGAGCGAGCCTTGCACCGGCAAACCCAACTCGATCATGCCGTTACTGTCGCGCAGCAACGCGATGGCGAGATCAAGTGGCAGGTTCGTCGCGTCCTTGCTCTCGATCCGATCGCCGAGCACCAGATTGTCGACAACGACCTTGTTTTCGCCCTTCAGTTTTCGCTGATCAATTTTGTATTCGAGATCAAGCGAGAGCTTGCCCGATTCGATTTTGCGACCAGCGAATTTCCCCGAATACGGGGTGAGATTTTTCATCTCGACGTTGCGAAAAATGGCTTTGATGTCGGTGTATTCCGTCGCGCCGAGCGGCGAGAGATTGCCGGACACGCGGGCCAGCCCGAACTCATCGACCTTGCCTTCCAGCGACACTTCGGCGCGCGATGACGGTTCAGTCGACAGGCCGACAATCAGCCCCGAGAGATCGGACACGCGGGTGCCAAATTGCGGGCGCAACGAAAGGTCGGCGAATTCCACGTCGCCACCGGTCACCTGCAATCGATCCACTTTCACGCGCACCGCTTTTTTACCGTCCGCTGGCACAGGTGCGGTCTGCGCGGGCTTCACCGATTGCACCGCTGGCATCGGCGCGCCGGATGCGTCCGTTTTGCCAATCTGCGTGAGATTGATCGTGCTGTTTTCGGCGATGATCAGTTTGCCGCGCGGCTGATCGAGCAGCAGGTCGACTAGCTCGACGTCGAGTCCGTTCTTGCCCATTGCAACTTTGACATCCTGGCTCGACAGCTCGGCCCACTGCGCAAACGGCGCTTGTGTCGTTTCGTCGATCAATTCAAGCTCGCTCACGGCCATAGTGCCATCGAAGCGCAACGCCTCCTCCGCGGTGGTCGCAGCGGAGAATTTGGCGCGCCCTGCGACGACCGCTTCGCCTTTGCTGAGCTTGAGTTTGGTGTTGCGATTTAAGTACGGCGAGAGCGTCGCGAGCGCGACTTTTTCGAGACGAAACTCTGCTTCTCCGTCATTTCGTTTCTGGTCAAATTTGAGCTTCGCCTGCAGCGCGCCGCCGCTGGCGAGTGTGGCGTTTGCGCTAGCGCTGAGGGGGCGCGAACCGTCTATTTCAATACGATCCGCGTTAATGCGAATAGCGTCGACGACGTGCGTCAATGCGCTGGGCAAAGTGCTGTCAGTCAGGCTAACGCGGCCACCGTTGACGGAGACGCCTGCCACGCTGATTTTTTGAGTGGCGGCGGTTGCGGTCGATGGCGTTGGTCGAACGGGGGCGACTGGGGCTGCGCTGGTTGCGACGGCTGGTGCCAACTTGCGCGCAACATCAATGCCGTCCTTATCGAGTGTGAGATTGACGAAGGGAGCTACGACCTCAATTTTCGGCAGGTCTATCTTCGATCCGAGCACGTCGAGTTCAACGGGTAGCGCACGAATTTCCTTCACGATTAACCACGCTGTTGTTGCGGCGTCATCGCGCATCGCGACATCGCTCAAAGCGACACGTTTGCTGCTCACGATCACGCTCTGTTTGTCGCCGGTCGCAATGGTGGCACCGAGGGTCAAGTCAAGTTTGGCGGCCACCGTTTGCGGCACAGCGAAGCTCTGATCACGGAGCGCGAGATTGGCTTTGTCGGTGGCGACTTCTGCCATGTTGATTCGCCAGCCTTTTTCATCGGGCGTTGGGTTGGTGACCACTGCTTGCGCCGCAGGTTTAGGCGTCGCGTTCGATGCAGACAGCCCCGCAAACGGCAACAACAAGCGACCGCTCTTGTCGCGCAAAACATTCCCCTGCAAACCCGTGATCGCAATCTGCGGCACCTCCACCGTCCGCGCATTGAGATCCACCGTAACGGGCTTGACCGTCGTCACCTGCGCCGCGCTCAGTAACGGTTCGGTCTGGCCATTCGCCTTGACGCTCAAGCCCTGTATGACAGCCGTCAACGGCAACAGCGCAAACACCTGCTGATCGCGCCCATCCGCTTTGGTTTTAGCCCATGATGCGGACAGCGGCGAGAGCTTGATTGATTTGGCGCTTGCCTCATCCTTGCCCTGAGTCGCGCGCAAATCGTTGACTTCGAGCACGCCGTCGCCGATACCTGTCGCGACGAAGTCCGTACCGGCTGTTGCGCTGTAATTCGTCCGAAAGTTTGCGGTGCCGCCAATGCCTACCGGTAGCTGCAAATTGGCAATCGACTGCACGCGCGTCAACGGCAGATTGGTGACCACGATGTCACCTGAGCTCTCCACCGGATTCAGGCCCACACGGCCCTTCCACTGTACGCGCGTCTGATCGTTTAATGTGGCTTGCAGCGCGTAGTCGCCACGATCACGCGGCAGCGTGGAGAGCTTGTCGAGCGTGAACGTGAGTGGCGCCAGTTCCAGCCGTTTTTCGCTCGCGCCTGTGCGCTCATCGGTGACACGCACATCGGCGTTGGTGACGGAAATATTGTGCAGCAGAATGCGTGGAACGTTGTCGCTGGGCGGTGTCGGCGCTGTGTCTTTAGGGAACGAATCGAGAAAGCGTACCCAGTCGAGCGAGCCGTCGGCTGCGATGCGCGCGCTGATTTCGGGCTGCACCAGCGTGATGCTTTCTGCCGTCCACGCCAGTTGCGTCAGGCTCGCCCAACTGCCTTTGATTTCCAGCGTGTTGAAGCGCGCGAGCGGCTTGCCAGCGTCGGATAGTGCCGCGTCATCCACGCGAAGACGCAACGTGAGCGGATTAAACGCAGCATCGCGCACGACGAGAATGCGTCCGGTCTTTTCTTTCAGCCAGTTCGGCGCGGTCGTCTTGATCACGTAGGGCACGACCAGCGCGCAGGCCCCGAGCAAGATACCAAACAGCACAAGCGCGGTAAGCGCAACGCGCATCGCTTTGCGCCACTTTCCCGACTGACGCGGTGCGGACGATGGCGAAAGTGTTGGCGAGGCAGGTGTAGACACAGAAGCAACCATGCTCCCATTCTCTACAAAAGTGGCCTTACCGCTATTGCGACTTACACCGACTCATGCGGGATCGCGCTAGCGGGTGAATTTGCCTTCTTTGTTGATGATCGAGAGATCCACAAAATCAAGCCCCGTGTGATCGGTCGCCGAATACGTCACGTCCATACCGCCAATGTCATAACCACGAATGGCTTCCAGCGCCGCGCGCACATTCTCGCCGGTGGGATTGGGGCCCGCGCGGCGCAGGCCCTCCACCAGCACTTTGGCGGACGCGAAGCCTTCCAGCGCGGCGGGCGACACCTCCGCTTGCCCGCTCGCTTTGGCTAGCGTCAATGCTTCCTTGACGAACGGTGAAGTGATTGATCGCTCATTCGGAAACACTTGCGTGATGATGGTACCGCGCGCATTTTCGCCGAGCGCTTTGACAAAACCACCGGACGCGTTATTCGAGAGCGTGACCAGTTGCGCGCGTGAGCCCGCAGCGCGAATCGCCTTCAGCGCATCGATCACATGAGTCCCCGAGCCGATGACCATCACTGCCTGCGGGCTGGTGGTGCGTACGTCAAGCGCGAGCGGGCCGAAATCCGGTTTGCTGCGGTCGTACTTTCCGAGAAACACGGGCTTCAGTTTTTTGGCCTCGAAGCCTGCCTTGATACCTACGAGCGCATCTGCCCCAAAGGTGTCGTCCACATGCAGCACGCCGATCGCGGTGATGCCGATCGCGGCGAGTAGCCCCACCGCTTTTTCGGCTTCACGCTGATAGGTTGAACGCACGTTGAACACGTATCTTTTAACCGGTTCGTGCAATAGCATCGCGCCCGTGGACGGCCCGACCAGTGGCACTTTCAATTCATCAAGCACCTTGATGATGAGCTCATTGTGCGGCGTTCCACGCGTCAGGAAAAGCGCGACGGCACGCTTGTCGACGATCAGCGTACGCGCGTTTGCCTCAGCGGTTTTCGGGTCAAATTTGTCGTCCATCGAGATGAGTTCGATCTTCTGCCCGTTCACGCCGCCTTTAGCGTTGACCGAGTCGATGTAGAGCTTCGCGCCGTCGGTGGCTTCCTTGACTGTCGCGGCGACAGCACCGGTAAATCCGGCGGTTTGACCCACGACGATTTGCGCAGCGACGCGCTCAGTCAGGCATGTCGTCAGGCAAAGCACCAGCGTGCAAGCCTGCCATCGCAGTTTCAGCATATTCATATTGACGCCTCCTCCTTTTTTTCCCAATTCGATGAATCAGAACGGATTTTTCTGAAAGCGTAGCGGAGCACGCTGTCAGGTAGGCGGAATTTATGACGAAAGCATGAGCTGCCGAGTGATTTGTGGGGTTTCCGGCTGAGCTTTTGGAAATGACTTTTACCGATGAATCGCTACAACCGCCGCTGCATAAGGGCTAGCGCTGAGCGGTTGTGAAAAAGGCCAAAAGTCGGTTTAGGCCTATTTGGCGCGCTAGCCCCTGTGCAGCAAGGCGTTTACCGAAAAGCTGTTGCGTTCAAACGTGGTCGCCGAGTTTGCGCCGATACCACTCGTGGAAGTGCTGCATGCCGTCTTCCATCGGGCTTTGATAGGGACCGACTTCGACGCGACCTTCGTTGAACAGCGCCTTGCGACCCGCGTCCATTCGGAGCGCAATCTCGTCGTCCTCAACGCAGGTTTCCATGTACGCCGCCTGCTGCGCCTCGATGAATTCGCGCTCAAACAGCGCCACTTCTTCGGCGTAATAAAACTCGACGACGTTAATCGTTTTATCCACCGCCTGCGGCCAGAGCGACGACACGACGAGCGTGTGCGGATACCACTCGACCGTAATGTTCGGGTAGTAGGTGAGCCAGATCGCGCCATGCGGCGGCGGCACGCCGCCACGGAACTGCATGACCTGATCGTGCCAGCGTTTGTAAGTGGGCGAGCCGGGCTTGTCGAAGCCGTGCGACAGGCCAACGGTCTGTACTGAAAACTCATCGCCCCATTCCCACGCCAGATCGTCACAAGTGACGAACTGCCCGAGCCCCGGGTGGAACGGCCCGACGTGGTAATCCTCCAGATAAACCTCGACGAAGGTCTTCCAGTTGTAGTTGCAGTCATGCACGACGGCGCGGTCAAACACATAGCCCGAAAAATCAAGCGATTGCCGCGTCTGCGTCGACAGTTTCGCGAGATCAACCACCGGATCGCGCGGGCCGTCGAACAACAAACCGTTCCACGATTTGAGCGATTTATTGGCAAGATTGAGCGCCGGATTGCACGCAAAATGCGGCGCGCCAATCAATTCGCCTTCGCCGGAATACGTCCAGCGATGCAGCGGGCACACCACGTTACCGCCGCTTTGGGTGAGTGAGCCGCGACCATCGAGCATCATGGCTTGACGATGACGGCAAATATTCGAAATCAGATTCACGCCGCGATCCGTATGCGTCAACGCCTGCGCGTTGTTGCGCGTGGCGAGCACAGCGTAGTCGGCGACGTTAGGCACCATCAGCTCGTGGCCCGCGTAACCGGGCCCATCCTTGGCGAACAGCAGTTCGCGTTCGCGACGCAACAACGCGTCGTCGAAATAAGCTGAAGGAGGAAGTTGTGACACCGGCGCGGACAGTTCCGCAACCGTCGAGAGGCGAGTCATCTCGAACCCTTTACAGTAACAGGAGTTAACCCAACACAAAACCAGGTGCAATTAACGGAAGGCACCCAACCCTTGCTAAGTCAACCTCTGCCCTGATTCGTCTCCGCGGCGCGCTGTACGCGGCTTCCGGGTGGACTCATTCGGCTGGAGGTCGCATCGTCAAACACCACTATTATCCCATGGCTAACCGTAATGTTGGTTCGACGTAAGGGATTGCAAGCGTGGGCTGACGAAACGTCAGGTGCAGGCCGTGATTTAACCAGTACCGCGCAGAGCGGATGTAGCCCGTTACGAGAGAAATATTTGGAGTCATTGATGCCATTTCACGTCGTCCTCAAACGCCTGACGCTGCCGCTGTTCGCGCTCGTCATCGGCGTTGAAGCCACCGCCAAACCGCAACTCGCCGAAGGCATGTACCGTGTCGACTGGAATCGCAAAGTGCGTAATTTGTGTGTAGATGCGTACACCAACGATGACCTGACCGCGCGCGACTGGCAGGGGGTTGTGGCGCTTCAAGGTGCGATTTGCAAATTAAACGAGGTGCGCGAAGGCCAATCAACGGCCTCGTGGAAGGGCAGCTGCAACCAGCCGGGCCGTGGCACGGTATTGCGCCTGATTTACAAAATCACGCTCAAGGTGAACCCGGATGACAGCTTCGACTTTCTCACCGTGTTGTCGGGCGATCAGCAGGCAATCATCCCCATTCGCGGCGAACTACTGAAGGGGGCCGCAGCCAAGTGCACACCCGATAGTGAGTATTTTCGGCCGTGGCAATAGGGCGCCTCTAAAACTTCATTTGTGGGGCACATTGTGTCGTCGCGCGGCGCTCGCGCATTTTGCTAAAAGCGCTAACGTACCAAGGCGGGAGCGAAGGTTGCTGCGCTCCGGGCTTCTAACGCTGCATCCCCAAAAATGAATTTTTAGAGGTGCCAAATAGCCCAAAAATGGCTGTCTGATTGGGTTGCGCTGTGCGCCGGGGCGGTACGTCCGTAAAATGAGGGAATCGCCTCACGTTGTATTGTTCATGGCAAAAGCCCCCCCGAAGACCTTTGAAGCGGCGCTCGAAGAGCTGGAGAAGCTCGTCTCCGATCTGGAAAACGGCAATTTGCCACTCGCCGATTCGCTCGCGGCGTACAAACGCGGCTCGGAATTGCTGAAATATGCACAGAGTGAACTCGCGCAGGTCGAGCAGCAAGTCAAAGTGCTGGAAGGCGGCGTCCTGAAGCCGTTTCAGCTTGATTGAGCCCTGAATTGATGGCAAACACAGGTTTTGACCACTGGGCCATCGCGCACCGATATCGCGTGGAGGTGGCTCTGGTGCGCTGGACGCCCGCAGGCGAGCTGACAACCGGTCGCCTGCTCGAAGCCATGCGCTATAGCGCACTCGGCGGCGGCAAACGGCTCCGCGCCCTGCTCGCCTACGCCAGCGCCGAGGCCATTGGTGCGACAGCGGATCTAGCCGATCATGCTGCCGCTGCGGTAGAAATGATTCACGCCTATTCGCTGATTCACGACGACATGCCGTGCATGGATAACGATGCGTTACGTCGCGGCAAACCGACGAGTCATGTCGTGTTTGGTGAAGCCACCGCCATGCTTGCGGGCGACGCGTTGCAACCGCTGGCGTTCGCCGTGTTGCTCGGTGCCCCTGCCAGCGCGAGCGGCGTCGTCGCAGCCTCACACCAGCTTGCCGAAGCGTCCGGCGCCTACGGCATGGCGGGCGGTCAGGCAATTGATCTCGCCAACGTGGGCCAGCCGATGACGCTGGCTGCGCTGGAAGAAATGCACGCCATGAAAACCGGCGCGATGTTCGAGGCGGCCGTGTTGCTGCCCGCATTGCTTGCTGAAGAAGACGAAGCAACGCTCACAGCGCTGACCGCGTATGCGCAGAAAATCGGCCTCACGTTTCAGGTGGTCGATGACGTACTCGATGCCACAGCCGACAGCGCAACGCTCGGAAAAACCGCGGGCAAGGACGCGGCGAACGACAAGCCGACCTTCGTTTCGCTCATGGGAATCGATGCAGCGATTGCCTACGCGCACCGCCTCACGACTGAGGCAATCACCGCGTTGCCGGAACATCTGAACACCACGAATCTGACCCAACTTGCACGGTCGATGGCCGAAAGAACTGCCTGAATATGTCGCTGCTCGAAACCATCAATTTACCGCCGCAGCTGCGCGAACAGCCGCAGACTGCGCTCATAGAAATCTGCGATGAGTTGCGCGCCTTTGTGCTCGACTCTGTATCGAAAACCGGCGGGCATTTATCATCGAATCTGGGCGTCGTCGAACTCTCCGTTGCGCTGCATTATTGCTTCGAAACGCCGTACGACCGTCTGGTGTGGGATGTGGGCCATCAGTGCTATCCACACAAGATTTTGACAGGGCGCCGCGATCGCATGAACACGCTGCGGCAGTGGGGCGGACTCGCCGGGTTTCCCAAGCGCGATGAGAGCGAGTACGACACCTTTGGTGTTGCCCATTCTTCGACCAGTATTTCGGCGGCATTGGGCATGGCAGTCGGCGCTAAAGCCAAGGGCGAGCATCGCCGCGTCGTCGCCGTGATCGGCGACGGATCAATGAGCGCGGGCATGGCGTTTGAGGCGCTGAACAATGCCGGCGCGATGGATGCCAACGTACTCGTGATACTGAACGACAACGAAATGTCGATCAGCGAACCAGTCGGCGCACTGAACAACTATTTGTCTCGACTGCTGGCGAGCCGCACGTACGACAAAGTACGCAATATGGGCAAGAGCGTGCTGTCGTCGATCCCACCGGTGTCTCGCTTTGCGCGCCGTTGGGAAGCGCACACGAAGGGCATGGTTTTGCCGGGCACGATGTGGGAAGAGCTGGGCTTCAATTACATCGGGCCGATTGACGGTCACGACGTGAATCTGCTTGTCGATACGCTAAACAAAATGAAAGATCGTCAGGGCCCGCAGTTTCTGCATGTGCTGACCAGAAAAGGCGGTGGCTACGAGCGCGCCGAAGACGATCCGATTCTGTATCACAGCGTACCGAAGTTCGATCATGTTGCTGGCATCACACATCCGCCCGCGACGGCACCGAAGAAGACCTATTCCGACATCTTCGGTGATTGGCTTTGCGACACCGCAGCGATTGACGACCGTCTAGTCGCGATCACGCCAGCGATGCGTGAAGGCTCGGGCATGGTTCGCTACTCAAAGGAGTTCCCGGAGCGCTACTTTGACGTCGGCATTGCCGAGCAACACAGCGTCACGTTCGCCGCGGGTCTCGCCTGCGAAGGCATGAAGCCGGTCGTCGCCATTTACTCCACTTTTTTGCAGCGCGCGTACGATCAACTCGTGCACGATGTCGTGCTGCAAAACCTTCCGGTCGTATTCGCCATTGATCGCGCCGGACTCGTCGGTTCCGACGGCCCCACGCATGCGGGCTCGTTCGACGTGGCGTATCTGCGCTGCCTGCCGAATATGACGATCATGAGCGCCTCAAACGCCGCCGAATGTCGAGCGATGCTTACGATGGGTATCGAACTCAAATCGCCCGTCGCGGTGCGCTATCCGCGCGGCACGGCGCACGGTGCGGCGAACGCCGAAATCGCGCCACTACAGCTCGGCAAAGGGGAAGTGCGCCGACGTGGCGAAAAAATTGCAATCCTTGCATGGGGCTCGATGCTGCATCCAGCGTTGACCGTCGGTGACAAATTGAACGCAACCGTCGTGAACATGCGTTTCGTCAAACCGCTTGATGAAGCATTGATCCGCGAACTGGCCGCGTCGCACGACACGCTGGTGACCGTTGAAGAAGCCAGCGTTGAAGGCAGCGCTGGCGGTGCAGTGGCAGAGTTTCTGGCGCGTGAAGGCTTGACGCCACAGCTCGTTCTGATTGGCCTTCCAGATACGTTCATCGATCAGGGCGACCCCGGATTGATGCTGGCGTCGGTGGGGCTTGATGCAGCAGGGATAGAAGCAACGATTCGCGCGTCCACGCACATCGCCGCGCCGACAATCGCCAAGGCGGCGTAAGGCGCATCATTTCGCGACGAGCCAAGTGCTTGGCCAAAGAGGTCTGCGGTCCACACAGCTGCAGATTTTCGGCGCGTGGAAGGGTCACGCGTTAGATGTAACCCTCGCGAGCGGCGCAATGACAATCTGAAGAGTTACGGGGCAATACCGGCGAAGTATCGAATTGCAGTACGTCGAGGTTGTACGTTTGCTTTGCAGCTTTGGCGACATACATTGGTGCGAGTTCGCGATTTTCACCTGCGTCAATCGCTGTCACTCGCGGCACGTTGCTGCGGCCTCTTCGAACTTGTGCCACTACCGCCACGAAAGTAATCTTATGTTGCGCTCCAAACTAGTGCTCCCGATATCGACATCTCTGCTGCTGAGCGTATTCACGGGCTGCGCCATTCTTGAGGACAACGGAACGCGACTGGCGTTTGCGCTCGAACGAGAATCAAAAGCCCTGCTCACATCCGGAAAGGACGAGCTCCAGTTTGAATTCAAGCCGCAGGGCGCTGCAAACCACGATTACGAAATAAAAATGTTACGCGCCAAAGGCAACAGCGAGAAACCTTTCTACGGCGGGTATATCACTGTAAGTGGTGAAGACCGCGGCGGAACAAGCTATCAGGGGCGATACGTCAACATCCCTAAATCGCTCCACGTCGCAAAGCACGGAGAAGCAACTGTCATCACGCTTCGCAAAGTTGAAGGGCGTGTCGATGTAGTGGACATCAAGTAGCGAAAATGCCGGCGAATTCGAGACCAGGCGCTCAACGGGCTCGGCACATTCGGCGCAATCCAGTGTGTCCCGACGTTCGCCTATTGTCGCTATCCTTAGCCCACGGAACCCGACGCGCGGGCGAACCTCATTTGGAGACGCGAAATGCGTAATCTGGATTTCAGCTCTTGGTCCACGGTGCTCACTACCTTCCTGAGTCTTGGTCTGGTCACGCTCATCGGCGTCGGGATCCGGCTCGTATTGATGCAGACCATTCAGCAACGCCGGGAGCGCGAAAATCGCCAGGTCAATGAGCGGTTAAAAATACTTATCGCTGCATACAAGACGCTGGGCGGCTCATTCACGGGTAGTCTCGCCGTTGACCCAACGCATCGGCGCGATCTACGGCAGACCGAAGAAAATAATGCGTTCGAAGCTACCGGCAACGACCGTGCGCGCAGGATACGCGATGCGGTCGAGGGTGCATTGTCGGACATACTCCTGCTTGGCAATGAGGAACATGTTCGCCTCGCGACAAACGTTGCGAACGAGCTCGTCGCGGGACGTCGCGTTGAAACCGCCGAACTGGTGCACTCGTTGCGCGACTTCATTCGCAGCGTGCTCGATCTTGAGCCTGTGCCAGCGGCCATCTCCGCGCTCAAGCAAGGTCCAGCACGCCCGGGGGGTGCATCGGCAGGAAAGGGCAGACAAGGCGCGGCGATGAACGACGCGCGCGGCGGAAGCGGCGGGGCCAAGAGCGGCGGCGGAATGGGCGGCGGTGCGGAAGCAGGCATCCACCTCGACAATGAACAAGCGAGCCATTAGCGGCCAGGGCTGGCGGTGACCGCGTCGTCGTTTGCGAAGCGCTGATATTGCAGTTTGCACCGGACCATTCACGGGCCATTCACGGGCCGGGCACGCATTTACGCCAATGCGTGCCCTAGCGACTAGCCGCCCAGGTACGCGGCTTTAACCCGTGGATCAGCTAGCAACGTTTTCGCATCGCCCGTCAACGTAATCTCGCCAGACTCCAAAACGTAGCCGCGATTGGCGTGCTCCAGTGCGAGCTGGGCGTTTTGCTCGATGAGCAAAATCGTGGTGCCACGTTTGGCAATCATGCGGATGATTTCGAAGATTTTTTCGACCATTAACGGGGCGAGGCCCATTGATGGTTCGTCAAGCATCAAAAGCTTGGGCTGCGCTAGCATGGCGCGGCCGATGGCGAGCATTTGCTGTTCGCCGCCGGACAACGTCCCGGCCATTTGCAGCGTACGCTCCTTGAGGCGCGGAATCATGGTGTAAATCTCGTCGACTTCAGTCAGGATTTGTGCCTTGTCGTTCCGCGCGTACGCGCCCATGAGCAGGTTCTCATGCACGTTCAGGCGGGCGAATACGCCACGGCCTTCCGGGCACAGGGCAATGCCCAAACCCACCAGCGCATGCGACGGAATACCAGTGATGTCCTGACCTTTGTAGGTGACCTTGCCGCCCGCAGGTTTGATGAGGCCGGAAAGTGCGCGCAGCGTGCTCGATTTGCCAGCGCCGTTAGCGCCGATCAGCGTAACGAGTTCGCCCTCGTCAACGTGAAAGTCGATGCCTTTGATGGCTTTGATGCCGCCGTACGCGACTTGCAGCTTTTTGACATCCAGCGTCGGATTCATTTCGTCACCTCGGTGTGTGCGCCACCCAGATAGGCTTTGATCACGGCGGGATCCCTTTGCACTTCCGAGGGCGTTCCACCCGCGATTTTTCGTCCGTAATCAAGCACGGCGAGGTGATGACACACTTTCATCACGAGGCGCATGTCGTGCTCAATCAGCATGACCGTGGTGCCATCTCTTGCGATGCGTTCGATGAGTTCACGCAGCGCGATGGTCTCAGTGGCGTTCATGCCAGCCGCAGGTTCATCGAGGGCGATCATCTTGGGATCGGTCGCGAGTGCGCGTGCGATTTCAAGACGTCGTTGCTCACCGTAAGCGAGCGTACGACTCTTGTCGCCAGCACGTTTTGACAGGCCGATATAGTCGAGCAGTTCATGCGCGCGCTGCGTGATTGCAGCTTCTTCGCGACGGGTCGACGGCGTTTGAAAGATAGCGCCAAACGCGCCTGCTTTGGTGCGCACATGACGGCCAACCATCACGTTTTCAAGCACGGACATTTCGCCAAACAGACGAATATTCTGGAAGGTTCGCGCAATGCCAACCTCCGCAACTTCATGCGGCGCTTTCACGTTGAGCGGCTTCCCGTCGAACGTGAATTTACCCTCGTCGACCTGATAGAGCCCGGTCAGTGTGTTGAAGAAAGTTGTCTTGCCTGCACCGTTCGGTCCGATGAGGCCGAAGATCGACGCGCGCGGAATTTCCATCGACACGTTGTCAAGCGCAGTGACCCCGCCAAACCGTTTGGTAACGTTTTCTGCGGTGAAGAGCATGTCGGTCATCATTTCTTCTCCGGTGACGGCCACAGGCCCGCAGGTTTAAACAGCATGATCAAAATCATGGCGAGCGAGAAAATCAAATTGCGCAGCACTTCCGGCGCAATGAGTACAAGGCCGAATATTTTTTGTTGCATGTTTTCGTCCGCTGCGTAGCGAATGACCTCGGGCATCGCCGATAGCAACACCGCGCCCAGGATGACGCCGGGAATATGGCCCATGCCGCCCAGTACGACCATCGCGAGAATCATGATTGACTCCAGCAGGCCGAACGATTCCGGGCTGACAAACCCTTGCATCGAGGCGAACAATCCGCCCGCCAGGCCGCCGGTGAGCGCTCCGAAAGCGAAGGCGGCGAGCTTGACATTTCGGGTGTTAATGCCCATTGCTTTTGCGGCGATTTCATCTTCGCGCAATGCCTGCCATGCACGGCCGATACGCGAATGCTGCAAGCGCGACACGCCGATGATCGAGAGAATAGCGAACGCCAGAAACACGAAGTAATAAAGTTGCAAACTCGTAATCTGCAAGCCAAAAAGATCAAGTCCCTTGCTGATTTTGAAACCAAAAAAGTTCAGTCCGTCGATGCCGGTAATACCGCGCGGGCCATTGGTGACGTTGTAGCTTTCGTCGGACCACGGCAGGCCAACTTTGTCGAAATTGTTCATCAGGATGCGAACGATTTCACCGAAGCCGAGCGTCACGATTGCCAGATAGTCGCCGCGCAGTTTGAGCACCGGCGTACCGAGCAGCAAGCCCGCCAATGCGGCCAAAAACGCACCGAGCGGCAGCAGAATCCAGAATGGATAATGCAGGTCAAAGTGCGCCGAAGCCAGCAGCGACCACGTATACGCACCGACCGCGTAGAACGCAACGTAGCCCAGATCAAGCAGGCCCGCGACGCCGACGACAACGTTCAGGCCCAGTGCGAGCATCACGTAGAGAAGCGTCATGTTGAGGATGCGCACCCACGCTTGCCCCAACGCACCCGCCGCGAACGGCAGAATAAAAAGCAGTACGCCGAGCACGGCGAGCGCAATCATCTGATTGCGCCTGGTTTGAAGCATTCCAGTCATGCCAGCCATGATCTAGGCCCTCTCTGCGACGCGCTCACCGATCAGGCCTTGTGGCCGGAAGATCAGCACGAGAACGAGCACCACGAAGGCAAAGATGTCTTTGTAGTCACCCCGTACGAAGATGAGTCCGACGTTTTCAACGAGACCCAGAATCAGGCCGCCGACCATCGCACCCCACAAATTGCCGATGCCGCCCATGACCGCGGCAGTAAACGCTTTGAGTCCGAGCATGAAACCCATGTAGTAATGCGCCTGTCCGTAGTTCGAGGCGACCATCACGCCGGCAATCGCGCCAAGGCCCGAGCCGATCGCAAACGTAATGGCGATGATTTTGTTGATATCGATACCCATGAGGCCAGCGACTTTCTGATTCTCTGCGGTCGCACGCATCGCGGTGCCGACCTTCGTGTTGTGTACGAGCCAGAGAAGCGCTGCCATCAAACCGAACGAAGTCAGCAGAATGACGATTTCATTCAACGTGACCGTGATGTGACCGAACACGATGGGCGCTTTCGAGATCAGCTCCGGGAACGAGAAATAGTTGCGGCCAAACACCAAAATGGCGAGTTGTTGCAACAAAATTGAGACGCCTATAGCGGTGATCAGCGGAGCCAGTCTGGGCGCATTGCGCAGCGGTCGATAAGCGATGCGCTCAATCAACACACCGATCACTGCACAGGCAATCATCGCGGCCAGAATTGCGACAAGCAGCGCCAGAAGCGGCGGCGCGCCCATCGCCAGCAACCCCTTCGCAGCAAATAGCGAGGTGAGCCCGCCGATCATCACGATCTCACCGTGGGCAAAATTGATGAGCTGCAAAATACCGTAAACCATCGTGTAGCCCAGTGCAACCAGCGCGTACACGCTGCCCACCACCAGACCATTCACGATTTGCTGGAGCAATACGTCCATAACTGTGAAATCCCCGCTTTTAAAAAATCAACCTTAGAGGTAGCCGACACGATGAGGGCTTCCTCCCTGAAGCCCATCAGCGCCAATTCGCTATTTATGGGCTAATTTTGCACTGAATCCATGCGCTGGGTTATGCCAATATCCCTAGTCGGTATACCGGCAGCACAACTTATGCCACCAGCAGTGCTACGTTGCCACCCGCCGCGACCGTGTTGATCGTGACCGTCTGCTCGCCGATGAAGCGCGGTAAGTAGAACGGCCCGCCCGCCTTTGGTCCGGTGCCCGAGAGCCCTTCGCCGCCGAACGGCTGAACGCCGACGACCGCTCCGATGATATTGCGGTTGATGTAGATATTGCCGACATGTGCCCGGTGCGCCAGACTCGCGGCGCGGCTATCGATGCGCGTTTGAATACCCAGCGTGAGCCCGAAACCGAGCGCATTGATCTGATCGACCACGGCGTTCGGGTCGCCAGTCCAGCGGACGATTTGCAGAACGGGCCCGAAAATTTCCTGTTTGACGCTGGCGATTGTGGCAACTTCGAACAGTTGCGGGGCAATGAGGTTTTCATTGCCATTGTCCGGGCTTGCAGCGATCCCGCCAAGACGGGTGATGTGTGCCGAAATTCCGTCGAATGCGTCGCGATCAATGAGCGGGCCGACGTCGGTTGCCAGTTTTGACGCATCTCCGACGCTGAGTTCGCGCGCCGCGCCGCGCAACATGTGAATGACTTTATCGGCAATTTCTTCATGCAGACACAAGAGGCGCAGTGCCGAGCAGCGCTGTCCGGCCGAACGGAACGCAGACTGCACCACCGCATCGACCACATGTTCAGGCAACGCCGTTGAGTCGACCAGCATTGCATTGATGCCACCCGTTTCTGCGATCAGCGGCACGATGGCACCGTCTTTGTTGGCAAGGCTGCGCTGGATGATTTTGGCGACTTGCGTGGAACCGGTGAAAACGACGCCTGCGACGGCAGGATGCGCGACCAGCGTCGCGCCTACGGTTTCGCCGAGCCCGGTGACCACGAGCAAAGCGTTCACGGGGACACCTGCTGCGTGGAGGAGTTTCACCGCCTCTTGTGCAACAACCGGCGTTTGCTCGGCTGGCTTGGCGACCACGGCGTTACCCGTGACAAGCGCAGCGGCCACCTGCCCCATAAAAATAGCCAACGGGAAATTCCACGGGCTGATGCTCAGCCAGACGCCACGACCGCGCGGATAAAGCATGTTGCTCTCGCCCGTCGGGCCGGGCAGGGTGATCGGCGCGCAGACACGCTCGGCTTCATCAGCGTAGTAGCGCAAAAAATCAATCGCTTCGCGGACTTCGGCGACCGCATCGCCCCACGTTTTGAACGCTTCTTTCACCAGGAGCGCGCAAAAACGTGGGAGATCGGCTTGCAGCGCTTCGGCGGCGTGGCGCAGCATTGCGGCGCGATCGGCGACCGGTACATCGCGCCAGAGTGCGAACGCGGCATGAGCGGACCGCATTGCGTCATTGCTCTGCGCGGCTGACGCATCGGTGGGTCGTACGACGGTTGTTGTTTGCAAAGCGGCGAGCAGCGGCGCGCGCATCGTCTCGACCGTGAGATCAACGCCCATGCTGTTGTCACGCGGCGCAAGGATATTTTGCGGCAGCGGAAATTGCCGTGCCTCAGTGACATAGAGCGGCGATTCGAGCAGGGTTTCAACCGGAACGTCATCATCGGCAAGTTGATGCACAAATGATGAATTCGCGCCGTTTTCCAGCAGACGGCGCACGAGATACGCGAGTAGATCGCCGTGTGAGCCAACTGGAGCGTAGACCCGTAGCGTTTGCTTTGGATGCGACTTGAGCAGCTCACGATAAACGCCCGTGCCCATGCCGTGCAGTCGTTGCAATTCAAACGGCGCATCGAATTTTGCGGCAATCTGAAAAATTGCCGCAATCGTGCCCGCGTTGTGCGTAGCGAATTGCGGGAAGAAAACATCCTTTTGTTTCAGTAGCGAGACAGCACAGGCGAGATAGCTCGAATCGGAATGATGCTTGTGCGTGAATACGGGGTACGCGGGCATGCCCAGCTCCTGCGCCCGCTTGATCTCGCTATCCCAGTATGCCCCCTTGACGAGGCGACACATCAGGCCCACGTTGTATTGCCGCGCCAGCGCGCCTACATGCTCGATAAGCTCCAGCGAGCGCGTCTGATAGGCCTGTAATGCCAATCCAAAACCTCGCCACTGTGGGCATTTAGTCTGAATTTGTTGCAGCAAAGCTTCGAATACATCGAGCGACAGCTCAAGCCGATCAACTTCTTCTGCATCAATCGTGAGATTGATTTGCGCCGCAGCGGCGCGCTCGCAGAGCTGCCACACACGCGGCACAAGCTCATTCATTACGCGATCATGCTGCGCATCTTCATAGCGCGGATGCAACGCGGAGAGCTTGATCGAGATGCCGTCGGAGTCCTCGGGGCTGCCATTTGGCGTGGCCGATTTCGCTTCGGCCAGCATCCTGATGGCGTGTTCGTAACTAGCGAAGTACCGATCCGCATCTTCCATCGTGCGCGCGCCTTCGCCGAGCATGTCGAAGCTGAAGCGCAGGTAATTTGCATCGCGGCGTTGCGATTTGGATTCCGCGAGCGCCTCTTCAATCGTCTGCCCCAGCACGAACTGTTTGGCCAGCAATTGCACGGCGCGAAGCGTTCCGGCGACGACGGTTTTTGCGCCCAATTTGCCAAACAAGCCGGGCGGATGATCGGCGTCGGGCAACGTCTTTTTGGATAACGCTATCACTGAATTTGATAAGCGCGCCATGACGCCGTCGCCATTGCCGTCGAAGTTAGCGCGGCCCAACTGATCCACCGTTAACGCAATCGCGGTTGCCGAATCAGGCACGCGAAGCAGCGCCTCGGCCAGTCGCATCAGCGCTAGTCCCTCGGGCTTCGAGATCGGATATTCCTTGAGCAAGCTCTCCATCGCCCAGAACGGCGGCGGGTTGTCGCGCACCGCCGTCACCCACGGTCGGGCGGTATCGACGATGTGCGGCCAGTCGAGCGCGGCGGACGCTGCGTCGACGTTGCGGCGCACGATGGCGAGTTCTTCGCGGTAGGGATTGGGCAGGCGCATGACGGCTCGCTTCGTAGAAATTCTGAATAGATCGCTATCTTATGGAGAGTTATGATTATTTATTCACTAAAATTTAGCGCATTAGCCGCATAAATATCCGTCGCCATGCTTGAAATCGATGCCATTGACCGAAAAATTCTGTCTGCCTTGCAGAAGGATGGCCGCATCAGTAATTTGAAGCTCGCCGAGGCGGTTTCGCTGTCGCCCACGGCCGTGCTCGCGCGCACCCAACGTTTGCATCGCGAGGGGTTTATTCTGGGTTACGAAGCGCGCCTGAATCCGGTGAAACTGGGCTGCGGCATGACCGTGTTCGTTGAGGTGCTGCTCGACCGCACGACGCCGAACATCTTTGATGCGTTCAAGGCGGCGGTACTGACGCACCCGGAGATCAGCGAATGCCACATGGTGGCGGGCGGATTTGACTACCTGATCAAGCTACGCGTGGCCGATATGGAGGCGTATCGTGAGTTCGCGAGCCGCCGTTTGTGGCAATTTCCGGGCGTTCGCGAGACGCGGACTTATGCGGTGATCGAGGAAGTGAAAGACAGCGCGTTGTTACCACTTTGATGTGTGCTCAAAATCTAAATTTGTCAGGCGCAATGCGTCGATTGCGAAATACAGCTTTCTTCTGAAAGGATTAATTCAATTGGGCTTAAGCTGAATTTATTCGGAAGTTGACTTTATGCGATTTGGCCCATTAGCCCCTATGAACTAACAGTTTCACCAATAAGCTGCTACTCAAAGTTTGTACGTCGACAGCAGAATACTCGTCTCCGTCGTCGCAATTCCCTCCAGCAAACGGATCGCGTTTAACACCTGATCGAATGCTTCCAGCGAATCGGCGCGCAGCTCGGCGATCAGGTCCCATCGTCCATTGGTAGTGTGCAGTCCAATCACGTTTGGGTGGCCCGTTAGCTCGCGGCGCACTTCGGTGCCGCGATTGCCTTCGACGGCGATGCTCATGAGCGCGCGAATCCGCTGCGCTTCTGCATTCGGCCTGAGCTTCACGGTGTAGCCGACGATCATGCCCTCGCGCTCCAGGCGCGTGATGCGGTTTTGCACTGTGGCGCGCGTGACGCCGAGCTTTTTTGCCAGCGCTACGACCGGCGTTCGCGCGTTGTCGCGCAGCAAGCCGATCAGTTCACGATCCGTGTCATCCAGCGTTGAATTGAGCATTTATGCGCTATTTGTCGATCAAATTGATCTGTTAATTGTACTTATTGCACGTAATGCACCATTCACTTTGGCGTCGCAAGCGACGAAAATAGAGGCCTACGCCGCACTCTAGCGGTGAAATTCGCAGGAGAGCGGAAATGACGAGATTTGTAGATGTACCCACGATGTCGCGGCTGGTGCAGGAAGTCGGCGTAACGCAGTTCATGGGGCAACTGGCGAGCGCGATTGAGGCGGATTTCGTTCGCTGGGCAGACTTTGACAAGTCCGCGCGCGTTGCCAACCATTCGGACATTGGCGTGATTGAGTTGATGCCTATCTCCAACGCCGAGCGCTACGCCTTCAAGTACGTCAACGGTCACCCGAGCAATACGGCGCAGGGCTTGTATACGGTGATGGCGTTTGGCGTGCTAGCCGATGTGGACACTGGCTATCCGGTTTTGCTGTCGGAGCTGACTCTTGCCACAGCGCTGCGCACCTGCGCCACATCGCTGATGGCGGCGCGTGCGCTGGCGCGGCCCGACGCACGGCGCATGGCGCTGATTGGCAACGGCGCGCAGAGCGAATTTCAGGCGATTGGCTTTCACGCCCATCTGGGAATCGAAGCGCTTGCCGTGTACGACGTTGACGACGCGGCCACCGACAAGCTGGTGCGTAATCTCGCGGCGTTTCCGAAGCTGAAAATCATTCGCGCCCGCTCAATCGCGGAGGCGGTTCGCGGTGCAGACATCGTCACCACCGTCACCGCCGACAAGGCTTACGCCACGATTTTGACGCCCGACATGATCGAGCCGGGCATGCACATCAACGCGGTCGGCGGCGATTGCCCCGGCAAAACCGAATTGCATGCCGACGTGCTGCGCGGCGCACGGGTGTTTGTTGAATACGAGCCGCAAACGCGCGTTGAAGGCGATATCCAGCAACTGCCGAAGGACTTTCCTGTCGTTGATCTGTGGCGCGTGCTGGCGGGCGCGGCAGAGGGGCGGCAACAGCGCGATCAGGTGACGGTGTTTGATTCGGTGGGCTTTGCGCTGGAGGACTATTCGGCGTTGCGCTATATCTACGATCAGGCGCGGCAGCGAAATCTTGGTGTGGATGTTCAGCTCGTGCCGTGGGCAGACGATCCGAAGGACCTGTTTCGCTACACGCGGAGCGGTGCGATGCCAGTCGGCTTGCGTCGTGCCGCTTGAGTGCTCAGTGCCATGATGTCCATTCAGGCGCCATCATCGGTGGTGACGATCCGGCCCCATTGTTTTCGCCCCAATTCGGAGACCGCTAAAGACAACGCATTTCAGCGCACGCCGACCGATGCAAGCACGGCTCAAGTCGCGGAACTGGCGCGTGACGAGGTGACGCGCGCCGCCGCGCAACTGGAGGCCGAAGGCGTGCGCGTACATCTGTTTGACGACAACGGTGCATACGACACACCCGATTCGGTGTTCCCGAACAACTGGTTTTCAACGCATCCCGGCGGGCACGTTGCGCTCTACCCGATGTATTCGCCGAACCGGCGGCGCGAGCGACGCGCCGACGTGATCGAGATGCTGAAACAGCGCTACCGCGTGCAGGACGTGATTGATTATTCCGGGCTGGAGCAGGACGGGCTGTTCCTCGAAGGCACCGGCGCGATGGTGTTTGATCATCTCGCGCGCGTGGCGTACACCGCGCGCTCCAACCGCGCCAATCCGATTGCGCTGGAGCGCTTCAGCACCCACTTCAACTTTGAGCCGATGGTTTTTGGCACCGCCGACGCGGCTGGCCGCGCCGTGTATCACACCAATGTGCTGATGTGCGTGGCCACGGATTTCGCGATGGTGGGGTTCGATCTGTTTGAAGACGCAAATCGTGCGGCGGAAGTTCGCGCGCGGCTACACGAATCGGGTCGGGAGATCATTGAGTTGGCCAGCGCACAGATTGCCGATTTTGCTGGCAATGCGATTGAGCTTTGCGGATCGGGCGGTCGGATTCTCGCCATGTCGACCCGAGCGGCGGCAAGCTTGCGACCGGAGCAGAAAGGCATCATCGAGCGCTCGGCGCGCATCGTGGTAATTCCGGTACCAACGATTGAACTAGCCGGTGGATCTGTGCGTTGCATGATAGCGGGCATTCACTTATCGGCGCGAAACTGACCAATTTCGGTGATGCGCGCACGGGCCACGGCTTTCAGCTTATGCATGAAACGACGTCCGCACCGGGGCCAAAGGAACATTCAGGCGATTATCGACAATCGTTGTTTTGAGCATCTAGCCCCAATAGAACCGCCATTTCAGAAAAAAGCCATATGCCTTTCTGCAGAATTTTAGGCAATAAAAAACGGCTCCCGAAGGAGCCGTTTTTAAGAGGCAATCAACCGATTAGGGTTTTTTCGCTTCCATCGCTGGGGCAGCGGCTGGAGCCGGAGCAGCGGCGGCTGGAGCAGCAGCCTCAGCTGGGCCACCGACGATTTGTACGGTGTCCCATTTGCCGCCTTTGACCTGGAATACGGTCACAGCGCCATCCTTGATGTCGCCTTTGTCGTCAAACGCGATCTTGCCGGTCACGCCGTCCATCGACGTTGCTTTGACAGCGTCGATGATTTTGGCTGGATCCGGACCGACTTTGACAACAGCAGCGATAAGCGCGTTGGTAGCGTCATACACAAATGGTGCGTAAACCTGCACATCAGCGTTGAACTTGGCTTTGAACTTGTCGTAGAAAGCCGGGCCTTGTGGCATTTTCTCTTTCGGCAGACCAGCGGTCGTAGCGTAAGCGCCTTCAGCAGCGTCGCCGCCGAGCTTGATCAGCTCTGCAGATTGCGCGCCGTCGCCAGAGATGAACTTGGCCTTGATGCCGAGTGCTTTCATCTGCTTGAGCATTGGGCCCGCTTGAGCGTCCATGCCGCCAAACATGATGACGTCAGGATTCTTGGCCTTGACTTTGGTCAGAACGCCTTTGAAATCTTGCTCTTTTTCGTTGGCAAGCGCTTCGCGGATGACGATTGCACCGCCGGCTGCTTTCACTGCTTTTTCGGTTTCATCGGCAAGACCGACGCCGTAAGCCGTCTTGTCGTCGATGATCGCGATTTTCTTGCCGCCAATGCCCTTGACCGCGTAGTTACCGATTGCGGTGCCTTGAGCGATGTCGTTCGCAACCATGCGGAACGCGCCCTTGAAGCCTTGCTGCGTGTACTTCGGATTGGTGGCCGAAGGCGAAATTTGCACGACACCCGCCGTGTTGTAGATCGCAGAGGCTGGGATCGTGGTGCCTGAGTTCAGGTGACCAATCACGCCAACGACTTTAGCGTCCATCAGCTTTTGGGCAACTTGCGTTGCCTGCTTGCCGTCGGCAGCATCGTCTTCAGCCAGAAGTTCGAATTTGAGCTTCTTGCCGTCAAACATCAGGCCTTTGGCGTTAGCTTCTTCAACGGCCAAGCGGGCACCGTTTTCGTTGTCTTTGCCGAGGTGAGCGATTTGGCCAGACGTTGGGCCGACGTGACCGATCTTGACGACCAGTTCAGCCGCAGCCGCTGGAGCCGCTGGGGCCTCGGCTGCTTTAGGCTCTTCTTTTTTGCCGCAAGCGGCCAAACCGGCTGCTACTGCGACGGCGATTGCTGCGAGAGCAAACTTACTTGTATGTTTCATGTGGTGGAATCCTCCGATAGAAAAACCCATAGATTATGCTTGCGGCTGTTCACCCTGTCAACGCGGAAATCCCCAATGGGCGCTGTTTTCCGGCGTTTCGGGGGTTTTGCGTGACGGGAAAGGCTCTGACGGATGCGCAGGAGGATTCTCTTTACGGGAATAAGCGCTCGGTAGCAGAGCGCGGGGCAAACGCAATGAACGCTCCGATAAATAAATGTGCCGTGCAGGCAAATGCGCTCGCACCCTGAAAATAAAGTTGTAGAGAAGTCCTGATGCGTACTTTTATTTTTGATATGGACGGCACGCTCGCCGACACCATGCCGACTCACCAGCTGGCCTGGGACACGTTACTGCCCGAGCTAGGCGTCACGGTGGATCGTGACGACTTTTTCAGTTGGTCTGCGGGCCTGACCAATCGCGAGATTTTTCCGCGTTTGCTCGGCAGCGACCTCCCGGTTGCGGAAATCAACCGGCTTTCAGACCATAAGGAAGCCCTGTTTCGCGAGCTATATCGTTCGCAGATGACCACGATCAATGGTGCAGAAGCATTTTTGCAGCGGACTGGAGCGGCGGGCTACCGCCGCGGCGTTGGCACAGCGGCACCGCCGCACAACGTAGATCTGGTGCTTGATGGCCTCAATCTACGCCACCACTTTCAGGCGATTGTCTGCAACACCGATGTGCTTCGTGGCAAGCCCGACCCGGAGATATTTTTGCTGGCGGCAGAGCGTCTGGGCTCCCGTCCCGAGGACTGCGTGGTGTTTGAGGACGCGCCAGCAGGCATCGAAGCCGCGCGGCGCGCAGGCATGCGCTGCGTCGTCATCACCAGCACTTTGACGCGCGAACAAACCACAGCGCTCGATGACACGCGCCACGTTGTCCACGTGGTGAATGATTTCAACGACCCGGCACTCGCGGCACTTTTTCACGCTGCGTAAAGAACGACGCAGGATCATCAAGCCGTGACCGACTGGCTCCTGTCCATCGAACCCGCAACCGTCGGGCTTGCCTTCGGCATGGCGGCGCTCGTTGTGTCCATCGTCATTGCGCTGCTTGGACGCGTGGGCGAGTGGTCACGCTCGCTCTCCTGGTGGGTCGGTGCCTCGGCGTGCATGACGCTTGGCTTCTTGCTGAACATGTTGCAAGTGGCGTTGCCACCGTCCATCGTGCTGATGATCGCTAATCCTTTGACGGTTGTCGGTGTCTGTCTGTTTTCAGTTGGAGCGCGCCATCTGCTCAATCAGCCGCCCGCATTGGCGCAACTGTTACCGTTGATAGCGGTGGCAGCGCTTGGTAGTGTGGTGTTCACCGTCATCTGGCCAAATCTTGTGGGCCGCGTATTCACACAGGTCGCCTGCCTGACGGTGGTCACGCTATTGAACATGTCACTGCTTCGCCAGCTCGATCACGGCTATTACCATTTTCCGGCGCGTTTTTTACTTGTTGTCAACGGCCTTCTGGTGCTCTTCATGGTGGTACGCGCTGGCTCCGTTCTGGTGAGCGGTGGGCCGGAAACGGTCGTCGTAGTGACGCCGTTCAACACGCTGGTTTACGCGGTCAGCGGAGCGGTAATCCTTGCGTATCTCACGGGCGTGCTATTACTTTGTTTTGCCGAAAAGCAAACGCTGCTGCGGCGGCTAGCTGCAGAAGACAGCCTGACCGGCGTGCTCAATCGGCTCGGTCTGCGCGACGCCCTCGACGCTTGGCCAAACAACCAACCCGGCGTAGCGAACGTGTTTGACATCGATCATTTCAAACGTGTCAACGACGGCTACGGCCACGAAGCGGGCGATCTGCTATTGAAGACGTTCGCGCAGGCGCTACGGGCAACCGCGCCAGCAGGGGCCATTGTCGCGCGTCTCGGCGGCGACGAGTTTTGTGTCGTTGAAACGGCGCAAATGCGTCGAAAGAATGCTGACTGGATCGACAACCTCAAACAACAATTGCCAACGCGGCTAGAGCTGGCGGCACCGGTTGCCATTTCATGCAAAGTCAGTCACGGCTCAGCGCGATTTAATGTCATCGAGGGTGAGTTTTCCGAAGCCCTGCGGACTGCGGATCGTGCGCTCTATCGGTCAAAAGCGCGGCGCGCGCTGCGGGCTAAAGAAGCAGAAACGGCGAAAGCGGCGTAGTCAAGCTCCGCGTTAGCCGCGCCCTACGAAGGGCATCTTGGTAGCCATGATCGTCATGAACTGCACGTTCGCTTCGAGCGGCAGATTGCTCATGTGAACCACGGCGTCCGCCACATGCTTCACATCCATGCGCGGCTCAATTGCCATCTCACCATTCGCCTGCATCACGCCTTTGGCCATTCGCTCCGTCATCTCAGTAGCGGCATTGCCAATGTCGATCTGACTGCACGCGATATCGTACTTGCGACCATCAAGCGACGTCGTTTTGGTGAGCCCCGTGATCGCGTGTTTGGTTGATGTGTACGGCGAGCTGTTCGGACGCGGTGCATGCGCCGAGATCGAGCCGTTGTTGATAATGCGGCCACCACGCGGCGTTTGCGCTTTCATCACGCGAAACGCTTCTTGTGTACAGTAGAAAGCACCGGACAAATTGGTATCAACCACCGCCTTCCACTGCTCAATTGTGATGTCTTCGAGCATCACGGCGGGCGCACCAATACCGGCGTTGTTGAAAATGACATCCACCCGACCAAACGCAGCGACAGTCTTTTCAAACAACGCTTTCACCGATGCCGGATCACCCACATCCGTGACCACGGCGATCCCGCGTACTGCATCCTCGCCCGCCGACGCGACGGCCGCCTCAAGCTCGGCTTGACGACGCCCCGCGAAGGCCACGCTGTAACCCGCTTTTAGTAACGCAACAGCGGAGGCTTTGCCGATGCCTGCCGACGCGCCGGTAATGATGGCGACCTTGCCGTTGGATGGTGTCATGAGAGATCCTTGAAAAGTGGGTGTTGTTTGGCTTCTGCAAGTGTAAGCACCGGCGTCACACAACAGTCCAAAGCATCGAAGATTTCGATCCAATGCGCGAGCGACTGCGCGGCAAAACAATCCGCCAGCTCCTTGCGTACCCGCATCGCGACGATGCCCTCGGAGCATCCCAGCGCTTTCAAATGCGGCTTCGCCAGCGCATCGCACAGCACATGCCAAAACTTTTCTTCCAGCGCCCCGACCGCCATAAAGCGCTCATCCAACGTACGGTAAATGCCGTAACACGGCCAGCCACCGGTTAGCCAATCTTCACCTCGCGGCTTCGCTGCATCAAGCGCCAACCCATGCTCTGCGATGGTGTTGAGCCGCGCCACCTCGTGCGTCATCGAAACATCCACAAACGATCCCATCCTCGTCGCTTTTGCCTGCACCAACGCAGCACAAATCCGCGCCGCAGCCGCCAGCGCACCACCCGCCAGATCAGCAATCTGCCAGTTTGAAATTGAGGGAGGACGACCGCGCTCGCCGACCTGATCGAGCACGCCGCTCACGGATAAATAATTGATGTCATGCCCAGCACGCATCGCCCACGGGCTTGTGCTGCCGTAACCCGTGATCGCGCAGTAAACGAGCGCAGCATTGTGTTCACGCAACGTCTCGTAACCAAGACCCAGCCGCGCCATCACACCCGGACGAAAACCTTCAACCAACACATCGCTATTAGCCACCAGCGCGAGCAATCGCGCCCGCCCCGCATCAGATTTCAAATCCAGCCGCTCAAACGTTTTGCCACGATTGACAATGGAGTAAAGCGGGGCAATTTGATCCAACGGCGCGTCAGACGGCAAGCCAAGACGATTCGCATAGTCACCTTCAGGCGGCTCAATCTTGATGACCTCCGCACCCCATTCAGCCAACATGCGGGTGCAGGCGGGGCCGGGGAGTAGGCGGGTGAGATCGAGGACGCGGAGACCGGAGAGGGGAGAAGGCATTGGTTAATTATGACGGCGCGCCTGCTTCGCCCACTCGGCCCTCACCACACCGCCGTCATCCTCGGCGCAGCCGGGGATCCAGCTCGTAACACACGCGAAGCGCAAATCGTCTGCGTATGCAACGAGCCGCTCATGCCGCGGGGCAGTCACTTTCTTTGCTTCGCCAAATAAAGTAACCAAAGAAAGGCGACCCCGGCGATTGTCCTGATCCTGCGATGCTCAGAAAAAAGCGGAACGGCCCGAACTCGCTACGCTCAAACAGCGGGCGGTTCTGATCGCTTTTTTCCTCCGCTTCTCGGGGCCAATCAACGGGGACCCGTCGAACTGGTATTTGATCGCTGCGCGATGAGCGCTACGAAACTCCGCTCGTACGCATGCACTTTGTTATCTTGCAGCAATCACGCTATTACCAGAATATCGTTGGCAGATCAGTGGATTACGAAGCAATGCAGCAATTCATGTTTTGCACTATTAAAAAGTTATACGCGCGTCGCGCGTATAAAACACGTTAGGCTTCAAATGACGAAATTCTCTGTGTACTCGAACGATGTCTTGGTTGGACATTCCGCACTCGAACTGGGCGATGCCCCGATGGGCGTTGCCTTTGGTGTATTTCATCCAATCGCCTTGTATGAGGCGATTCGCGGCGAGTGCTCGACCAATCATCAAGACCAATCAAACCTGCACCTGACAGTCCGAACGGAGGCCGGCCTGCCGGTCCCTTGTGTAGGTGTAGGCATTCTTGACTACTCAATTGAAGCCGGTGAGCCATACATTGAAGTCAACGTTCTCGGAATCTCATATCCTCTTTACGAAGAGCTGTTTCCAGAGCACGTTGCAAGCTACAAACACCAATTCGGCGAGTCGTCATAGAGAAGTCTCCCTGTCCAACATGACGCCTAACCATTCCATCAAGCGGACACACAAAAAGCTGCGCTTTTTGTGTGCCGCTTATGTCAAACGTTAGCGACCGAGACTCGATTGTCGAGGCAGAATCTTCGTGCCCTGATAGCTCAGCGTTCAATTGTCGGCTCGAGGGGTCCCCGTTGATTGGCCCCGAGAAGCGGAAGAAAAAAGCGATCAGAACGGCCCGCTGTTTGAGCGTAGCGAGTTCGGGCCGTTCCGCTTTTTTCTGAGCATCGCAGGATCAGGCCAATCGTCGGGGTCGCCTTTCTTTGGTCACTTTCTTTGGCGAAGCAAAGAAAGTGACTGCCCCGCGGCATGAGCGGCACGTGGCACACAGAGAAATTTAGAGCTGCGCGTTGGTTACGCACTGGATTCCCGCCTTCGCGGGAATGACGACGGGGCGGGGTGAGGGGACGAGGCGCCTACGGAATCCGCAGAATCCGCTTTACCTCAACGGCGGTAGCCAACGCCTCTTCCAGCGTCGCCGCCACACAAGTCACATGCCCCATCTTGCGGGCTTTTCGGGCTTCGGCTTTGCCGTAGAGATGCACATGCGCGCCGGGCAGCGCGAGCACTTCATTCCACGCGGGCTGCATCGGAACCAAGGCGTCAAGCCACACATCTCCGAGCACATTCACCATCACTGCGGGTTGTACTAACGATGGATCGCCGAGTGGCGCGCCGACGAGCGCTCGCACCTGTTGCTCGAACTGTGATGTCTGGCAGCCTTCTATCGTGTAGTGCCCGCTGTTGTGGGGCCGTGGGGCGATTTCGTTGAGCAGAAGACCGTCTGGCGTTACGAAAATTTCTACGCACAACACACCGACGTAATCGAGCGCGTCAACGAGCCGTCGTGCCAAGGTTTGCGCCTGATCGAGCACTGCGGTGTCAAGGCGTGCAGGCACAATTGTGAGATCAAGAATGCCGTTAACGTGCTGGTTTTCTTGCACGGGCCACACGCGCACTTCGCCCGTCGCGGAACGCGCCACCAGCACCGAAATCTCAAGCTCAAACGGAATTAGCGCTTCAAGTACGCACGGTACCTGCTTCATGCTCATCCACGCGAGCAGCGCCTGGGTGGATGACGTGACGCATTGCTGGCCCTTACCGTCGTAGCCAAGCGTTGCCGTTTTCAATATGCCGGGGAACAAATGCGCCGGGGCATCGCGCAAATCTTCAGCGCGTTCGATCACTGCGAACTGACCAACTGGCAATCCGTGCTCGACGAAAAATCGCTTTTCTTTTCGTCGATCCTGCGCGATGCGCACCGCCGACGCACCGGGTCGGGTCGGAACCAACACAGCCAAGGCTTCAAGCGAAGCAGCAGGCACGTTTTCGAATTCTGTGGTGACAGCCGCAACGCGTGCGCCGAAAGCAGCAATCGCGTCCATGTTGTCGTACGAAGCAACGATCACATCGTCAGCGGCTTGCGCAGCAGGTCCGGTCGCGTCAGGGTCGAGTACAAGCACTTTGTAGCCCATGGCCTGCGCAGCATGAACGAACATGCGGCCCAATTGACCGCCGCCCAGGCAGCCGAGCCAAGCTCCCGGCGACAGCATCACTTGTCCGCGAGAACGGGGGGCACCAGCATCGAGCGCGCGTTCGCCGTCTGCTCGTCACGGAACGAAAGCAGTTGCTGCGCCAACGCTTTGTTCGAAATGCCCAGCATGGCGACCGCGAACAACGCGGCATTCGCCGCCCCGGCTTCACCAATGGCAAACGTCGCCACCGGAACGCCCTTGGGCATTTGCACAATCGAGAGCAGCGAGTCCTCGCCACGCAAATATTTCGATGGCACTGGCACACCGAGCACCGGCACCGTCGTCTTGGCCGCCAGCATGCCCGGCAAATGTGCCGCGCCGCCCGCCCCCGCAATGATGATGCGGATACCGCGCTCCATCGCGGTTTCGGCGTAGGTGAACATGTCATCGGGCGTGCGGTGCGCAGACACCACTTTCGCCTCGAAATTGACGCCGAAACGCTCCAGCATGTCTGCTGCGTTTTTCATGACATCCCAGTCGGAAGATGAGCCCATCACGAGCCCCACGACCGGGCCGATTCCGTTGGCCCCATTTTGCATCCGTCGATTCTATCGAAGCGAAAAGTCCGTCTTCGCGGAAAATAGAGTGCATGTCATTTCTCCGCCCCATTTTCACGGTCGTGGCCCTCGCTGCGACGTCGCTTGTTCACGCCAACGATGCCGCTGTAAAAGACGCGGGCGAAGGCTTCCGTCTGGGCGAATTGCGGCGGATCACCGCTGCCTTGCCGCAGGTGCGCGGCCATCTGCTTGAGGGCTACGTTGAGTATTGGTCGCTGCGTCTGCAGATTGACCGAGCCGATCGTGACGCGATTGATCGCTTCCTGAAAAAGTATTCAGGCACAGCGATCGGTGATCGCATGCGGGTTGATTGGCTAAAGCAGCTCGGCAAAACCGGCGATTGGGACGCATTCGCCGCCGTATCGAATGGGTTCGAAACCGACGACAGCGAAGTCGCCTGCTACAGCACGGCGCTTGCGGGCCGGGGTGAGGCCAAGGATCTTTTAGCCGTGCCCAAAGGGGTCTGGGACGAGCGGCTGACCGAATCCTGCGCGGACGCATTTGCTACGTTGGCCCGGCGCAAGCAGGTGAGTGTGGACGACGTCATCTGGCGCTTTCGCACGGTAGCTGATGGCGGCACATTTCTGGCCGGATCACGGGTAGCGGAAGTGTTGCCCGAAGGCATTGCGCCAAGTGCCGACACCTTGCAGCGCGCGCACAGCTCGCCGGAGGCGTTTCTCAACGCAGGCCTCGCATGGACGTCGCGCGGTCGTCGTGAAGCGGCTCTGTACGCATTGACCCGCCTCGCACGTAGTGACGTCGCGAAAGCTCGCGCAATCTGGTTTGGCATGCGCGCAAAATTCACCGAGGACGAACAGCGCTACGCTGCAGGGCAACTCGCCTACGCCAGCGCACGGCGACTCGATAGCGATGAGGCCATCGCGTGGTTCAAGCGCGCTGGCGATGAAGGCGCGCTGACGCGACTTGGCGACTGGCAGGCGGCGTGGATCGCGCGCGCAGCACTGCGCATGGGTGCGTGGGCCGAAGTGTTGCGCGCGGTGAACGTGATGAGTAACACCAGCAGCGGTCAGGGCGATCCGGCATGGCGTTACTGGAAAGCACGCGCGTTAAATGAGCTGTCCGACCAGGCGGGCGCACAAGCGCTCTACGCTGACCTCGCGAAAGAATTTAATTTTTATGGGCTGCTGGCGGCGGAGCAAATCAATGTGCTGCTGCCAACGCGCGAAGCACTGAAAGCCGGCGCCGTCAAACCATCGGCCGAGGATTTGAAGCGATTCGATCAATCTGCGGCCGCCAAACGCGTACTCAAACTCTCTGAGCTGGGTCTGCGCGCCGACGCCGCGAGAGAGTGGTATAGCGTGGTCAAAGATTTCAACGACGCGGACTCGTTGATTGCAGCGGAATGGATGCGCCGCAAAGGCATCTGGGATCGCTCGATCAACACGGCCGAGCGCACGAAGACGCAGCACGATTTTGGGCTGCGCTATCAGATGCCGTACGCCGACGAAATCAAAAAAGCCGCGACCCAGGCAGCACTTGATCAGGGTTTCGTGTTCGGGCTGATCCGGCAGGAATCCCGCTTTTGGGCGGAAGCGGTTTCGTCTGCCGGTGCGCTTGGTTTGATGCAGGTGATGCCCGCGACCGGCAAGTGGATCGCGACGAAAATGAAAGCGAGCGAGTATCGCCCTAGCCAGTTGATTGATGTCGGCGTAAATACGGGCTTCGGCACGTTCTATTTGCGCAATGTGCTTGACCAGATGGGCGGCTCGGAGCCAATGGCTGCGGCGTCCTACAACGCCGGGCCGGGTCGGGCGCGTGCGTGGCGGGCGGACACGGCGCTTGAAGGCGCCATTTACGCCGAATCGATACCGTTCAGCGAGACGCGCGACTACGTTAAAAAAGTGCTGGCCAATGCGGTCTGGTATTCGTATTTGAGCGGTACAGGTGTGACTTCACTCAAAGCTCGACTTGGCATCGTTCCAGCCAAGAACTGATACGCAACTTTCACAAAAAACTCGAAAATCATGAATATTTTGATCCTCGGTGGTACCGGTTTCGTTGGCCGCGCCATTTGCAGCAAACTCGTCGCGGGCGGCCACAGCATCACTGTGCCAACGCGCAAACGCGACAATGCGCGCGCGCTGTTTCCGCTGCCCAGCGTCACCGTGGAAGAGGCTGATTGCGCCGATCTGGCAACGCTTTCGCGACTCGCGCAAGGCAAAGACGCAGTGATCAATCTCGTCGGAATTTTGAATGGCAATTTCGAGCGCATGCATGTCACGCTGACGGCGACAATTCTGGCGGCGTGCAAGGCGGCTGGCGTGACGCGATACCTGCACATGAGCGCGCTGGGTGCGTCGGCAGAGGGCCCGAGCGACTATCAAAAATCGAAGGCGAAAGCCGAGACGCTCGTGCGCGCAAGCGGTCTGGACTTCACGATCTTCGCACCGTCGGTGATCTTCGGGCGGGGCGATTCGTTCCTCAATAAATTTGCTCAGATGGTGAGCTTTTTGCCTCCATTCATGCCGATGGTCTTACCCGGCGCATCGGCCAGGTTTCAACCGGTGTCGGTGGACGATGTGGCGCGCGCCTTTGTTGCCGCCATCAACAACGAATCAACCTACGGCCTACGCTACGAACTCGTGGGCCCGACGGTCTACACGTTAAAAGAACTCGTCGCCTACGTGATGACGCTTGCGCACGACAAACACGTGATCATTGGCTTGCCCGGGTTTGTCACGTCAATGCTGGCAGGCATCCTGCAATTCGTACCGACGAAACCACTGACGCCCGACAATGTGAAATCAATGTCGGTCGACAACGTTTCCGCCGCGCCGTTCCCGGCGTTTGCTGGCATCGCCACGGCGCTGGAAGACGTTGCACCGACGTATCTGGGTCGCGCCGCCATCGTTGACGAATTCGCACTGGCGCGGGAGCGGGCTGGGCACTGATTTTCAGGGTGCGGCGAAGTATCAGCTTTTCCGTGAAAGCTCGGCTACATTTGGGCTTATTGCGAGAATATCCATAAGTCGACATATAGTCAAAATCGCTGCCAGCCCAAATAAAACCAACGTTTAACGCTAAAGCTGTGTAAAAAATGTCCGCTCTCGATCCCGATCTCGCCCGCTATTTCGCAGACCTGGGCGCAACGTTTCCACCGCTGCCCGCCGACCCCACGCCGCTTGAACGGCGCGGCCGCTACTGGACGCTTTGCGGGCTCGGCAAAACGCCGCTGCCGGGCAGCGTGACGATCAACGATGTGTCGCTCGACCTTGAAGTCGGCAAGGTGCCAGTGCGCCTGTTTTACGGCCATGACGGCGCGGACGAACCGGTGCCTGCGATCATTTATTTTCACGGCGGCGGCTGGGTCGTCGGCGATTGCGACACCCACATGCCGACCTGTGCGCGCCTTGCGCACGAAGCGAATGCGCTGGTGGTCAGCGTGGACTATCCGTTAGCGCCGGAAACCGATTGGCGCACGCTGACCGACGCTTGTTTTCAGGCGGCGTCCGCCATTGCGGCTGACCGCGTCGCGCAGGATGCGGCTACGCCGATCGCGTTAGCGGGCGATAGCGCCGGGGCGCATCTCGCCACCGTCACCGCGATCCGCGCGCGCGACGAAGGCCATTTTCATGTCGCTTTGCAGGCGCTGTTTTATCCCTGCATTGAGCCGACGTACGCCACGACGAGCTACCAAGAATTTGCCGCTGGCCCCGGCCTCACGCGCGCCGATATGCAGTGGTACTGGCGGCAATTCGTGGGCGCAGATCATGACGTGAACGACTACCGCGTAGCGCCATCGCGTGCCGCTTCGCACGCGGGCCTGCCGCCCGCCTACATGGTCACGGCTGGCCGCGATCCGCTGCGCGACGAAGGCCGTGCTTACGTACGCACGTTGCGCGAAGCCAAAATCGATGTCGCACACGACGAGTTCGATTCGTTGCCGCACGGCTTTTTGCGCATGGCGAAATACAGCGCGGCGACCGATGCGGCGATTGCGCATGCGAACAAACGAGTCGGCAAATTGTTGCGCAGCTCGCGGACTTAAACGGTGACGTTTATCACCGATCCGTGGTTCTACGCGTGGGCGATTCCCGCTGTCGTCATCACCGGCATTTCAAAAACAGGCCTCGGCGCCGGTGTCGGCGGTGTCGCGGTGCCGATGATGAGCCAGGCCATCGCGCCGGGCGTTGCGGCGGGCATCATGTTGCCGATTCTGTGCGTCATGGATCTGCTCGGACTGCGCGCATATCGTGGGCAATGGGACTGGGCGAGCGTGAAGCACATGATGCTGCCCGCGCTGCTCGGCATTCTGATCGGCGCGCTCAGTTTTAGCAGCTTGCCGGTGAATACGACCAAGGCGTTGCTCGGGGCCATTTCCGTTGCGTTTTCGCTGTACCAATTGGTGCCGGCGTTGCGCAACCTGAAGTCATGGCTACCGGAAGCCATCCGTCCGTGGCTGTGGTGCGGGCTCTCCGGCTTCACTTCCACGCTCGCGCACGCGGGCGGCCCGCCAATCACCATTTATCTGTGGCCCAAGGGCCTGGACCGCATGCAGTTCATGGCGGTCACGATTGTGTTTTTCGCGGTGGTCAACGCGGCGAAACTGATTCCGTTTGCGATCCTCGGGCAGCTCAGCTTGACCAATCTGGGTACCGCGCTCGTATTGATGCCGTTCGCGCCGGTTGGCGTATGGCTCGGCGTGCGCCTCAACAACGTGATCAATGACGTGATCTTTCGCCGCGTCACGCTTGCATGCCTGTTCTTTCTGGGTGTGCGATTGCTCTACGAAGGGTTGAAGTGATGCGACGCTGTGGAGGCGCGCATGAACACGCGTGACGCAATCACGCTAGTCGCGGTTGATTGCGCGTACGCACCGCTCGCAGCCGCCGCCCTCGCCTGCTCTGCGGCGGCGCTACCCGTGGCTCGTGTGTTGTTGCTGACCGACGCAGCGATCACGCATGATGGCGTTGAAGTGGTTGCCGTCACGGCCATCCGCTCACGCGCCGCCTACTCGCAATTCGTTGTCAAAGAACTCGGCAATCACATCACCACCGATTACGCGCTCGTCGTGCAGTGGGACGGCTTCGTGATCGACGGCAACATGTGGGCCGATGAGTTCTGGAACTACGACTACATCGGCGCGAAATGGCCGCACATGGCCGGAGATTTTCGCGTCGGTAACGGCGGATTTTCGTTGCGCTCGAAACGTCTGCTTAACGCACTCAATGATCCTGCGATCACGCTCAACGCAGACGAAAATGAAGACGAAGCGATCTGCGTACGTTACCGCGAATTGCTCGAAACAAAATACGGCGTGGTGTTCGCCGATGAGCGGGTGGCGGATCGATTCGCGTTCGATGTCGGACGCCCCGTCGGACCGACGCTTGGCTTCCACGGTGTATTCAACTTCTGGCAAGTACTGGCCCACGAGGAATTGATCGACTTTGCGCGCACCGCGCCTCAAGCCATTGTCCAGAGCCTCGGCTTCGGTGCACTTGCACGAAATCTGGTTGATTTGAAGCGCGCTGATCTGGCTCAAGCATTCGTGGCGCGACGGCTGGCGGCAGTACCGGGTGAGCCATCGACATTGGCTTTGCTGGCGCGGCTGGAGGCCATGAAGACCGCGGCGTCGACCATTGAGCCGTCGGTCAAGCCGCCCCCGTCGCGCAATGATCCCTGCCCGTGCGCCAGCGGAAAACGCTACAAGGATTGTCACGGAAAGCTGGGTGCAGCCCCCGCAGCAGCTGCCGTAATCGCCCTGGACGAAGTCCTCGCCGATGCGTTGCAGCATCACGAGCACGGCGACGTGCAATACGCCGTTGAGCGCTACGCTCGCGTTCTGCAACAAGAGCCGGAGAACGCCACCGCGCTGCATTTCGCGGGCCTGTCGCAATATCAGGCCGGGCAGCCGTCGGCCGCGCTGGAGCTGATGTGGCGGTCAATCAAACTCGCCGATCAGGAGCCTGAATTTTTCAGCAACATGAGCGCAACGGCGTGGACGGGGGGTCGCTACAACGAGGGGCGCTGGGCGGCGGAGCGTGCGTTGGCGCTGGACGACAAACACCTCGGTGCGCTCAATAATCTGGGCTTCAATCTGCGCTCAATGAATGACATCGATGGTTCGATTGCGGCGTTCAACCAAGCGCTCGAACTCGCGCCGGGCTTCGATTACGCACGCTGGAATCGCACCTTTTCATTGCTGGCAAAAGGCGACTACGAACGCGGATTTTCCGACTACGAAGTGCGCTTGCAATTTCCGCAAACGCAACCGAGTGGTCAGATTCCTGCGAATACGCCGATCTGGCGCGGCGAAGCGGCTGCTGGAAAAACGATCCTTTTGATGTGTGAGCAGGGCTTGGGTGACACCTTCATGTTTGCCCGATTTATTCCGCAGGTGGTCGCTCGCGGCATGAAGGCAACGCTTGTGGTGCAGCGCTCGCAAGTGGCGCTCATTCAGCAGTCGTTTCCCAATGTAGAAGTCATCGCCATCGGCGAACATGAGGCGATGGCGTTCGACTATTGGGCAGCACTGTGGTCGTTGCCACCCGCCCTTGGAATCACGCTCGCGAATTTACCTGCGCCGACCAGATTTTTTGAGGCGCAAGCTTCGCAAGTGGCGGCATGGCGGCAGCGTTTGGATGCGCTTCCCGCTTCAGGTGCTTTGGCCAACCCACAGCCGCGAGCACTGCGCGTCGGCATCGTTTGGCAAGGCCAATTTGCCGGGCAGGACAACCAGATGGCGGATCGCTCGATTCCGCCACGCTTGATGCGCCGCTTCGTCGAAGCTCATCGCGAAATCATCTGGGTTTCATTGCAGCATGGCGCGCCGCCTCTGGGCGCATCAAACCTGATTGACTGGACAGCGGACACCGTCGAGTTCACACAGATGGCCGCGCTGATCGATGCGCTCGATCTGGTCATCACTATCGACACGGGTGCCGCGCATCTTGCTGCGGCGCTCGGCGCAAAGACGTGGGTCATGCTGCGTCATGCGGGCGACTGGCGCTACGGCGTCACTGGCGACGCGTGCACCTGGTCACCCACGATGCGCCTGTTCAGGCAGGATGAGTCGAGACGCTGGGAGCCCGTGTTTGAGCAGGTCGCAGCGGCACTGCGCGCTACACGTTAAACAAAAACTCCAATACGTCGCCATCTTTGACGATGTATTCCTTGCCCTGCGCGATCATTTTTCCGGCCTCTTTCGCGCCATGTTCGCCTTTGAATTTGATGAAATCATCGAACGCAATCGTCTGTGCGCGGATGAAGCCTTTTTCAAAATCGGTGTGAATCACGCCCGCAGCCTGCGGTGCGGTGTCGCCTTTGTGGATCGTCCATGCGCGTACTTCCTTGACGCCCGCAGTGAAGTAAGTTTGCAGTCCTAGTAATCCGTAACCAGCGCGAATCACGCGATTCAAACCCGGCTCTTCAAGACCCAGATCTTTCAAGAATTCCATCTTGTCGGCGTCGTCCATGTCGCCGATTTCGGCTTCCATGTTGGCGCAGACCGCCACCACCGGAGCATTTTCCTTTGCCGCATACGCCAGCACCGCTTGATAATGCGCGTTGTGCTCCAGATCGTTTGCATCGGCCACATTCGCGACATACATGGTCGGTTTCGACGTGATCAGAAAGAGCTGTTTCATCAGCGCCTTTTCTTCATCATCGAGATCCAGCGAGCGCACAGCGCGGCCCTGGTCGAGCACTTTCTGGCATTTCTCCAGAAGCGGCAACATTTTCATCGCCTCTTTATCTCCGCCAGTAGAGCGCGAAAGTTTGTTGAAGCGATGCATCGCTTTATCGACACTCGCCAGATCAGCCAGCGCAAGCTCGGTGTTGATGACTTCGATATCGTCAATCGGCGAGACTTTGCCTGCGACGTGAATCACGTTGTCGTCTTCGAAGCAGCGAACGACGTGAGCAGTGGCGTCACATTCGCGAATATTCGCGAGAAACTGGTTGCCGAGGCCTTCGCCCGTGGACGCGCCCTTGACCAGACCGGCAATGTCGACGAACTCAACCGAGGCAGGAACGATGCGCTGCGGCTTCACGATTTCGGACAACTTCGCGAGGCGACTGTCAGGCACTTCGACGATGCCGGTATTCGGCTCAATCGTGCAGAACGGATAGTTCTCGGCGGCGATACCTGCCTTGGTGAGCGCGTTGAAAAGCGTAGATTTGCCGACGTTCGGAAGACCGACGATGCCGCATTGGACTGCCATGATGGGAACCGGTATTGTTTGAATTAACCCGTAATTATCTCCGAGGCAACCTAACCGCCCCGGCTCCTGCAAAAAGCAGCGAATTTCTGAAAGCGAAATCGCGTTTATGAACCTCCTCTATCTCCACGGTTTCCGCTCCAGCCCGCAATCGACCAAGGCGCGGCTAATGGCGGCGCATTTTGCGAAAACGGAGCATCGCTTCATCTGTCCGCAATTGCCTGCGAGTCCAGCAGTGGCCATTGAACTGGCCCGCGAGTTGATTGAAGATCGTGGCGATGCAACGAAGGACTGGGCGGTGATTGGCTCGTCGCTGGGCGGCTACTACGCCACATTTCTGGCAGAAGCCTACGGTTGCCGTGCGGCGCTGCTAAATCCAGCGGTAATGCCTGCGGACGACCTCGCCAGCTACGTGGGCGAACTGACGAGCTATCACTCAGGAGAACCCTTCGAGTGGCGGGCGGACTATCTCTATGAACTGACTGCGTTGCAGATCAATCAAATAACGCGACCGGAGCGCTATTTTTTATTGGCGGCTACTGGCGACGAAGTACTCGACTGGCGACAAATGCGCGATCATTATCCGGGCGCGCATCAGCACATCATGGAAGGTAGCGACCACGCGATTACGGAGTTTCCAGATTACATCGAGCAGGTGGCGACGTTTTGCACGTTGGGCCAGGCTTAGTTACTCCTGCGGTTTCTCACCGCCGTCATCCATGCCCGCAGCCACTTGCGAATAGCCATTGTCGACGTAGAGAATTTCCCCTGTCATCGCGCTCGCCCAATCGCTCATGAGGAATGCAGCCACATTGCCAACTTCGTCGGCGGTGACATTGCGTCGAAGCGGCGAAGCATTCGCGAAGTTTTTGAGCATCGTCGAAAAGCCAGCGATACCCGCTGCGGCAAGCGTCTTGATTGGCCCGGCGCTAATGCCGTTCACCCGCGTGCCTTCAGGGCCAAGCGTCGCCGCCATGTAGCGCACGTTTGCCTCCAGTGCCGCCTTGGCCACGCCCATCGTGTTGTAGTTCGGCACACTGCGCACCGCACCGAGATAAGACAACGTCAGCAGCGAACCATTGCGACCGCGCATGAGTTCGCGCGAAGCCTTGCCCAATGCCGCAAAACTGTATGCCGAAATGTCCATTGCGGTCATAAACGACGCGCGCGACAAGCCATCGAGGAAGTCGCCGGCGATTGCTTCTCGCGGCGCGTAGCCAATTGAATGCACCACGCCGTCGAGTCCGCCCCATTCCCTACCCAATTTGGCAAACACGGCATCAATTTCGTCCTGCTTGGTGACGTCCATGCTCATGATCACACCACCGCCGAGTTCGGGCGCGAGCTTCTCGACACGCGATTTCATCGCCTCACCAGCATACGTAAAAGCCAGCGTTGCGCCTTCGCGTTTGAGCGCTTTGCCAATACCAAACGCTATCGAGCGATTGGACAAGAGGCCAGTGAGCAGAATTTTTTTGTCTTGCAGGATGGGCATGAGGTGAACTTTTGAAGGACTGTCAGGATTCTACGTCCGTAAAATTGGCAACATGTCTATACCCATGACCCCTAAAGAAATCGTCCACGAGCTAGATCGTCACATTGTGGGCCAGGGCGCCGCGAAAAGAGCGGTTGCCATTGCGCTGCGAAACCGCTGGCGGCGGCAACAGGTACTGGATCCGTTGCGGCAGGAAATCACACCGAAAAACATTCTGATGATCGGGCCGACGGGCGTTGGCAAAACCGAGATTGCGCGACGTTTGGCCAAATTGGCGAACGCTCCGTTTGTCAAGGTAGAAGCGACCAAATTCACTGAAGTCGGCTACGTCGGGCGCGACGTTGACACCATCATTCGTGATCTGGTGGAAGTGTCGATCAAACTGACGCGGGAGCAGGCGATCAAGGCCGTGCGTGACCGCGCGCAGGACGCAGCGGAGGAGCGTGTGCTCGACGCGCTGTTGCCGCCGCCCAGTGCCGTGAATTTTGATGATTTGAAGCCGACGGATAACGCGACGCGACAAAAATTTCGCAAGATGTTGCGCCAAGGTGATCTCGACGACAAAGAGATTGAAATTGAAGTGGCCGTTGCTTCGCCGCAGATGGAAGTGATGGCTCCTCCCGGCATGGAGGAGATGACGCAGCAGATTCAGGGCATGTTCGCCAACATGCATCGCGACCGCAAAAAATCGAAGAAGATGCGCGTCGACGAAGCGATCAAAGTGATGCAGGACGAAGAAGCGGCCAAGCTCATCAACGACGATGAGATGAAACAGACGGCACTCGACAATGCCGAGCAAAACGGCATTGTGTTTCTCGACGAAATCGACAAGATCGCGACGCGGCAGGAAACCGGCGGCGCGGATGTATCTCGTCAGGGCGTGCAGCGTGATCTGTTGCCTTTGGTCGAAGGCACGACCGTCAACACCAAATATGGCGCGATCAAAACTGATCACATTTTGTTCATCGCCAGCGGCGCGTTTCATCTTTCAAAGCCCAGCGATTTGATCCCTGAATTGCAGGGGCGTTTTCCTATTCGCGTGGAACTCAATGCGCTGACGGTTAAAGACTTCGAACGCATTTTGACGAGTACCGATGCCAGTCTGACGCGGCAGTACGCGGGGCTTCTGGCCACGGAACAAGTCACGCTCGACTTCAAGCCCGATGCGATTCATCGCCTCGCGGAAATTGCCTTCACCGTCAACGAACGGCAAGAAAACATTGGCGCGCGGCGCTTGCACACAGTGATGGAGCGACTGCTGGAGGACGTGAGTTTTACCGCCGATTCATTGACCGGTCACACCATCGACATTGACGCAAAGTTCGTCGACGAAAAGCTTGCGGGCATCGTGCGCGACGAGAACCTTTCGCAGTTCATCCTTTGAGTTTTAACGTTTCGCCCATGGTGCGTCCTGCACTAGGCACCGGTTTTCTGTTACGGCTGTTCGTGCCCTTTGCCGTGGCCTACTTTGCCTCGGTGTTGCTGCGCAACGTCAATGCCGTGGCAGCCCCCAGTCTGGTACGCGACTTTGCTCTGAATGCAGCGGATCTGGGTCTGCTGACGGGGCTTTATTTCGTTGCGTTCACGATGGCGCAATTGCCACTGGGTTCGCTGCTGGATCGCTTCGACAGTGCACGCGTGAACGCGTCGGCGTTGCTCTCGGCGGCGGCCGGAACAGCACTATTTTCCGTTGCACAGAACACCATCATGCTGGGGATCGGCCGTACGCTGATCGGCCTCGGCGTGGCGATCTGCCTGATGAGTTCGTTGCGTGCATTTGCGATCTGGTTACCGGCGCCGAAGCAGCCGATGGCCAACGGCATCATGTTTTCAGTAGGCACGCTGGGCGCCATTGCGGCAACGGTACCCGCGCATTGGGCCATTGCAACCTTTGGCTGGCGCGCCGTGTTTATGGGCTGCGCACTGTTGGTTGCCGCTTCTGTGGCGACGCTGTTTCTGATTGCGCCGCCGTGCCGGTCACGCGCCGTGAAGACAACGCCGGTGAGTATGCGCATCGCGCTCGGCTATGTGTGGCGTACCTGGCAGGCTCGGCGCACGTTTCCGGCCGTGTCGTTTGCCTGCGGCGTGCTCTGGGCGGTGCAATCGCTGTGGGCTGGGCCGTGGCTGACGCATGTCGCAGGATTGTCCGGCCAGGCGCTCGCCAACGTGTTGATCTGCATGCCGATAGGGATGCTGGTCGGCAACCTGTTTCACGGTTGGGTCACGGGCCGTCTGCGCGAAGAAGGTAAGGAGGCTTTTCTCTACAACCACTGGATGTTGCTGCTGTTTACGGCGAGCATTGTGCCGCTCGCCTTGAAGTGCACCACCGCGTTACCGTTTGTCTTCTTTGCGTTCGGCTTTTTTGGTGCAGCCACCAATAGCTACTTTTCGCTGTTGACGCCGTACTATCCCAGCAGCATCGTCGGACGCGCCAATGCTGCGCTCAATATGGCGCTGTTCGCTGCAATTTTTATGTTGCAATGGGGTATCGGCGTCGTCATCAATCAGTATCGGCTGGTGAGCTCTGAGATTTCCGGCAGCTCCGTTGCCAAATATGATCCAGACGGATTCGCACTGGTCTTTGCCATCATTTGCATCATTCAGCTCACGCTCACCGCATGGATGTGGTCTGCGCGTGACGATGACGCTCACGGAAAACACGCATGAATATCACGCTACGCATACTGTCGATTGTGCTGCCGGTGCTCGCGATCATCGTGTTGGGTTACGTGTTGGGCCGTATGTGGAAACCGGACATGCGGGTGGTGAATCGCTTGAATCTCGACGTGTTCGGGCCCTTTCTGGTGCTCGCGTACCTGAGCGACAAGAGCGTCGACCTGGTGTCGCTATGGCCGCTGATCGTCGCCTCAATCGTCATTGTGATGGGCTCCGGGCTCCTGGCTTGGCCCTTCGCCAAACTCTCCGGGCAAAACCCGCGCACCTTTGTGCCACCGATGATGTTTAACAACTGCGGCAATATGGGCCTGCCGCTCGCGCTGTTTGCGTTCGGTGCGCCCGGTGTTGCCGGCATGGTGGCGCTGTTCACCACGTCCAATTTGCTGCATTTCACGGTCGGCACGTTCATCGTGAACAAGCACGCCGATCTTGGCGCGTTGGCGAAGAGCCCGATGATATGGGCGACGATCATCGGCGCAGCGCTGGGCCTCACCGGCACGCATCTTCCCGATAGCGTACATACGCCGATGAAGATGATTGGCGACTGCACCATTCCCGTCATGCTGCTCTCACTCGGCGTCCGCATGCTCGACGTGAAGCGCGAAGATTTTTCGCATTCGCTGCTCGGCGCGGCAGTTTGTCCGCTCACCGGATTGTTCGTTGCAGGCTTGCTGGTGATCTGGTTGCCGATGACCAAAGAGCAGATTGGCCTCATGTTTTTATTCGCTTCGTTGCCGCCCGCCGTGCTTAATTTCCTTGTGGCTGATCACTACAAGCAGGAGCCGGAAAAGGTCGCATCTATTGTGCTCGTCGGCAACATTGCCAGCATCGTTTTTATTCCGCTTGGGTTGCTGTTTGCGCTGCGGTGAACGCGAACAGAACTCGCGTTTGGCTCTAACAGCTTTTTGCTAAAAATACGACTGCATGAGCGCTATCAGCCGTAAATCCCATATATCGAGTGAGGCGCTTTTATCTCTATAGCCCCAATGCAGTAAGGTTTACAGAGAAAAGCTATAACTGATGCGTAACCGACAAATGCCGACGCTGACGAGCTGGCGTCGCACTTCTTCCCGTTGCTACCAAGTCGTCCGCCGCCGTGAAGCCGCGCGTCATGAACGACAGGCGGCCTTTGCTGCCGCTCTTCTGATAATCCGCCAGAATGGCTTGCTGCGCCACGTCCAGCTCAATGTGTCCATCGCTAACGAGCCAACGGTAGACCAGATCAAACAACCGCTCCAGCGCAATCTTGTGCGTCGCGCCGGTCTCGGCGTATAGCCAGTCGGCTAGCGCGATGAAGCGCTCAAACGCGCTTGTTGGCTCTACTTGCAGCACCAGCGGCAAGGTCTGTGTAAATCGACCCGAGTTGCCGATCAAATCCCAAAATCGCGCGAAACGGCTGATGCGTTGCAGGTCGGCGAACGACAGTTCTTTGTTCGACAAAATGTTGTACGGCGGCTCCGGGTTGTAGCGCATGGCGAACGCCTCGGAATGGCGGATGATCGGCGTGCCGCGCAGACGTTTCAGCACGCCGACCTGAATCTCATGCGGCCCCAACCGCGCAAGCGTGTCGAAGCCTTCGCCAAAGCTCGCAAACGTCTCCGACGGCAGCCCCGCGATCAAATCCACGTGCATGTGCGCGTTCGAATTTTCGTGCAGCCAGCGAATATTTTCTTTCGCTTTCACGTTGTTTTGTTTGCGCGAAATGTGGCCCTGAACTTCCGGATTCCAGGTCTGGATTCCGATCTCAAATTGCAGCGTACCGGCGGGGAATTTCGCGATGGTTGCTTTCAGTTTTTCCGGCAGATGATCCGGCACCAACTCGAAGTGCGCAAAGCACGGATCGTCTGGTTTCGCTGCGATGCGTTCCAAGAAAAAGTCAAGGATCGCCAGCGACGTCTTGATATTCAAGTTAAACGTGCGGTCGACGAACTTGAACGTCCGCGCGCCACGGTCATACAGCTTGCCCATCTCCGCCAGAAATCGCTCGGTGTTGAACGGTTCGGCCGTCTTATCGAGTGCCGACAAACAGAACTCGCATTTGAACGGACAACCGCGCGACGCCTCAACGTAGAGATGGCGCTGAGCGATGTCCTCATCGGTGTAGTACTCGTACGGCAACTTCAGATCATCCAGCTCAAACGCTTCGCCGACATGCACTTTCATCAGCGGTCGCGGCCCATGCAGCAGCGCGCGCGCAAGCTTGTTGAGCGTGATATCACCCGGCCCGGTGACAACGTGATCGACGAGCGCAAAGATGCGCTGCTCAGTCGTTTCAAAGCTAACCTCCGGCCCGCCAATCACCACCTTGATCTGCGGCGCAACCGCCTTCATCATCGCGATGAGCTTGGTCGTTTCTTCGACGTTCCAGATGTAAACGCCGAACGTCACTACCTTCGGATTCAGCGCCAGCAATTGCTCAGCGAGCACCTCGGTCTTGCTGCCGATCACGAACTCCACGATCTGCGCATCCGCGCGAATGTCGTCGTCAAGATTGGCAAACAGGTAGCGCAAACCCAGCGAAGCGTGGGCGTAACGCGCGTTGAGGGTGGAGAGAACCAGAGCCGGCATGATGTGCTTTGGCTCAGCCCGCCGCGAATCTGGCGCGGATCGTTTCGACGCGTTGCCGGTTGACTTCGAAATCCCGCTTGCCCAGCCGCGAGGCGGAGCGAACGTGAATCACGCTTGCGGCCGCGTCAATGCGAGCCTCGAAGTCATCGGTGTAGCGCATGGTTTTGCTTTTGAATTCGGCGTACAGATACGCGTCGTCTAATGTGACAACGCTCGCACCTTCCATCGCTGTCACGATCGCCGCGAGCTTCTTCATTGCAGCCGTCGCGTCACCCGTGAACGTGATCGGAGCAATGTAAGCGGGATGTGTCGCTGCGACGCCATCACTGACCACGCTGTTCGGTGTTCGCTTGGGGCCAGCGAGTTTGCCATCCGTGATTCCGAGGGCCGAAGGACGACCGCCGTACCACATAGAGTCTTCACGTTTGGTGAGGTTGACGACAACGACCCACAGCAAAAAAACGGAAATCACAAATAGAAGAAAAAGGGCGAGAACGCGTATGACGAGCATGGTGAGGTTCTAATCTAGTTAAGGTTTGACTATGCGCGAGCAGTGATCAGGCGCTGCGCAAATTCGATGAAGCCTGCGCCGCATTCTGAAGCACAAACATAGGCGGGTGGCGTAGCAATTTTGTCCAGACTGCCGCGTACATTGGCAACACCCACCGAGATCGGGATCGAAGCGAAGAGTGATGCGTCGTTGGGCGAATCGCCAATGAATGCAGCGCGAGTATGCACGGTTTCGCGACCTATCGCGAATGCCGATTGCATGAGCGGGTAGACGCCTTCGGCCTTCTGATTTTCGGGCGTATAGGCGTGGATATGGATGCTACTGACTGCCGTTTGATAGCCTTCGGCGCGCATCCACTCTGTGATTTCGTCAACGACTTCGGCGCTGACATTGTGCGACTGTTCGGCGTAATCAACGGCCAGATCGGTAAGGCGATACGGTTGATCAGCACTGACGCGGACTTGCGGATATTTCGCCGCAATTGCGTCGCCCAGAGCGCGTAATTTTTCGATGTAGCCTGCGCCGCGATGTTCGTTGTGGATGACGTGTTGAACGGCGATGCCTGCCGCGTCTTTCCATGCGATAACGCCGCCGTTTTCGGTCACACAGGCATTGATCGGCCACGTTGAAAGCATGACGTTGCCCCAGCCGGAAGGGCGGCCGGTGACGGGGATTGCGGTGACACCCGAGTCGCGCAACGCGAACAATATTGCGTAGGTTTCAGCATGCATGAGGCCGTGCGTGGTGAAGGTTTCGTCTACGTCGAAGAGCAGGTATTCAATGCCCTTCAATGCCGCGTCGGTTAGCGCGGAGAGGGGTTGCATAGGGCGGCTCATCACTGCGACGCCAACGCTTTTTCAATCGCCGCATGGATGCGCGGTAGCGTCGCGGGCGATGCGAGCAGATTAGTTTTGGTTCGCCGCTGCAACATTGCCTGCGCAGACTGCGCCCATTCGTGATCGCGTAGGTAGGGGATTTCTTTCTCCGAAAATGTGTCGTCGAAGATTTCACCCATGTCGGTGGTGGCAAGTTGATCCGCTGCTAGGCCATAGCGATTGACCAGTCGATGCGCGTACCCCGTGCTTATGCCGCGTCTCTGAATCTCGTCGCATAACGCCAGCAGAGACTTGGTTGTTGCGCCCCCCTGTAATGGCGTGTCGGTCCACGATGTTTTCTTTGCGGTCGGGAAAAACGGCAGCAATTTCTCCATCGCATGCTCAGCGAGTTTGCGGTAAGTGGTGATTTTTCCGCCGTAGATATTCAGGAGCGGTGCGCCACCTGCACCCGCCCCGGAGTCCACGTGGTGATCAAGCTTCAACGTGTAATCGCGCGTGATTGCCGACGGATCGTCGCCACCATCATCGTACAGCGGGCGAACGCCAGCATAGGTCGAAACGATGTCATCACGCGTAAGTGGTTTGACCAGGTAGGTGTTTGCGAGGTCAAGTAGATACTGCGTTTCATCGTCACTGATCTGCGGCGAATCGAAATCCGTGACCGGTACGTCAGTCGTGCCAATCAATGAAAAGCGCTCGAAATATGGAATGACGAAAACGATGCGGCCATCCTTGTTTTGCAGGATGTAGGCATGTGGTTCGTCGTGCACGCGCGACACGATGATGTGCGAACCCTTGATGTGTTTAACGGTTTCCCTGGTGGCGGGCGTGTCGATATGTGCCAGCAGATCCTTCACCCACGGGCCGGCAGCGTTAACGATAGCGCGAGCGGGTACTGTTTGTTCCGTGCCGAATCTGACGTCTTTTATTGTTGCGTGCCAGATTCCACCGACCCGCTTTGCGCCGACGAATGCAGTGCCCACGCGAATATCCGCACCGCGCGCACGCGCGTCTTTCGCGTTCTCAACGACAAGGCGCGCATCATTTACTTGTGCATCCGAATAGACGAAGCCTTCGCCGAATTGCGGCTTCAGGCCCGCGCCCCAATTCGATGCTTTGCTTGCCCGAAGTTTCGCAGCAAACGACTTCGGCAGCGTCTGCTTTTGTCCGCTCCAGCCGCCAAGGTTGTCATACAAAAAAAGTCCCGCGCGCAGCATCCACTTCGGCCGCAAATGCGGCTCATGCGGCAAGACAAACTGTAACGGCTTGATCAGGTGTGGCGCAACGCGAAGCAATACTTCACGCTCGGCCAGTGCTTCGCCAACGAGGCGGAATTCGTAGTGTTCGAGGTAACGCAGTCCGCCGTGAATCAGCTTGGAGGACCACTGCGAGGTGTGAGCCGCGAGGTCGTCTTTTTCGACGAGCAGAACGGACAAGCCACGACCGACCGCATCACGCGCGATCCCAGCGCCGTTAATACCGCCGCCGACCACGAGGAGATCAACGGGCTGCGCGGTAGGCTCTGAGTTATGCATGCCTCAATGGTAGCGAAGCCGACCGAAGTGAGCGCTCCAAAGCCAAGGTTCGTGCAGGCTCGGTTGCATTGACCAGCACGTCGAAACCGCGCCGCAGATGAAAGCCCATGCGGGCGCAGCGCTGATGACAGAACGATCCGACGCAAAAAAAGCGACCGAAGTCGCTTTTTTTGGAGCAAATGCCACTTATCGTGCGCGCAATTTGCGAATCGCGGCGAGCTGGGCGACAGCAGAAATCAACTCGGCCTGCGCAGCGGCTGCGTTGACGTCGGACTTGTCGTTGCGCAATGCTTCCTCGGCGCGCTGCTTCGCTTCAGTGGCTTTGGCCTCATCGAGGTCTTTGCCGCGAATCGCGGTGTCAGCGAGCACCGTCACGACGCCCGGTTGCACCTCAAGGATGCCGCCGGCCACGAAAACAAACTCCTCGCCGCCATCGGCCTTTTCGATGCGCACTGCACCCGGTCGGATGCGCGTGATCAGCGGCGTGTGCTTCGGCAGAATGCCGAGCTCGCCCGATTCGCCCGGCAGTGCGACGAATTTCGCTTCGCCCGAAAAAATCGAGGCCTCGGCGCTTACGACGTCAACGTGAATAGTGGACATGGGCGGCTCTATTTCTAGCTCAGGTCTTCAACCGTGAGCGTGTTGTATTTGTTGGCCTGAAAAAACGGCTTTTTCCGGATTGCAACCATAGCAGTCTCGGTGTCATCCTCAGATTTAGCATGGGCGATGATCGACCATTTGCCGGCCCGGGACAACTCTTCGTGCTTTTCTACGATCCTGATGCCGTAACCAAGCGACGCGATAAAGCCTGCGTTCTGCAAACCATCTGACGCCCACGCGTGGACTTTCTTGGGGCTAAACACTTCGCACTTGGCATCGGGCAAAGCGCTGTTGATTTCCGCTTGTACAGACGATGCGTCCGCTTCGGTGTTGAAGAACGCGACGACGCTATTGGTCGGAAAAAACGTTCCGCCGAAATCGAACAAATCACCATCGGGAAGCTTGTCGGTCATAGTGCTCTCCTCTTGCGGTACTATTTTTTTAAACCAGCGTCTTGGCTTTTTCGAACGCTTCTTCAATCACGCCGACCATGTAGAACGCCTGCTCGGGCAGGTGATCACATTCGCCGTTCACGATCATACTGAAGCCGCGAATGGTGTCCTTGAGCGACACGATCTTGCCAGGCGAGCCGGTGAATACTTCGGCCACGTTGAACGGCTGCGACAGATAGCGCTGAATCTTACGAGCGCGGGACACGGCCAGTTTGTCTTCAGGAGCCAGCTCGTCCATACCGAGAATCGCGATGATGTCGCGCAGCTCTTTGTAGCGTTGCAGTGTGGCCTGAACAGCGCGCGTGCAGTTGTAATGCACTTCACCAATCACGAGTGGGTCAATCTGGCGCGACGTCGAGTCGAGCGGATCCACAGCCGGGAAAATACCGAGCGATGCGATATCGCGTGACAACACCACGGTTGCGTCCAGATGCTGGAAGGTCGTAGCAGGTGACGGATCGGTCAAGTCATCGGCGGGCACGTACACGGCTTGAATCGATGTAATCGAGCCAGTCTTTGTGGACGTGATGCGCTCTTGCAAGCGACCCATCTCTTCAGCCAATGTTGGCTGATAACCCACAGCGGAAGGCATACGTCCGAGCAGCGCGGATACTTCAGTTCCGGCCAGCGTGTAGCGGTAAATATTGTCAACGAAGAACAGAATATCCAGACCTTCATCGCGGAACTTTTCCGCCATCGTTAGGCCGGTCAGCGCGACGCGCAGACGGTTGCCTGGCGGTTCGTTCATTTGGCCGAACACCATAGCGACCTTGTCGAGAACTTTCGACTCTTCCATCTCGTGGTAGAAGTCGTTGCCCTCACGAGTGCGCTCGCCGACACCGGCGAATACGGAAAACCCACCGTAGCTCTTCGCGATGTTGTTGATGAGTTCCATCATGGTCACCGTCTTGCCTACGCCGGCACCACCGAACAGACCAATCTTGCCGCCTTTGGCGAACGGGCAGATAAGGTCGATCACCTTGATGCCGGTTTCGAGCAGCTCGGTCGTCGGCTTCAGGTCTTCCATCAACGGCGGCTTCTGGTGAATCGCGCGGCGCTCTTCGGTGGCAATGGGGCCCGCGTCATCGATCGGGCGACCCAGCACGTCCATGATGCGGCCCAGCGTGGCCTTACCAACCGGCACCGAAATGCCGATGCCGGAGTTGTTGATTTTCATGCCGCGACGCAAACCGTCAGACGCGCCCATGGCAATGGTGCGCACCACTCCGTCGCCCAACTGCTGCTGCACCTCGAAGGTGAGACCGGCTTCAACGCCCGCGTGATTCGCGGAGGCGTCGAGCGTCAGTGCGTCGAAAATTTTCGGCATCGCGCTGCGGGGGAACTCAATGTCCACCACCGCGCCGATGCACTGAACGATACTGCCTTGATTCGTGCTCATCGTCTTATCCTGTTTTTCAATAACTAATCAATTTTTCGGGATCAACCGACGGCCGCAGCGCCGCTGACGATCTCGGAGAGTTCTTTGGTAATCGCGGCCTGACGGGCCTTGTTGTACGAGAGTTGCAGC
>JANXNI010000059.1 GCA_025354165.1 Burkholderiales bacterium | reverse complement strand
AAGTTCGCGATGCAGACGATCACTGTTGAGGCGCGTTGGGTCGCGGCAAGCCGCTCCTACAAGGACTTTCTCAGCACCCGCCGCATAAGAGCCGTGGTCGATCCGTCATGCGCCCCCGATACGACGCCCGACTTCAATTCTCCGTCAATCGTTTTCGCCAACTGCTTGCCCAGTTCCACGCCCCACTGATCAAACGAATTAATGTTCCAGATCACGCCCTGCACGAACACTTTGTGCTCGTACAGCGCGATCAGGGCACCCAGCGACTTAGGCGTTAGTTCTGACAGCAGAATCGTATTGCTCGGGCGGTTTCCAGCGAAGACTTTGTGCGGCGTAAGCGCGGCAATCTCAGCGTCGTTCATCCGCTGCGCGAGCAGTTCGGAGCGCACTTGTTCTGCGCTTTTCCCCAGCATCAACGCCTCCGATTGCGCGAAGCAATTGGCGAGTAACAGGCGATGATGCGAGGCGTCAAGTTCGTGCTCCGAATCCGCATGCAAAGCCGCAATGAAATCGACCGGAATCACGCTCGTGCCCTGATGCAGCAACTGAAAAAAAGCATGCTGACCGTTGGTGCCCGGCTCACCCCAAATTACCGGGCAACTCGCTACCGTCAGCGGCTTTCCGTCGCGATCAACTGACTTGCCGTTGCTCTCCATTTCGAGCTGCTGAAAGTAAGCGGGCATTCGATGCAAATCTTGCGCATACGGCGCGACGCACTGACTCGTTGCACCTAAAAAATTAACGTTCCAAATGCCAACCAACGCGAGCAGAGCAGGCATGTTTTTCTCAAGCGGTGCAGTTGCAAAGTGCTCGTCCATCTCGTGCGCGCCGGCGAGCAATTCCTCAAATGCATCCATGCCAATCGCTATCGCAATCGACAAACCAATCGCCGACCACAACGAATAACGCCCGCCCACCCAATCCCAAAACTCGAACATGTTCGCGGTGTCGATGCCGAATTTTGCGACGGCAGCAGCGTTGGTTGAGATGGCAACAAAGTGCTTCGCCACATCCGCATTAGCGCCACCGTTTTCGAGGAACCAGCGGCGCGCCGAGGTCGCGTTGGTGAGCGTTTCCTGCGTCGTGAATGTTTTTGATGCAACGATAAAGAGCGTGGTTTCGGTATCCACGCTGGACAACACGCGATCAAGCGCCGCGCCATCGACGTTCGACGCGAAATGAACATTGAGCCCCTGCGGAATGTACGTCCGCAGCGCCTCACAAACCATCAAGGGGCCCAAGTCCGAGCCGCCAATGCCGATGTTCACGATATCCGTGATCGCGCTGCCGGTGTAGCCCTTCCACACGCCATCGCGCACCTGATGCGAGAAACGCTGCATGTGTTCGAGCACGCGCTTGACGTCCGGCATCACGTTCTGTCCATCAACGGAGAAGCGCCGTGCGCCCCCGCCTAAACCCGCGCGCAATGCGACATGCATGACGGCACGATTCTCGGTCGTATTGATGTGCTCGCCGGCGAACATCGCGTTACGCCGCGCTTCAACGCCTCGCTCGCGCGCCACCGCAAGCAGCAGAGTTTTGGTCTCGGCGGTGATGCGATTTTTTGAGTAGTCGAGAAACAGGCCCGCCGCGTCAAGCGAAAAGTTGGCCGCGCGTTTCGCATCTTTCGCGAACTCATCAGCCATGCGCAAACCAGCGATTGACGCGCGATGCGATTCGAGCAAATTCCACGCGCTGCTCATTTCGCCTCCGCCCGCACCGAACGCGAAGCCAGCGTGGCGAACGCTTCACGCGGCGTCATGCGCCCGTCAATCACGGCACAGGCAACTTCGGTGATCGGCATGGCGACACCATAGCGCTGCGCCAGTCGATGCACTTCAGGCGCAGCCTTCACGCCCTCCACTACCTGCTGAATTTCAGCCGTCGCTTCGGCGAGCGATTTACCGCCCGCCAGCAGCAATCCCATGCGTCGATTGCGCGATTGATTGTCCGTGCAAGTCAGCACCAGATCGCCCAGCCCCGCAAGCCCCATCAACGTCTCGTTTTCCGCACCCATTTTTTCTCCCAAGCGACGAATTTCTGCGAGCCCGCGTGTGATGAGCAGACTGCGCGCGTTCGAGCCGAAGCCCAGACCATCAGAGGTTCCCGCCGCGATGGCAATTACATTTTTTGCGGCGCCGCCCAACTCAACGCCGATCACGTCATGCCCGGTGTACGCACGAAAGCCGCCGCCGTTCAACCGATGCGCCACGCGCTTGGCGAACTCATCATCTTTCGACGCAATGATGACCGCCGTAGGCAAGCCGCGTCCCAATTCGTTCGCGAACGTTGGCCCAGACAACACGGCGTACGGATGCGACGCCCCACCCACGTTGAGCACCTCAGCGACCACCTCATGCGAGAGTTTTCCGCTGCCCGGTTCAAAGCCTTTGCACGCGATGACGACGCCCTGCCCTGCAATCAATCGGGGTTTGAGCATATCCACTGTGGCCCGCAGCGCATGACTCGGTGTGGCGATCACGATGTCTTCAACCTCGCGCAGCGCGGCATCGAGATCACCAGTGGCGACGAGCGTCATCGGGAATTCGCAATCGGCGAGATAGCGCGGGTTGTGACGAATGCGATCGGCCTCCGCCATCTCGGCTGTGTTGCGCCCCCAAAGCCGCGTACGCGAGCCGCGCCGTGCGAGCTGGATCGCGAGCGCCGTGCCGAAAGAGCCCGCGCCGATCACGGCCACCGGGGTGGCAGCCGCCTCGCTAGAGTACCCGGCTGTACTGCTCATAAAAATCGTTGCGTCGACGTCATGCAGCTAGTGTAGCCACCGGAATCGGTCGTAGTGTGACCGCTTTTGTTGCCGCGCCCGCCGTTTTTGCAACAATTGCAATGTGCCCCGGTAGCTCAGTGGATAGAGCGACCCCCTCCTAAGGGGTAGGTCGGACGTTCGATTCGTCTTCGGGGCGCCAATTTTTGTAGCGTTGAACGCAAGCTGCAGCCGCCTTCTAACGCCCCCTAAAGCCCGCGCACAAACGTGATCGCCGACTGCTCATCGCCAGAGGTATAGCCCTCCGACAACACCTTGATCAGGTATTCGCGAAGATTGCGGTAACTGCGAATGCACTGCGCCACGGCCCCGTCTTTTCGGGCGATAGTCACGTAGGCAAGCGCCACGTCATCGGCGTCGCTGTTGTACGAATCATCAAGGCTCACGAACACGCGGTGCACAAACGCCGCGTTGCTTCGGTATTCCGTGGCCAGCGCCCGCGCCATGCCATCCTCGTCGGTACCCGTCCAGAAACTGGTGAACCGTGCGACAAAGGCTCGCGTCAGGCTGTCGCCGGTGCCCGCTACCTCAACGTAGGCGCGATCAGCCAGCAACGCGCCGAGCACGCCGCCAACCAGCACGCCGACGGCCACGCCCACCGGTCCGCCCCAGATGCCAACGGCGGCGCCCATTGCCGCGCCACCGGCGAAGCCGCCGCCTACGCCGCCCGCGATGTTGGCGCTTTCGCGCCCGGTTTGCCACCACGGATTCTCGGAGGTGCCGATGTTGTATGCGGCCACCGCGAGTGACGCGATCCACAGTCCGCGCGCGGCCCAGCGCATTCTCGGGATGCCAGCGGTGACCGCTGCCCGTGAACGCCCCGAACTCTCAATCACCTCAACAAAAACGCGATTCTGCTCGGCACCGGTAAGCGACTGAAATGCCTTGCCTTCTACCCGCGCTGATTTCATCGCTTTGGCAATCGACTCCTCAAGCGTTATGCCTTTCGTCTTCATTTTTCGGGCAAGTGCTCTGCCGAGATCGAAGTCTCGCTCTCGTGACATTTCGAGTATCTGATTTCGCATCTGATGCGCGGTCTCAGCGCCTTTCGCCGCCGACAGTTGCCCCGAATCGACGGCGAGACGAATGCCTTGACTCATCTCGCGAATGCCCTTCACATAAGCAGCGCGAACTTCTGCCATCTTGATGTAGCGAAGGCCAAAGTTGGTGGCGGTGGCCTCAAAATCACGAAGTGCTGCTTCCAGTCTAGCGTCCATTGAGAATGTCCTGTGCCGCGCTAGGGCAGCGAAGTGAGCGTTAGTCGGTGCGTCTGCAGACGGTGTTTGTATTTCCATCCGGTCGGAAGACTGAACCGAAAACGTGGCTCCTCAAGAACACTCATGCGGTACACCACGCTGTTGCTGAAAAATTCAAAGTTCAGCCAACGGTCACCACACTCGATGATCTTGAAAATTCCGGAGGCATAAGGGCTCGCGCCCAATATCGAGTCCACCACGGCGTCCTGGGCGTCAAGCAGGTAGATGTGCAGTCCCGCCTCGTACGGGCTGCCGTCGCTCAGGCACAGCAGCGTTTGATCATGCTCAAGCGTGAATTGCGCATCCAGACAATCACCCTCAAACGGCGTCGGCAATGCGCGACCCTCACGAACAAGCGTGACCCAACCGGAATCCGTGGAGGAGGTCGGATGAGGGAGGGTTGCGTAGCGAGAACAGCTTTGCACGGCAGGAACGATCCAGGAGTGGGGAAGGCGTTTTACGCCATTGTCATAATACTAACGGAAAATATCACGGTAGTACCCGTTGCCACAATCGCCAGCGGCTCGATACTTTTGCGGGCGGCTAGCGGCTGTCTGCGAACCGGAGTAGCCGGAAGGTGCCACAGGCATAGCTTCGGCATAATCCGCAGCATGCATCTGTATACCATCTCCTTTGCCGACCCGGCGGGCCATCTGCTCGACGTGAATATGCGTTTGCTCGCGCCCGTCGCCGACCAACGTATTGCGATGCCATCATGGATTCCGGGGAGCTACTTGCTGCGCGAATTTGCGCGGCATGTCGTGACGCTGTCGGCGGAGCAATCCGGTCGCACGATCAAAGCGGAAAAAATCGATAAGGCGACGTGGCAACTCGCCTGCACGCCGGGCGCGCCGGTGACCGTGACCTACCGTGTGTATGCGTGGGATCGCTCGGTGCGCGGCTGTTACTTTGACTCATCGCGGGGATTTTTCAATCCAGCCGCTGCTTTGTTGCAAGATCTCAGCGCGCCGCAAGCCCCATGCACTCTTGATCTGCGGCCACCCGCTTTTGCTGGAGGCCAGGCGTGGCGTTGTGCGACGTCGATGACGCCAACGAATATTGACGCACGCGGCTTCGGTCTGTATCGCGCAGAAAATTACGATGAACTGATCGATCATCCGTTCGAATGTGCCGACTTTGATGAGTTCACGTTTGAGGCCGGAGGCGTGCCGCATCGCTTTGTGATTTCGGGAAAACATCGCGGCGATCTGGAGCGGCTGAAAGCCGACAGCCAGAAAATTTGTCAAGGGCATTGCGATTTGTTTGGCGACAAAGTTGCGCCGTTCGACCACTATGTTTTTCAGCTTCACGTCGTTGACGAGGGTTATGGCGGGCTCGAACATCGCGCCAGCACGGCGCTGATTTGCCCGCGCAACGATTTGCCAGCCGTGGGCGACGCCGGCATTTCCGAAGGCTACCGCGAGTTGCTCGGGCTCATCAGCCACGAATATTTTCATGCGTGGAACGTCAAGCGCATCAAGCCCGCTGCGTTCACGCCGTACAACACGACGCGCGAAAACTACACGCGATTGTTGTGGATTTTTGAGGGCTTCACGAGCTACTACGACGAGCTGATGTTGAAGCGAGTTGGCCTCATCACCGAGGCTGACTACCTGAAGATCATAGGGCGTCGCCTCACGTCGCTGCTGCGCGCGCCGGGCAGCAAATTGCAATCGACCGCAGAGGCCAGTTTCGACGCTTGGATCAAGTATTACCGCGCGGATGAGAACGCCGCGAACTCGCAGTTCAGTTACTACCTGCGTGGCAGTTTCGTGGCGTTGGCGCTGGATTTAACGCTCAGAGCGAGCGATTTAGCTGCGAGCGCAGCCAGTGAACCCCGCTCGCTGGACGACGTGATGCGCGGCCTCTGGCGAGACTTTGGCAAGACTGGCATCGGTGTCCCGGAAGATCCATTCGCAGTGATTTCAGGTTATGCAGGGCGAGACGTTTCGCCGCTGCTCGACGCGTGGGTGAACAGCCCTGACGATCCCGATTGGGCCGCGCTCTTCGCGCCGTTCGGCGTCAGCTACCGCACGCGTGCCAGCGCAAGCGCCGCAGATCGCGGAGGTCGCGACGAGGCGACACTGGAGACAAATACCCGTACGCTCGGCCTCGTGATGGGCGATTCGGGCGCGGGTTTGCCGGTTGTCAAGGTCGTGTTGTCGGGCTCAAGCGCTTGGCAGGCAGGTTTGAGCGCGGGCGACACGCTCGTGGCCATCGACGGTCTGCGGGCAAGTGCGACGACGATCAGCAAGCATCTTGCGCGGTTAAAGGTGGGCGCGGCGATCCCGCTTTCCTACTTTCGCCACGATCAGTTACGCGAGACCACTATCGTCGTGCCGACGGCGATGCCAGACAGCGTCTGGTTGCCTCTCGAAGGCACCGATTCGATTGCCCTCGGGCGTCGGCAGAAATGGTTGTCGCACGGATAGTTGCGAGCAGCAGCTTTTTCTTGAAACGCCCATTTAACAAGGGCGTGAGCGACATATTGGCTTATGTCGACAATCACCAAAAACTTGCGTCAGCCCAGAATCAGACGTCATTTCAACCAAAAGCTGTAACGTCGTTATCCGCCTTGACCCACTGAATTTTGTGCCGCAGCTTTCGCCGAAAGCGGCGCTGCAACTTTGTTCGCCCTGTCGGCAGCGGAAATCTTTTTCAGCCGATCCGCGACGTCCTTGCTGCCCCAATCCACCTCACCCACCACGCGGTAGCGAAGCATGCCCCGCGCGTCGACGATAAAAGTGGTCGGCAGCACGCTCACTTTCCATTCGGCCGATACCTCCTGCCACGGGTCGCGTAGCAGCGGAAAAGTGACGGGATGCTTCGCCTGAAAATCCGTGATTTTTTGCGGCGACTCGTGATAATTCACGCCAAGGATCACTGCGTTTTTTGCGCCGAGCCGCGCGCCTAGCGCCTGCAACGACGGCATTTCCGCAACGCACGGCCCGCACCAGGTCGCCCAAAAATTCACAATTACCAGGCGGCCCTTGAGTGCCGCGAGATCGAATTCCTGATTGTCGACCGTCTTTAATTTCAGAATCGGTGCGGCTTCGTCTTCGGGATACCAACGCCCGTTTTGCGCATGGACAGCGCCCGTGCACAAAGTTGCCCAAAGCAAAAGAAAAAAGCCGCAGCAGGCTGCGGCTTTCCGGTTCAACAAAGTGAACACCTGAAATCCGCCCTAAGCCTTGATCTCTTTGGTCGTGATCGTGTATTTGAAATTGTCAGGATCGTACGGATCAAGACGACCGTCCGAAGTCTCGGCCTGTGGGTACATCAGGAACGGCAGCTTCGGCCCTTTCGCACCCGGCAACACGACGTCGTGCGACGTGTTGTAGGCCATCCAGTTACCTTCCCACGCACCGAACAAGGCCTTGTTGACGGGGCCAACGACCGGATGCTGCGTGGTCTTGACCCAATCGGCTGTTTCCAGACGCTGCACCTTGGTGACGTCAGCAGGATCCATCGGCACCCAACCGTAACCGGCAAGAAATACCTCAGCGCGGCAATGCTGCGCCTTGGTAATGTTGGAACTGCCCGCTCCCAATTCCTTGTAGCCGAAGACGGAAGGCGCGATGCGCACGCCGTACACATCACGCGCCGGGATGCCCAGCGAGCGGGCCATTGCCACAAAAATCGCGTTGATGTCCGCGCATTTGCCGCCGAAGTCTGCCGTTTCCAGCGCAGCCTTCACGTCGCCGACGCCGCAACCCGCAGTCTCGACGCGACGATAAGTGTTAGCAATCGTCCAGTCGTAGAGCGCACGGATTTTGTCGATTTCGGTGGTCTTGCCCTTGGTTGCTTCCTGCGCTTTTTGCAGGACGATGCCGTCCGTGGGCATCGACGCAGTCGCAGCCGTCCATTTGGCAGCGTCAGCCGCAGAAATCGCCGATTCACCGCGCTTCGACCAATCCACCGAGCGCGACTGTGTCTGCAGCTGCGTGGTCATTTCAATAACGGGCCTTCCCTCTTTACCGTCGATATCAACCGCGAGGAAAGCAACGTTATATTTTGGATCAAGGACGCGCTCGGCGGTGCCGGACGACAACGTCCACTTCGTTGTGAGATTGCGTTGATAGCCATCTTCAACGACCGGGATCGGAATCCATACTTTGGTCGCGCCCATCGGCTTTAACAGTTCAACGCGATGCACGATCTCAAAGCTGCGCCAATCGCCAGACTGTGGATTGAACACGCGCGCGGCGGCGACTGACGTCTGTGCGAAGGCGGGCAGCGTGGCAGACAATGACAACGCGGACGTGGCCTTAACAAATGAGCGGCGATCCATAGCAGTATCCTTTAAAACTTGAGCAGAGATTTTAATGCGATTGTTCGTGTTAGTAGCAATTTGCGGCCAATGCTTACGCGTGATTGATGGATACGCTTCCGCCGCTACTCCGGTTTTATAAATCGATGGCGTAGCGAGCGAGCATTTCCGCCTGCGACTCCGCCGGAGACTGCGATTGGGTCTGATCATTGAGCATTTCGCCCATCGTCGGTAGTGACGCTCGATTAGCCCAGGTTTCCGGATGCCACAGCTTCGAACGCATCAGCGCCTTTGCCTGGTACCCCGCCGCCCACAAACCATGTGTTGGTCGCCACACCACCCGCCATCGTCAACCCCGAGCCGCCCTTGCCGCCATCACCACCGTTGCAGCCGACCGCGTAAACGCACACAGACACGCCCTGTACGCAGGGGCCGACCACGCCGGTGCCACCGTCTCCTCCCGAACCACCGAACAGATTGAGTGAGTTGTCGATCGTGCTGCCTGCGACCGTACTCGCGCCGACGCCACCGCCCCCCCCTGATGTACCTGATTGACCACTCGTGATAAGCCTGATGAAACCAGACTCGTCCGTAACATATCTCATAACGCCAACGGCGCTGTAAACGCCATCGGGTCCATTTGCACCCACCCACCGTAAACCGAGCTTGCGTTTTGTAAATGAGCTCCAGTGGCTGATAACCGAACGCCTGCGCCCCCTGCGCCGGGCAATCCAGCCGCACCTGGGGCGCCTGGGTTGCCCGGCGTCCCGCCGCTAGCGCTCACGTTGGGCTGCGAGGTGAATCCGCCATCTCCACCAGCCCCTCCAGTCCCCCCAAACCGGGAACGCCGCCCACACCGTCGGTGCCGCCGTAAATAGTGCCTGACTGATTGTCCAATGCTGCGTTCGTTGTCAATTGCACGCCTGCCGCGCCGCCTCCACCATTGCCACCATTCCCGCCATCTGCACCGCTACCGCCGTTGCCCGGCGCGTTATACAGTCCCCCGCCCCCCTGAACCCCGAAACTAATCGCATCGCCTCCCGCACCACCACGACCACCATAACCGCCCACCCCACCGGCAGCGCCCTGACTTCCAGCCCCTCCGGTCAACGTCGTGGTGTTGACCACAGCAACACCAGCAGCAACCAGCACACAGACCCCTCCGTCGCCACCCGACGCGCCATTTCCGCCGGATCCACATGGTGGGTTTTGACACGTAGTCGCAAAGAAGGTTAAGTTCTGCGCCGAACCGCCATTTCCAGATGGAATACTCGAAGGCCCTGAGACTACAAACTCAGCAATAAAACCGTACCCCCCCTTGCCACCGTTGCCGCCAACGCCGCCGCAACCACCTGCGCCGCCGTTGCCACCGCTGCTACCACTCACGGCTTGAGTAAGGGTTGTCGAAGTGGCTACGGTGATGGCTGCAGGCGCCGATGCGCCAGCTATACCGGAACCGCCCGTGTTGTAGTGAGCAAAACGGCCCGGACATCCGTTACCGTCTTGCCTTGGATCGGCGTTATCGCCATTTGCTCCGACGTGCCCCGCGGAGCCGGCGCGGCCTGGTGTGTTCGGCAGGGCAGGATCGGGGGAATCGAACGGATACATGCAAAACGAGGGGTCATATGCCTTAGTTGTGTCGCATACCTGCGCGTGGCTGACATTGCCGTTGGCCGTGTAAGCCACCACAGCGCTCGTTTTGCCGCCAATCAAGGCTTTGCTTTGCGTATCGGTCAACTGAGTAGGGGCAGGGCGAGCCTGCGCAGTCGCAGGTACAGTGCTCTGCGCGAAACCCACCGTCAGCGGCAGCCAAAACATGAATAGAGAGACGAAAGACCGCTGCAGGAAGCAACGCGCCTTTGCTGAACCCGATCTATCTGGCCGCCCCCCAGCCCGCTGGTGATTTCTGGACGGTACGCTACGTTGGTTGACCATTTTGACCTCGGCTGACCTGATTACTCAGAGTTATGACATTTGAAAATTCCGACGCTTGAGTCTTTTCACCCAACAATTCATCGGTTCACATATGTACTAAGCGAGAAATCAGCGGGGCTCCTATCACTGAATTAAAAATATTTTTCAGCGCGGTTCGGATGCCCTCGAAATAACCTGTGCGCAGTTCGGGTGGCACTAGGGTTTTATGCCCTCTTTTGGTGCGACGCCTTGTCCCGTATGCCACCGTAAACGCACGGCGCGAAACTTTCAAATTTCCCGTCTTTTTTCTCTATTTCAATCTCAATTTACCGTGCTCTTAGGAAGCGCCCGAAATCGCACAGAAGCACCATAGCGGTGCTCGCAAAGTCACCACCTAACGCTGAATCGAAGCTCTGGGTGAGACGTGTTGACCGGGGCGTAAAAGCGCAAAGATGGCGCGCAGGCCTACCGCCCAGAGAACCCGCTTGGGGAAACCTGCCGCGAAACGGAGAGTGAGGTAGGCGGATGGGTAGAAATGAGAACGGGGCTAGACGCCCCGTATTTGCTCACTTTGTGGCGGAGAGGGGGGGATTCGAACCCCCGTTACCTTGCGGTAAGCCTGATTTCGAGTCAGGTACATTCAACCACTCTGCCACCTCTCCGACTTTGTGATTCTAGCGTAGCTATCGCGCCTCGACGCCGTGCGCGGGAATTAGCCCTTCGCAGGAGTCGGTTTGGCGTTGGTGGCCCCGGCGCTTGCCTTGGCGGCACCGGGATTCGCGGTGTCTTGCGTTTTTGGTGCGACGGCCTGTTTCTGTCCTAGTGATTCCGAAGATGAGGGCTGCGCTGCCGCGACCGGTGGCGGCGCTGGCGGAACCCACGTTGGCGGCGCAACTGTTTTGCCAGCGGCTTTCATTTCCTTGAAATAGCGTTCAACGGCGATGTCCTGATAGCGCAACTCGTCCGCTGCGGCCTTTTTGGCCGCGTCAGCTGCGGTGGCCTTGGTGGCTTCAGCTTTCGCCTTTTGCTCTTCGTTCAATGGCGCAGGCGGCGGCAGCTTTGCAATCGCCAAGGCGGTGAGCGTGCTACCCAGCACTAGAACTACCCAGTGATTCAATTTCATCAGTTGTTTCCTCCAACGGCTACTGGTTGTTGCGTCCCCGCGCCCGCGTTACCGCCATTTTCACTACGATTTGCAGGCACTTTTCCTGACTTCACATCGTCGTACCAAAGCTCGTGATGCTCCTTCGCCCAGGCCTCGTCGACAACCCCTGTTTTCATCGCGTCCAGCGCGCCCGCCATGCCGAGCGTACCCATGTAGATATGGCCCATTGCGCCAAGCATAAACATCACCGCACCCGTCAGATGAACGAGATTCGCAAGTTGCATCGTTGCGCGTGTTTGTCCGAAGTTGGGGAAATTGAGCACCAGGCCCGATGCGCCAACTACGATTCCAAGCAACATCAAACCGCCCCAGAACCAGAGCTTTTCGCCCGCATTAAATTTTTCGCTCGGCACGTGTTTGCCGTTGATCAATCCGCCGAAGCTCACGAGCCATTTGAAGTCCACCGCTTTCGGCCAGTTGTCGCGCAAAAAGACGCAGAATGTGACGATGCAGCTAATGATGAAGAGCGGACCCAAAAAATTGTGCAAGTTCTTTGCGATGATCGCGAGCCACGAGAACAGCGTGAAGCTGATCACCGGGATCAGCAGCGCCTTTCCAAACGCGAGGATCAGCCCGGAAATCGCCAGCACCGAGAATGAAATCGCGGTCGCCCAATGCGCCATGCGCTCGAGCAACGTAAAGCGCTCGATCAAACGGCCTGTAGGCGCTTCATGCAATTGAATTGTGCCCTTCCACGCGTAGAAACCACCGATCAAGAGCATCATCGCCACCAGCGCCCAACCGCCGATGATCGAGAACGTGCCGTTGCGAAGCGCACGCCAGTTTTGGCCACCGTCTTGAATCAACACGCCCGCTTCCGGCGCGGGAATGCTCGCGTAACCTTCAACCGCTCCGCGTGCCTCTTTCCAGAACGGCGCATTGTTGTAGGGCTGGGTGACGACGCGCTGCTGTTGCTGTTTAATCAGCTCATCTTTCGGCAAAGCGGGGCCGCTGCTTTGCTGTGCGTTGACGGCGCACGCCAGCAGCAGTGCGCTCAAACACGCAATCAGGTGTTTCATTGACGGCTCCTTACGACAAGACGCATGGGATTCGGGTGCTCAATTAATTGAAGCGCTTGTATTCGTTCTGAGTGTCGGCACGTGCACGAAGCTGAAGCTGCCACGCGTTGCGGTCGGCATATAGCTTGCCTTCGCCATAAGGTAGGTCGTCTGGCTTCGCGGCTGACGTGCCTGGCTTTGCGGTGATCGTTTGCGGCTGCTCACCGCATCCAGCGAACGTTGCCAACGCCGCAAGTGAAACAAGGGAGATAAGCAGCTTTTTCATGATTTTTGCGGAATGGATTGAACCGCAGGCGCCGTTGCCTTGGTATCGGGGCGACCGTACGCTGTCGCGTGGCCCCACAAGTCACCGCCACGACCACGACGCATCACGCGTTCGCGGTAAATATCGGAAAGCACATCACCGTCGCCGGCAAGGAGCGCCTTGGTCGAGCACATTTCGGCACAGGCCGGCAGCTTGCCTTCTGACAGACGATTGCGTCCGTATTTTTCGATCTCTGCTTTTGAGCCGTCTTTTTCCGGGCCGCCCGCGCAGAAGGTGCACTTGTCCATCTTGCCGCGCAGACCGAAGGCTCCAGCTTGCGGGAACTGTGGTGCGCCAAACGGACAGGCGTAGAAGCAGTAACCACAACCGATGCACAAATCCTTGTCATGCAACACAACGCCGTCTTCGGTCTTGTAGAAGCAGTTGACGGGACACACGGCCTGACACGGCGCGTCAGAGCAGTGCATACACGCGACTGATATCGAGCGCTCAGCGCCAACGATACCGTCATTCAAGGTGACGACGCGGCGACGGTTCACGCCCCACGGCACATCGTGCTCGTTTTTGCAGGCGGTGACGCAACCGTTGCATTCGATGCAGCGCTCAGCATCGCAAATAAATTTCATTCTTGCCATGATGTTCTCCTTATGCTGCGTCGAATCGCGTGACCTGACAGACCGTCGTCTTGGTCTCCTGCATCATCGTGACGGAGTCGTAACCGTAGGTAGTGGCGGTATTGACCGCTTCGCCACGGACGATCGGTGCGGCACCGTCGGGATACTTCTGCAGATTGTCTTTGCCCTGCCACCACCCCGAAAAGTGGAACGGAATGAAAGTGGTGCCGGGACCAACGCGCTCGGTGACCAAAGCTTTCACCTTGATTTGCGCACCGGTCGCCGATTTGACCCAGACGTATTCGTTGTTACGAACGCCCCGATCATTGGCGTCCCTGGTGTTGATCTCGATGAAGTTTTCCTGCTGTAGTTCAGCAAGCCACGGATTGGAACGCGTCTCCTCACCGCCACCTTCGTATTCAACCAGCCGGCCGGAGGTCAGCACCAGAGGGAACTTCTCATAGACCTTGTCGGCAATATTCTTGTCCTGCACTGATTTGTACAGCGTCTTGACGCGCCAGAAAGCGCCGCCTTTATCCGCGTGAGTTGGATACTTTTTAGCCAACTCAGCGTTTGTGCCGTACAGCGGCTCCCGATGCTGCGGAATTGCGTCCGGAAAGTTCCAGACGACGGCGCGAGCTTTGGCGTTACCGAAGGGATGGCAGCCGTGGTTCTTCATCACCACGCGTTGAATCCCGCCTGACAGATCGGTCTTCCAGTTTTTGCCTTCGGCCTTCTTTTTCTCCGCATCGGTGAGTTCGTCCCACCAGCCCAGCTTTTTCATCAGCACATGATCGAATTCCGGGTACCCTGTGGTCAAGTCAGAACCCTTCGAGTGCGAACCGTCCTCGGCTAGCAGTGATACGCCATCGCGTTCCACGCCAAAGTTAGCGCGGAAGTTACCACCGCCGTCCATGACATGTTTCGACGTGTCGTACAGGTTCGGCGAACCCGGATGTTTCAACTCGGGCGTGCCGTAACACGGCCACGGCAAGCCAAAGTAATCGCCATTGCATGGCCCACCATTTGCCCTGAGCGTTTTCGGGTCGAACGTGTTCATGTTCTTCATATGAAGCTTCAAACGTTCTGGTGATTGCCCTGTGTAGCCAATGGTCCACGAGCCAGCGTTGATTTCGCGCAGCATGTCCTCTGGTTCCGGCTCTTCCCACTTCTTCTCGCCGTCGGGCCGAACGATTTTGCAGTTCTTGACGAACTCTTTATCGAATCCAAACTTCTTGGCAAACGCGTACATGATGGCGTGATCAGTCTGCGATTCGAACAGCGGGCTAATGACGCGCTCGCGCCACTGAAGCGAACGGTTGGAAGCGGTAACGGAGCCACTGGTTTCAAACTGCGTACATGCTGGTAACAGGTACACCCCGTCTTTGCGATCCGGCATTGCAGAGGACGCGGTTGGATACGGGTCAATGATGACCATCATATCGACCTTTTCCATTGCCGTTTTCATCTCTAGCCCGCGCGTTTGCGAGTTCGGCGCATGGCCCCAGAACACGATGGCTTTGAGGTTCGAGTCCTGATCGATCGTGTCGTTCGGATCCAGCACGCCGTCGATCCAGCGCGACACCGTCATGCCCGGCTTTTCCATCATCGTCTGCGAGGCAAACTGCTTCTTCAGCCATTCATAGTCCACACCCCAAACGGTAGACCAGTGCTTCCACGCACCCGTTGCAATACCGTAATAGCCCGGCAGTGAATCAGGATTCGGGCCTACATCCGTCGCGCCCTGTACGTTGTCGTGACCACGGAAGATGTTGGCACCGCCGCCGGATACGCCAACGTTGCCAAGCGCTAACTGAACGATGCAGCTGGCACGCACCATCGCGTTGCCGATCGTGTGCTGGGTTTGCCCCATGCACCAGACGAGCGTTGAAGGACGATTGGTCGCGAACATTTTGGCGATTTCTGCCATACGCGCTTCGGGCACGCCGCAGGCGGCCTCAACGTTGTCCGGCGTCCATTTGGCCAACACCTCTTCTTTGACTTTGTCCATGCCGTAGACGCGATCATTGATGTACTTCTTGTCTTCCCAGCCATTCTTGAAAATGTGGTGCAGCATGCCGAACAAAAAAGCGATATCGGAGCCCGAGCGGATTCGCACGTATTCATCCGCTTTCGCCGCTGTGCGTGTGAAGCGCGGGTCAATCACGATGAGTTTTGCGCCCGTTTCCTTGGCGTGCAGCATGTGCAACATTGACACCGGATGCGCCTCTGCCGCATTCGAACCGATGTACAGCGCACACTTGGTGTTCTGCATGTCGTTGTAGGAATTGGTCATCGCACCGTAGCCCCAGGTGTTGGCAACACCTGCGACCGTTGTGGAGTGACAGATACGCGCCTGATGGTCGCAGTTGTTGGAGCCGAACATGCTCACAAACTTCCGGAACATGTACGACTGTTCGTTGTTGTGCTTCGAAGAGCCAACCCAAAATACGCTGTCTGGCCCCGCCGTTTTACGCAGATCGATGAGCTTGTCACCCACCTCGTTCAGCGCCTGTTCCCAACTGATGCGGACGTACTTTCCGTTCACCAGTTTCATTGGATACTTCAGGCGATGTTCGCCGTGGCCGTGTTCGCGAATGGCCGCACCTTTGGCGCAATGTGCGCCCAGGTTGATCGGTGAATCAAACACCGGCTCTTGTCGCGTCCAGACGCCGTTTTCTACGATTGCATCAATGGCGCAGCCAACGGAGCAGTGTGAGCACACCGTGCGCTTGACTTCCGGTTTGCCGCCACCTTCAGCAGGTGCCGCTGCCTCGGCTTTTCCGACAAATCCGAGCGGCAGTTGACTAGCGAATGCACCTGCCCCAATACCGATACCCGAACGTTTCAAAAACGAGCGGCGATCCAGGGTGTTCGAAGGCTTGGCACCGCCAAACCGACGCATGGAGGTATGTTCGGACAAGCGCGTGCCGTCCACATCGTGAGATTTTCTTACGAGCATGATGTTCTCCGGAAAACTTGGGCGACCAGGCTAAACGCGAGCCAGATCGTAATACGTACGAATGTGGTCCGTGTCCTGATAGCCAGCGCCTTCAGGTACTGCCTTCTTGGCGACCGCCGGAACCGCGTGCTTGACCGCAGGCATCACGGCAACGGCGACAGCGCCCGCCGCACCCACACCGCCAGCCAACAAAAAGCCACGACGTTTCATGTCCGCGCCGGATTTGTTGCTACTCATAAACGCACTCCTTGATACAACTTGTTTGAGCTTTATAAATTTTTATACATCGATGGCGAACGCTTCGCGTTCAACCAGCAGAAAGCTACTGGTGAATTGTGCTACCACGCTATAGAAATTAGCAAGCGTAGATTTCATTATCGCAGTGCAACAGAGATCGAACCACGCCGAGATGTGCAATTCAAAAAATTGCTTTTGCGTAGACACAGACCCAGGCGCAATGCCATCAGCCCCGACAATCAATAGACGCATGACTTCGCAGAGCGCGGCGAGGTGATCCTCAACGACGGTTTGCGATTCGACGCGGGCAAACCCTAGTGTGGCAAGCGTGCCGCGCACCTCAGCCAGCGGCGTCTCCATCATGAAGCCCGTCAGGTGATGCGACGCATGCAAATTGACCGGTGCTTTGCCGACGCCAATGAAAAGCGCGTCGTACTCTTCGCGTGCCGCCTCCGAATCCATCACCGAGGACGCGGCAATCAATTTGGACCAGCCAAGCGAAAGAGGTTCGCCAGTGTCGTCGCTGGGCAGGGGTGGAGAACCGGCAATTGCCTGCAGCAATGCCTGATCTGGCGCATCGGCAAACAGACGCGAGATTAGCGCGTAGAAATTTGCGCGGCCGTGGTCTTCGGGCGACACATACGCACCGAGTTTGAGTGGTGCAACTGTGCTGCTCATTTCGCAAGATTCCGAATATCCAGCGGTTTCTCTTCCGAATACAAATCCACCACACGGCAATCTGCGCACATCTTGATGCGGTTGCGCGACTGTTCGTCCGGAAACATACTGTGGGATGCCAGTTTGTTAAACATGTTTTCAATCATCTTTTTGGCACCGAGCGGTTTGCCGCAGCGCAGGCAGCCGAGAATTTCTGCCTCGTTCAAAACGCGCGGCTTTTTTGCTTCTGGCGTGAGATTGAGGCGCGGAACCAGCGTGATTGCCTGCTCAGGACAAGTCTTTTCGCAGAGGCCACATTGCACACATTTCGTCTCGATGAAACGCAGTTGTGGCAGCTCAGGATTGTCCGCGAGCGCGCCTTCCGGGCAGCTACCTACGCATGCAAGGCACATGGTGCACTTGTCGGCGTTGACGACGATTTCACCAAACGGCGAACCTGGCTCCAGCCGGATAAGGGACTTAGGTGTCGGCGCGTGCTCGAGCAAATGTGCAAACACTGCCTCAAGGGTTCCGCGCTTGTCGTTCCCCAGATTGAACGTCGCCGGCACGCGAACACCCAATCCGCGCGTGGCGGCCCAATCCGGGAACGCCAGCTCGCGTTCATCGATAACGCGAACCCGCGCATCCTGATAGCCCAGCGCCGTGAGCACCTGATTGGCAATCTCCGCCTGCGCCCGCAAGGCGAAGCCATAGTCCGGCGCAATGCCTCGGGTTAAGAGCACGGATACTTCGGTCGCACCGTAGGCAATCGCGCCGAGCCACACGTCGAGGCCCGCTGCGGCGGGATGATGCAGCGAAACCGGAATGTAGCGCGCTGGCAGCCCGTCGCCGCGTCGCGCAAGATCGGCAATCGCGGTCGCGCCTTCGCCTTCATCATGCAGCAACAGAGCAGAATCGCGGCCACCCGCAACGTGAAAAGTTTTCAGCAGCGCCTTGATCCGGCTACCAAGATCGGCCACGCGTGGCACTGCAAATCCCAGCGCGCCCGATGGGCAAACCGTCGTGCAGGCGCCGCAGCCCATGCACAGCTGCGGCGTCACCTCAACCTGATCGCCCTTTGCCGCGATGGCTCGCGTCGAGCAAACATCGATGCATTGTGTGCAGCCGGTCTTCTTGTTGCGGCTGTGCGCGCAGATGTTGGCGCGATAGTTGAAGTATTTTGGTTTTTCAAATTCGCCGACAAGTGTCGCAACTTCGGCAATCATTTTTACACGCGAAATCGCATCGAATCCCGGTGCGAAGTAACCTTGCGGCGGCTGATGTTGCGTAAAGAGCTTAGCTTCACTGAGATTGATTACAACGTCGAAATCGCCACCGCGCGCGACGTCGGCCCTCGCAAAATCAATCGCCTTCATATCGCCGCAAACGGCCACGCAGTCACGATGCGATTTGCAGGCTTCGAGATTCACCTGATAACTCAGATCAATCGCACCCTCGGGGCAGGCGCGCACACAGGCATTGCAGCGCGTACACGCATCGAGATCAATGGGATTCGCCTGCTGCCAGCTCGCTTTGAACGCGCCTAACCAGCCAGTGGTTTTGACATTCGTTCCGCTCAAGACGGGGTAGTCGCGCGTCGCAGGAAGTTCACCGTCGCGGTCAGTAACCAGAACGTTCACCGACAGCGCGCCTTTAAGCGAATCCGCGATTGCCAGCGCATCACGCATCGGTCCGATGATGAGCGTTTGCCCGCTACTTTTGTAGGAGACCTGCGTCGTGGGTGCGGCGTCCGGCAGCATCGCCTCAGCAATCAGCGCAGCGAGTTTTGGCGTGGCAAACGACGACTCTTTTGACCAGCCCGCCTTCTCGCGAATATTAAAAAAACGAACGGTGGAAACTTTGTTCGAATCCCCCGCAGCCTCGCCCAGCAATCGAGCTTCCTGCGTACAGGCAACCAGCGCATCGCCGTCGATCACATCACCAAAGCGGGCAAGTTCATGCTGACACATTGCGTCGAAACTTTGCACACTCGCTGCGCCAGCGGTCGCCGCCGCTCTGGCAAAAGCTGCCGCGTCAAACGGCATCGTGCGGTTGCACGAACATAAATTTACTTGTCGGGTCATTCTGCTTTTTCTGTGCCGAGCGGTGGTACTTCTGGCGCGTCGACGTAGGCGAAGTCGCTTACGCGTTTGTTGTGGCGGGGGTGTTGAATTGGCGCGATGGCGTTTGAGTTGTCCGGCGTTGGTTTTGCCTGTTCACCAGCCCCCTCACCCCCAGAGCCAGGCGGCGACAAGTGAGTCGAGTCTCGCGCTAGGGGAGAGGGGGCCAAACCTTGCTCACACGCAATGGCTTCGGAATGGTGCGCTTCGGATCCCCTCTCCCCTTGCGGGAGAGGGTTAGGGTGAGGGGTATCGTTGCTTAACAACACAGTTTGATCGAGCGATGCCGCGTCTTCCCGCGCCGCCAAAACCGCCTTCCCCTCCTCACTCTCAATATCCACCGCGTACCCACCCGGTGTCACCACCTGCTGCGTGGGATTCATGATGGTCTTCCACGACGACAACGTTGCCATCACTTCAGGTGTGATCGGTTCAAACACCGTGTAATCGTCGATGTACGTATCTAACCCATCCATCACATTGAAATGCGGTTCTTTGAACAACGCTTTCAAAGCCTGCCGTCTCAGCGCTTGCGGCACTTTGGCCTGCATGAACGGCGTGAAATCTTCAGTGAGCGAAATCGAAGATAACTGCGGCAAATTGAGTTCCGCCACATTTTCCGCATCGGCAGCAGTCAACGGCAACGCCGCGTCGCTAGCGTCTTCCGGCACAGTCAAAACCTCGGATGCAGGCGCGATCGCCGCCTCACCACCACGCCGCTTCAACCGCGACCAGCGCGAAAGCGACAAGCCTTCAGCGGGCTGCACCGTTTTCAAATCAACCACGATCAGCACCTGCCCCGGGTTCACGGCGAAACGCGCCGTCCTTGAACGGATCGTTGCGTCTTACTTTCTTTTTTGGTTCTGGTTTATAGTGCGCGTTGGTGTACACCAGTAAAGCGGATTTGAGATCGTCCGGCATCGGTACATTGTCCACGTGGTCGCCCGCATCGAGCATGCGACCGGCCTCGTTGTACGACAGGGTCACAACAGCAGGTCGCGGCACTTGATCGCCTTCTTCCAGACGCCACATGACGAAAATGCACGGCCCCGGCGAATTGAGATTGAGCCAATAGCCCTCACCCTCTGAAGGATGAAGTTCGATCCGTTCGCCATCGTAGTGCCACTGAACTTCGTCGCCGACCACGCATTCGACAGGGCCAACGCGATCAATCGGCTGATCGTCGGCAACCGAAACACTCGCCGTGTCCCACTCAAAATCAGCCCACCGGCTGGTCACCGCACGTTTGCGGAACTTCACGCTCGCCGTCCACGCGTCCACAAGCGGTGTGGGGGTATTGACGCCAATGGCATCGGGACAAAAACTCAAATTCGCACTCACCCACTGAATCTAGCAGAATGGCAGGCTTCGATCATTAGTGGCAACGATTAGGCAACGACATTAAGCATGGGTGAGTTCTCCACAATCAACGCCAATTCGCGCGTTCCCGGAACTGTGATTCCGCTGTTCGACGTGCGCTCGCCGAGCGCGCCACAGCCGTTGTCGCTTGCCGCCTTGAACGCTGCGCGTGCGTCCTCCACGTTGACCGACCCACGCCACCGCCGCTTGCACGACCTGCGCATTTCGGTCACCGACAAATGCAATTTCCGTTGCACCTACTGCATGCCGAAAGACGTTTTCGGACCCGGCTACAAATTTCTACCGCATGACGCATTGCTCACATTTGAAGAGATCACCCGTTTCTCGAAAATTGCTGCGGAACTGGGCGTTGAGAAATTGCGCCTGACGGGCGGCGAGCCTACGTTGCGGCGCAATTTGCCAACGCTGATCGAAATGCTCTCGCACATTCGCACGCCTTCGGGCAAGGCGCTCGACCTGACGCTAACCACCAACGGTTCAACGCTCGTCAGACAGGCGAAAGCGTTGAAGGGCGCGGGCTTGCAGCGCATCACGGTATCGCTCGATTCGATGGATGACGCGATCTTTCGCGCGATGAATGACGTGGATTTTCCGGTCGCCGATGTGCTCAAGGGCATCGACGCCGCGCTGGCTGCTGGCCTTGCTCCGATCAAAGTAAACATGGTCGTCAAACGCGGCGTTAACGATCACACGGTGGTCGATATGGCGCGGCATTTCAAAGGCACGGGCGTCATCGTTCGTTTCATCGAATTCATGGACGTCGGCTCGACCAACGGCTGGCGCATGGATGACGTGATGGCGAGCCGCGACATTGTGGCCGCAGTTCACGCGGAGCATCCGCTCGTGGCCGTGGACGCGCATTACGCGGGCGAAGTCGCCGAACGCTGGCGCTACGCTGACGGCGGCGGAGAAATCGGCGTGATCTCCAGCGTCACCCAAGCCTTTTGTAATACCTGCACACGAGCCCGCCTCTCCACCGACGGCAAGATTTACACCTGCCTGTTCGCCGATCACGGCGTTGATTTCCGCGCGTTGCTGCGTGATGGCGCGAACGACGACGACATCGCCGCGTTGCTCGCCGGTTTGTGGCAAGTCCGCACGGATCGCTATAGCGAAATCCGCACCGCAGACACCGCAAAATTACGAAAAGTAGAAATGAGCTACATCGGCGGCTAGACTGCGTCTGGGGACGATACACCGGTCAATAGGCAACCAGCGGGATAACAAACAGCTTTTCCTTGCAGCCCTTATTAAACGAGGGCTGGAGCGCCAAAACGCTTAAGGTCGCACAATTTCGACCGGAGGCCCAAAATTGCAGCGCGCGGCGATTGATTTATCGGGCTTGCGAGACAATATGAACCTTAGTTGCGATCCGCAGGTGCAACCGCTGCCGCAGGCGCGCTACCCTGAATTCGTTCACTGGCATCCCCACTCATTCTTTTTTGAATCGACCATCATGACCTATCCCAACGTTCAACTCCTCATCAACAACGAGTGGCGCGAAGCCCGTGGCGGCGCGACGCTGCCGGTGCATAACCCCGCCGACGGCGGCGTTATTGGCACAGTCGCCAAAGCCACTATCGCTGATCTTGACGAAGCGCTGGCCGCCGCCGCCAAAGGCTTCGCCGTCTGGAAAAACACGCCCGCCGTTGAGCGCTCAAAGATCATGCGCGCAGCCGCCCAATTGCTGCGTGAGCGCACCGATGCAATCGCCCACGTGATGACGCTGGAACAAGGCAAACCATTGGTTGAGGCGAAGATTGAAATCGGCATGTCGGTCGACATCATCGAATGGTTTGCCGAAGAAGGCCGCCGCGTTTACGGGCGCATCGTGTCGCCGCGCTCGATGGCGCAGCAGCAAATGGTGCTCAAGGAGCCAATCGGCCCGGTCGCCGCGTTCACACCGTGGAATTTCCCGATCAATCAGGTGGTGAGGAAGCTCTGCGGCGCACTCGCCACGGGCTGCTCAATGATCGTCAAGGCGGCGGAAGAAACGCCCGCCTCGCCCGCCGAACTCATCCGTGCGTTCGTCGACGCGGGCCTGCCCGCAGGCGTCGTCGGTCTCGTGTACGGTGACCCGGCCGAAATCAGCAATTACCTGATTCCGCATCCAGTCATCCGTAAAATCACGTTCACCGGCTCCACGCCCGTAGGCAAGATGCTCGCGTCGCTCGCGGGCAAACACATGAAGCGGCTGACGATGGAACTCGGCGGCCACGCGCCCGTGATCGTTGCCGGCGACGCCAACATCGCGCACGCAGTCAAAGTGATCGCCGGGGCGAAATTCCGCAACGCGGGGCAAGTTTGCATCTCGCCGACGCGCTTCCTTGTTGAAGAATCCGCACGCGAAGAATTCGTCGCTGGTTTCGTCAAATACACGCAAGGGCTCAAGGTCGGTTCCGGCATGGAGGCGGGCATTCAGATGGGCCCGCTCGCCAACCCGCGCCGCGTCACTGCGATGCAGGAAATTACCGAAGACGCCATCAAGCGCGGCGCCACCATCGCCACCGGCGGTGAACGCATCGGCACCACCGGCAACTTCTTCCAGCCGACCGTGATTCTGGACGCGCCCTTGGACAGTTCCGTGTTCAACAACGAACCGTTTGGCCCAATGGCGGCCGTGCGCAGCTTCAAAACGCTCGACGAAGCGATTGCTGAAGCAAACCGTCTGCCGTTCGGCTTGTCGGCTTACGCGTTCACCAGCAGCATCAAGAACGCCCACATTCTCTCAAGCCAGATGCAAACCGGCATGCTCTGGATCAACCAGCAAGCCGCGCCGTGGGCCGAGCTGCCGTTCGGCGGCATCAAGGACTCCGGCTACGGCAGCGAAGGCGGCCCGGAAGCGCTTGAGGCGTACCTCAACACCAAGACGGTGGCGATGACTAGCGTTTAATCGATGAAAGGGCGCGCATTTCGGTAAATGCGTGCCCGCCAGATCGCCATTCGGCGCAAGCCTCAGAAAACTGCACACGGCGCCCCATTTACGGGAGTATTTGCAGTTGTGGCGTCCAGCTATTTTTTTACGCCGTTGTCCGTTAACGACGGTCGCCCGACGTCTTGCGTGGAAGCGACCTTGCTCTTGACGCTGACCGAGCCATCAGCCGTCACCTCGAACTCGTACGTCAACAGATCAATCCGTTCTTCCTGCGGCAATGACACGATGTACGACGTTGAGGACGCAGCCTTGATCGACGAGATTCCGCCACCGCCTACGCCGCCGTAATTCGCCGTCAGGTCTTCGAGCAGGAGTTCGATCATGCAACGTGAACGGTGCAAGTTGCCCGGCGGGCATTTCTTCGAGGTTGACATGAGTTTGCTATCCTTTTTGGCTGCGGACTTCTGGGATGCCTTCTGCGCGTTCGAGGTGTTATCTGCGGCTGCGGGCATAGCTGCCAGAGCACCGACACCGAACACGCAGGCGACGAGAGAGGTGTAGAGAGTTTTCATGGGTCGCGGATGAAAGCGGACAAAAGTACGAGATGGTCAATATAAACGGCATCCCAGTGTCGATGGATGACCACGCTCATCGCGCCGTTATCAACGTCCGAGCTTCCACCTCGGCAGGTTTACGCGGATATTGTCGCTGCATTTTTGGCACAAACGGAACCAGCACATCGAGCACTCGAAGGGCAATCTGCAGCCCCGTGGCGGGCGGGATCGTGTAGACCGTCGACTTGGTTTCAACCTTCACGAATTCACGCATTGCCGTCATCCAGGGTTCGGCGTGCTCCGGGCGCAACTGCATGCCCTGCCCCATCACCGAGTTTTTGTCCTGATCCGCAATCCCGTAGCACGCCGACGCGTTAGTATTGGTCGTCGCCAGGCAGTGGGCTTTGCCGATGTCCACGTGGCCGAGTCCGAGCAGGTGGCCAACCTCATGCACGTGGGCACGTTGCATGATGGCGTGGCCCGCACTATCGGTTCCCTTCTGCACCGAGCGCGTGTCGAGGCTGTCGTAGAGCGTCGAGTGCGAGCCAAACCAATTCTCGGTGACATCAAGCCGCACCACGTCAATGACATGATGGTGTACGCCGCTCGACGCTTCGCTGCCGACCATTTCGAATCGACACCAGATGTTGGGCAGATAAATTTGCGCCCCGACCTTGTAGCCGAAGTACCCGAGCTGGTTGACCAGCCAGAACTTCCCGTGCCAGAAAGCCTGGGCAGAACGCACAAAGTTGGACTTCCAGGCAGCCCATTCGCCTGGCGTCCACTTGACGATCTTGCGCGGTGTACCCGTCGCGCTGCCATAGTCGTTGTACATGCCAGAAGCGGCACCGCCGACCGGGTTGATCTGGCGAAAGCCCAGTTTAAGTTTCAACGTCAGTTCCGCGTTATTCCGTGCATCACACACGTCGGTATTGAGCGTCGCGTCAAATTTGGGAAGATTGAGTGTTTTTTTCACAGTATTTACGCGTTCAGATACGACGATCATGGCAATCGGAAGGTCCCCGACTGGCCCGAATTACGCCCAACGTCGGGTAACACTGTTAGAGACGGATTCCACAACAGAAATATGACATTGGCTTTTGATCACAGCGCGACGCCTCAAGATCAACTAAGTTGATGACCGGAACCATAGACGGCGACAAAGTCACTATCGATTTAGGAATGGAATTACGGATTGTCCGCATATGCTTTACCAGCAGATGAAAAACGCGCATATGCTGTCACGCCAGGTGCAAACCGGCATGCTGCGGATCAACCCGCAAGCCGCACCGTGGGCCGAGTTGCCGTTCGGTGGCATCAAGGACTCAGGCTACGGCAGCGAAGGCGGCCCGGAAGCGCTTGAGGCTTATCTGAATACCAAGACGGTGGCGATGACTAGCGTTTGATCGACGTAGGGTGCGTTTTCAACGCACCCTACTTCCCAATCTCCCAAATGTGACCCGATGGATCGCAGAAGCTAGCCGTCCGGATACCCCAAGGCCGATCCATCGGCCCGTTCAGCAGCGTCACGCCAAGGCCGGTCAGCTTCGCGCACATCGCGTCCACCTCATCAACGTCAATGCTGAACACCATGCGCGGCCCAGCGTCCCTTGTTCCCACCTTTGCAGGCTCAATCAGTTCATTCGCCTGACTGATCAACAGCAGATTGATGAGCGTCGCGCCAATTTTGAAGACGACTGAATCATCGTTCTCAAAAACCACCGGCAGGCCGAAGACCTTCAGATAGAACGCTTTCGAAGCCGCGAGGTCTTCCACGAAGAGCGTGATTGCGCCGATGCTGTTTGGCCATCCAGTCATGAATTTCTCCTCGCTCGGATTTGCGGAGTTAACCAGCCTTCGTCGATAAGGCCCGCAACCTGTCGACGAGATTTTTACCGTTGATTAGCTCAAGGCGATAAGGCATAAACGGAGCAATGAACGGATCTGTCGCTATGCCTGGTGCGAATTCAGACGTTGTTGTAACGACGCCCTTTGTCGCACTGCGGTCACCATGCAATACACCCAATAGAGCTCTCACGTCGTTGGCAGTTACTCTGTGTTCCGCCTTATAAGCCTTCACCTGATCAATAATTCGCACGCTACCCCAACCATTCTTGGTAGCAATTACATCTCGACCGAAATCACCGCTACGTGGTGTGAGAATGACTTGGTCGAAACCGGCGCTGTCGTATGCAGCTGCGATCAACTCTTCCAATTGACGCGGTGTAAGAGACATAAGTGCACCGGGATCGCGTCGAAGTGCAGCTCTGATTTCGAGCAATGCCGGTTGCAGCAGTCGAACGATTGCACCGTCGGAAGCATCTCCTTCAAACGAAACGATCGCACTCATCGACAAAGGAATCTTAGGCAAATCGACCAAGTCTGACTCGATCCCGATTGTCACGCTAGCGGGAGCCAAGTAGGTGCGCTTAGGTCGTCCAAGATCGCCAGAATCAGACACAGAATTCGCCCACTTACTTCGCCAAAAACGCCCGAATAACATCCGACGCTTTGGCAATCGCCAGCACGCCATCCAGATGCCCGCCATCGCCTTCGATCACGAACACATCCGCTGACTTGCCAAGCCCGCGCAATTTCTCTGCGGCTTTCTTTGCCATTTCCGGTGGGAACACGAGGTCGCTCTGGGCCGGGAGGAACAGGAATTTGGCTTTGATCTTGGCGGCCTCGTCTTCTACGTTGAACAGCTGGTTGGCTTTGGCCATGTAGATGTAGTTGTTGGCGTCGGTGGTGACGGCGCGCGCGATGCCGGCTTTGGTCAGCGCATCTTCACTGGCAAAACGATTGCCGATGGCCTCTACAGGTGGTTTCGTCGCGTCAGCCGGTTTGTAGCCGAAGGTTTTTTCAACCCAGCCCCAGTGCCGCGTGGTGATGGTCACGAGTTTCAGTGCCAGCGCGATGCCGTCGAGCGGCTCTCCCGTCGCGTAGTAGTCGCCGTTGTTCCACTTGGGATCAGCCTTGATCGGCGCGACCCAGATATCGAGCAACGCGACCGCCCACGGCGAGATCGAAAGGCCCGGTGAAATCACCGGGATCGCGCGATCCACAAAATCCGGATAAAGCACCGTCCACTCGACCGTCTGCAGACTGCCGCCAGACGCGCCCATTACCGCATAGAGTTTTTTGACGCCGAGTGAATCAACGAGCGCCTTGTGCACAGCGACCGAATCACGCATTGCGATCACCGGAAAGCTCATGCCGTACGGCTTGCCGGTGTCGGCGTTGATCGACGACGGTCCGGTGGTGGTGACCATCGGGTCCTTCGTGTTCAGGTTCGACAATGTGTCGGCGCTGATGACGAAGAACTTGTCGGTATCAATCGGTTTGCCCGCGCCGATGATCACATCCCAATAGCCAGCCGCGGCATCGGCGGCTTTGTACTTGCCCGCCGCGTGCGATGTGCCGGTGTAAAAGTGTGGGACAAAAATGGCGTTGTCACCCTTCGCGTTCAACGTCCCGTAGGTTTCATAGCCGACCTTCACGTTCTTGATCGTCTTGCCGCCAAACGTGGTGTAGCTCGGCAGCGAGAACACTTTCTTCTCGGTCATCAGGGGTGCGGCTGCGGCAGGCGCGGCAGGTGCCTGCGCTTGCGCATTACCAGTTGCGATGAATGCGAGCGTGAGCGCAGTAGCGCTCGCGCCCAAGAGCGTGCGAATTGTTTTCATGTGATCTCCTCCTTGGTGACAACTATCGGTTGCAACGCGCCTATGCTTCAATGCGCGTGATGCCACTGTTTTAGCATCGCGGCGTCACGCCAGCGGTACGATTTTCTTCTCCATGAACACAGAGAGCGGATCCTCGGGATAGTCGCCGTAGCGCCCGCGTCGCACGTAGCCAGCTCGCCCGTAGAGGCCCAGCGCTTCGGCCTGATGGATTCCGGTTTCGAGCCTCAAAATTGTGTAGTCGCGACGTGCCGCTTCGTGCTCCAGAAACGTGATGATGGCTTTGGCGATGCCGCGACCACGATGTCCGGGATTCACGTACATGCGCTTCAGCTCGCCGTAGCCTTCCAGCAGCACAACTGCGCCGCATCCGAGGGCTGCGCCATCGTCATCACGCACCACGCAAAACAGCACGTTCGGTTGCTTGAGCGCCTCCACGCTCAGGTGGTAATTGCTCTCCGGCGGGTAGAGTGCGCCCTGATAGGCGTCCAGCGCGTCGATGAGTGCGATAACGTCCGGCTGATCGGCCGATTCAAGGGCAAGGTGCATAGGGGTAGACAGAAAATGTGATCGCCCGGATACTATCGAATGTGCGTACAAGCCAAGCGCACGGCGTGACGATGAGCCTAGCAACAACCCAAGGAGGTTTTATGGAAATGACCGTCAATGCGATCAGCTGGTTTGAAATTCCGGTGATCGATTTCGCGCGTGCGAAAAAGTTTTACAACGCCATTTTTGATTTTGATATGCCGGAGATGCCGATGGGGCCCGCGCACATGGGTTTCCTGCCGCACGAGCAGGGCAAGGGCGTCGGTGGTGCGATCATCAAGGTCGACGGTCACGTGCCGAGCACGATGGGCACGCTGGTTTATCTGGCCTGCGGCGGTGATTTGGCCGTGGTGCTCGGGCGCGTGGAAGCGGCTGGCGGAAAGATTCTCACGCCGAAAACCCTAATCGCAGAAGGCATGGGCTTTTTCGCACATTTTCTGGACATTGAAGGCAACCGCGTTGGGTTGCATTCGATGAATTAGCGCGCTGCGAACTCGTCAGCAGCTTTTGGCTGAAACGACCGCTGCTGTGGAGCTCAAGCGGCAATTGTGCTAGAGTTGACTATCGATTTTTAGCGCTCTTAGCCCCCATTCAATGGGGCTTTTATGCAAAAGCTATTGCGAAAAGCGGTTAGTCAAAAACCGGCGATTCAACGCCCAAAACCGTGTGTAGTTTGGTGCTCGTCGTGGTGTATTGCAGCGTCACCTTCTTGTCCGGGAAGATGTATTTTGCGGCACCGAACGCGGCGAGTGCAGCTTCGTGGAAACCCGACAGGATGAGTTTTTTCTTGCCGGGATAGGTGTTGATGTCGCCGACAGCGAAGATGCCGGGAATGCTGGTTTCGAACTTCTCAGTGTCCACTTTCACCTGACGGCGCTCGATGTCCAAACCCCATTCGGCGATTGGCCCCAAGCGCGGCGACAAGCCAAAAAACGCGAGCAGATTATCGAGCGGCAAGCGACGTGTCACCGCGTCCAGACTCGTCACTTTCACTTCTTTCAGCACGCCGTCTTCCGCCTCAAAACCGGTGATCTGACCGGTGATGTGCATCATCTGATGTGCCTCGGCCATCGCCTTCATTTTGGCGACGCTGGCGGGCGCAGCGCGGAATTCGTCGCGGCGATGAATGAGCGTCACCGATTCGGCCACCGGTTGTAGCGCCAACGCCCAGTCAAGCGCAGAATCACCGCCGCCGAGAATGACGACGTTCTTGCCAGCATACTTTTGCGGATCGCGAACACGGTAGGCGAGCTGCCCGTTTTCTTCAAACTGGGTGATGCCTTCGACCTTTGGCTTGCGCGGCTGAAACGCGCCAACACCGCCCGCGATAAAAATCGTTTTGGTGATGAAGTTAGTGCCGGCAGCGGTTGCGACATCAAAGCGGCCATCTTCGCGTTTAGCGACGAGGCTGACTTCCTGCCCGAGATGAAACGTCGGTTTGAACGGCTCGCACTGCTTGAGCAAGCTCGTCGTCAACTCTTGCCCGGTGCATACCGGAATCGCCGGGATGTCGTAAATCGGCTTGTCGGGATACAGCTCAATTGGCTGTCCGCCCGCCTGCACCAATGAGTCGATGACGTGCGCCTTGATCTCCAGCAGGCCGAGTTCGAACACCTGAAACAGGCCGACGGGGCCAGCGCCAATGATGACGGCGTCGGCTTCGATAGGGCCACCAGCGTTGGCGACGGCTTCAGGAATTGCAGGATTAACAGTCATGTCCACGGCAGGATTTTTGTATGAGATTGAATTCTCTCAATTTTATGGGGCGATGCGCGCGCGAACCATGCCCTGTTGGCGTTTTCTTATTCCAAATCAAGATAATCTGAGGCTCGTTCAGCGTACACGTAGCCTGCGATAGATGAATTACGGGAAGGTTTTTTTGAAGGCTGCATTGCGACGATATTTATGAACAGCTTTTTTGCTAATCGCTTATTGAATAGGAGCTTGAAGGCGATTTCTGTCGTTAGTTGATTTATGCCAAAACCGGGTCTTTGCCCTTATTTAAAGGCGGTTTCACTAAAAAGCTGTAACGACTGTCACCGCGTGCGCACGCCAGAACCAGAAGCGGTAACCGGCAACAATTGCGCATAGGCCGCGTTTGCCAACGCCTCCAGCGAGGCGCGCGGCAGCTTGCCAGTCAGGGCATAGCCGTAGCGGCCATCCACCCAATAAAAACTGCTCGACGCGTCGTCGGACGCGAAGCGGAATGACGTTGACGCGGGCACCGCGTTCGCGCCGAACACCGACACATGCAGCGTCACGCGCTCGCCGGACGCCTGCTCGTACATGAACTGCGCGCGCGATTGCGCCTGCTCGCCGGGCAGCAGACGACCGCCCATCAACGTGTACCCCTGCGCCGACAAATCAGGCGCGGTGAGCGGCGCGCCGAGACGTCGCGACAGCCACTCAATCAGGTGCTTCGATTGATCCGCACCCACCTCCACCGCATGCCGTTTTTCCGGCGTGTAAACGACGTGCGCAACGCGAGCTTCCTGAACAAATTCTGGCAGGCCGTCAGCCACAAGTGTTGCAGGCGAAGCAGCATGCGTCGCCCAACCGCCTATCCAGCCAAAGCCAAGCAGGGCGGCCGCTGCCGCCATGTGCGGCCATGAAGCAAAGCGGCGCGGACGCAGCGCCCGCGCCAGTGCAATCGGCACCGGCTCATCCAGCACATCGCGATGCAGCACCTGCAACTGCGCGCGCTGCGCCTGCCATGTCGCCACCCTTGCCGCATCATCGGGGTGCGTGCGCAACCACTGGCTGACTAGCTCGATGTCGCTGGCAGCCAGTTGTCCGTCGACAAACGCATGAAGCGCTGCCTCATTGACGGGTCGAATGGTTTCAGAGGCCATGATCGGCAGGTCTCGCTTTCACAAGTTTTAACGTGGGCTCAACGGTGGAGCGCGGTGCAGTTTCATCCATGAGTTCACGCAATTTTTCACGCGCGCGTGAAAGCCGCGACATGATGGTGCCGACCGGCACGCCGAGCACTTGCGCGGCCTCGGCATAGCTGCATTCTTCAATACAGACAAGCAGAATAATTTCGCGCAAACCGGGGCTCAGTTGCAGCAGCGCCGCCTGCAAATCCAGCCGATCGGCGGTATGTGCGAACGGCTCATGCGCCGCGTCTTCCCCGAAATCATCGAGCGCCGTTTCATTCGGCGGTGCACGCACCTGATTGACAAATACGTTATGCATCATCGACAGCAGCCAGCCGCGAAGGCCAGAGCCAATGGACCCTTGAGGACCCGGCAGTTGCGGTTGCCAGAGCGACCACTTGCGACACGCCCGCTCCAGCGTGTCCTGCAGGAGGTCATCCGCGCGCTCGCGATTGCCGGTGAGCAGGCGTGCATATCGCCGCAGTCGCGGAATATGCGGTAGCGCCTGCTCAACACCCATGCGCTAGCTCGGATTACGGTTTGGCAACGTGCCAGGCACCGGCAACACCTTCGCCCGTTTTGTCGCCCGCCTTGGTGTCTTTCATCCAGTAATAAACCGGCTTGCCTTTGTACGCGAACTGCTTAGCGCCATCGTCGCGAGTAACGATGGTCCATGCGCCTTCGGCTTTGCCATCGGCACCCGCCATCAGCGGCGGCCAGTTGGTTGCACATTGGCCGTTGCATACGCTCTTGCCGCTGTCGGCAGGGTCTTTGTCGAACGTATACAAAGTCATTTTATTGGGGCCGACGAGCACGCCATCGGCCTCCATCGCAGGCGCGGCCATCGCGGCACCGGACGCCAAAAGCAGGCCAGACAGCAATACAGAAATCGGGGTCGTGAGTCGCAACATGGGAGAACTCCAAAAGAAAACGCGGGATCGCCAACGGTAAACACTCAGAGACTCGGTTTTATTCCATATTCGGTGAAAAATAATACGCGCCGACTCTGGCGTCACGCTCGTCACTGTCGGTAATGCAGATTCAGCCTTGGGCGCGACCGGAAGCAATGGAGTCCGCCCCTGCGCCCGCACAAGTGACATCAGCCGATCAATCCGAATCCATCAATTTCTCAATGGCCTTCGCGTCCACCGGTTTGCCACCGAGCGATGCGCAGTCCATGCCCTGCGTAGCGAGTGCGGCACAAATGGCGTTCAATCGTGCGTCCTGTGCGGCGCTGTGGTCCAGCAATTTGTGAATCGCCTGCACCAGAGGATCATCAAGATCGGCGGAAATGCCGTAGGCCGAGAAGCCAATCTTTTTTGCCGTTGCCTCGCGACCGTCTTTGGTCTCTTTGGTGATGATGCGCGCGGGAATGCCGACCGCCGTCGCTCCCGGCGGCACCGCTTTCAGCACCACCGAATTGGAGCCGATGCTTGCACCTTCCCCGACCGTAAAGCTGCCGAGCACTTTCGCACCTGCGCTCACGATCACGCCTTTCTCTAGCGTCGGGTGTCTTTTGGCACCGCGCTCCAGAGACGTACCGCCCAGCGTCACCCCCTGATAAATCGTACAGTCGTCGTGCACCTCAGCGGTCTCACCGATGACAATGCCCATTCCATGATCAATGAACACGCGACGACCAATGAACGCGCCGGGATGAATCTCGATGCCGGTGAAAAAACGCGCACAGTGCGATACCCAGCGCCCCGTGCGCTTGAACCCACCGCGCCACAACGCGTTAGCAATCCGGTGAAAACGAATCGCGTGGAAACCGGGATATGAAAGCCAGATATCCAATGCGCCGCGCGCCGCCGGATCTTTGCTGCGGATCGCTTGAATGTCTTCAGATATTCGGTCGAACATGAGTAATGGGTGCGAACGCGCAGGCTAAGTGCTGCGCGCGCGGGAATTTCGGCCTGCAATCTTATGACAGTTCGCCAATACACTGAACGCAAATCCGCGTGCGCATGATGCCCCTGAAACCCTTGTGGAAATGGGTGATTGAGCCTTAATCACGCTTCGTAGCGCTTACAGCAGGCGCTAGAGATTGGCGTCGGTGAGATACCGCTGCGTCAATGCAACCCAGTACGCCGAACCGACGCCAATATTGGCGTCATTAAAGTTGTATCCGGGGTTGTGCACCATGCACGCGCTAGTCGGTTTTCCGTCGGTTCCGACACCGCCGTCACCATTGCCAATGAACAGGTAGCACCCCGGCAATTTTTCCAGCATGAAGGCGAAATCCTCGCTGCCCGTGAGTGCAGGCGCAGGGTACACAACCTTGGCATCGCCAACGAGATCACGCGCTACGCCGTAGGCAAAGTGGGTTTCAGTCTCGGAGTTCACCAAGACGGGATAGTTCCGCTGATAGTGGATCTCGGCGCGAACGCCGAAGCTCTCGGCCTGCGAGTTGACGAGTGCGCAAATGCGCGTTTCGAGCGTATTGCGAACATCACGATCCAGTGACCGCACGCTGAGCTTCAACGTCGCACTCGCCGGGATCACGTTGTTGGCGACGCCGGAATTCAGCGCGCCCACAGTGATGACCGCCGTGGACTGCGGGTCAATATTGCGCGAAACAATCGTTTGCAGCGCCATGACAATGCTCGCCGCCGCCACAATCGGATCGGTGGCGCGATGGGGGAATGCGCCGTGTCCGCCAACCCCGTGCAGCGTAATCGTGACGTTTTCAGCGGACGCCATCGTCGGGCCGCTGCGAAGGTGGAACGTGCCTTGCGCTTCACCCGGCGAGTTGTGCATGGCAAAGATTGCGTCACAGGGATACTTGGTGAAGAGGCCTTCGTCCATCATGCGCTTGGCACCGCCCTGACCCTCTTCGGCGGGCTGGAATATCAGGTTCAGGGTGCCGGAAAAGTTTCCGGTTTTCGCCAGGTAGCGCGCCGCTGCCAGCAGCATCGCCGTGTGGCCGTCATGACCACAGGCATGCATCACGCCGACTTTGCGGCTGGAGTAACCAAACGTGTTGGTCTCAACAATCGGCAGCGCGTCCATGTCGGCGCGAATACCGACGCTGCGCTTACCGGTGCCTCGCTTTAGTTGCCCGACAACGCCCGTGCCACCAATGCCGCGCTCGACCGTGTAACCCCAGCTCGCAAGCTTTTCAGCGACGATATCGGAGGTGCGAAACTCTTCATATGCAAGCTCTGGATTCTCGTGAATGTCCTGGCGAATACGGACAAATTCGTCGGCTTGGGCGTAAAGAGCGTCGAGCAAAGCGGCCATGATTTCATTTCAAAGTTAAGTGTGTGAAGGATACTCGTAAGGCAGGGCGACCACTCTGGTGCACACCCTGCGGCGCTACATTTTTGGGATCGCTCCGCGCGGTTCGGTGCCACGTAAAAAATCAAAATCGACGCCCTGATCGGCTTGTGTCACGGTTTGCAGAAAGAGCTTGTGATAGCCGCGACTAGCGGTAGGAATTACGACCGGTTTTTTGGCGGCACGACGCGCAAGCTCTTCATCACTAATCAGCAACGCGATCTCACGATTCGCCACGCTCAGGCGAATGCGATCCCCGTTCTGCACATACGCGAGCGGTCCGCCCATCGCGGACTCCGGTACGACATGCAACACAATCGTGCCAAACGCGGTGCCACTCATGCGACCATCGGAGATACGCACAATGTCCTTCACGCCCGCGCGTGCAAGCTTTTTCGGTATCGGGATATAGCCCGCTTCCGGCATGCCGGGTGCGCCTTTCGGCCCGATGTTTTTGAGCACGATGATGTCGTCCGCCGTCACGTCGAGGTCATCGCGATCAATGCGCGTCGCAAGATCGGCTGCGTTCTCGAATACAACCGCGCGACCTTCATGCTCCATGAGCTTGGGATCGGCCGCCGACTGCTTGATGATCGCCCCGCCAGGCGCCAGATTGCCCTGAAGCACTGCGATACCGCCCTGCGGATAGATTGGGTTGTCACGAGACCGTATGACGTCCTGCCTGAAGCCCGCGCCTGCCGCGTCGATCTCTTCTCCCAGCGTGCGACCGCTAACGGTCAGCGCATCGAGATGCAGCAATGGTTTCAGTTCGCGTAGCAGCGTTGCCATCCCGCCCGCATGGTGAAAATCTTCCATGTAGTGCTGGCCGGACGGCTTCAAATCGAGCAGCACCGGCGTGTCGCGGCCCATGCGGTCGAGTGCTTTCAAATCAATATCGAAACCCAAGCGACCGCCAATTGCCGTGAGATGCACGATGCCATTCGTTGAGCCGCCAATCGCCAGCAACACGCGCATTGCGTTCTCGAACGATTTTGCCGTGAGCACCTTGTCAATCGTTAACCGCTCATGCGCGATCTTGACGGCCAACGCTCCGGTTTCTTCGGCCACGCGAATACGATCCGCTGTAACCGCTGGCGGCGACGCGCCGCCGGGCACCGTCATTCCCAATGCCTCTGCGATGCAAGCCATCGTGCTCGCCGTACCCATAACCGAGCACGTACCGACGCTCGCAACGAGTTGATTGTTCACCTCGGCAATCTCTGCGTCGTCCACTTCGTCCGCGCGATATTTGCCCCAGTAGCGACGGCAATCGGTGCACGCACCCACGCGTTCGGAGCGGTGCGATCCGGTAAGCATCGAACCCGTGATCAGCACAATCGACGGGATGTTCGCCGACGCCGCACCCATCAATTGCGCAGGTACGGTTTTGTCACAACCGCCAATCAGCACCACCGCATCCATCGGCTGCGCGCGAATCATTTCCTCGGTGTCGATCGACATCAGATTGCGCAGATACATGCTGGTTGGCGTGGCAAAACTCTCGTGCAGAGAAATCGTCGGGAAGTCCATCGGCAGGCCACCCGCGAGCATGATGCCGCGCTTCACGGCCTCGATGAGCTGCGGCATATTGCCGTGGCACGGGTTATAAGCACTGCCAGTATTTGCAATGCCAATGACCGGACGATCCAGCGCGGAATCGGTGAATCCCGCCCCCTTGATGAAGGCCTTGCGCAGAAACAGCGAGAAGCCCGAATCACCGTAGCTGGTGAGGCCTTTTCGCATGCCGGTCGCGGCTGGCGGCACGGGCGTTGCGTTGGCGGCGTATGTGGAATCTTTCATAGTCCAAGCATATGCGAGACAGCGTGTCACAAGCTTGCAAGATGTCATTCTCCTGAGCACCACCACGACAAAGCTCAGTGCTCCGTGCCAGCTATGCATAAACTGAATCGCGACAGTCGCCCGCGACGCGGCTGCGGCGATACTCACGGCAATTAATTTGCTCCAGAAGGACTGTGCCGTGAATCCATTTTCGTTGTCACTTGTTCGTGCGGCGAGTGTTGCTTTCGCCTTCGTCGCGGCTGTCGCTCACGCGCAGTATCCCGAGAAACCGATCAAACTCGTTGTGCCGTATCCGCCAGGCGGAGCGACCGACGTGATCGGCCGCGTGATGGCGCAAAAACTCTCGACGGCGTTAGGGCAAACGGTGATCGTGGACAATCGCGCGGGGGCGACCGGGAATCTTGGCGCTGCGATCGTCGCCAAGGAAAAGCCTGATGGCTACACCCTGCTCATGGGTGCGCTCACGAGCCACTCAATCAGCAGCGTGCTCTCCGCAGCGTCCGCGCAGTTTGATATGGAGAAGAGCTTTGCACCCGTCGCCATCGTGGGTCGCGTGCCCCTCGTGTTTGTCGTCAATCCCGCCGTGAAAGCGAACACGCTCAATGAACTGATTGCGCTTGCGAAAGCAAATCCTGGCGGCATCACCTACGCGTCTTCGGGCAACGGTTCGCCGCAACATCTCGCCGGTGAAATGTTTCAGCGACTCGTTGGCGTCAAGCTGCTGCATGTGCCGTACAAAGGCAGCGGCCCGGCGATGACGGATCTGATCGGTGGTCAGGTGCAGATGATGATCGAAACCGCACCTGCCTCCCAGGGCCACGTCAAGGCGGGCAAACTGCGCGCGCTGGCGACGGCAACAACGCTGCCGATTCCGTCGTTCCCCGGCGTGCCCACCGCGCCCGAAGCGGGCCTCAAAGGCTTTGACGTCAGCTCAATGTTCGGCATCCTCGCGCCCGCCGGAACGCCGGCTCCGATCATTGCCAAACTTAACAGCGCGCTCAAAGGAATTCTGGAGCAGCAGGACGTGAAAGACTCGATGCTGGCGCAAGGTGCGAACGCTACGTGGACAACACCAGAACAGGCGACGCAGGCGATTCGCAATGAAGTGGCAATGTGGACTCAGGTGATCAAGGACGGGAATATCAAGGGCGATTAAATTGCGTCTTCTCCGCCCTGTGACTTCTATTTGCTAACTTTTTAGGCACTCCGTCGTGAAACTTAACTCTGCCGCTTCCGGCGTTATCGTCATCGCGCCAACGCCGTTCATGCCCGACGGCGCAATCGACACTTCGTCCATTGACCGAATGACCGACTTTTTCATCGCAAGTGGCGTGACCGGCATCACCGTACTCGGTCAGCTCGGCGAAGCGCCAAAGCTTGAGCATGCGGAATCCGTCGATGTCGTGAAGCGCGTGATTAAACGCGCCGGTGCGCTGCCGGTCGTCGTCGGCGTCTCCGCGCCGGGCTTCGCGGCGATGCGCGCGCTCACGCGTGACGCGATGGATGCGGGTGCCGCAGGCGTGATGATCGCACCACCCAACACGCTGCGCACCGACGATCAAATCGCGACTTATTACAAGCAGGCAAGTGATGCGATTGGCGGCGACGTGCCGTTTGTGATTCAGGACTATCCGCTCACGTTTTCGGTGCAGATGACGCCCGCCGTGATTCGCCGCATCGTGATGGAAAACGCGGCGTGTGTGATGCTTAAACACGAGGACTGGCCGGGGCTCGACAAGATATCAACCTTACGCGGCTACGAGAAAGACGGCTCAATGCGCCACATTTCGATCCTCTGCGGCAACAACGCCCTCTTCCTCGATTTCGAGATGGAGCGCGGCGCGGACGGCGCGAATACGGGCTACTGTTTCCCCGACATGCTGGTCGACGTGGTACGTCTATCGACGGAAGGCAAACGCGACGAAGCGCACGATTTGTTCGATGCCCACCTGCCACTTATACGCTACGAGCAACAGCCCGGTCCCGGCCTCGCGGTGCGCAAATATGTGATGATGAAGCGAGGCATTCTGAGCCACGACACGCTGCGCAAACCCGGTGCGGCGTTGTCATCGGTCGCTCGGGCCGAAGTGGATTATTTGCTGTCGCGCGTGGCTCGGGTGGACGCGCGGGCGAATGTTTAGGGGCGTGATGATGAAAACAACTTTTTCTTGTAGCCCATACTACACGGAGGACAGAGGCTCATTTGTTGGATAGTTGACTATCTGTAAAATCAGGCTGCAGCCCCAGTTAAATATGGCTTTCAGCAAAAAGTTGATGCTCTAGCTCAGCGCGCTCTGCTCGCCGATTCAATCCAACCGTGCCCCGCGCGAGTTCATAAAGCGAGTGACGTCTTCAAAACGCACTACGCCCAGCTTGCGTTGATCAATTTCGTTGAAGTGCTTCACCACGAAGCCAAGGCCTGCGGCGTCTGCCTGAGCTGCGCTCAGCGTGCCGTCGCCATTGACAAGCGCCGCGTCAAACGATTTCTTGAGTTTCAGTTCAACCTGTTTTTTGAGATCGGCGCCGCTGGTGGCGACCGGCGCTGGTGCAGCGGCCGCCGCCTTGCGCGTGTCAGCAGGTACCCACGGATCGCGCAGAGGAACATCTGCGGACGCTGTTAACGCATGCGACGTCGACACCCAGAAGAGCGCGACAGCGGCGCTCATCACGACCTGCACGAGTGTCAGGTGAATATCAGAACCGGTTTTTTTCATGATCAATCTCCGCGAGTCAGGGCGCTACTGGGCAAGTGCCGATAGGTAGAACTGCGCGAGATCAGCCTTCTGCTGTACCCGCGACGTGTCGTCAAGATAAGTCATATGCCCGCCGCTATAAAACTTGTTTTGCACGTTCGGGTTGACACCGAGCCGCGCGACATCGATTTCAGTCTGATGGAAGGGGGTCGCCAGATCGTGATAGCCGTTAAGCGACAGCACTTTGAGCTTCGGGTTGTGCGCGAATGCGGCGGCCAGATCGGGAATGGTGTCCGGCAGCGACAGCCCGTCGTGGGTGAAATCCCAGAAATTGATGGCGTTACTGAGCGTCGTGTAATTCGACGGATTGGTGTACTTGAGCGTGTTCGGCAAATAGCTTGCGATCGTCGATACGAACGATGGCGTGATGAATGTGCTCGAAGGATCGCCCTCGCTTGCCAGCGGTGAACTGACGGGAACGGACACTCGCCCGTCATAGCGACCGATCAACTGACCTGCGACGAGGTAGGTCTGAAAATAACTCGGCGTCATGTTGAACTGCGCCTGCCAGCGAGAAGAAGCGATGCCGGTAGCCGCCGCCAGACGCGGCAACAGATCGTTAGTCGGCAACGTGCCGAACAACAGGAACACCCGTTGCGCCGGGTCAAGCTCATTGTTCGCCAGCGTGCGAAGCGTGTCGACATACGCTGGTAAAGCGGCTGCGGTTGGCGTAGGCGTGGTCAGACTAAACCACGCGCCCACCGCGCCATAGCTTGGCATGAAACCCGAGCAGCGCACAGCGGGCAAGGGGTTCTGCTCGCAGTTGGTGTTGTAGTTCAACACCGACGATTGCAGCACCACCCCGGAGAGCGACATGCCTGCGCTTTCAAGCAGATTGGCGAGCACGGCGCTACGGGTGGTGCCATACGATTCACCGAACAAAAATTTCGGCGATGCGTCGCGGCCATTGACCTTGACGTAACGACGCACAAAATCACGGAACACGGCCGCGTCGGCATCAACCCCCCAAAAACTGCGATTGATATTCGGCGCAATGGCCTGCGAGAGACCGCTACCCACGGCATCGACAAACACAAGATCACTGACGTCGAGCAGACTCTCTGCGTTGTCGACGAGCGGAAACGGCACCGCTGTTGTCGTTGACGGCGCAGACGCCGCAAGACGTTTCGGGCCAAACGAGCCGAGGTGCAGCCACACGGTGGACGAGCCCGGCCCACCGTTGTAGAAAAAAGTAACGGGCCGCTTTGTCAAATCCTTGTTGTCTGCGGTGTATGCGACGTAAAAAAACGAGGCCAGTGGCGCTTCGGTCGCGAGTCGGTTTGCCGTCAAATGCCCCGTGGTAGCCGTGTACGGAATGGCCACACCACCGATCATCGTTTGAAAATGCGTGACAGCCGTGGCTTCGTTAGCGACCGCGACCGACGCGCCTGCGCCCGACGAGTAAACGGTAGGATCGGTATACGCAGCAGCGGGCGTATCGGGCGGCGGTGACGTGGTGGCGCTCGTTCCACCGCCGCCGCCACAGCCGCCCAACAGCAATGCGGAAAGTGCAAATAACAAGGGTAGCGCTTTACTGCGTATAGATAGTGTCATGGCTTCCTCGGACTCGATTGCATCGACCAACCCGTAAATTCAGCTTGGCCACAGCCGCAAATGTACTCGTGTGTTCGGTCTGCTGCCTTGCGCAGCACGGACTGCCGTTCGAACCCACCTGTGACAAGATGGTCGCAGTCGCATAATGTCCGCACAAGGAGAAACTGATGAATGCAATCGATTTGAAGGGCCGCGTAGCGGTGATTACCGGTGGCGCGCGCGGGATTGGGTATGCGGTGGCCGAGCGCTTTATCGCCAGCGGCAGCAAAGTCGCCATCTGGGATATTGACCCCGCGACGACAAAAGCAGCGGCCGGCAAGCTTGGCGACGGCACGCTGGGCATCGTCGTCGATCTCACACAAGAGGGCGCGGTGACCGCTGCGACGCAGACGACGCTGGAAGCGTTCAGCCGCATCGATATTTTGATCAACAGCGCGGGTATCACCGGCCCCAATCAGAAAACGTGGGAATACGCGCCTGCGGACTTCCGAAAAGTGATCGAAGTCGATCTGGTTGCACCGTATCTCGTGTGCCGGAGCGTCGTGCCGCACATGATCAAGGCAGCTTACGGACGCATCGTCAATATTGCCAGTGTTGCGGGCAAGGAAGGCAATCCGAACGCGCCGGCATATAGCGCGGCGAAGGCCGGTTTGATCGGTCTCACCAAGTCACTCGGCAAAGAACTGGCGACGACGGGTGTCGCCTGCAACTGCATCACACCCGCCGCCGCGCAAACAGAGATGTTCAGCCAGATGTCCGCCGAGCACATCAATTACATGAAGTCAAAAATACCGATGAACCGCTTCGTACTCGTCGACGAAATCGCGTCGATGATTGCGTGGTTGTCGTCTGAGGAATGTTCGTTCACGACGGGGGGAGTGTTCGATATTTCCGGCGGACGAGCGACTTATTAGCAATATTTTTCGCGTCCCGTCATGGCGGACTGCGGTAATTAGCGTGAGCGTCATCGCGCCTTTTTTTAAGCACAGTAATGGCCCCGATCAGCACCCACCATCCCCGCCTTAGAACGTACGCCGCCCTGTTTGCGATCGTCGGCTGGTGCGCGGTCATTCTGCAATTTTTCCTGTCGATTGATCTGGCCTTAGGCAACGGCAAAACCGTTGCGCTGGGCATCATCGTGTACTCCGGGTACTTCACGATCCTGACCAATATCCTTGCCGCGTTCGCGCTGACCGCTGTGGCGTTGCCGATGCACTCGCCACTCGGCAAACACTTGCATCGCCCCGGCGTAGTTACCGCCATCGCGGCATGCATCACGATTGTCGGGCTCACCTATCTGCTGGTGCTAAGCAAAATCTGGGCACCGCAAGGCTGGCTGTGGGTGGCCGACGTGACGCTGCACTACGTCATGCCGACCGCGTTTGTGATTTTCTGGTGGTTCGCGGTGCCGCGCGGCGCGCTCAACTGGAAGGACTTGCCGAGCTGGTTGGTCTTTCCGCTCGGCTATCTGGTTTACGTGCTTGCACGAGGCGCGATGATCGGCCTGTATCCGTACCCGTTTATCGACGTGGGCGTACTTGGCATCAACGCGGTGCTGGTGAATTCACTGCTCGTCTTGCTCGCATTCATTGCTGTTGCTGCGTTGTTGATTGTGATTAACAACTACGTCAAACCCAAGGCAGTTTCAGATAAATTTAACTAACAGCTTTTTCCTGTAATGACGGCTAAACGGGGGCTGAATGCACAATATGACGGATATCGACTATCGGTCTTTACGCAGCCTAGCCCCCATGCGATAAAGCTTTTACCAAAAAGCTGAACTCAAAACAAAGTTGCGAAAACCGTCAATCGACCTTTGCACCGGAGGCTTTGACCACCTTTGCCCATTTGTCGATTTCCGCCTTGATGTGCGCTGCGAACTGCTCCGGCGTATTGCCGACGGCCTCTGCGCCCTGAGCCGCAAGACGGTCTTTCATTTCCGGTGTCTGCAACGCCTTGGCGATGGCATGCGAGAGCTTGTCGACAATTTCTTTGGGCGTGCCTGCGGGCGCCAAAACACCAAACCACGAGCTCGCTTCAAAGCCCGCCACGCCCGACTCAGCAATCGTCGGAACATTCGGCAAAGCGGGCGAGCGCTTGCTGCTGGTCACAGCGATCGCCTTCAATTTGCCGCCCTTGATCTGGGGCATCACCGATGGCGCATTGTCAAACATCACGTTGACCTGACCGCTCATGACGTCGGGCAGCGCCGCCGACGAGCCCTTGTACGGAACATGCGTCATTTGTACGCCCGCGAGCTGCTTGAACAATTCGCCGGACAGATGAATCGAGGTGCCGTTTCCGCTCGAAGCGAAGGTCACCGCATCGGGTGATTTTTTCGCTGCGTCGATCAAGTCTTTGACGCTGTTAACCGGATAATTCGGCGCGGCCACCAGCACGTTTGGCACGCCAGCCACCAACGACACCGGAGAAAAATCCTTCACTGCGTCGTAGGGCATTTTTGGATAGAGGGACACGTTGATTGCATGCGTGCCAACAGTCCCCATGAGTAGCGTGTATCCGTCTGGCGCTGCCTTGGCAACAAAGTCCGAGCCAATATTGCCACCCGCGCCCGCCTTATTGTCGACGATCACCGGCTGCCCCAATGATTTTTGCAAATCAGCAGCGACGGCGCGCGCCATGATGTCCGTTGTGCCACCCGGCGGGAAAGGCACCACCATCTTGATCGGTTTGTTCGGGTATTGTGCGTGGACAAATGTGGCGCACAGCGCGAGGCATGTTGCGATAGATTTCGCAGATATTTGTTTCAAAATTTCCTCCTGTTGTAAGCAAAAACGTATCGTGTCGGAGCGGCTTCAGTCGCTCTCACAGAAAAAGGTTAAATCCGCCTTGCGCTTTGCACGCCCTTCACCTGCGTCACCTGCACCAGCGCGCCGCGCAATTGATCAATCGTTTTCACCTCGGCCGTGAATTTCATTTTCGCCATGAAATCACGCGACAGGGTGTTCACCGCGGTGACGTTGATTTTCTCACGCGCCAGCACATCCGAGATGTCGCGCAGCAGACCTTGACGGTCACCCGCCATCACTTCGATCTGCACGCTGAACACATCATCCTGCGCCGCTTCGCCCCAATCGGCGGCAATGATGCGGCCCGGCTCTTTTTCCATCATGCGAATGACGTTGCTGCAATCATGGCGGTGAATCGTGATGCCTTTGAGCCGTGTGACAAACCCCACGATGGGATCAGGCGGGACGGGTTTGCAGCACCTGGCGAGCCCGGTCATTAACTTGTCGACGCCGACAATGAGAATGCCTCCGCTTCCCGATTTCGCCCGGCTGCGACTGGTATGTACTCCCCCACGGCTATCAGGCTCCGGCACCGCGTCCAGCAAGCCGGCCGCCTTGCGAATAACGATGTCAAGTTCGCGCGTATTCAGCTCAGCGCGTCCGACTGCGGCGAACAGTTCGTCCTGTGACTTGAAGCCGCCCTCGTGTGCCAGTTTGTCCAGACTAAGTGCGGTCTGTCCATGCCGCTGCAGATCCTTTTCGACCACCGCGCGACCATGCGCCAGCGTCTCCTGCGAATCCAGCGTATTGAACCATTGCCTGACCTTGCTACGCGCCCGACTGCTGTGCAAATAGCCGTTGTCCGGATTGAGCCAGTCGCGAGATGGGCCACCCTCTTTCACCGTGATGACGTCAACACGCTGCCCGTTTTTGAGCGGTGTCGTGAGCGGCACCATCATGCCGTCCACCTTCGCGCCACGGCAACGATGACCAAGCCCCGAATGCACGGCGTAGGCGAAATCAATCGGCGTCGAATCCTTCGGCAGATCAATGATCTTGCCTTGCGGTGTCAACACAAAAATCGTCTCGTCGAACAGCGAGGATTTAAAGCCCGCCAGCAATTCACCGGGCGAGCTGACTTCGTTACCCCATGACAACACCTGGCGCAAACTCGCGATCTTTGCGGCAAAACTGGCGTCACGTGCAGCGCTGCCGCCTTCTTTGTAATTCCAATGCGCGGCGACGCCGTACTCGCTTGACTGATGCATGTCCTGTGTACGGATTTGCACTTCAAGCGCACGATTGTGCGGCCCGATCACGCTGGTGTGCAGTGAGCGATAGTTGTTCGTTTTGGGCTTCGCGATGTAGTCATCAAACTCGCCCGGCACCGGCTGAAACATGCTGTGCACGATGCCGAGCGTCGCGTAACAATCGCGCACCTCGGGCACGATCACCCGCAGCGCACGAATGTCATACAGCTCTTCTATCGCGCAATGTTTCCGTTTGAGCTTGTCGTAAATCGAATAGATGTGCTTCGAACGCCCCGTGATCTCGCCGGTGATGCCTGCTTTCTCCAGTGCATCACGCAAAACCGCTTTCGTGGTGTCGATATAGGCTTCACGCTCGATGCGCGTTTCGTCGAGATAGCGTGTAATGCGGTGATATTCTGCAGGTTCCAGAAGGCGCAGCGACAGATCCTCAAGCTCCCACTTGATCTGCCACACACCAAGGCGATTGGCCAGCGGCGCGAACACGTCCATCACCTCGCGCGCTTCGGCCTGTGCGCTCTCGTTACGCCGCGCTTCGGTTGACAGCGCGGCGCTTCGCAGCGAAACCAGTCGCTCGGCAAGCTTGATCAGAACGACGCGCACATCATCGACCATCGCCAGCAGCATCTTGCGTAATGCTTCGGTTTGTTGTGCTTGCTCAACGGCGACCGCGTGCGTTGTCGGCGCAACCGACGGCTTCGACAGGCCCTGCATCGTCGCCATGCGATGCACACCGGAAAACAGATTCGTGATCTCCGGGCCGAACGCTTCGAGCACCGCCGCTTCAGTCTCCGCATCAGCGGGTAATACGGTGAGCTGCGCCGCGATCACGCAGTCCTCGTCAAGGCGAAGTTTATGCAGCAGCTCACCCGACGACGCGCCTCGCAACGCGGCGGCACGACCGACGCGCGCCTCAATCCAAGCCAAAGTGTCGGCCGGACGCTCGACAACTACGGCTGGCGCGGTAGGCAAGGCGGGATTTGTGCGCTTGGTTACATCGGGTTGAGGCATGCGGGAATTATCACGGAGATTTGTGATCCGGCGCTACGCGGTATCCCTGTGGGCGTCTATCCGCACAAAAGCCGCCATGCGTCCGGTCAAAGGATTTCGACGATGCGAAAAAAATAATTCCGGTTGAGCGAACGTGCAATAGTCGCCGCCAGTGACCTCATCAATACCCATTGCAGCAAGCCGCAATCGCGCGATCGAATACAGGTCGCAGAGAAATTTTCCTGGAGTCGAGCGCGGGGAGAAATGTGCGGCAGCGCGTGCATCGTGCTTGATGAATGCATCGCGAACATCATCGCCTACTTCAAATGCCTTTGGTCCGATGCACGGCCCCATCCATGCCACGATTTCACCCGGATCAGTGCGCATCGCGGCAACCGTGTTCTCCAGCACGCCGCCCGAAAGCCCGCGCCAACCAGCGTGCGCCGCGCCCACCGCCGAGCCATCGCGCGCTGCGAACAAAACCGGCATGCAATCGGCAATCTTGATCCCACAAACAAGGCCCGGCGTGTGGCTCACGATAGCGTCACCCGTAATCGTCGTGGCCCCCAATGGCGCATTCACTGGAAGCGATTCTGCATGATGCACGTCAACGCCGTGAACTTGATACACCCAACGAATGGCATCTGTTTGCACGCCCATCGTACTGGCAACGATCCTCTCATTTTCAACGACTGAGGCGCGGTCATCTTGTGTCGCGTAGCCGAGATTCAATTCGTCGTACGGCTCACGGCTGACACCGCCTCGCCGCGTTGTCATCGCGGCGTGAACGTTGGGCGGTGCGGCCCAATCGGGCTGAATCAGAGCAACCACAAACGGCTAGTCACGGACATAAATAAACTCGTTGCCGTCTTCCTCGAAATCGTCATCGAAGTCGTCTTCCTCCGGCAAATTGTCACGCTCAGCGCGCAGGCCCTTCAGCAGGTTTTTCATGTCGATGGCCATCGGTGCGACGAAGCGCTTTTTCTCGCCCGTAAACGGATGCACTACAGTCAACCGCCACGCATGCAGCGCCTGCCGTCCGAACATCACGTCGCCGCGCTTGCCGTAGGTCGCGTCGCCCACCAGCGGGCGCTGCTGACTCGACAAGTGGACGCGAATCTGGTGCGTGCGCCCGGTTTCCAGCTGACATTCGAGCAGCGTGTAATGACGTCCCTTGAGCGCCGGGCCGCCAAACAGCTCGCGTACTTTGTAATGCGTAATAGCCGTCTTGCCGCCAAACACCACAACCGCCTGGCGCGTGCGATCTTTCGGATGGCGACCGATCATGTTCTCAATCGTGCCGCCTTTTTTCACCTCGCCGTGGACCAGCGCCACGTATTCCCTTGAGGCGCTGTGCGACTGAAGCTGGCGTACCAGATGCGTCTGCGCCAGCGCAGTTTTGGCAACCATCATCACGCCGCTGGTGTCCTTGTCGAGCCGATGCACGATGCCTGCGCGCGCCACGTTCGCGAGTTGCGGCGCATGATGTAGCAGCGCGTTGAGCAGCGTACCTTCGCGATTGCCTGCACCCGGATGAACGACCAGCCCCGGCGGTTTGTTGATGACCAACAAATGCTCGTCTTCAAAGATCACACTGATCGGAATGTTCTCGGCCTGCGCTTCGGTTTGAATTTCCGGCTCAGGAAGGTTGGCGACCAGAATTTCGCCACCCTCCAGCTTGGTTTTTCCTGGCAGCACCTCGCCGTCGACCGTAACGTGGCCTTCCTCAAGCCAGGCTTTCAGCCGACTGCGTGAATGCTCGGGAAAAAGCTGCGCCAACGCGCCGTCCAGCCGGACGCCCGACAACGAGAACGGAATCGTGATTTCCTGAGTCATAGCCAGAGCCTGGCCGCGACAACCCTGCCGCGTCCAATTTCGCCACCTATAATCTGGTTTGTGTTCGATGTTTCGATGTGATCCTCAGGAAAAGCCATGCGCCTAGCCGCTAAAGTACAAAGTCTTGTTTTCATGCTCATGGCGAGCGTGTTGTTGTCCGGTTGCGGCTCCATGAGCGGCATGTTTGGCAAAACCGAAGACCCGCAAAAGCAGAGCGTGGAGCAATTGTATAAGCGCGCCAAAGAGGCGCTGTCTGCGGGCAACTACACCGAAGCCGTCAAGCTGTACGAAACGCTCGAATCCCGCTTCCCGTACGGCGTGCAGTCGCAACAGGCGATCATCGACACCGCGTACGCCCAGTACAAACTAGGCGAACGGGCGCAGGCGATTGCGGCTGCGGATCGCTTCATCAAGCTCTACCCGAATCACGAAAACGTCGATTACGCGTATTACATCAAGGGCTTAGCCAATTTCATCGAAGACTTGGGCCTGCTCTCGTTCATCGCCACTCAGGACTTGTCGGAACGCGACCAGAAGTCCGCTCGCGAGGCCTATGCCACGTTCAAAACGCTGGTCGACAAGTTCCCGCAAAGCAAATACACGGGCGATTCCCGCCTGCGCCTGCGCTACCTCGTCAACGCTCTCTCGCAGAACGAAGCCCACATCGCCCGCTATTACTTCAATCGCGGTGCCTATCAGGCCGCCATCAACCGCGCGCAGAGCTGCCTGACCAACTTCCCGAATACCCCCGCCAACGAAGAAGCCCTGCGCATCATGGTGCAGAGTTATCAGGCGATGGGCAACACGCAGGTCGCGGCGGACACCGAGCGGGTGTATCGCTCCACGTTTAGTCGCTCAGCGGGTGATCCGGGTTCGGCCTGGTGGAAGTTTTGGTAACTCAGCCCGGCGAAGCAGCTTTTCGCTGAAATCGCCGCGACACTGGGGCTAGCGCGAATAAATGCTATTTGTCGACTTCTCACATAACGTGCTTGTAGCCCCCGTGTAGCGGTCGTTTCAACCTAGAGTCGCTAATAAATCGCTCTAATCCGCTGCCGCGAAATCATTTTTTCGCCATTCGCGCTGCGTCTCAAAAAACGCCGCCACATCGGCGCGTTCACGTGTAAACGGCATCGGCGGCAAGCTCGCTCGCAAGATTCGTCCATAGCCCTTGGTCACCAATCGATCATCGCAAATCGCGAGCACACCGCGATCAGTTTCAGACCGAATCAACCTGCCCGCACCCTGCTTCAGCGAAATCGCCGCCTGCGGAATTTGCCAGTCCATGAACGGGCTGCCGCCTGCTTCTTCGAGATGTTTCATGCGCGCAGCGAGCACCGGGTCGTCCGGCGGCGCGAACGGGAGCTTGTCGATCACCACGAGCGACAGCGCGTCGCCAGCAACGTCAACGCCTTCCCAAAAGCTCTGCGAGCCAATCAAAACGGCGTTTCCCAGCTCGCGGAAACGGCGCAGCAGCTCGCCTTTTGGCGCTTCGTTTTGCGTGAGCACCGGGAAGTCGAGGTCGCGCTCTTTGAGCAAATTCGGAAACACTTCCGCGCATTGACGCAATGCGCGCAAGCTGGTGAACAGCAGAAAGGCGCGCCCGCCAGAAAGTGTCACCAGTTCCAGTGCCTCGGCGATCACCGCTTTGGTGTGTTCTGGTGAATTCGGCGGCGGCAAGTTGCGCGGAACGTAGGTGCGCCCTGCGGTGGCATAGTCAAACGGACTCGCCCACGATTTTGATTTCGTGGCGTCGAGGCCGAGCTGTCGCGCGAATAGCGAGAAATCGCCAGCCGCCGAGAGCGTCGCGCTGGTGAATATCCAGCTGCGCGCCGACGATTCCGTCTGCTTTTTGAAGACTTCGGCGACGGACAGCGGCGTGGCGTGAAGCTGCCAGCCACCCGCAGACACATCGGCCCAGCGAATCAGGTCGCCGCGCGTGTCGTCGCGCCAATCAGAAAGCCGCCCCGCGACCGCAGTGGCGCGCGCCTTGAGCCCCGGCATTTCCTCAGAGCGATCTTCATATCGCTCGATTTCGTCGGCCAGCGTGCTGCTGTCCTCCACCAACCGATCCAGCGCATCGACAAATTCACGCCGCGCCAGCGCGTCAACCCGCAAATGCTTGCCCGTGCCCGCGTCAAAGCCGAGGCGTACGGCCCTCGCGGCCATCCCCACGGCTTGCGCGGCGGCAAGCAGATCAGGTGCGTCGCTTGCCTTCCTGCGTTGCTCCAGCTCGGCGTCGCGCGCAAGCTCGGTGAGCTGCAACATGCTGGTCGATTCGCCGAAAAACACCGTGGCAACGTCGGGCGCGCGGTGCGCTTCGTCGATGATAACGGTGTTGCAGGCCGGTAGAAGTTCGCCCAAGCCATCGTCTTTAAGCGCGATGTCCGCGAACAACAGGTGATGATTGACCACCACGATGTCGGCGGTCAGCGCGTCACGCCGCGCCTTCATGACAAAACATTCTTTGTAATGCGCGCAGTCGCTGCCGAGACAGTTTTCACGCGTTGAAGTGACCAATGGCCACACCGGCGAGCCTTCCGGCACCGTCTCGCAATCGGCGCGATCTCCGGTCAGGCTGCGCTCGGCGAACGCGGCGACCCGCTGAACGTGGGCGATGTGTTCGCGCGCCGTAAATCGCCCTTCGCTGCGCGTCCGGTTCAGGTGATAGTGACAGACATAGTTGCTGCGGCCCTTGAGCAGCGCCGTCTCCACCGGAATTTGCAACGCGGCTCTAACGCGGGGCAGGTCACGGTCAAACAACTGATCCTGCAACGTTTTGGTGCCTGTCGCGATGATCACCTTGCCGCCAGAGAGCAGCGCCGGAACCAGATAGGCGAAGGTTTTTCCAGTGCCGGTGCCCGCTTCGGCAATGAGCTGCGCGTTGTCGGCAATGGCCTCGGCAATGGCTTCCGCCATCTCGACCTGCTGCGTTCGCGAACGGAAATTGGGGTGGGCTTGGGCTAATTGACCGTCAGGGCCAAAGATGCGGGCAAGATCAGAATTCACCAGGTCGCCTCTAAAAATTCATTTCCAGGGCGCATTGCGGCGTTGTGCGGTGCTCGCAATCCTCATGTACACACAACATACATTCCGGTTGCTGCGCGCCGCACGCCTTGCACTGCATCCCTATAAATGAATTTTTAGAGGCGCCCATCACCTGTGGATTCTATGGGGCCGCGTCAAATGACCAACACGCCTAAAATCCACGGCTCGACTCAACGAACGAATTATCACTGTGCTGAAATCGCTTTTCTCGGGCTCGCCAAAATGGCAGAGCTCGAACGCCGACGAACGGCTGACCGCTGTTGCAGACCTTGCAGCAGAAGACCCCGCCCTCCACACCCTCGCAACGAGCGACGTTGATATGCGCGTTCGCTTGGCCGCGCTTGGCCGCACGATCAGCGTGGCGACGCTTAAGGGCGCGCTGGCTGATCCGGATGCGGGCGTTCAAGCCGCCGCTGCTGCCCGCTGGGGCGCGCTGGTTGCAGCGAGCGCGCCCGAGGCCGACTTGCCGCTGGTCGTGGTCGCCGCCGCTGTGCGTGAGGATTCATCAAGCGCGTGGAAAGCCACCGCCGCCAAGGTCGCCGCGAATGACCTCACCGGTTGGCTCGCCAGCGGTGCGCCCGTCGGCTCCAAGATGGACGCGATCACCGCCACCAGCGATGTGGCGCTCCTCGACAAGCTGCACCTGTACTGGCGCGATCACGACAAGCGGATCGGCAAGGCCTGCCACGACCGCGTGTTGTATCTGCAAACGCACGACAAGGCGTCGCAGGAAGCTGACGTACTGCTCGCACAATTGCAGGGCTGGTCTGAGGCGGACGAGGTGCCGTTGACGCGTCTGGTCGATACGCAGCGCGCGTGGGCGAAGCTGACCGTTGATAGCGAGCGCAAAATTCGCTTTGACACACTGCTCGCAGGTTTGCAGCGCAAGATGCAGAACGAATCGGTCTCGCGCCGCATGCACGAAGCGCTCGCGATGCAGGTAGCCGGGCTTTCGCTCAAAGGCAAAAAAGCCGGTGAAATGAGCCCCGAAGAATTGGACGCGCTTGCCACTGAAGCCACTCAGGCGCAGAGCTCGCCAGTGCTCGACGCTGGCCTTGCGCAGCAGTTACAGCAAGTGCATGCGTCGATTGCTGCCGAGCAGCAGGCGCGTGAACGCAACGCAGCGGGTGAGGCGCTGCTGGCGTCCATTCCAGCGCGCCCAACACGGCCTGAACGCGTTTCGCCTGCCAAAAAAGCGCGGCCCGCACGCAGTGAACCGGTTGCCGCCGAATTGACGCAGGTTGAAACTGCCTCAGCCACAGCCGCGGATACTCCGGCTCAGGCTGTAGCCGAACATATTGCAGACGCACCGATTGAATCGACGGTTGAGATCACAAGCGAACCCGCAACGCTAGCCGCAGAAGTTGCCGCACCAGAAGCGGCAGCCGTCGCTCCTGAAGCGGCAACTATCGCTGCGGATATGGTTGACGCTGCCCTCGCACCTGACGTTTCAACCGCCAGCGAAGAAACCGTCGCCGAAGCATCGGCAACCGCACCTGAAGCCGTCGTCGAAGCGGCGCCCGCCACAACCGCCGCTACTGAAGCTGCGGCTGCGGATCACGCAAAGGCAGCGGCCGCCCACGCACAAGCGATCGCCGATTACGAAGCCGCCACCACCGAATGGAAAGCCAAATGGGCCACATGGCTCGCTACAGCGGACGCGACAACGCGCGAGCATTTCGAGAAGCGCCTGCAAGCGTTGGAGAAGGCCGCAACGCCGAAGCTTGAGCGCGTCGTCACTGCGCGCGCCGATGAGACCGATCTCGCCGCAGCCAACGAAGCGCTGACCAAGCTCGCCGAGTTAATTGCAGCAGGCGACGTGCGGGGCTCGCGCCACGCGGCGACGAAAATTTTCCAGCAATTCACAGCAAAGCGTTTCCCCAAACCCGAAGAGCAAAAGCTCAACGAACTCGACGGCGAAGTCAAACGTCTGGAGAGCTGGCTCAAATGGAGCGACGGACAGGCTCGCGACGGCCTGATGGCACGTGCCGAAGCGCTGAAAGGCACGCCGCTGCCGCCAGACGCTCTGGCCAAAGAAATCCGCTCGATTCAGGAAGAGTGGAAAGCGCTTGACAAGAAAAACGGTGGCGCACCGAAGCCCAAATGGGACAAGTTCAACGCTGTCTGCAAAGAAGCTTACGCGCCCGCGAAGGTGCACTTTGACACGCTGCGTAAAGCGCGTAACGAAAACGCCTCAGGCCGCGAAAAAATCATCGAGACTTTGCATGCGCTGGCTGACGAAGCCGCTGCGCCTTTGGCAGAAGGTGCGACGCGTGACTGGGTCGATATCGAGCGCCGTAAATCCGCGATGTTCGATCAGTGGAAAAAAGGCGGTGGCGTTGCCAACGCTGCGTGGAAAGCGCTCGACGAAAAATTCGACGTTGCCTTGCACAAGCTCGACGGCGCACTTGATGCTGCGCGCGAACCCGAAATCGCTCGTCGCAAAAAACTCATCGCAGAAGCGCAAGAGTTGGCCAGTGCAACGCCGTCACGCGAGATCACTGATCGTGCAATTGTCGTCCAGCGTCGCTGGGCCGCCGAGCGCCCAGAAGGCTTGCCGCATTTGCGTCGCAAAGACGAACAAAAGCTGTGGGACGAATTCAAGAAAAATACGGATGCCGTTTTCAAGGCACGTGACGCTGAGCGCGACGCGATGAAGGCACAGTTCTCCGAAGCGATCAAGCTGCGCTACGCCGCGATTGACGCCGTCAAGGCGCTGGCTAGCGGTGAGGACGCGAAAGCGATTGAAGCCGCATTGGCCAAAGCGCGTGTGCAATGGCGCGAACCGCCGTACGTGGATCGCGACAAAGCGTTCGATCTGGATCGCAAGTTTGAAGACGCCGTTGGTGCAGCGAAAAAGCACGCTGTTATGCTGTCTCGCGGCAGCGTGATTGGTGCGATGAAGGCTGCACTCGAAAAGATTCCCGCGACGGAATCAGCCGACAAAACGGCGGGCGCATTGGTCATCGACGCCGAGTTGATTTCCGGTATCGATTCTCCGGTAGAAATCGCTACGGCACGCCGCATGCAGCAGTTGCGCTGGCTGTCCGAGCGTCGGCAATTGCCAACAGCACCGGACGCCAAAATGACGGCGATTCGCACGCTGCTGGGCGCGTTCAACGCCACCGGCGCGAAAATCACCTTAGGCGAGCGTGAGCGGTTGACACGGGCGATTGAGGCGGTGGGAGCGGCGTAGTTATTAGGTGTCTGAATGGCGGCCCGTCCCAACTAGCCGTCATTCTCGCCTCGTCGACGAGCGCAGTGTTCGCTGCTTTTCCGGCAGGCGGGAATCCAGTTGGCGCAACGGCGATGTCGGACTAGTACCACAAGCGCGTGCCACGATCTGGATCCCCGGCTCCAGCCGAGGATGACGACAAGAAAAATCACTCCGCAATCGCTGCAGGGTGAGAAAGAGCCCTTTCGATGCTGCTTCTTCCCGGATCATTGCCACCGGATCGCGCTACCCTCCAAGCGTTGTGTGAAGGACTGGCTGAGTTATTGGAAATCGCGTTGTTGTTGCAAGGTGCGACCGTCGCTGAGTATTCTGGTTCATGGAGCGATGCGGAGCGTGAGGCTTCCAGCAACGCCGGTGATCTGCATGATGGCGTTGCTCTAGCGCAGGATGCGCTTCAGGCTGGAGACGAAGCCGTTAGCGTAGCCGTCGCCACGCCGCTTCATGCCGCACTCGGCCTCGCCGATCTCACGCCCGTTGATCCGCCAACGCTGTCACTTTCCGCCGATGAATCGCGTGCGCTTTGCGAGGCGGCCGATGCGCATATGCGTGAAGACGGCGTGCGGCTTCGATTCGTTGACGCAGCGCGATGGCTGGTCACTTGCAATCAGTCGGTTGACGTACTCACAGAACGCCCGGACTGGATCATCGGCGAGCTGCTGCGACCGAATTTGCCGCGAGGTCGTGACGCTCGGCTGATTGAGCGCTGGATGAATGAATTGCAAATGTTGCTGCATGCGCATCCGGTGAATAGTGCGCGGGAAGAACGCGGGCTGTTGCCGATTAATTTGGTTTGGCTGTGGGGCTTACAGCCGCTTCCGTTGCGGGAGAGGGCGGAGAGCAAGGGGGTTGATGGAGTTAACAATCACCCTCATTCAACCGACACCCTCACCCCAACCCTCTCCCGTCAAGGGAGAGGGGGCCTAACTGTCGAGCACGGTTTTGCCAAGGCGATGCGCGAAGGTGATCTGGCCACATGGCAAGCAACGTGGGCGAACGTCTCCAGAGAAATTTTGTCTGCACAAACCATCATCCTAGGTGATAGCCGTCCACGCCTGCGCCTGACAACCGCCCCGCCGGGTATCACTGCTCGCCTGCTGTCCTTATTCAAGCGCAAAGCAACACTCGCGGAAGTCCTCACCCAGTTGCAGCAATCCCGATGAGTACCTCGACAACCGTTGCGCTGCATCGCCGCACCTTCAACGAATTAACGTCCAAGACGCTCGAAGCTAGCGGCTTCTCGCCCCTCTTCTCGCGCCTCTATGCTGCGCGGGGCATCGCGCAGCCAACGGACATCGAATGGAAGCTGTCGCAGCTCCCTTCACCCGCATTGCTCAAAGGCATTGATGCCGTTAGTGAGCGTTTGATACAAGCCATAGAACAGCGCGAACGCATCCTGATCGTCGCCGACTACGATGCGGACGGCGCAACCGCTTGTGCCGTGGGCTTGCGCGGCCTGCGTGCTATGGGAGCGGAAGTCAGCTACATCGTGCCGAACCGCTTTGAGTTTGGTTACGGTTTGACGCCAGAAATCGTTGCGCTCGCGGCGAAAGAATCGCCTAAAGTCATCGTCACGGTCGATAACGGAATCGCCAGCGTCGATGGCGTTGCGGCAGCGCGCGCTCTCGGTGTCGACGTGGTGGTAACCGATCACCACCTGCCGGGCGATACGCTGCCCGACACGCCCACTATCGTCAACCCCAACCAGCCTGGCTGCCCGTTTCCGAGCAAAGCGATTGCGGGCGTTGGCGTGATGTTTTACGTGTTGCTTGCGCTGCGCACGAAGCTGCGTGAGCGCGGTGTGTACACCCAAGACACTCAGCCTGATCTCAATCGCCTGCTCGATCTCGTTGCGCTGGGCACCGTGGCCGACGTGGTACCGCTTGATGGCGTAAACCGGCGACTCGTGGAGGCCGGGCTTCGCCGCATGCGCGAAGGTCGCGCGAACGTCGGCATCAATGCGCTGTTCGAAATCTCAAAGCGCGACATGAAGAAGGCTACCGCCTACGAACTCGGATTCATGCTCGGGCCGCGCATCAATGCGGCGGGGCGGCTCGAAGACATTTCGCTGGGCATCGAGTGTCTGACAACGGACGACCCCGCGCGCGCCGCAGAGATCGCCGCTGAGCTCGATCAACTCAATCGTGAACGCAAGAGCATCGAAGCGGGCATGCGTGAGGAGGCCGATCAACTGATCACGGCCACGATCACGCCCGAACAAAGGAGCATCGTGGTCACCGATTCGACGTGGCATCAGGGCGTCGTCGGTATCGTCGCCGGTCGTTTGCGTGAGGCGCATCATCGCCCAACGATTGTGTTTGCGCCCGGTGATGACGGCGAACTGAAAGGCTCCGGTCGCTCAATACCCGGCTTTCACTTGCGCGATGCGCTGGATCTCGTTTCCAAGCGCAGGCCCGAGCTCATGCGCAAATTTGGCGGCCACGCGATGGCGGCTGGCCTCACGATTGCCGAGGTCAATTTTGTAGCGTTCGCGCGTGAGTTTGAGCGTGTCGCGAGCGAGCTGCTAACGCCCGATCAGCTTGAACAACGCGTCGAAAGCGATGGCAGTTTCGCGCTCACAGAGTTTGATTTCGAAACCGCACATGCGCTGCATCAACATGTCTGGGGTCAAGCGTTTCCGCCACCCATGTTTGACGACGAATTCACGGTGATCGATTCACGCATCGTCGCGCTCAAACACACCAAGCTGCGGCTCAAGCGCGAGGGCCGCATCTTCGACGCGATTCGTTTCGGCTGCACCGATGCGCCGCCGCAACCGATGCGTGCAGCGTACAAAGTTTCGCTTTCGGAATATCAGGGCAATCAGCGGCTAGAGCTGATCATTGAGCGCTGGTGGCCAGTGACGCCTAACGTTGTTTAGCCACACGCTCCGCAGCAACTACAGCCTCAATCACGTCAGCCAACACCCCGGGGCGCGGCTGATCGTAAATCTCAACGACCACGAGATAACCCACATCCGACCCACCCGAAACGAACGCTTTCACCAGCGTCAGTTGAT
>JANXNI010000047.1 GCA_025354165.1 Burkholderiales bacterium | reverse complement strand
CCATCCGAGTCATTTCAGGACATCAGTCCAAACGCGGTGATGGCGGCGATCGCTTTGGTCGACGACGCGGCGAACGGTCGGGCAATCGTTGATACGGTGACCTTTGATGGCGACCGGTATTTCGTCGGAAAGACGGCCGAGCGTCAGCTCGGCCAGCAGATGCAACCGCCGGGGATGAGCGACGACTACTTTTTCGGACGCGAGCATGCGATGCTGGTGTGTGGCGCGCTCAAGCGCGCACAAGCAAAGAACAGTGAAATCAATTTCAGCAATTGCCAAGTGGTTGTGGGACTTCCGGTCGGCGTGTTTGCAACCCGGCGCGAGGAATACCTCAACACCATTAGCGGCGCACTGAAAAAACTTGATCTGCCGATCTCCGGCATGAGTCTTCGCGAGCAAGCGCAGCCCTATGGCCCGTTGCTCGCCGAAATGTTCGATGGCAAGGGCGGAGAAAAAAAGACCATCGATCCAAGCACCCAAGCTTGGGGCGTGATCGAGATCGGGCACTACACGACGGACACGTTGATCGTGCAGGAGGGCGATATTTTGAACAAGACGTTCAAGTCTTGCCAGGGCGTGGCCGTAGCGGCCGACGCGATACAACAAGAGCTGGGTCGGCGTGCTATGAATAAATCACATCGCAATGTCACCAAAGTGCTTGAAACAGGTACCGCGATGCACGGTGGTGATGAGGTTGATGCAGAGGATGTTCGCCAAATCGGTGTGCGAGCGTTAGTCGCAGAGGTGCAGCAAAATCTGCTGCCGATCTACAACGACTACCGTGATGTACTCAAAGGCGTATTGGTCGCTGGCGGCGGCGCGCCGCTGTTACAGAGCTTCCTGAAAGAGCGGCTTCCGAAAGCGCGGATCATGGAAAATCCACGTTACGCCGTAGCCACCGGCTTCGCTCGCTTTGGCTTGATGCAGCAGCTCACGAGTAAGTGAAGTGCGGCTGCGACGATCCACGACCAACTCAAAAAGCCTGCGCTTCATACTGACGCTTGATCCACGCACACACGGGTTGGCCTGCGCATACCTTGACCAGCACTTCAGCAGTGCGTACATCGCCGCATTGATCGAACAGGATCTGCGACATCGTGATCACGTCTTAACCACGGACACGGGCATGCAGGCGTACGAACGTATGCGTTCATCCATTGAATTGAATGGAGAGCCTGGGCGACCGCGCAAGCGCGCTGGCGCGAGCGCGGTTGATCGTAGCAGCGCCACTGCCAGCGGCGCCGTCGAATCTAGCCTCAGCATTTCCACAGCCAACCGCCGCTTGTTCAGCGCATTCGTTGCGCAATCAAAAGGCACCGAGTTATGAGGCTGATCGTAGCGGAGAAAAAATCAGTCGCCGACGCAATCAAGGATTGCCTGGCGCGGCCGGTGATGTCCGGCAACGGTGTACATATCGCACAAGACGGCACGCACATCACCTGGCTCAGCGGCCACATGATGACGCTCTTCGAGCCACATGACTACGACGCGCTTTGGAAGAAGTGGTCGGTCGAGCATCTACCGATCCTTCCAAAGTCGTTTCAGTACAAGCCGCTTGAGGAACCGCGTATTTCGAAGCAACTGCGTGTCGTGGTTGATCTGATGAAGCGCGCGACGGAAGTGGTGAACGCAGGCGATCCAGACCGCGAAGGCAATCTGCTCGTTATGGAGGTCGTTGAGCATGCCCAGTACAAGGGCAAACTGTCTCGTTTCATCGCGGGTTCGCAAGATACAGCGACGGTGCGAACAGCGCTCAAGGCGATTAAGCCGTACGACACGTTTCGATTACAACTGGACGCGGCCAAGGCTCGCTCCTGGGGGGATTGGTTGGTCGGCATGAATTGCTCGCGTGCGGCGACCAAGCTGCTGGCCAACAATTCGCTCGTGTCAGTCGGCCGTGTACAAACGCCCGTGCTGGGAATGGTGGTCAAACGTGATCGCGCGATCGAGGCGTTCAAGCAACGCAACTATTTCGAGATCGCCGCTACGGTGCGTGTGGGTTCTACACAGGTCGTTCTCCGATTCAACCCACAGGACGAGGCGCTGCGCATATGGGACAAGGCAGTCGCCGAAACGTTGGCTACTTCGTTGCGAAACACAACCGTCACGGTGTCCGTAATTTCCGAACAAGCGCGCGAAGCGCCTCCGAAACTACATACATTGGGAACCTTCCAGCAGTGGGCCAACAAGCAGCTAAAGTGGTCAGCCACCAAGTCACTTGAAATACTGCAATCGCTCTACGAGCGTAAAGCGACTACCTACCCGCGCACCGACATTGATGCGCTACCAGAAGAGCACATCGCACTGATTCCGGCCACGCTGATTGCCGCTGCAACCCACGTTGTTGTGCCGGAAGGGATCGCAGCAGAACCAACTATCCGCAAGTCCACCTATAACAGCAAAAAAGTCGTCGAACACCACGCGCTAGCACCGACGACCGACGCATCGGCGCTCAACGGGATCGACGAAAAGCAGTTGTGCGCTTACAAAGAGGTAGCGCTGCGCTACGTGCTCAACCTAATGCCAGATTGCGAATACACCGCAACGCGAATGTCATTCACGTCGGATAAGCAAACGTTTTCCGCGACGGGACGCATCGTCACGGCGCGCGGTTGGCAGGCGCATCGTGACGTCAAGCCCACCGCAGACAAAGAGCTTCCGGCCATTGAAGACAGCGCAGAAGGCGTCGTTGTTGGAACGGAAGTATTTGCATGTAAGACATCACCGCCCGAGCCCTACACCGAGGCATTGCTGCTCGCTGACATGATGGCAGCGCACAAGTTCGTGACCAATCCCATGCAAGCGGCAATTCTTAAATCAAGCAAGGGACTCGGAACCTCAGCGACGCGCGCCGCAATCCTGGACGAATTGAAAGATCGGTCTTATATCGAAGTCATCAAAGGCAAGGTGCGCGCAACGCCCTTCGGCTGCGACGTCATTGACGCACTGCCCGCCGCCCTTTCTGATCCCGCACTCACGGCGATCTGGGAGATGCGCTTCGGACAAATTGAGGAGGGCGAGCTGGAGTTGAGTAGCTTCATCGACGACCTTAGTGAGTTCATCGTGCGCAATATCGACGCCATGAAGTCCGCGCCTAGAAAAATCGCCAACATGCCCACGGCCAAGGCCGCAAAAGGAACCTGACGTGCAACCATCCATCGACGACAACACTATCGAACACACAGTATCGCAATCTGCGACAGCCGTTGTCCTTGCCGGGTACGTTCGCCGGCCTCCGAAAACACTGAACGAACCCTATGCGTTTCTCTTGCAGCAGACGCGAGCACTGAACCACGCCATTCCAGTTCACGGGAACGTCGCAACAGCATTGGCTGGCGTTGACGTGATGCGGGAGACAACAGGTGTCATCGTGGTTGGATACGTAACGTCGATGCCAATACATGTGGCGTGGCTTTCAACTAACGCAAAGGTGCGGTGGATTCCAACGATCCACGCCATGAAGATTTCGCCGATCACGCCGGAGGCGCACAGTAATGCGCGAATCTGGGCCGGTGGCCGAAACGACGCGTCGCCTGTGGACGAACAGTTCGAGCCACCGCTCGCTACGTCTGACAGTGAGGTCGCCAACAACAGCGTACGCATTCGTGGACGTCTGCGTCACTTCTACTTTGAAGAATCTTCAAGCGCGACCGAGCAGCAACGCTCGCGCATGGTGCTCATGATTGCGACCGGCCCGTCGATGGCGGAGCTTTTCGAGATCAGAGTCAAAGGATCGAAAGCCGCGAGTATGCGTCGCCAGTTCCAGTATCTCAGCCGCGATCAATTGAATGAGGGGGTTCCGCTTGAAGTGGCCGGCGTGATTAGATCCAAAGTGGCACCGCATCCAGACGGAAGCCAGCTGCGCTATGGTGATCGGGACTTCGAGAATGTTTTTCGTCGTCCGTATATCCAGGCACAAAACATCATCGTCGATCAAACTATCGCGGATGATCAAACGTGGTGGAATGCGTCGCTATTTGGTCCGGCGTATGTCGAGCAGGGTCGCCTCGCCTCCAAAGACATTGACCCTATTCTGTTGGGGCCTGTGATTCCCCAACGATCAGCATGCTAGCCGGCGCTCGGGCCGTTGAGGGCCTGCGGAGATTCCTTGGCCAGTTCACCAACGGCACGCAGCGCGTCAGCCATGGACTCCCATGCACCGCGCTGCTCACGAAATGTCAGCGCCGCGATCAACAATCTCGCGTCCAAGGGATAGCTGTCCCAACGTTCCTGAGAAGGAAGCCAGCCGCCAAAAACCGGGTCATTGACCAACATCTCAAAGGCGCGCTGCGCCGCTCGTTCAGGGGTTTCCTGAATGAAGAGGTCTGCGACGCGAATCGCGCCGGACATCAACATCGTGTTGAGCAACGGTTGTTGAATGTAGTGCGCGAACGAGGCAAGGTATTTAGGCCCAATCGATGCAAACGCGCGCGTGCCACTTTGCAAACTCGACAGGTAGGCTGTGCCCATGCCAAGGGCGGCGGCGATTTCCGCATTGGTGTGCCGACGTCGCTTCTTTTCCGATTCGACCAGGCTCCAGAGCGCGGCATTTTGCTCGCGATAGGGCGTAGCCCCCTGATCTTGGCGTACGCCCTGGTCCGACCCCGCATCTCCGGTGGGCGGGTCGACAAATGTCGTCGTCGCTGGACTTTCGATCCCTTTGGCGTGTGTGCTGGCAACCACGGCTCGATTATTCCTATTTCTACTCGTATGACGAGTTTAGTCCACAAAGTCATACACCCACAACATCGGGTGCGTGGCGTAACAGTAACGCCTTTCGCAAGTTACTTGCGGCAAAAAGTAGCGTTTGCGAAATGTGCGTATATTTGCATGCAAATAGCCACTAGAAAACATCCATTTTATCGGTAATGCTCCACGCAGAGCGCCAAAGCGATGCAATTGCGCATCGAAATACCTACAAATTCACACGTTAGGAATTCCTATGCTCCGATTGAATCAACCCCGCAACCTGTCGTCTTTCCTCTACGTGCAGCAACAGGCGAACATGGTGGAGCTTGCGGGTGTCGCACGAAATGTCAGCGCAAAGTCGTTCATGCTGGAGCAGTCATCTGCCAACCCCGAGGCACTTTTGCCCATCGTCGCTGGCGAAGGCGACACCATTCCCCGCCGTATTCAGGACGGGTCGCTGGTCGCAGTCATCTGTCACGTTTTCGGTCGCGTGTACGAGCTGCCAGGAGGCAAAACCGAGTACGGTGTCGAATTGCGAGCCATCGACGTGCGGTTACCACGCTTGTCCACATTGGACAAACTACCGCGATTCCTGCGCCGCGAGGATGGCACAGTGAGTGCTGAGGTGACCCGCACCACATTCAAGGAACGTGCGAACCGTTTCCGACTGGCTGCCTATGTGCAGCGGCCGATCTTGGACCGCCGCACGCAAGCCGACGGCAAGACGCAGTCGTCGCTCATTGTGTTTCTTCGACAACACGCTGATCCGAAAAAGCTCATTCCAGTTCGTGTTCCGACTCCGTCGAAAGATACGTTGCGCCTTGCAGCGCCTGGCACCGCCATTTCGATCTTTCCTGGAGCCGTCAGTGTGCGCAACATTACTGATGCAAACGGCAAACTGGTCATGACGATTCCTAGCCTGCGCGCACGCGAGTTGCTTGTGCCCGACTGGATTGAAATTCGTGACATTGCCGCGCCGCCCGATTGGGTCTTGGAGCTGCGTGATGCTGCGGCGCTATTAAAGGCCGAAGCGATGCGATCAGGCGATGCCTTGCCGACCGAGCGCGCGCTGCGGGTTGTGGCGTCCACGCCACCTGCGGAGATCGCAGCCCGCACATCGCAGCAGTCGGCACAACCGATGGCTGCTGAGCCTCAGCGAGCAACGACCGCTGTCGGTTCTGTTGACTGGAACAGCGCTTAACGATGGAAGATCGCCAGCAGCTCAAGAAAGCGGTTCCGTATTTGCTGGGTAGCTGGGTATTGGGTGGAATCGTTTGGGATTCCTTCTTTGGGGACTGGCAAGGCAGTGTGCCTTGGATGACGATCGTGACCATTGGTCTGGCCATCATCACAGTTGCCATCGCGACCGTGTTGTCGGTCACGGTCACGCGGGAAAACAAAGCCCGAGCCGTTTTTACGGGTGGCACTGCACGCCGCAACTGGAGCGGCGTGGCCACGAACATCGGTCCTCAACTATGCCCCAACCCGATTCCACGGCTCACGCTTGAGCCATGGCGTCCGACGGGGTTGTTAGGTGTCGTCGCTGCGAAGCGCGGCACCCCATCGGTAGGCATGTTGTACGCGGGTAACGAGAACACCACCATCCAGCAATGGCTGGATAAGGCGTCCGCAACGCACCCTTTGCACCTCGCCTTGTTTCATGCGTTGTGTGAAATTCTGGCCAAACATCCCACTACGCCAGCCGCGCCCAACCTCGTAGACCATGGTGGGCTCAACCTGATTCAGCACACCAACAATGTTTTGCGGGGCGCGTTCGCGGTACGCGAAAACTTCAAGTTCACATGGCCTGCAACACCAGGCATCATGTTGCTCTTCAACGACTCACAGTACGACCCGACAACGATCTTCGATGACCCGCTGCTACCGATCGCTGCCCTTGCGCACGACCTTGGCAAGATTCGCTGCTATGTACGCGTTGGAAATACTGTCAAGGTGAGTCGACTCATCGACCATGGTCCCGCCGGCGCGGAAATGCTTGCATCCATGGCGGAGTGGACAGCCCTTCCGCCGCGCGACCGCATGACGTTGGTACAGGTCGTGGCGCACTATCACGCGCCTCGCCATTACCCGTGGGTGCGAGCAGGGCGTAGCGCTACTGCGTTCATGCCGGACGATGATCGTGGTCCGGCGCTTATGGACGTCATTCATCTGGCCGATCTCTGGGCTGGAAGGATTGAATCCCGCAACATCGCAATGGATTACTCGGATGGAGGCAAAGAGCGCGATGATTTCGACGCGCTGAAAGAAGGGGCGCTGTATGCGCTGCTGTGCGATCTGTTGATGGAGCCCGGCGCGCTCGACGGGGACACCAAGACCAAGCTAGGCTGGAAGCACAACGGCATCGTGTACTTGCAGGAGCGCAAAGTGCGCATTGAGATGTACAAACGACTGTCGAGCGTCGCAAAAAGTGAATCGACCAACATCGACGAAGAGTCACTCGGCTACCGGCTCGGAGACGGCGGTTACACCGTGACAACGGTGCTTCGTATGCAGCTCGCTCAGCGCGGATTGTTGTTGCAGGAGTACGACAAACGCTTCTATGGCCCGTCGCGTGCGCTGTGGATCGTAGAGCTCTACGACGACACCCGAAAGGACAGGTCGACCGGTGCCGCTAAACGAATTGCCCAGTTTCCGGCCATGATCGTGTTCAAACTTGCGCCCGGTGACATGGCGGGTGCCGCCGCGATGCGGGACATTGACAAAACACCAAGGATCGCGCGTGCGCGATGGGGGCCAAGCTCTGCGCGCGCGAAGTTGCCTACAACGGAAGCAGAGATCGCGGCAGCCAATGCCGATCACTCGGACGCACTGCGCGAGGAGGAGATATCGGAAACCGATACAGCGCAAGCCGCCGTCAAATCGCAGCGCACGACCGTGCAAGCGCCAACCAGTGTTCCCGTCGCACGCGCCGCCAAAAGCGACCAGCCGGATCTTGCACATTTGGAGATTGTCGGCGACGGCGACGAAGCGCTGGCTGGCCCGTCAAAAGCGTCACGGCCCGGCGGGCTTGACCCGCATGTGCAAGACGTTGAGCCGGATGACAGCGCCGACGTCACCGGGGTGGCGTCGGAGAAGGTGAGTATTAGTGATGACCGGATTCGTCGAATCATTTTTGCGATCACGACCAACCTGGCTAGCGGGTTCATTGAGCACATCGCTAAATTCGTAGACGCACAGCAAGCGACGGTTGCCTTCGTGCGAGTCGCGGATTTACCCAGAGCAGTTCGGGGCATTCCCGACGGTGAGGCATTCATCGAACTGGTGGCGTTAGTTGCTCAGGGGAAAACCCATCGGAAAGAATTCTTTGCAGTGCAAAACTACAAAGAATTCGATGGCGCAGCAACGTTCATCTTTCCGATACCTGGCTCGGGTGCGGACGACCTGGAAGATTCCGCTTTTTAGCGTCTCCGGGCTGTTCTAGACCAGACAAAACTCCCCGCCACTCGCTGTGTAGTCATCAGACTTAGCCTGAAATACTCTTTTCAGGCTAATTTGTTATACCATTACGACGCTTAGTCGTTAATACACAGGGTATTCCGCGCCGATTTCGGGGCAGCAGCTCGTCAAAACTACGATTGAGCATGTTTTCTTGTGCTGGCGCGTAGCCCCAAAACGGGATCACTCGTGCTGCACATTCATCTGCGACAACTTCCATTCTGCGCCCTGTGCGCGGCCATTGCGACGGCTCTGCTTGCGGCAGCCGATGCCGTTAGCATCACCGTGGCCGACGCCCCGCCCATTGTTCCAAACAGTTGCCAAACACGGCAACTGGCTGCGCCAACATCGGCCAATAAATCGGGCTTCTCGGCACCCGCCAGCGCGGCAGTGATGCGAGCGCGTCGCGATGACAAGCGCATCGGGGCGTCGGTGCAGCTCGGAGGGGGTGGCCACGTGTGGTGGTCGTTGAGTTGGGATGGCGGCGCTACGTGGCAGGAGGCCACCAGTCTCAAACACTACGTGGTGAGAGATCTCGAATCGGTGACTCAACAGTTCCGCGCGGCGCTGCCCGCGCCAGCTAGCCACATCGCCCATGTCTTTGTGCGGGCTGTCGTGAAGCAAAACGACGGCTCCGAGCATGAATTGTGTTCGCTGGCGGAAGCTAAACCGGCAACCGACGTGGTAACCGCAGCGTTTGCCGCACTGAGCCCCTCCACAGCGACGACCTCGCGCGCAGGAGCACCAAAATGAAGTTCACAAATCTCATGAAAAGGTGTGCCGCAGTCGTCTTTTCTTTATTGACGATTCAACAGGCCAGCGCAACGCTTGCGGTGACCGCTGAGAGTCCTAGTGCCGATGGCTTCGACGGCTCAATCGGCACGCCGTACGAGACATCAGGCACGGGCACTTTTGACGTCTATTACTCGAACATGGTGGGCACTGATTATTACTACAAGCGCGCCTTTTGTGGCGGGGCGGTCGCCACTTATTTCACACTGCCAAACAGCGGATCAGCCTCACTGGGTGGGTTGACAGTGACGCTGGTCAACGGCACCTATGGTCGCATTTACCGGTTCTCGGGGGTGCCGGTTGGCAGCCCGCAGCCGTTCTGCTTCGTCAGCAAAGACGGCTACATGAGTGCAACCATCACCAGCACTGCCGTTGCTGTGACGCCGACGCCTGTCATTTCCAATCTGCGCATCGTGGCCGACGCAGCCGTCACCGGGGGCTTAAAACTCTGTGTTGACTACACACCAGTGAACCCGGTCATTACGAGTTTTTCTTGGATTGAAAACGGCGTGACAAAGGCAACTGGACCCGCCACCGCTCTATGGACTTCCTACGTGTGCTGGGATCGCAATCAAGCGCTGGTGCAGGGCAACAGCTACGGCCTGCAACTCAAATACTCAGGACCGGGCGGCGATACGTATTCGAATTATTCGAGCATCACGATCCCTGTGACACGCCCCGGCATGCCCACCAACGTAACCGCTACGCAAAACTCCAGCACCTACCCCGGCCAGGTTTACGTCAGTTGGACGCCGGGTGCAAACAGCACTGGTGTCGGGTATTACCTGTATCGATACGACTCAAGTTGGTTGAACCCTGTGTGGATAGGGTGGACCGGCAACCTGGTGAACAACGGCCCGAGCAATTTTCTTGATACGCCCCCACTGACGGGGGTCGCTTACCACTACGCGGTGACCGCCTACGCGAGTGCAAGCAGCCAATACAGCGATACAGGCAACACCGTTACTCCTGGAATAGCGCTTCCTGTGCCGTTGACCTGTTCCGCCGCTATGACCGGCGCTCCCCAAACCGTGACCTCGACAACTTCCAGCGTCCGGGTGTCGGTCTACGGCGTCACGAACGCTACGTCGGTGAATATCGCGCTGTGGGGCGATGTAAACGGTCAAAACGACTTGACGTCGCTACCTGCGACCAATGACGGAGGCGGTACATGGTACGTCGACGCGCCGTTGCTGCGTCCCCAGCGCGAGTTCGGAACATTTTCTGCTCGCGCATACCTCACCGGAGCGGCTGGCGCCAACGTGCCTTGCAATACCGCAGTGACCGTTTTCACCAGACGTGCGTCGCAAAGTTCTACCTTCGTCACACAAACTGTCGCGGGAGCCGTTGATCCTTGGAGGCGCAATTTACTGGTCAATCGCAGCTATCCCGTGTCGATAACGTTTACCAACTCCGGGCAAAGCACCTGGCAGCACGCAACGACGGCGGCCGGCGCTGGTCACAAAGTTCATGGCGAACCGCAAGAGCCGTGGACTGGGACAGGCTCCTTGCTGTTTCCAGTGGGCACCACGTTACCCGGCGGCACGGCAACTGCGACCGGCACGCTCACCACCAGCGCGACGCCGTCCTTTGGCGCGCTGTTCACGATTGTTTACGATGACCCCATTGAGTACGTGGGCCAGTGGTCACCCAACGTATTTATTTCAACCTATGTTGCTCCAACAGCGCCTACTGCATTGCAGGCGTCTGATGCTGCCTTCGGTGACAAAGTGCGCCTCACCTGGACGCGGGGTGGCAATGCAAGCTCTCAATTGATGTTGAGGGCGGCTGTAGGCACGGCGTTTCCTGCGGGTACGCTGACCGGTCAGCCGCCTGGCTGGTCAATAGTCTGCCCCGGTCTCGCGTCCGCTGCGACTACCTGCGACGACACCACGGCCTTGTCGGGCGTTTTCTACGACTACCATGTGTTTGCGCTCGCGCCGTCCGACGGATTGGATTACGGTGGCTGGGAGCTCGGTGTTGCGTCAGCGAGTGACACGGGTTATGCGCTGATGCCCATCACGACCGCGCCGCAAAACTTTACCGCCTCCAGCGATTATGCTGATCGCATTCAACTCAATTGGTCACCCTTCTCTGGGGCATCGTCGTTTGATATCCAGCGAACGCTGGCGGACGTCAACCGCACGGTAGATGGCGCTGTCGTTGCTATCACTCCGGGGGCGTTGACGACCATAGGGGACACAAGCATTCCGCGCGGTCTGAGTCGCTGCTACAAGATTCGCGCAGTAAATGCTGCCGGTGCCGGACCGTGGTCGAACGAGGCATGCGGATTGCGTGTGGGATTGACTGTTCCCGCGCTCATGGCCAGCCAAGGCACAGTGAACGGCGCGACCCGATTGACGTGGGCTGCGCCAGTTGGTTACACCGCGACGCAATCCGGGATATGGCGGTTGAGGAGTCGCGCCAACTTGTCAGACTGGGAGAACATCGCCACCCTTCCGGGCTCGCCGGGCTCATTCGATGACACGTCGGCAAGGGGCGCAGACGTGGACACAGATTTTTACTTGCTCAACCAAGTGGACGATGCCGGTAACTGGGGCTATTGGGCCATGACAACGGTCTCGAACTACAGTTCGAACATTGCGAGTGGATACGCAAACCTCGCGCCGACATCAGTGGCAGCGACGATCAACGCAGTAGCAAATCAACCGTCGTCGCCGACCTTGATCACAACCATTGACCCGAATGCAACGGCTGGACAATCGGAGACATTTGTTTACTCCGTAATGGCACAACCAGCGGCGGGGCAGGGTAGTTGTGCCATTGCAGGCGCTTCTGTGACGTGGACACCAGATCCGAGCTTTGGATTTGCGGGCACGACGACTTGCACCCTACGAGTGACTGACCGAGGAGCAGCAACTAAGGATGGTCCCGTCACAATCACAGTAGACCCATTCGTGCCGTGGATTCCGACAGGTGTCGCTGCAACCGATGGAACGGTAAATAATGCCGTCACGATTACCTGGTTGGCGTCGGTCGGTGCGTCGTCGTACCGAGTGTTCAGGAATGGAGCGCAAATTGGCACGTCAACTACGGCGACATTCACCGATCTGACGCCGGGCGGGCCTACGACCTACGCCTACGCGGTCGCTGCCGTGTCGGCAAGTGGCGGTGCTAGCGCACTCAGCCTGGCTGACAACGGATACGCAAACGTCGCGCCCACCTCCGCTGTCGCGACGATCAGTACGGGCGCGGAGAACGTCGCCTCGCCTGTCGCGCCGATTGTCGTTGATTCCAACCCAGGGCAAACGTTCATCATTGCGATTGCGACACAACCAGCCCTCGGTCAGGGCAGTGCTGCGGTTGTTAACAACCTGCTGGTCTACAGCCCGCCGGTCTCCGCTGACTTCACAGGGACAACCACGTTTACCTTCACTGCGACCGATCCAGGTGGCCTATCGGTCGTGGGAACAGCAACTGTCACTGTCAGTTGTCGTGCGCCAACATTTCTGGGCGCATCAGTATCTGCTGATTTAACGACCTTGCAAGTGCTAACGCAGGTAGCCGCGTGCGGGTCACCAGCGTTGGCCTCCGGATCAGTTAGCGTCACGGGATACACGGTGGGATTTGGCCCGGCGGTCAACAACTCAACTGGCACGGCGGGTGGGAGGGCGTACACCGTATTGGCCTGGGCGCTGCCGCTGGATCTTGCAGACGGCAACTACACGCTCAACGTCACCGTTACCAACGGTGGGGCATCGAACGCATCCACTGCGGTCAACTCCTCCCTACTGGTGGACTGGAAGACGCCTTCGGCGCTCATCTTCTCAAATAGCAAAGGTGCCGTCGCCAACGGCGCCACAGCTACGCCCTCAATCGGCTCTCTTGGTGTCAAGCGGAGTGGAACAGGCAGCACGCTACCGCAACCTGCAGCGCTACCTGCAGCTCAGCAGTGAAAAGGACGGTGATCAAAATGAAACCTACACTTCGTCCGTTCCAACGTTTGACGGTTGCACTGTTGGTCGTGGGAGCGCTGACCATTGGCGTTGCACAGCGCGCAGCGGCCGCCCCTGTCGCGCAGCTCGCTTCGACAATGGTTGAGCAAGATGCGTTGATCGTGAAGGGCGTCTTCTACGACGAAACGCTGAAGGCTGCTGGCACAGAGCTTTATGTGGTTGTTACCGGCCTCGGAGCCAGCTACCGCTTTCCCATCGCAAGGCGTACCGCATCGGCTGAGGTGGCCGCTGCCCTGGCACCGACGGGTGGTCTCACGACGCAGGAAGCCGCACTTTTCAATGCCGGTTTCTACGCGGCGGCAGACATATCTGCCTTGCCGCCCGGCGCGTATTCGGTCACAAGCGTCGAAGGTAAGTTCGGCACACAAACGGTCTCGGCCGCCGTCTCAAGTCCACAATCCACTTTCACCGTTACGGACAACATCACGGACACTGTAGTACTGACGGACGCGCAGGGATCACCCGTTGCGGTCACTGCGGGGCGCGTCGCTGGCGTGAGTACGCTCAAAGGCTATCCGTCGCTTCGAGACGGTCTGTACACCCTAACTGCGTCGTTGCGCAACAAGTATGGCTTGAGTCCTGCCGGGGGTGCATTGGCAGTCACGTATCAACGACCGATCCAGCCGGTGAGTGTCAGCGTACCCATGGTGGAAAACTTTCCGGCTGTTGCGCGTCGCGTAGGAATTATCAATCCGTTGACCAACGCGTACCTGCAGGGCACCCTATCCGGCAAAGCGAGATTGACCGGTGGTACCGCAAGTGTGGCCACGGTTAATGGGGTAAGTGTCACCGCAACGGACACGACAATACCGATTGCCGTGCTCGGTACAGGGCATGGAATCAATGCCGTAGTCGCCTCTGGAACATCAACCGTTGATGTCTGGATTGACGCTCCCGACGCACCCACATTGCGGGTCGGCGTGAATACGTGGAATCCGGACGCTGGTATCACGCTTGCAGCATCGCGAGCTAATGCGACGTATGCGCGTGCCGTTGAGCCGGTGTCCGTCACTATTGCCACGGATAGCGGTGTTTGCTCTGGCATCGCGGACGGTACGAATTTCGTGCCGACGACAACCTACGATCAGCCCATCTGTTCGGTGCGCTACACGCAACTTCCGAGCGGACTGGATCGCGAATCATCGGGACGTATTCCGCTCGCGGGATACATCCCGGATCTTGGCCCCAACCTCGTGGCCTACGATACCGGCGTACTATTCACCAACACCGCAACGAACACCACCTCTTTTTACCGCGCTTCCAGCAAACAACTCGCGTTGATTGGTACGCCCCCACCAGCGCCCACGGTGACGTTTGTAGCTGACCAAGCGACGATGGAGATCAATCGCAACGCGGTCGAACCATCGCTGTTTTCTTTCATTGGCGACGTGATTGCGGGTCGTGCAGAAGCGTCCGCAAGCTATCCGGGGCTGACGCTGGCCATCAAGGTCGCGGGCAATACGGTGCGCACTTCGAATTCATCATCAACCAGCGCGCGCGAATTCATTCAAACACAGTTAGCGCAGCTCTACTCCACGCAGACCTTCGACATTGAGGCGTCGTACACGCGGCTTCCCGAAGTGAAAACTGTCAAGACGCTCACGTTCACGGGCCTTCCGCGCAAGCCATCGCTCGTTGTGACCAACGCTGTTTCAGTCAGTACATCCGACGCGGTGATGAGCGGGCTGTTCGGCGCATCGAGCTACGGTGCTTCGGGACAAATATTCACCTACGACCCCGGAGTGCTCGGAACGTGGTCGGTCAAACTAGCGGCGGTGGCGTCGAACGGTACGGAGACAGCGATGGGTTCGCCGGTCACTGCGATCAGTGCAACCGGTGCCTGGCAGGCAAACCTTGGACAACTCGCGCCGGGCACCTACACGATTATCGCTCGCGCGAATCTTGCGGGTCCGGCGGGCAGCAACACCACGTCGCTGGAAGTCAAATCGCTGCGGGCCTCGTTGCTGGTGAAAAACGGAAGCGACATTAACGCGACGCTGACTACGCGAGCAGCGACCGGGCCTACACCGTTTTCTCCAACCATCGGATTGTCGCTGGCAAACAACGCTCGTTACAACGACATCGGTCGCGTCGACTGGACCGTTTCGGACGACGGTGCGACGTACGTGCCGATGCTGGTCGCTGGGGCTGCCGCCACCGGCACGAGTGTTCGTCCAACATTTGCGACGGCAGGCAAGCGTTGGATCAAAGCCAAAATTATCAATCGCAACAACGAGGATGACACCAACATTGATCCGATTGAGGTGCAAGCATTCGATATTTCCCGCCTGGCGATTAACGGCCCGACCGCAACGTTTGTCGCGCGGCCTGTGACCTTGACCGCAAGCTCTCTGAACTCGGTGCCCACTGACTATACGTGGAGTGTGCAAAAAGGATCAGGGGACCGCAGCCCTACGACGCATACGGGCGAGACGTTGACGCTGACGCCTGAAGTCGCGGCTGACTGGATCATTAGACTTGAAGGCGCGCAAACCGGTGCACCTGTTGGTGACCCGAATCGTCTGTCGCGTGCGACAACGATCTTGCGCGTCACTGCGCCGTTGATCCAGAAAGCGTCGTTGAACGGATCCAGAACTGTCGAGGCGGGCAAGTCTTATTCCTACAATGCAACGCGGCCATCACTGTTTCTGGGCAGCTTGCAAAGCAACATGACAGTGTCAGGGCGCTGGCTACTTCCAAACGGTCAGACGCAGGACGGTGACACGTTGAGCTACACGCCGACCGCGACGGACAAGTTCCTCCGCTACGAAGCGTGGGTCACCGAGATGCCAACCGTGAGGAGTGTCGCTGAATTGCCACTCAGCGTCTGGGCTTACGCATGGCCAGCGTGGTCGATGCAAACGCGTGTCTTGGATAACCGTGTTCCCGCTCGCGTTCGGTACACCGTAGCGCCGAGCGATCTCCGCCAGCTTTCGGCCCTGGGACGGGAGCCGATCAGCTACTCGTGGACTGTTCCTGCCAACGCGACCGTCGTTGAGTCAAGAGACAACTACGCTACGGTGGAATTCGCGGTGGCTGGTCAATACCAGATCACGTCGACGGTCAGTGATACGCGCGGCAATGCAATCCAGGCGTACTCGGACATCGTTGAAGTGCTGCCACCGCTGCAGCTCACGGGCAACATCACGTTGACTCACAGTGATCGTTGGGAGCGTGCACCATCGCGAGTCAGTGCGCGCGTAGTCATCACGACACTCCCTCGTTCAGACAACATATCAAACATCACCTACAAAGTAGATGGTGTTCAAGTGGCGCAAGGGCTGTTCACTACGGTGGGAATCGACGTGCCATCCGCAGGGACGCATAACGTCGACGCGATTGTGTCAACCGTCAACGGCCAGACGATGACGCTGACTCAGCCCATCACGCTGGTGACGGGCGATAATCCTGTGTGTTCAATCGCGAAAAATGGCACCATCTATAGTGCGCGTTGCACCGTGACAAAGGGCTACGTCAGCACGTACCGGTGGACGGTCAACGGCCAGACCATGCCAGTGTCTGGGGGCACCATGTCGCTGACTGCGGCTCAAGCCGCGACCGCCACGTCAGTTACCGTCACGGCGGTGACTGATAAAGGACAGGAAGGTACTGGCTCTCTTTGATGCTCACTACGGTAGCCGCCCTCACCGCAGAGATCGAGAAGGCTGAGACCGAATCGGCACGAGGCTGCGGGTGCTCCGACGTGCTCTACGAAGCGCGGCTACGATCCGGATTTCGTTTCCTATCACGGCGGAGAAGGAGAGTGCAGCCTGACCGGTATCGAGGTCGACTGCTGCCCCTGTGGTCGTCACGAATGGCACTGAAGGTCGCTCAGGACTTCAGGATCAGACTTGCATGCGTTGCTTCTTGCCCCAGAAAAAGGAAAACCCCAAAATGCGAAGCATTAAGGGGTTTGGGGTGCGATGTAAGTCGCGGGGCGAGGCAGTGCCAGCACCCTACTCACAGATTCCGGCGTTGAGTCCAGGAGCCTGATTGAAGAGCTGCGCTCGCTTTTGCAGCGGTTCGCCAATACTCTTGTGATTCCCGAGTGAACGGGGCGGGGAGGCCGCACTCTTTGTCCTCTGCATACGTTCCGAGGTAGAAGCCGGCAGCCGATTGGTAAACCTCCAAGGCGAGCGTTTTGCCACATTGGAGTGCTAGGAGGCCGACTTTCGAAGTACTGTCCATGACGTTGTTCCTTTAAAAAAACAAGTTTCAAGCCCATCTTGAATGCTTCTGTTCGTCACGAGTACATTGGCCACTAACGGGTATACGCATGGACTTGAATGAGGCCCTCGCTGTGTGATTGCGGGAGATCACGGGAAACCTCGCCATTGCGTGTTCCATCGGCATGAAAAAACCCCAAAATGCGAAGCATTGAGGGGTTAGGGGGGAGTGGCCGTCGACTTAGAGGTCGTTGCCTTCGGATCCGGAGTCGGCGACTGCTTTGGTGCGGAAGCGATAGGATTCGAGTTTAAGCGAGAGGCTCGCTTCAGGCTGGCTGTTTTTGTTCAGAAAAGCTTGAACTTCAACAGTACCGTTGCCGATGAAAAAGTCGCCAGCTTTGATGTTCAGATTGGCGAGCGTTTCAGCGCGTTCATCGAACAGCGAAGCACGTACCCATTGGGTGCGTTCAACTTTTTTGCCGTCTTTGTCCGTGTAGGAACGATCAACAGCGAATGAAACCTCAGTGACTTTTTTGCCGTTAGGGGTTTCGCGAAGGACAACATCTTTGCCAACATTGCCAGCGAAGGTTGCGTTATCAAATACGTTCATGTCGGTATCTCCTGGTATAGAAAAGAAACATAAACCCAAGACCCAATCTTGAATATCTATGCAACATGGGTACGCCGGACATCCGTTGGTATGGGAAACGGATGTGACGCAGTGATCGCCGCATAACTTTGTTGGCACGACAACCTGAATTGGCGCGATCAACCGGGTTATTTTTGTCGTTGCGCTTGCTCGCGTTGCGGTCTCCGTGTGTCAAGGTTTGTGCCGCAACTACAAGTGAGCCACGGAACAGTAATGTATTTGCTGCCAACAGGCAACGGAAATACGCATTACAGTAGCAAAAGACACACAAAAAAAGATACACTAGGGGGAATGGATCAAATCGATGTCGCTCGCTGCCAAAATCATCGCAAACGTCGCATCGTTGCCGCCGTCATTTTCATTGGTTGCGCGGCGTTGGCAGGCTGTTCGCCGGAGAGCCAAAAGGTCGTTTCCGACGTCGCAGGGCAGGCCGTATTTGCTGCCGGACCACGCGCTGCTCAAGAGCTAGCGTTGAAAGCCGCCGATGGAGATCTGACAGCGCTTCGCGATCTTCGGTACTCAGCAGGTGATCTCGCACCAGGTAGCGCGACAGACGCTGCGACTCCGACCACCACAAAGCCACCACAGCTCAGTGCGTACGCGCAGGCCGAGCTCGCCTACCTCTACGAGCGTGGCCTGGCGGGTCTCGCGCGCAACCCAAAACTAGCGCTCAAGCTGTATTTAGATGCGTCAAAGAAAGTGTCCGTGGCGGCTTACAACGCGGGTCTGCTGATGTACTTTGGCGAGGTAGTTCCGCAGCGAGTCAACGGTAGTGCGGAGGCTCCAGGTGCGGCGCAATTATTTCAGCGCGCAATCGACACGAAGACCGATAGTGCCATCCCGCACGCGGGTGTAAAGCTCGGTGAGATGTACGAAGCGGGGATACCGATCGCCGGCATCAAACAGGACTTGCAAGAAGCGCTGAAATACTATGATCGGGCGGCTCAATTCAAGGATGGCTACGCGATGATGAAGCGCGGCAAAGTATTGCTCGCCTTGACCAAGAAAGACGTTCTCGATCCAAACATCATTGAGCCGAACATACCGGCCCGACAGTCGTTTGAGGCTGCGGCTCGCTTGTGGAGCGCGGAGGCGCAGTATCTGCTTGGATGGATGTATGCCACCGGCAACGGTGTAGAAAAACCGGACACGACACTCGCAGCCCAGTGGTTCATCGTCTGCGCTTCGAGGGATCAAGCGTGTCGCGAGCGGTCGGAGGTTTTCATGGCCGGATTAACGCTTCCTCAGCGGAAAGCCGCCGCCGAGTCCGCACAAATCTGGTTGCGTAGCAATCAGCGGATGCCGAACCCACCCAATTACAACCAGACGTTACGCAGCACAGAGCTCCGATAGGCCCTCATGGATCCAATATGATGAATTCACTTCGCGATACCCTCCGCGCCCGGCAGTTGGAGGAACTCCATGCTGTACGACACCGCATCGCAAACGGTGAACATATCGTGCTGGACGCTTCGACGGTTCGCGACCTGTTGGCCAACTGGCCACGGGATCGTACGGTATCCGAAATCGCGCTCCGGGCATTGCATTTGCCGCCCTCATTGTCTCTTGACAACATTCACGGACTCTTGGCGAACGCGAGTGCGATTCCATTGGGGTATCGGCTGGAGCATCATACCGACGCTTGCGGTGAGTTGCATTTAGCGATCTGCTCGCCACTCGCCACAAAGCAAACTCCAACCTGGGTGTTATCCCATGCAATACGCGCCATGCACGATGGTTCACGATTTGATTCGCGCCATTGGCTCGGTATCGAGCAGTTGCGCCGCGAGAGGCTGACGTGGTGGGTCTGCGGCAGTGACGGCGTGTGGCAACACGTTCAATATTCGTTCGTGGATTCGCACCTCTCCCGGGCGGACGCTACTCCGCCACGCGCGATGATGTTTGAGCACGCATCGGCCTTTTGACGCCACAGACCTAGCGATGAGCACGGATCAAGACTACCAGCGCTTGCTTGACACAATGGTCATCCAAGGTGATTCGCAGCCGTCCATTCTTCGGCAAATGGATTCCACGGCTGTGCGCTTGGGTATTGCCGCGATCGGTAGCGAATGCTTTGAAGAAGCGGTCAGTCACGACGAACTGCTGGCGGCCGGCTTGTCGGCGCTAGACGCGGATGATTTGAGTCGCGCTGAGATTGTGATCGTGTTGATTGCACGACTTATCGAGATGGTCGAATTGCCGTCAGAGCCGGCGGCGCAGTTGCTCTCGGCATGTAAACTGTTACTGTTACGCTTAGACGCGCCAGTCGCACTTGTAACCAGGTAACAAATTCAAGAGGATGGTGTATGGCCGAAGCCGAGGCGAATTCGCCGGGCGAATCGCCACAAACGAGCCTAGAGACACGTTTGGCTCCTGTGAAGACAGCGATCACGGACTTTCGAGAGCACGGTAACGAGCAAATACTCGCCGCTGTGGCGTACCCACATCTGCGCTCCTTTGGCGCAGCGATCGCGTGGAAAGTTGGCGTTCCGCAAGCGCTTCGCGACGACGCCCTGCAGGAGCTCCACTTTTACTTCGTCCGAGAATTGGTTCCGCTCTACGACGCGAGTCGGCCCCTGGCTCCGTTTTTGTTCACCTACATCCGAACGTTTCTCATCAGATTCCGGCCACGGGCAAAAGGGTCGGCATCGGGTAGCGACAGCGCCTGGCCCGCAGCATCAGCCGAGACGCTTTCGCTAGACGATCTTGTAGACACGAACGGATCGGACAGCCCTCAGGCGACACTTGCAGCAGAAACCTTCGCCGAAGAAATTGACCAGAATGCAGCGATCAGGCGAGTCGCGGACGTCCTGAGCCGGGCCCGAGTTGGCGCGGCAGTGCCGTTCGCGCTTTCTTCGTCGTTAGCAGCGGTCAGTTCTGCCGCCAAGCGCACAGAATCTCCGGAACTGGATCAAATGCGATCAATGATCGGCGAATTGCATTTCACGGTACAGGAAATGGCGGACGAAATGGGCATGCCCGTTGAGACGCTTCGAGCCAAGTTGAAGGGGTTTAACCGAATCACCGAGTCAGAGATAAGCAAAGCGCGTGAAGTCGTGTCGAGCATGTCTGATGTACAGCGAGCGCTCATGAAGGAACTGAGCAATCTCAAAATGTCGACGATTGTGGACCGCTGGATGGGCTTGCTCGGATGGAAGAACGGCAAGGCCACGCGCAGCGCTCTGGCCTCAATTCTGGGCGTCAGTGAGCGGACCTTCGAGCGCTACGCCCATGACGAATCGCGCGCCCCCAACGCATCGTTACGTCAGTACGAACGCAAACTGCGAGCCATCGCAGTCGATCCGGAAGGTTAGATGCACTAAGCGGAGCGGTAGCGCCTGATTCACTAGAAGGCGATACGAAACCTCTTTGCAGTAGTAAAGGACATACAGCAGCGCTATATTCAGCGCATGTCACTACCAACGCATCCCACTTCGACACCTGCAGCGAGTAACGATTTGTCTACGGCGGAGGTTGTAGAGCTACAGGCGCTCGATGATGAGTACCTGGTTCGCGCGATCGTCATCAATCAACTACGAAGTAGAACGCGACCGAGTGTCCGATCCGTTTCGCAGGTGCTGCGAGAGCGTTGCGGACGGGCGTCAAGTGACGCAACCCTTAGGCCGCTGCTGCGTGACATCTACGGTGAGAGCGGCCTCTTGCTTGCGATATCGCTCCATGAAAGCGAGCCGAAGCGATGGGTTGGGTCGCTACGTCTACAGCGAGCCAGACGCTTTGTGCGCAACGTACGTTCGGTTCAAACGTCTGACGGAGACAAGGCGTGATCGACGTGCCCACGAACCATGTCATTGTCGCGGTCGAGTACACCGCTGTCGTGCTGGGGCTGATCGGCAATCTACTGGTCGCGCACAAACGGCGCTCTGGCTTCGCGCTGTGGGTTGTCTCGAACATTCTGCTCGTACCTTTGGTATTGAGCAAACAGATGTACGGCTTAGCGATCCTCTACGTTACCTACTGCGCGTTGGCCATGTACTCGTTTTGGCGATGGCATTGCGATGCGCGAAGTGACGGACGACGGATGGCATCAAGTGCCATCGATTCACCACCCGAAGGGGTTAACCATTGTCATAACCGAGGCTCATGATGCGGAAACGGTCATAAATCACATCACCCACGTTCAGATTTTCCGGCGCACAAGTAAACCAATACGTCGCTGCGCGTTATCGGTGCGTGTGCGCACCGCGATGCAATGATCGGGCTGGTGATTCGCTGGTCACCAGTCCTGCCCAAAAGCAAATGGGCACGGTTCTGGCCGAAGCGACGTGTTGTTCCATCCCCTTTTTTTCGCTGCGGTCGGGCTCTAGGGTTGGACGACGCCCCATCTTTTCATCAACCGTCGTTGCTAACGATGCGCTGAGTTTGCGTAGGCGCTAGGGTGGTCGAGCAAGTTCAACGCACCATTACATAGCGCGACCAACTCACGCTGGGCTTTAGCGCCAACGTCGGGCGCGGACAAAATGGCGTGTTTCATCGCGACGAGAACGCTTTCCGTTAACGCGGGCTCACCGCGAACTACTGCTCCCGCAATCGCGCGTAAGAGGCCACCGGCTGATACTGGCAACTCATCAACGCCCATCACTCCTAACGCTTCCAGTCCGAGCGTGTTCGCAGTGCATGGAGCTGCATTGGACAACTCTGCAAAACTAAACGCAGCGCTGCGAATGAGCGGGGCAGGGGCGACAGGAGCAGTTTGACGAGTGTCGTCTTCGAGTAAGGCAAGTCGCGCGGTCATTCTTGGGTCCTCAGTGGCTCGGTTAATTGCTTTGCAGTTGCTAGCGCTTTTGTGCGCATTGCAACAGCGGTTTTCGATCAAATGACAACGGCATTGCTAGATGGTAGCAAATAGTAGCGCAAAAAACTGTTACTGCCTGTGGGAGTTAGCACTACAATAGGTTGGCAATTACAACCCAATACTTTTCGTGCGCTGCGTTTGATTTGCTGGAGATTGCTTTGGGATTGGGAAACTGGGTGTCGCTTGCGGAGGCGGCGAGGATTCGAGGCGTGTCACGCCAAGCCATCGTAAAACTGGTGAACAACGCGCGTTTTGAAACACTAAAGGTAGGTGGGCGCACTTTCGTCGATAGCCGTCAGGTGTCGGACTACCAATCACGTCGGGCAGGCCGTCCGTCCAAAAGACCTTCCGAATGAATGACACTCCAACATTGCCGCGCCTGTGTGTGGTCATCGCTGACGATCATCCACTCCTGCTCACGGGTTTCGCCGCAGCGCTGGCGAACCGAGGAATTGACGTCGTATCAACACACAATAATCCGGTCGATGCGGTTGCCGCCTATCGAAGGTTGGCAGCCGATGTGCTCATTTTGGATATTCGATTTGGAGAGGGTGCGAGTGGCCTGGATGTCGCACTAAACGCGATTTCGGATGACCCAACTACGCGCGTGATCCTTCTGACTCAGTTCGATCAATCGGCCGTGATTTCCAAGAGTTATCGCGGCGGGGTTCTGGCGTACATCACCAAGGATCTGGAGATGGATGAGCTGGTACGCGGGATCGAAATGGCGGCGCAAGGGAAAGAATATTTGCCCTCGTCGGTAGCCTATCGCATGGCGCGCGAGGTGATGGATCCCGAGCAGATATCAGTGCATACGTTGAGCGAGCGAGAGTTGGAAGTTCTCAAGGGAATTGCCAAGGGGCTCACCAATGTGCAGATTGCCGAAAACCTTCACGTGTCCGCAAAGACGGTGTCGAACGACAGCGCTGAAATCAAGCGCAAGTTGCGCACCAAGCGCACCGCCGCGTTGACCCAGTACGCGCTGCGTAACGGTCTCATCTAGGAGTCAGTTCGTGAATTGGTGCACTGATTGTGCTGTGGCTTCGCCTTTGGGTCAGTCAGCGCTAGTTGCTATGGTTTTGACGATCACTACATTCGTTTGCTTGGTCCGCGCGCGCGGCAACGCCCAGCAGTTATTGGCGCTTGCGGGATTGGCGTTTGCCGCAGTAGCGGTTGGCACTGCGATTGCCGGCGGAATGATTGGTGTGTTGGGTGTTGTTGCACTGCTGCTGTTCGGCACTGCCTGCTACTACTACCGAATGACTGCGCGCCCAAACGCTGTCCGAACGATGGCCGTGTTCCTCGGTGTGTCGGCGGTGGTGCTAGCGACACACAGAGTGCCAGGCTTTCACGGGCTGCCGTTACTCGCTCCAACCGTGATTTGTGAAGGATGTCAGAGGTTGTGGTTGCTAGGTCACATGGATAAACCCTTCGTTGGCTTGTTACTTTTTGCAATTGCGCTGAATGGATGGCCGTTATGGTCGCGGGGGAAGAGGGCGCATCCACCGCTACTACGAAGCGCAGGGGTAACGGTCGCAACTGTCGCCGTCGTGGCGCTCGCTGTTATGGGCGTGATGAGCCTATTGAGCGCGGTGCGCTGGGCACCCAAAGCGCCAGACGTCGCTACGGTGATGATGTTCCTGGCGGTAAATCTTTTCTTCACAACCTTTGCGGAAGAAGTTTTCTTTCGCATGTTTTTGCACGACGCGATGCGACGTTGTTTCCCGAAAACGTTTACGAGTGCATGGCGGATCATCGCCGTCAGTACAGCCCTATTTGGTCTGGCTCACATAGCGGGTGGACCGCTATACGTCCTCGGCGCACTCCTTGCCGGGATTGGCTATGGCTATGTCTACGAAAAGACTCAACGCATTGAATGGGCGATCGCCGCCCATTTCGGTGTGAATGTGACCCATTTTCTCTTGTTCAGCTATCCGCGGCTCGCGCCGTAGCGGAAGGATTTTGATGATTAAACGATTTGAACAAACGGCATTGGTACTCGCGCTCTGTTCCGCAGCATCCGTTACAAATGCGACGGCAACTATGGATCCCCTTTTTGACACAGCCACTGATCTGGTGATTACACCGACCCGACTTCGACAGTCGGTAGCAGAGTTACCAGCAGCGGTCACGGTGGTGACGGCGTTAACGATTGCGGATTTGGGCTTGCGATCACTGCCAGAGGCACTCCGCCTCGTTCCTGGCATGGACGTAACGCAGGTCGATGGAAATGACTATCGTGTCAATTATCACGGCGGCAATATTCTCATTCCACGTCGACTGAACGTGATGATCGACGGTATTTCGGTCTATCGCCCAGGATTGTCGCGAGTCAATTGGTCGGCGATTCCTGTGTTGATGAGTGATATCGAACGCATCGAGGTCACGCGTGGACCGGCCTCGGCCGCGTATGGCCCGAACAGCATGACAGCCGTGGTCAACGTCATCACCAAATCGGCGCGTGCCACCGGCGGATCGACGCAGATCAGCGTTCAATTCGGCAGCTCGAATGAGCGGAACGTCTCGTTGCAACACAGCAACATCGCAGACAATGGATTGGCCTATCGAGTCTCGATGCAACGAGAAATTACCAATGGTTATGATGCGATTCCCGCCCTCAAAGTTGGGCACGATGGTCAGACGATCAACCGCGGTACGCTTGGACTCGATTTCACGCCCAATGCGCGCGATAGCTTGGGGTTCCAGGTTCTTGTTGCGGATGGCACGAAGCAGGTCGAGACCATTGACTCGCGACAAACCTCATTTCCCGACGTCCGTTTTACCGACGTGTATGGCGCTGTGAATTGGCGGCGAGACTGGAACGACTCGCTTGAGACGAAGGTTCGAGCAACTGTTCTGAATCAGGATCAAAGTCAGGGCTGGTCAACCTGCGTTCCGATGGGCCTGTTCGCGCCTGAACTAGGGGCGTTATGGCGGATAAACCCGCAACTAGCCACGGCGTTGGTCACGGGCGCGACTCCCAAGCCCAGTTCCGCAGCGGAAGTCGCCGCGCTCACCGCAACAGCACGAGCAATTGGCGCGTTGGGAGCGCGTGCGACGCAGAACTTGTGCGGAACAACGGGCATCGAGTTAACCGAACGACGCGTGGATATTGAGGCTCAGGCTACCGTTGTTGTGTCCGCCCAGTTACGCGGTGTGGTCGGAATCGGTTATCGACGCGACAGCGGACGATCTGACTCGCTTTCTGGTGGCAAGGACGTCGCGGCGAATGCTGCACGAGCATTCTTCAATGCCGAATATCGTCCGATCGACAATGTGACCCTTAATCTCGGGCTCTATGTTGATCGTGACGGAAAAAGCGGTAGCGAGTTCTTGCCGCGTGTGGGAGCTAATTGGGCGGTCACTCCAACGCAAACTTTGCGTGCATCCTGGGCGGTGGGTGCCCGTCGTCCCGATCTGCAGGAGCAACAAGGCAATTGGTCGTATCGGTTGATCAACGCGACGCCAGCGTACCCGGGCATTGCACAACCGCAGTACTACCAAACGGGTGTCGCGCAAGGCGGATTGTTGCCCGAGCGAAACGAACGGTTAGAGGTCGGTTATCACGGCAATTGGGTGCCAGGCCATGCAGTGGTAGACGTTGTGGTTTTTCGCGAACAGCAGCGGGACCTTGTGTCGGAAAAACTTGCGATCAATACCTTCTCCCCGACGAACAAAGGAAGTTTGACCACGTCAGGCATTGAGGCAACGCTAGATTTCAAACCCACCGAGAAGCTCTCGGTATCGGTCGGCGGCGCGCTAGTACACGCGCGCAGTGAGACCGCGCTCGAGCTCACGCAAACAGTGCCGTTGAGCGGATTTCTTCGTACCACCTACGTTTTGAGTGACGATTTGCGTATCTCCGCCGTTGCCTACGCGTCCAACGCCAGTTCTCCGGGGCTGAGGAGTTTCGGGCGACAAGATTTGTCGCTGCGATACAAAGCCAGCGCGTTTCGCAAAGTGACTTTCACTGGCACGCTTTCGCACCTCGATAACGTAGTCACTGGTGCGTACCAGGACGTTGGCAGAGCTTCGACATCGCGCTTCACCCAAAGCGTTCGCGGCATTATCGGTCTCGAAGTTGCGCTATGACGAAAATCTGAGTGGCCCAACGTGGCTAGTTGTCGCGTTGAGGCATTTTTTCTGCTTGACGCAGAGGCTGGTCGTCATGTTGTTGGTGCTCGTGCCCGGCTCGACTCACGCACAGATCGTGGTGGTCGGGGACGCCACACGCACCTACAGTACAGCATTCGTCGAGCGTCTTCAGGCATTACTTCCGAGCGTTACGACGCGCACTGCAGAGTCGTACCAGGCGTACCGATCGCAGAACGTGACGCCCCCGCCGAAGCTGTTTATTGCACTAGGCGCTGAAGCGCTACGTGATGTGTTGGTGACTAGCCGATCGACAACACCGGGGCAGTCCGTGTCGACCGCGACCCCGGTGTTGTCGTTGCTTACCACTCAGGATCAGTACGCGACGATTGTCAAAACCGTAAAAGTAGCCAGTTCATTGGGCGCGGTGTCGGCGTTGTACGGCGACCCGGATCCCGCCATCCAGTTGCGACTGATCCAGGCGACCTTCAGGCGTCCCGTTTCGGTAGGGGTGTGGGCAACCTCCGACACGGCGCCAACTGTTACAAAGCTACAAACGTTGGCCGCAGCTTTGGACATCACCCTGGTGGTAGAAAACGTCGCCCTCGATGGTGATCGCGTTGCGATTGCTGAGGTCGCTCGTGCGACGTCAGCACATATCGAGGTCGACGCCTGGCTGGCATTGCCAGACGCGGCGATTTTCAATGCCAGCAATCTGAAAACTATTCTATTGGTCACTTATGCTCGCTCGCAACCGGTGTTCGGTTTCACGGCCACAATGGTGACTGCCGGTGCTGCCGCGAGCGCTTGGGTTCCCCCCGCGATGCTCGCGAACGACGTCGCCGAAATGTATCGCGCCATTGCGAGAGGGGCGGAGATAGCGAATCCTCGGTACTCAAGTCACTTTGACGTCGTGGTGAACGAATCGGTCCTGCGATCTCTGAGCTTGCCCGTTGCACAAACATTAAAACAGATGAGGCGCGCACCATGAGACCGGTGCGACTTTATCGTTCCATCATGCGCTCCGCTTGGGAGAGCATCCGCGCACGAGTGTTCCTGGCCTCAATGGTGCCAACTGTCTTGCTTGCGGTTGTCGTTGTCTACATGCAGTGGCATGCGCATTCCAGAGGACAGCGTTTGGTCGAAGAACGAGGGCACTTACTGGCACAATCGCTCAGCGACGCGGCGGTTGTCGGCGTGATCGCTGGTGACAGGGCGTCATTGCAACGATTGGCTCGGGCCTTCGCATCTCGCCACACAGAAATCGCAGGTATCGAGATATTCGGTCGATCTGACGAACTTTTGGTTCGGTTTGTTCCTGGTGTTGATCTCGGAATGGAAAGCGCGCGAAGCGGTGCGGTTGTGCCGTTGGTGGGCTCATCTGATCACCCCATCTTTCGAGACGATGTTCGAATTGACGCCGCGCCACTCGACATCGAATTGTTCGCTGCTAACGAATCGTCGCAGCGCCCCTCCGTTTCCAAACTTGGGTCAGTCGCGTTGGCCGTCGATATCGAGGCCCTCGGCACGGATATTTGGCGTCAACAATGGCCAATTGTCTCTAGCGCATTCTTTCTTCTTCTGCTCAGTTTCTTTGCTAGTCGCTATCTTGTTGTGTGGAGTGTCGCTCCATTGAAGGGCGCAATTGCCTCGCTTCGCGAGCCAAGCGCCGACGCAAGCGATCACAGCGCGACGGATCTCGAAGTGTTGGAGCGAGCGGTCAACGTTGTCACAGAAACGCGTGAAGCACAGCTTGCTCGAATCGAGAGTGCGCTCATCGCGCGCACGAAATCGCTGCGAGAAAGCGTCGAGCGGGAACGCGTAGGCAACGCTGAGCGACGGCAGTTGATACAACAGATCAGCAACACGATTGAGGCCGAGCGAAAAAGTATCGCAGGCGAACTGCATGATGAATTAGGGGCGAGCTGTACTCTAATTCGAGTTAGCGCAGAACACATCACAAAGCTCAGTGGTTCGCCCGAGAGGGAACAGCCAGACACTCTGAAACAGATTCAGGCCAACGCCGTCGAGATCATTGGCATGTCCCAGAATGTTTACGCCGCTGTTCGTCGGATCGTCCGTCAATTGCGACCAGAAACACTGGAGACGCTTGGTTTATCGGCGACGTTGCAAGAGCTGGCGGAATCCTATAACGATGCGCAGCGGGGGGAAACCATGTTTCATGCTCAGATTGACACGGCATGTGATCAAATCCCGTTCCCGTTGCAAATGGCTGTGTATCGGCTGGTGCAAGAGGCGTTCACGAACGTGGTTAAACACGCAGGTGCGAGCACTTGTCGCTTGCAGGTTGACATGCTGTGGGGCAGCAATGAACTGAAGATCGTCATTGAGGATGATGGCGTCGGCCTATCACTGCCAGTGCTTCAGCCGCGAGGATCAGGCATGATTGGTATGTCGGAGCGCATCGAGGCGCTTGAGGGCGAATTGACGTTCAGCGCCCCTTTGACTGGACGCGGTACCGTCATTACTGCGAAGTTGCCGCTGCCGTCAGCGAGCACCCATTAGCGTCAATCGCCAGCGGCCAGTACGGCACGCGCCAACGCGACCTCATCCGACAAACTGTACGCTTTCGTCGTGTCGATGGAAGAATGCCCAAGGTACTGCGCCACCTGCAACAAATTGAGCCGCCTGGATAGCTCCAGCGCTCTACGATGCCGAAACCAGTGCGGCGTTAGTTTCGCGACACGGTCACGATCCGCTTGCGCATTGCATCGCCGCGAGGC